>NZ_AFQV01000001.1 GCF_000220085.1 Streptococcus mitis SK1080 | reverse complement strand
ATTACGCCAAGTGCAAACTTTCAAGGGGATTTAGGTTCGACAGAACGTAGTATCTCAGGTACAGGTATCGCAGGAGCTACAGTGAAGATTGATTTACAAGGTAGTAAAACAGTTGAGACAACAGTTGGTTCAGATGGAAATTGGACATACAACTTAAAAAATAACGAAGTTTTAACGCAAAACGTTAAGCAAGATGCGAATACAAAATCAACGAAGCCAGTTTCAGTGAAACAAGTGATGCATGGAATCGAATCAACAGATACAACAGCTAATGTTCAATTAAGCGATGTAATCACTTTTGATGAACCGCTACAAGCTGGTCGTGATATTACACTTCGTGTCCCTCATGATGCTGGAAGATTCTATGTGATAATCGCAAGTAAAGAAGGCAATAGCTTCCAATATGGAATCAATAAAACAGATAACGGATGGCAAGTAGAAGAATCTGTCAATAATAGAGCGACAGGAAAAACAACAACTGAGCTAACTGTTTCAACAACTTCAAACCCAGCTGAACGAGTATTCAAATTACACATTAAAGATTCAAATCAGAAATCTGACATTCCATTTACAATGAAAGCTGATGCTAGAAGTGTAATGGCACGTGTACACTATGATAATTCAAAAGGAAATCCAGCTGTTGGTGGAAAATGGACATACACAACTCCGATAAATACAAATCCAACAATCACAGTAAAAGCACCAGACACGCACAAC
>NZ_AFQV01000002.1 GCF_000220085.1 Streptococcus mitis SK1080 | reverse complement strand
AACACTTCATCGTTAACAGAGGAAGACAAAGGCAAAGTTGAAGCAGAGATCAAGAAAGTTAATCCAAACGCTAAGACAGTAGTAGTATCAGAAAACGGAACAGCAACCGTAACGTTTAACGATGGAACAACCGCAACGTTAACACCAGATAAGACAGTAGTTGAAGCACAATCAAATGGATTAGTAGATCCAGCTAAGACACCAGTTAAGAACACTTCATCGTTAACAGAGGAAGACAAAGGCAAAGTTGAAGCAGAGATCAAGAAAGTTAATCCAAACGCTAAGACAGTAGTAGTATCAGAAAACGGAACAGCAACCGTAACGTTTAACGATGGAACAACCGCAACGTTAACACCAGATAAGACAGTAGTTGAAGCACAATCAAATGGATTAGTAGATCCAGCTAAGACACCAGTTAAGAACACTTCATCGTTAACAGAGGAAGACAAAGGCAAAGTTGAAGCAGAGATCAAGAAAGTTAATCCAAACGCTAAGACAGTAGTAGTATCAGAAACGGAACAGCAACCGTAACGTTTAACGATGGAACAACCGCAACGTTAACACCAGATAAGACAGTAGTTGAAGCACAATCAAATGGATTAGTAGATCCAGCTAAGACACCAGTTAAGAACACTTCATCGTTAACAGAGGAAGACAAAGGCAAAGTTGAAGCAGAGATCAAGAAAGTTAATCCAAACGCTAAGACAGTAGTAGTATCAGAAAACGGAACAGCAACCGTAACGTTTAACGATGGAACAACCGCAACGTTAACACCAGATAAGACAGTAGTTGAAGCACAATCAAATGGATTAGTAGATCCAGCTAAGACACCAGTTAAGAACACTTCATCGTTAACAGAGGAAGACAAAGGCAAAGTTGAAGCAGAGATCAAGAAAGTTAATCCAAACGCTAAGACAGTAGTAGTATCAGAAAACGGAACAGCAACCGTAACGTTTAACGATGGAACAACCGCAACGTTAACACCAGATAAGACAGTAGTTGAAGACTTCACCCCAGTGAAACCAACTGAAAAAGTTCCAGTCAAAGACAAAGCCCACTTAACTTCAGAAGAGAAGAAACAAGTGGCAGATAAAGTCAAAGATAAGAACCCAGGTAAGGAAGTAACAGTAGGAGACGACGGCACAGCAACAGTGACAGATCCAACAACAGGAATCAGTCATACAATTCCAGGAACAGACTTAGTGAACCAAGACTTCGAACCAGTGAAACCAGATGAAAAAGTTCCAGTCAAAGACAAAGCCCACTTAACTCCAGAAGAGAAAAAACAAGTGGCAGACAAAGTCAAAGATAAGAACCCAGGTAAGGAAGTAACGGTAGGAGATGACGGCACCGCAACAGTTACCGATCCAACAACAGGAATCAGTCATACCATTCCAGGAACAGACCTAGTGAACCAAGACTTCGAACCAGTGAAACCAACCGAAAAAGTTCCAGTGAAAGACAAAGCGCACTTAACTCCAGAAGAGAAAAAACAAGTGGCAGACAAAGTCAAAGCGAAGAACCCAGGTAAGGAAGTAACAGTAGGAGACGACGGCACAGCGACAGTGACAGATCCAACAACAGGAATCAGTCACACAATTCCAGGAAGCGACTTAGTGAACCAAGACTTTGAACCAGTGAAACCAACCGAAAAAGTTCCAGTCAAAGACAAATCCCACTTAACTCCAGAAGAGAAAAAACAAGTGGTAGACAAAGTCAAAGCGAAGAACCCAGGTAAGGAAGTAACAGTAGGAGACGACGGCACAGCGACAGTGACCGATCCAACGACCGGCATCAGTCATGTGATTCCAGGAACCGAGCTAATAACAATTGTGCCACCTATAGTTGAAGTACCAGAATACACAGAAGGGATAGGGACAACAGGTGACGGTCAACAAAGCCCAACTACACCATCTGACGATACGAATCCTAGACCAGATACTGCTACCCCTGCTGAGGTACCAGCTACTCAGCCGACTGAACAACCAAGTCAAACAGTTGAAGTACCTGCTCAATTGCCGAATGAAGTGTCAGAAACTAATCCATCAGTTTCTCAACCACAAGCAGTATTGCCAAATACGGGTACACAAGAAGACCGTGCTACCGGTGCATTAGGAGCTCTCTCTCTTCTTGGAGCATTTGGTTTGCTATTTGCTAAAAAGAAGAAAGACGATGAAGAAGAAACACGAAATAATTAAGATGAGTCATTAAATTGAACTGAAAACAGTTAGTGTTAATTCTTGAAGGAAGTAACGGATAGAAAGAGCTTTAAAAGCTACTTTCTATCCGCCTTTCTTTAGAATAAATGTAAGCGCTTTAAACAATGCGTAAAGGAGAAGGTTTGATATGGTTGAATATAGATTAAGAGATATTTTGAGTGAAATAGACAGACCAAATTGGTATTGGAATTATAGTCTTGAACGTGATAATAGGAGGACTACAGGACGTGTTAATGTGAGATATTACAATGGTGCCTTATTGATAAACTGGGATGTACATAGCCTTAGAGTGCGATTTGGAGATAATCCTCCATTAAGTTTTAGTGATACAATAGTTGTGGATTTCGAAAATGATATGATTATTATCAGGGATAGCGGTTGGGAAATTTATTTAGATACAACATCATAGGATTTATTAGTTAACATTTCCGAGCTGATACACTAAAAGTAAAAGAGATTTTGAAAGGGAGACACTGTAAGTATGAAAAATAATTATGATGATTATTTAAACTTAATGTTTGATAAATCCATAATTGTAGATTTAAAAGGAAAAAATCAAGAAGAGAATCCTAGTTTAGAAAATGTTGATGAATTAACTGATTATCTTATAAATTATGTGAAAAGGCATTATACTATCTATGAATACTATGTTTCTCCAAATATCTCCAATTTTTATAGTAAGCATAGAAAGTTTACAAGATTCATTCTTATATGTCTTTCTTTGTTTGATTCTGAAAGTAATATCAATACTCTTTTAAAAAAATATAAATTTAATAAAGATTCGATATGGGAAATCGAACATATTATTCCTCAAAATCAGTACTTCAATAAATTTAATAAAAAAAATTCTAAGTTGAAAAATAGAATCGGTAATCTGACTTTGTTAACAGAAGAAACAAATCGAAAGATTAGTAATGGATCATTTGCTAAAAAGAAGAAAAGTTTAACTTGTGAGGAAAAATATTTAAAAATTAATGATATATTTAAAATAGATAAAGTGCATATTTCAAAAAAAGATATATGTGAGCGCGAGAAGGAAATAAATAAATCTATATATGATATCTTTATAAAAGATAGAGGAAAATTATTGCAAGATAAATTACATGAATTTATAGATTCCCAAGGATAGAATAGGTGTTAATTGGTATTAAATTGCCTATAGATTTTAACTTTTATTTTTCTTATCTTTTATAAAATCCATATCTTTCATATAATCTAATGAGGTTTTACCTTTGCAGATTGTATAGAGTCAATGAAGAGGGGGGTTCCCTCTTTTTAATCTACTGTTTCCTCTAAAATAAGTGCATAGGATGAAAGCGAACAATGCTAGGATTTTGTTAAACGGAATTCTAAGTATTGTTCGCTTTTGTGGTATAATAATTATTATGCAGAAAAAACCAACGTCAGCCTATGTGCATATCCCATTTTGTACCCAGATTTGTTATTATTGTGACTTTTCAAAGGTTTTCATCAAGAATCAGCCAGTAGATAGCTATTTGGAGCATCTGTTAGAAGAGTTTCGTTCTTATGATATTCAAAAGTTGAGAACCCTCTACATCGGTGGTGGGACACCAACAGCCCTATCAGCTCCGCAACTGGAGGTATTATTGGATGGATTGACTAAAAACTTAGACTTGTCTGCCTTGGAAGAGTTGACCATTGAAGCCAATCCGGGCGATTTGGATGCGGATAAGATAGCCGTTTTGAAAAACTCGGCTGTCAATCGTGTTTCACTAGGTGTGCAGACCTTTGACGACAAGATGCTGAAAAAAATTGGGCGCAGTCATTTGGAGAAGGATATTTATGAAAATATCGACCGCTTGAAACTGGCTGGTTTTGACAATATCTCTATCGACTTGATTTATGCACTGCCTGGTCAGACCATGGAGCAGGTCAAGGAAAATGTGGCTAAGGCCATTGGACTGGATATTCCCCATATGAGTTTGTATAGCTTGATTTTGGAAAATCATACGGTCTTTATGAACCGTATGCGACGAGGGAAATTGCCTCTGCCTAAAGAGGAACTGGAAGCGGAGATGTTTGAGTATATCATCGCAGAGCTGGAGCGAGCAGGTTTTGAGCATTATGAGATTTCTAATTTCTCCAAACCCGGTTTTGAAAGTCGTCACAATCTCATGTACTGGGACAATGCTGAATACTATGGCATCGGTGCTGGGGCATCCGGCTATGTCAACGGAGTGCGCTATAAAAACCATGGTCCCATTCGTCATTATCTCAGTGCAGTTGAGGAAGGCAATGCTCGTATTACAGAAGAGCACCTGAGTCAAAAAGAGCAGATGGAAGAAGAAATGTTCCTGGGGCTTCGCAAGAAATCAGGGGTATCTATGGCGCGATTTGAGGAAAAATTTGGACGGTCTTTTGATGGGCTCTATGGAGAAATTGTCAGAGATTTGGTTCAACAAGGTCTCATGCAAATAGACGGTGATCGCGTGCGCATGACAAAAAGAGGTCTCTTTTTAGGAGACACCGTAGCAGAACGATTTATTTTGGAGTAGAATGATGGGCTTAACTTATCAAATGAACATGAAAATTCCTTTTGATATGGCTGATATGAACGGTCATATCAAGCTTCCAGATGTGATTTTGCTATCCCTGCAAGTTTCAGGGATGCAGTCGATTGAATTAGGAGTTAGTGATAAGGCCATTTTGGAAGACTATAATCTGGTCTGGATTATCACAGACTATGATATTGAGGTGGTTCGTTTGCCTCGTTTTGCGGAAGAAATTACCATCGAAACGGAAGCCCTGAGCTACAATCGACTCTTTTGCTACCGTCGCTTTACCATTTATGATGAAGCGGGGCAGGAGCTTATCCATATGATGGCGACCTTTGTTCTCATGGACCGAGACAGTCGAAAAGTCCATGCTGTCGAACCTGAGATTGTGGCTCCGTATCAGTCTGATTTTGATAAAAAACTTATCCGCGGCCCAAAGTATGAGTCATTGAACGAACCAGTCAGCAAGGATTACCATGTCCGTTTTTACGATTTGGATATGAATGGTCATGTCAATAACAGTAAATACTTGGACTGGATTTTTGAAGTCATGGGAGCTGACTTTTTGACCCAGTATATTCCCAAGAAAATCAACCTCAAGTATGTCAAGGAAGTTCGACCAGGTGGGGTGATTACATCGGCTGTTGAACGGACTGGACTGGAAAGCAAGCATGAGATCACAAGCGACGGAGCTACCAATGCCCAAGCAATCATCACTTGGCAAGAAATAAAAAAGGATTAGGGATAAATAGATGAAATATAAAGGCTATTTAATTGATTTAGACGGAACCATTTATAAGGGGAAAGACAGAATCCCAGCAGGAGAGGCTTTTGTCCATGAATTGCAAAAGCGGGACATTCCTTATCTTTTTGTGACCAACAATACAACCCGTACTCCTGAGAGTGTTCAGGAGATGTTGGCTCAGAATTTTAATATCGATACGCCCCTATCGACTGTCTACACAGCGACTTTGGCAACCATCGACTATATGAATGACTTGGGACTGGAAAAGACCGTCTATGTCATCGGAGAAGCAGGGCTCAAGGAAGCCATCAAGGCGGCTGGTTATGTGGAAGATAAGGAAAATCCTGCCTATGTGGTAGTAGGCCTGGACTGGCAAGTAGACTATGAAAAATTTGCCACAGCAACTCTAGCTATTCAAAAGGGTGCCTACTTTATCGGAACCAACCCTGACCTCAACATCCCGACAGAGCGTGGTCTTTTGCCTGGTGCTGGTTCACTGATTACCCTTCTTGAAGTGGCAACACGAGTGAAGCCTGTTTATATCGGGAAACCAAATGCCATCATTATGGATAAGGCGGTTGAGCACTTAGGTTTGCAACGTGAAGAATTAATCATGGTTGGGGACAATTACTTGACTGATATTCGAGCAGGGATTGACAATGGCATTCCAACGCTCTTGGTGACGACAGGTTTTACCAAGGCAGAAGAAGTGGCAGACCTACCAATCGCACCGACTCATGTGGTTTCTAGCCTTGCGGAGTGGAACTTTGATGAAAACTAAACTGACCTTTTGGGGCTCTATGCTCTTTCTCCTCTCCCTCTCAATCCTTCTGACTATTTATCTGGCTTGGATTTTTTATCCGCTGGAAATTCAGTGGCTGAACTTAACGAATCGAGTTTATCTAAAACCAGAAACCATTCAATACAATTTTCATATCTTGATGGATTACCTGACCAATCCTTTTAGTCAGGTTCTAGAGATGCCAGATTTTCGTTCGTCAGCAGCTGGTCTGCACCATTTCGCAGTGGTCAAGAATTTCTTTCACTTGGTTCAGCTAGTAGCTCTAGTGACACTGCCAAGTTTCTATTTTTTTGTCAAAGGGATTGTGAAAAAGGGCTTCTTGTCTCTATTTAGTAAAGGGCTTCTGGCTCTAGTGGTCTTGCCTTTACTGATTGGACTTGGGGGAGTTTTGATTGGTTTTGACCAATTCTTTACTCTTTTCCATCAAATTCTCTTTGTGGGAGATGATACTTGGCTCTTTGATCCAGCCAAGGATCCTGTTATTCTGATTTTGCCAGAGACCTTTTTCCTCCATGCCTTCCTCCTCTTTTTCGCCCTCTATGAAAGCTTCTTTGGCTATCTGTATCTGAAAAGTCGTAGGAAGTGAATTGAAAGCTGTTTTTAATTTGTATATATAAAAATGCATGTGATTTAAAGCTATCGTTAAGAATGAATTAATCAAATCCAATTGTGTCAATCGTTCGCAAACAGTCTATTTTTCTTGAAAAAATAGGCTTTTTTTCTAAAAATCCCTAGTCAAGCGCTTTATTTTTTTGTATAATAGAAGTAGCAAAGTATAGATAAGAAGAGAAAAGCATGATTACACTATTTCTATCACCGAGCTGTACATCATGTCGTAAGGCGAAGGCCTGGTTAGAAAAACATAAGGTTCCCTTTGTAGAACACAATATTATGACCAGTCCTTTAACAAGAAAAGAATTGCAACACATCCTTTCCTTGACCGAAAATGGTACTGATGACATCATTTCAACTCGTTCAAAAATTTTTCAAAAATTAGATATTGATGTAGAAAGTATTTCGGTATCGGAATTGCTTCATTTGATTGAGCAGTACCCTAGTCTTTTGCGTCGTCCAATTATTATCGATGCCAAACGTATGCAAATCGGTTTTAATGAAGATGAGATTCGTGCTTTTCTCCCTCGTAGTTACCGTAAGCAAGAACTAAAAGAAGCAAGAATGAGAGCTGGTATTAGTTAATGAACAAACAGTATAGTTACCCACTAGATTTGTCGTGGAGCACTGAAGAACTTGCTTCAGTGCTTTCTTTTTTTAATGATGTTGAAGCTGCATATGAAGGCAAGGTAGAGGCTAAAAAGCTGCTGGATTCCTATAAGGGTTTCAAGTCTGTCGTGCCAAGTAAGAGCGAAGAGAAACGTTTGGGACGAGAATTTGAAACGGTGAGTGGCTATTCGCTTTACCGAGCAGTTCAGGCTGCCAAGGAAAAAGGGGAAGGAAAGATTTCTCTTGGAAAGTAAATTTGAATTTGCTAAAGAGCTTGTTAAGAAGGTGGGTCAGTATATTCTTGACCACATGCAGGAAGACTTGTGCGTTGAGACCAAGTCCTCTCCAACAGATTTAGTGACCAGACTGGACAAGGAAGTTCAGGAGCTCTTGGTTGGTGAGATTTTGTCCCGTTATCCTGAGGATAAGATTTGCGCTGAAGAAGGTTGTCTGCGAGCCTCGGTTCAAGAGGGCAAGGTTTGGGTCATTGATCCCATTGATGGTACCAATAACTTTGTCGCCCAGCAGGAAGATTTTGCTGTTATGGTGGCTTATTTTGAAAATGGTCAGGGACAGTTTGGTTTGATTTATGATGTGGTCAAAGGGGATTGTTACCACGGTGGTGGTAAGTTTCCAGTCTGTCGAAATGATAAGCCCCTAGCTCCCTTTAAAGCAAAACCGCTTGGAGCTTTTCTCATTGCAGGGAATAGTGGTATGTTGGAAACCAACGAATGGGGGCTGGCTGATTTGGGTCGAGCGGTCCTCGGTGTACGTGTCTATGGGAGTGCGGCCATTAGTTTTGCCAAGATTTTGTCAGGGCATTTATTGACCTATGTCACCTATCTGCAACCATGGGATTATGCTGCGGCTAGTATTTTAGGGGAAAGTCTGGGCTATCGGGTGGTAACCCTATCTGGTCAACCGCTTGATTTTCAAACCAGACAACCGGTCATGATGGTGCCTCTTGAGATGCTGGAGGAAATTCAGTCCTATATTTACGAAAGGAAAAGAACTTAAATGCAATTTCCAGAAGGATTTGTTGAAAAATATGAAGAGATACTAGGAGATGAGGCAAGAGATTTTCTTGCCTCTTTTGAGGAGGAAGCGGTTTCGGCCTTTCGGGTCAATCCTTTAAAAGAAGCGCCAGTTTCCTTTCCTGATGCCATTCCGCAAACCCCTTGGGGACATTATGGGAAGGTTTCAGGGAAATCGCCTGAGCATGCTACTGGTTTAGTTTATTCGCAAGAACCCGCTGCTCAGATGGTGGCTCAGGTAGCCAAGCCCAGTCCTGGGATGAAGGTCTTGGATTTGGCCGCTGCTCCAGGTGGTAAATCAACTCAGCTAGCAGCCTATCTAGCAGGGGAGGGTCTTCTCGTTTCCAATGAAATTTCAAGCAAACGGGCCAAGATTTTAGTAGAAAACATGGAGCGCTTTGGAGCGACAAATGTCGTGGTGACCAATGAATCTGCTGACCGCTTGGCCAAGGTTTTTAAGGGCTATTTTGACCTCATTGTCCTTGATGCCCCTTGCTCAGGGGAAGGGATGTTCCGTAAGCAACCAGATGCTATGGACTATTGGAGCTTAGATTATCCGAGTCAATGTGCAAGTTTGCAAAGAGAAATTCTGGAAGATGCAGTAACCATGCTAGCTGAAGGTGGTCGCTTGGTTTATTCAACCTGTACCTGGGCTCCCGAGGAAAACGAGGAGATTGTCAATTGGCTACTGGAAGAGTATGATTTTGACTTGCTGCCAGTTGAACATATCAATGGAATGGTAGCTGGTATTGACCTGCCAGAAACGGCTCGGATGTATCCTCATCATTTTAAGGGAGAGGGGCAATTTGTAGCCCATTTGCAATTTAAAGGTGAACATCCCGCCCCTAAATTTAAGGCAAGTAAGAGCAATCTCAGTCGTGAACAAGTTATCTTGTGGCAGGAATTTGCCCAAAAACATTTGAAGGTCAATCTACCGGGTATCTTGCAGACTTTTGGAGACCAGCTTTATCTCTTGCCAGAACTCTTGCCAGATTTAGGAAAACTCAAGATTGCTCGGAATGGTCTGCATTTGGGTACTTTTAAGAAGAAACGCTTTGAACCCAGTTTCGCTCTTGGTCTAGCCTTGAAACCGAGTCAGGTCAAGCAGTCAGTTGAAATTGACCAAGAAGCGTTTGTAAAGTATGTGGCTGGAGAAACCGTTCAGCTGGCGGAAAGTATGCCAAATGGTTGGTACCAAGTTTTGGTTCAAGGCAATGGTTTGGGCTTTGCTAAGGTGACTGGAAATGTTTTGAAAAATTATTTTCCTAAAGGCCTCAGATTCAAGTGAAAATGCTAGTCAAAGTAGCTTGTCTATGTTATAGTGGAAGTATGGATTTTTTTCAAATTGTCTTTCATTTTAAGTCAAAATTGGTGGAAAGGTAACTAAGCAAATTTCTAGTTAAACCAAGCTAATACTCTTCGAAAATCTCTTCAAACCGCGTCAACGTCGCCTTGCCGTACTCAAGTACAGCCTGCGGCTAGTTTCCTAGTTTGCTCTTTGATTTTCATTGAGTATAAGAACTTTAGTTGGCTCCCAATTATCAAAAGAAAAACATAAATAAATAGTTGAAAAAATTCACAGCATTCACCATTATTTTCAAGGAGAAAAACAGTGAAAAAAAGGAAAAAACTCGCTCTATCCCTTGCAGCTCTTTTGCTGGCAGGTTCTTTGGCGGGATGTGCTAGCTGGATTGATCGTGGGGAATCCATGACAGCTGTTGGCTCAACGGCTCTTCAGCCCTTGGTCGAAGCAGCAGCAGATGAATTTGGCTCTATGCACGTTGGAAAAACAGTCAACGTCCAAGGTGGAGGATCTGGTACAGGTTTGTCTCAGGTTCAGTCTGGAGCCGTTGATGTAGGAAATTCAGACGTATTTGCCGAGGAAAAAGACGGTATCAATGCATCCGCTCTAGTGGACCATAAGGTTGCTGTAGCGGGCTTGGCAGTGATTGTGAACAAGGAAGTTGATGTTGAAAATCTGACAACTGAACAACTCCGTAGCATCTTCACAGGCCAAGTAACCAACTGGAAAGAGGTTGGTGGGAAAGACCTAGCCATTTCCATTATCAACCGCGCGGCAAGTTCTGGTTCGCGTGCAACCTTTGATAGTGTTATCATGGATGGTCAATCTGCCGTGCAGAGTCAAGAACAGGATTCAAATGGGATGGTCAAAAACATTGTTTCCCAGACACCAGGAGCCATTTCTTACCTAGCTTTTGCCTATGTGGATGACTCGGTTAAACGCATGAAATTGAACGGCTATGAGTCGATTGCAGAAAATGTTACAAGCAATAACTGGCCTTTGTGGTCTTATGAACACATGTACACCCTAGGTCAACCAAATGAATTGGTAGCAGAATTTCTCAACTTTGTCCTCTCAGATGAAGCGCAAAGTGGAATCGTTAAGGGAATGGGCTATATTTCTGTCAAGGAAATGAAAGTTGAAAAAGATGCTGTAGGAACGGTGACAGCACTAGAAGGGAGTCAATAATGAATCAAGAAGAATTAGCTAAAAAATTACTTTCTCCCTCAAAGAACTCTCGTTTAGAGAAACTTGGAAAAGGCTTGACCTTTGCCTGTCTGTCTTTGATTGTCATTATTGTGGCTATGATTTTGATCTTCGTAGCCCAAAAAGGTTTGTCGACCTTCTTTATCAATGGGGTCAATATCTTTGATTTCCTATTTGGCCAAACTTGGAATCCTTCAGGTAAACAATTTGGTGCCCTTCCTATGATTTTGGGTTCCTTTATTGTCACAATCCTATCAGCCCTTATCGCAACTCCTTTTGCCATTGGAGCAGCTGTCTTTATGACCGAAGTCTCACCAAAAGGTGCTAGAATCTTGCAACCAGCCATTGAATTGCTGGTCGGGATTCCTTCAGTCGTATATGGATTTATTGGTTTGCAGGTTGTAGTTCCTTTTGTCCGCAGTGTCTTTGGTGGAACTGGTTTTGGGATCTTGTCAGGGATTTTCGTTCTCTTTGTCATGATTTTACCGACGGTAACCTTTATGACAACCGATAGTTTGCGTGCGGTGCCTCGTCACTACCGCGAAGCTAGTTTGGCTATGGGGGCTACTCGTTGGCAAACCATCTGGCGCGTGACCTTGAAGGCGGCGCGTTCAGGGATTTTTACAGCAGTGGTCTTTGGGATGGCGCGTGCCTTTGGTGAGGCCTTGGCCATTCAGATGGTCGTCGGAAACTCAGCCGTTGTCCCAACTTCATTGACAACACCTGCTGCAACCTTGACCTCTGTCTTGACCATGGGTATCGGAAATACCGTTATGGGAACTGTTGACAATAACGTTCTCTGGTCACTAGCCTTAGTCTTGCTTTTGATGAGTTTGGCCTTCAACAGTGTGATTAAATTGATTACGAAAGAAAGAGGAAAGAAAAACTATGCACGCTAAGAAATTAGATAAAATTGCAACAGCTGTCCTCTACTCGATTGCAGGAATTATTGTTGCCATCTTGGCATCCTTGATTCTTTATATCTTGGTTCGTGGTTTGCCCCACATCTCTTGGTCTTTCTTGACTGGCAAATCATCTTCTTACCAAGCAGGCGGAGGGATTGGAATTCAGCTCTATAATTCCTTCTTCCTTCTGGTTATTACCTTGATTATTTCTGTGCCCTTGTCTATGGGAGCTGGGATTTTCCTAGCTGAATATGCTAAAAAAGGTCCTGTGACCAATTTTGTCAGAACCTGTATTGAAATCTTGTCTTCACTCCCATCTGTGGTTGTAGGTCTCTTTGGTTACTTGATCTTTGTAGTTCAGTTTGAGTATGGATTTTCAATCATTTCAGGTGCCTTGGCCTTGACAGTCTTTAACTTACCTCAGATGACTCGTAATGTTGAAGACAGCTTGAAACACGTTCACCATACGCAACGTGAGGCTGGTCTGGCCCTTGGGATTTCTCGTTGGGAGACAGTGGTTCATGTGGTCATTCCAGAAGCTCTTCCAGGTATTGTGACTGGGGTCGTCTTAGCTTCTGGTCGTATCTTTGGTGAGGCTGCGGCTCTTATCTATACAGCAGGACAATCCGCTCCAGCCCTTGACTGGTCTAACTGGAATATTCTCAGTGTGACCAGTCCAATCTCTATCTTCCGTCAAGCAGAAACCTTGGCTGTCCATATCTGGAAAGTCAATAGTGAAGGTACTATTCCAGATGGAACTATCGTATCAGCAGGTTCTGCGGCCGTGCTCCTTATCTTTATCCTCATTTTTAACTTTGGAGCCCGTAAACTCGGAAGCTACCTACATAAGAAATTAACCGCTGCCTAAAGGAGAAGCCATGTCAAAATATAATTGGGATGAAAAGCATATCATCACCTTTCCTGAAGAGAAAGTGGCCCTCTCAACTAAGGATTTACATGTTTACTACGGTAAAAATGAATCTATTAAGGGCATCGATATGCAATTTGAAAAGAATAAAATTACTGCCTTAATTGGCCCTTCTGGTTCAGGAAAATCAACCTACCTCCGCAGTCTCAACCGTATGAATGATACCATTGATATTGCCAAGGTCACAGGTCAAATCCTCTACCAAGGGATTGATGTCAACCGTCCAGAAATCAACGTCTATGAGATGCGTAAGCATATCGGAATGGTCTTCCAACGCCCAAATCCCTTTGCCAAGTCTATCTACCGTAACATCACTTTTGCCCATGAACGTGCAGGAGTTAAGGACAAGCAAGTCTTGGATGAAATTGTGGAAACCTCTCTCCGTCAGGCTGCCCTTTGGGACCAGGTCAAGGACGATTTACACAAGTCTGCCTTGACCCTATCAGGTGGTCAGCAGCAACGTCTCTGTATCGCTCGTGCTATCTCTGTTAAACCAGATATCCTCTTGATGGATGAACCTGCGTCAGCCTTGGATCCGATTGCGACAGCCCAGCTGGAAGAAACGATGTTGGAATTGAAGAAGGACTTTACCATCATCATCGTGACCCACAGTATGCAGCAGGCTGCGCGTGCTAGTGACTACACAGGATTTTTCTACTTGGGCGACTTGATTGAGTACGATAAGACCTCTAATATTTTCCAAAATGCCAAACTACAGTCAACCAATGACTACGTAACAGGACACTTTGGATAGAAAGGAAACAGTATGACAGAAGCGATTTTACAGGTGTCAGACCTGTCCGT
Organism: Streptococcus mitis SK1080; assembly: GCF_000220085.1. GTDB lineage: Bacteria > Bacillota > Bacilli > Lactobacillales > Streptococcaceae > Streptococcus > Streptococcus mitis_K. The sequence goes on along the minus strand of NZ_AFQV01000002.1, from coordinate 10,522 downwards.
TTACTACAATCAAAAGAAGGCCTTGAATAGTGTTTCCCTATCTTTCCAACCTAAGGAAATTACAGCTTTGATCGGTCCATCTGGATCAGGGAAGTCAACCCTCCTCAAGGCTATCAACCGCATGGGGGATCTTAATCCAGAGGTGACCACAACTGGTTCAGTAGTTTATAATGGTCACAACATCTACAGCCCGCGTACAGATACAGTTGAATTGCGGAAGGAAATCGGCATGGTTTTCCAACAACCAAACCCTTTTCCTATGTCTATCTACGAAAATGTTGTTTACGGGCTTCGTATCAATGGAGTGAAGGATAAGCAGATTCTGGATGAAGCGGTAGAAAAAGCCTTGCAACGAGCTTCTATCTGGGATGAGGTCAAGGACCGCCTGCATGATTCAGCTATCGGGCTTTCAGGTGGACAACAACAACGTGTTTGTGTTGCCCGGGTCTTGGCAACCAGCCCTAAAATCATTCTCTTGGATGAACCGACTTCAGCCTTGGACCCTATCTCTGCTGGGAAGATTGAGGAAACCTTGTATGGTCTAAAAGATAAATACACCATGCTCTTGGTTACACGTTCTATGCAACAAGCCTCTCGTATCTCTGACAAGACAGGATTTTTCCTTGATGGAGATTTGATTGAGTTTAACGATACCAAGAAGATGTTCCTCAACCCACAACACAAGGAAACAGAAGATTATATTTCAGGAAAATTTGGATAAGGAGATAAATGATGTTACGTTCTCAATTTGAAGAAGATTTAGAGAAATTGCACAACCAGTTCTATGCTATGGGACAAGAAGTGCTATCCCAAATCAATCGGACAGTGCGTGCCTTTGTTACGCATGACCGTGATTTGGCCAAGGAAGTCATCGAAGATGATGCAGAAGTAAACGAATACGAAGTGAAATTGGAGAAGAAATCATTTGAAATGATTGCCCTCCAACAACCGGTTTCTCAGGACTTGCGTACAGTCCTAACCGTCTTGAAGGCTGTATCTGACTTGGAGCGTATGGGGGACCATGCCGTTTCCATTGCCAAGGCGGCAATTCGTATGAAAGGGGAGCAACGTATCCCAGCTGTTGAAGAAGAAATTAAGAGAATGGGTCGCGATGTCAAGAACTTCGTTGAAGCAGCCCTTGAACTCTATCTCAATGGTTCAGTAGATCAGGCCTATGAAGTAGCAGCCATGGATGAAAAAATCAACCATTATTTTGATAGCATTCGTGACTTGGCTACAGAAGAAATCAAGAAAAATCCTGATGCCATTGTTACAGGTCGTGATTATTTCCAAGTGATTGCCTTCTTGGAACGCATTGGAGACTATGCCAAAAATATCTGTGAATGGGTTGTTTACTTTGAAACAGGTAAGATTGTCGAACTATAAAATAGATTCATTCTGTATAAAAAGGAGCTTGAAATCAACTGATAGCTCCTTTTCTTGAATGAAAAAAATATTTTTAAGATAAAAATTCAAAAAATACTTGACAAGCATCTTGAATAGCGTTATAATTATACAAAATTAACAGAGAGGTTGTTTATTTATGAAATCAAAAAAATGGATATTTGTTTTATGTAGTTTTCTTGCAAGCTTCTTCTTAGTGGCTTGCCAGTCGGGCTCTAACGGTTCTCAGTCAGCTGTTGAGACCATTAAGCAAAAGGGAAAATTAGTTGTGGCGACCAGTCCTGACTATGCACCCTTTGAATTCCAATCCTTGGTTGACGGAAAAAACCAGGTAGTCGGTGCGGATATTGATATGGCGCAAGCTATCGCTGATGAACTTGGAGTTCAGTTGGAAATCTCAAGCATGAGTTTTGACAATGTCTTGACCAGTCTTCAAACTGGTAAGGCTGACCTAGCAGTTGCGGGAATTAGCGCTACTGACGAGAGAAAAGAAGTCTTTGATTTTTCAATTCCTTACTATGAAAACAAGATTAGTTTCTTGGTTCGTAAGGCTGATGTAGAAAAATACAAGGATCTAACTAGTCTAGAAAGTGCCAATATTGCAGCCCAAAAAGGGACTGTTCCAGAAGCTATGGTCAAGGAACAATTGCCGAAAGCTCAATTGACTTCCCTAACCAATATGGGTGAAGCAGTCAATGAATTGCAGGCTGGAAAAGTAGATGCTGTTCACATGGATGAGCCTGTTGCGCTTAGCTATGCTGCTAAAAACGCCGACTTAGCTGTCGCAACTGTCAGCTTGAAGATGAAGGACGGCGAAGCCAATGCAGTTGCCCTTAGAAAAAATAGTGCTGATTTGAAAGAAGTGGTGGACAAGGTCATTCAAAAACTCAAGGATGAAGGAACTTACCAAAGTTATCTTGAAAAAGCAGCCAGCCTAACAGAAGTTGAACAATAAGAAAAAAGCAGAGTTGGAAGTCAGTCCAATTCTGCTTTTAAATAGTTTAAAACATTTTCCAAATTTTCTAGGGGCACCTTGGCAAATTGATAAGGGCAGGCATCCAAGTATGCCTCTTCAAAGAAATCCAAGCCCAGTTGGCTGTGCTTGAGACTGGCAATTTTAGGGTATCGTCTGAGATCAAGCAATAAACTATCATGTAGAGGGAAATGAGGAAGGGGGCAAGGAGTGTTAGCTAATCTTTCCTCGAGTTGTTTTTGGTAGTCTTCCTGATTGGACAATCGAGCTAGACGATTTTTCTCAAACAGTTGACTGTCAATATAGAGTGAAAGGGCCTTCTGCATGATGAGATTGCTGTCGTAGTCTAGGATATTTTTGTAGGCCACAAAGGCATCTTTGATAGCATTTGGCAGAATGAGTGCTGTTATCCGCAGGGCTGGAAAGAGGCTGGTTGAGAAGGACTTGATGTAAATGACCCGCTCCTCTGTATCCAGATAGTGGAAGGTCTGGCCCTTCTTGGAGTCCAAATCCCCCAAATAGTCGTCCTCTACGATATAGACACCATACTTGGCAGCTAAGTCAAGAATAGCCCGTTTGTCCTGCTCTGAATAGGAATGCCCCAGAGGATAGTGAAAACGAGGAATGGTGTAGAAAAACTTAATTTTTCCTGTTTTGAAGTGGCCTTCCAGCTCTTCCAAGTCAATCCCATCAATGCCTCGTTCAATCGTTTGATAGTCCAGACCTTGAGCAATCAAGAGACGATTCATCCGATGGTAGGTTGGCTGTTCCACCAAGATTTCCTTGGCTTGGCTAGGGAAGGAAATTTGAGAGAGGATAAATAAGGCTTGTTGGGTTCCAGAAGTCAGTACCAGTTGATCAGCCTTGCAGTAGAGAGCTTGATCAAAGAGGAGTTTATGAATGGATTGTCTTAAGTCTTCTAATCCTTCTTGGTTGTCATAGTAGTTGAAGAGGTAGTTTTCTCGGCCAATCAAGGTTTCATTGATACAGAGTCGGAAATCGTCATAGGCACTGGCATGTTCATCAGTGACTTCGATTTCTAGATCCTGGTGTTGCCCTTGTTCTAGGACATAATAACCACTCTGGGGCTTGGCATAGAGGTATTGTTCGTGCCGTAATTCCAACAGGGCTCGTTGGACAGTATCCTTGCTACAGTGAAAGTCAAGGCTCAGTTGACGGATAGAAGGTAGGCGACTACCCGTCGGAAATCGTCCAGACTCGATACTATTTTTCAGATAAGCTACGACCTCTTGGTACTTGCTTTGTTTCTTCATTCCAGACCTCCCTTGATTTTGTTACATTGTACCCTTTTTTTTCCTTCTTGGCAATGTCTAGAGTGTTTCTCTCGTTCACATCTAGGGGCAAATGTGGTATACTTAGGAGTAACATTTATAGAATAACAGATAAGAAAGTGAATGGATAAGAACGTGCAGGAACCAGTGAAATTATTTCAATACAATACCCTTGGAGCCTTGATGGCAGGCCTTTATGGTGGTACCATGACAGTAGGAGAATTGCTAGAGCATGGTGACCTTGGTTTGGGAACCTTGGATTCCATTGATGGAGAATTGATTGTCTTGGATGGCAAGGCTTATCAGGCCAAAGGTTCAGGAGAGCAACCAGAAATTGTAGAAGTGTCACCAGATGCCCTTATTCCTTACGCAGCAGTGGTACCGCATCAGGCAGAGGTTATTTTCCGCCAGCGCTTTGAGATGACAGATAAGGAATTGGAAGAACGAATCGAGTCATATTATGACGGGGAAAATCTTTTCCGTTCGATTAAGATTCGCGGGGAATTTTCGCATATGCATGTGCGCATGATTCCCAAGTCGACCCCAGATACTAAGTTTGCTGAGGTTGCGACCCATCAGCCTGAATATAGTCGCGACAATGTGGCAGGGACTATCGTTGGTTTCTGGACCCCAGAAATTTTCCATGGGGTTAGTGTAGCAGGCTACCATTTGCACTTCATCTCAGATGATTTGACTTTTGGTGGACATGTCATGGACTTTGTCATCAAGGAAGGCATTATTGAGGTGGGAGCAGTTGACCAGTTGGACCAACGTTTCCCAGTCCAAGATCGTCAATACTTGTTTGCCAAGTTCAATGTTGATGAGATGAAAAAAGATATTGAAAAGGCAGAATAGGAGAAGAAAATGACCATTCATATTATCATTACCACGGTGCTTTTGCTAGCTTTCTTGCTAGGAAGCATTTGGTATGCCAAAAAGAAATACCAGATCAATCTAGCTGTCTTGGGCTTGGGGGCTGTTGCCTTCTTTGTCTCTTCACAGATTTTAGAAAAACTGGTGCATATCTTGGTTTTGCACCCTCAAAAAGACGGCAGTATTGCCCTCTTGCAAGATCATCCGCTTGTCTATATCATCTATGGCCTAGCCATGGCAGCATTTTTTGAGGAAACTGCTCGTCTTATTTTCTTCAAATGGTTGGAGAAAAAGAGAAGTTTGGAAAAGGCAGATGCCTTGGCCTATGGACTGGGGCATGGTGGCTTGGAATTGATTTTCCTCGGTATCACCAGTTTGATCAATCTCTACATCGTGCTTTCAGCAGTTCAAACTCAGGATCCACAGGTTATGAAATTACTGTCTGAAAATATGTTGAAAACTATTCAGTCACTATCTGTCTGGCAGATTTATTTGCTTGGTTTTGAACGGATTTTGGCTTTAGGATTCCAATTGCTGTTGACAGTTTGGGTTTACCAAGCTGTTCGCCAGAAGAAATGGACTTATCTCCTAGCGGCCTATGGCCTACATGCCTTCTTTGACTTGGCACCATCTCTAGTCCAAGTTGGCTGGTTGACCAATCCAGTCTTGGTGGAAGTTGTCCTAGCACTTGAGCTCGTTCTGGTTGCCTATGGAACCAAGGCAATCTTTTGCAAGAAATCATAAGAAAAGAGGGGGAAACCTCTTTTTCTTATGCAAAATCCAAACAAGGTTTTTTTATGGTCGTCAAATGGTCTTAAAAATGGTATAATGGGATGAATTTTGTAAAAGGAAGAGTGACATGTCTGTAAGAGAAAAAATGCTTGAAATCTTAGAAGGAATTGATATCCGTTTTAAGGAACCCTTGCATAGCTATAGTTATACAAAAGTAGGTGGAGAGGCTGATTATCTGGTCTTCCCACGAAATCGTTTTGAGTTGGCGCGCGTTGTGAAATTTGCCAATCAAGAAAATATCCCTTGGATGGTTCTTGGAAATGCCAGCAACATCATCGTTCGTGATGGAGGAATTCGTGGATTTGTCATCTTGTGTGACAAGCTCAATAATGTTTCCGTTGATGGCTATACCATCGAAGCTGAAGCAGGGGCTAACTTGATTGAAACAACTCGCATTGCCCTTCGTCATAGCTTGACTGGTTTTGAGTTTGCTTGTGGCATTCCAGGGAGCGTCGGTGGAGCTGTTTTCATGAATGCAGGTGCCTATGGTGGCGAGATTGCCCACATCTTGCAGTCTTGTAAGGTCTTGACCAAAGATGGAGAAATCGAGACTCTGTCTGCTAAGGATCTGGCTTTTGGTTACCGCCATTCAGCCATTCAGGAGTCTGGTGCAATTGTCTTGTCAGCTAAATTTGCCCTAGCCCCAGGAACCCATCAGGTTATCAAGCAGGAAATGGACCGCTTGACGCACCTACGTGAACTCAAGCAACCTTTGGAATACCCATCTTGTGGCTCGGTCTTTAAGCGTCCAGTCGGGCATTTTGCAGGTCAATTAATTTCAGAAGCTGGTTTGAAAGGCTATCGTATCGGTGGTGTTGAAGTGTCTGAAAAGCACGCAGGATTTATGATCAATGTCGCAGATGGAACGGCCAAAGACTACGAAGACTTGATTGAGTCTGTGATTGAAAAAGTCAAGGAACACTCTGGCGTTACTCTTGAGAGAGAAGTCCGTATTTTAGGTGAAAGCAAGTAGGAAGCTGTAGTTGAGAAGCTGCTGCTATATCATGGAAAGGGGGTGAAAGCCTATCGTTAGTGCAGAAGAATGTAGGCAGTTTAATCTCCTACACGAGGTAGTGGCGGCCTGACAGAGCCCTGATCTGTTAATCTATGAAAAAGAAGGAATAAATGACAATTGAAAAAACCAATTATTGAATTCAAAAACGTCTCTAAAGTTTTTGAAGACAGCAACACCAAGGTTCTCAAAGATATCAACTTTGAGTTGGAAGAAGGGAAGTTCTATACTCTTCTAGGCGCGTCTGGTTCAGGGAAATCAACTATCCTTAACATCATTGCAGGTTTACTGGATGCGACGACAGGAGATATTTTGCTGGATGGTGTCCGTATCAATGACATCCCAACCAACAAGCGAGACGTCCATACGGTCTTCCAATCCTATGCCTTGTTTCCACATATGAATGTGTTTGAAAATGTTGCCTTTCCACTCCGCTTGCGTAAAATTGACAAGAAAGAAATCGAGAAACGCGTAGCGGAAGTTCTCAAGATGGTTCAGTTGGAAGGTTATGAAAAACGTTCCATTCGTAAACTCTCTGGAGGACAACGTCAGCGTGTGGCTATTGCCCGTGCCATCATCAACCAACCCCGTGTGGTTTTGTTGGACGAGCCTCTGTCAGCGCTGGACTTGAAATTAAGAACAGACATGCAGTACGAACTGCGTGAACTGCAACAACGATTGGGCATTACCTTTGTCTTTGTTACTCACGATCAGGAAGAAGCCCTTGCCATGAGTGACTGGATTTTTGTTATGAATGATGGGGAAATCGTTCAGTCTGGAACACCTGTGGACATCTACGATGAGCCAATCAATCACTTTGTTGCCACCTTTATCGGCGAGTCAAATATTTTGCCAGGTACCATGATTGAGGACTACTTGGTTGAGTTTAACGGCAAACGCTTCGAAGCAGTTGATGGGGGGATGAAGCCGAATGAACCTGTTGAGGTCGTGATTCGTCCAGAGGACTTGCGTATTACCCTTCCTGAAGAAGGCAAGCTCCAAGTTAAGGTCGATACCCAGCTCTTCCGTGGAGTTCACTATGAAATTATCGCCTATGACGAACTTGGAAATGAATGGATGATCCACTCGACTCGCAAGGCCATTGTGGGTGAGGAAATCGGTCTGGACTTTGAACCGGAAGACATCCATATCATGCGTCTCAACGAAACCGAAGAAGAGTTCGATGCTCGTATTGAGGAGTACGTAGAAATTGAAGAGCAAGAAGCAGGTCTGATCAATGCAATCGAGGAGGAAAGAGATGAAGAAAACAAGCTCTAAACTCTTTGTAGTGCCCTACATGCTCTGGATTGCCCTTTTTGTCCTAGCACCCTTGGTCTTGATTTTCGGTCAATCCTTTTTCAACATTGAAGGCCAGTTTAGCTTAGAAAACTATAAATCTTACTTTGCGTCACAAAACTTGACCTACCTTAAAATGAGTTTCAACTCTGTACTCTATGCAGGAATTGTGACTTTTGTGACCTTGCTTATCAGCTATCCAACAGCCCTCTTTTTGACTCGTCTCAAGCACCGTCAACTCTGGCTCATGCTGATTATTCTGCCAACTTGGATAAATTTGCTCCTTAAAGCCTATGCCTTTATCGGGATTTTTGGTCAAAATGGCTCTATTAACCAATTCTTGGAATTTATCGGAATCGGTTCACAGCAGTTGCTCTTTACCGATTTCTCCTTTATCTTTGTCGCAAGCTACATCGAGCTACCATTTATGATTTTGCCGATTTTCAATGTCTTGGACGATATGGATAACAATCTCATCAATGCCAGCTATGACCTAGGTGCGACCAAGTGGGAGACTTTCCGTCATGTCATCTTCCCTCTGTCTATGAACGGAGTGAGAAGTGGGGTCCAGTCTGTCTTTATCCCAAGTTTGAGTCTCTTCATGCTGACCCGTTTGATTGGTGGGAACCGCGTTATCACCTTGGGGACAGCCATTGAGCAGAACTTCCTGACCAATGACAACTACGGTATGGGTTCTACCATTGGTGTGATTCTCATCCTGACCATGTTCATCACCATGTGGGTGACCAAGGAAAGGAGAGAACGATGAAAAAATTTGCCAACCTTTATCTGGGACTGGTCTTTCTTGTCCTTTACCTGCCAATCTTTTACTTGATTGGCTACGCCTTTAATGCAGGAAACGATATGAATAGCTTTACAGGCTTTAGCTTGAGCCATTTTAAAACCATGTTTGGTGATGGTCGCCTTATGCTAATTGTGACTCAGACCTTTTTCTTGGCCTTCCTGTCAGCCTTGATTGCGACCATTATCGGGACTTTTGGTGCCATTTACATCTACCAGTCTCGTAAGAAATACCAAGAAGCCTTTCTATCACTCAATAATATCCTCATGGTTGCGCCTGACGTTATGATTGGTGCCAGCTTCTTGATTCTCTTTACCCAACTCAAGTTTTCACTTGGCTTTTTGACCGTTCTTTCTAGTCACGTGGCCTTCTCCATTCCTATCGTGGTCTTGATGGTCTTGCCTCGTCTCAAGGAAATGAACGGTGACATGATTCATGCAGCCTATGACCTTGGTGCTAGTCAATTTCAGATGTTCAAGGAAATCATGCTTCCTTACCTGACACCGTCTATCATTGCAGGTTATTTTATGGCCTTCACCTATTCGCTGGATGACTTTGCCGTGACCTTCTTTGTAACGGGAAATGGCTTTTCAACCCTGTCAGTCGAGATTTACTCTCGTGCTCGTAAGGGGATTTCGCTAGAAATCAATGCCCTGTCTGCCCTTGTCTTTCTTTTTAGTATTATCCTGGTGGTTGGATATTACTTTATCTCACGTGAGAAGGAGGAGCAAGCATGAAAAAACTCTATTCATTTTTAGCAGGAATTGTAGCCATTATCCTGGTCTTGTGGGGAATTGCGACGCATCTAGACAGTAAAATCAATAGCCGAGATAGTCAAAAATTGGTTATCTACAACTGGGGAGACTATATCGATCCAGAACTCTTGGAGCATTTCACTGAAGAAACAGGAATCCAAGTCCAGTACGAGACCTTTGACTCCAACGAAGCCATGTATACCAAAATCAAGCAGGGTGGAACGACCTACGATATTGCCATTCCTAGTGAATACATGATTAACAAGATGAAGGATGAAGACCTCTTGGTACCGCTTGATTATTCAAAACTTGAAGGTCTTGAAAATATCGGACCAGAGTTCCTCAACCAGTCCTTTGACCCAGGTAATAAATTCTCTATCCCTTACTTCTGGGGAACATTAGGAATTGTCTACAATGAAACCATGGTCGATGAAGCGCCTGAACATTGGGATGACCTTTGGAAGCCAGAGTATAAGAACTCTATCATGCTTTTTGATGGGGCGCGTGAGGTACTGGGACTGGGGCTTAACTCCCTCGGATACAGCCTCAACTCCAAGGATTCCCAGCAGTTGGAAGAGACAGTGGATAAGCTTTACAAGCTCACTCCAAATATCAAGGCTATCGTTGCGGACGAAATGAAGGGTTACATGATTCAGAATAACGCTGCAATCGGTGTGACCTTCTCTGGGGAAGCCAGCCAAATGCTAGAAAAAAATGAAAATCTACGCTATGTGGTACCGACAGAGGCCAGCAACCTTTGGTTTGATAATATGGTCATTCCAAAAACAGTCAAAAACCAAGACGCAGCTTATGCCTTTATCAACTTTATGTTGAAACCCGAAAATGCTCTTAAAAATGCAGAGTATGTCGGCTATTCAACACCAAACCTACCAGCTAAGGAATTACTCCCAGAGGAGAAAAAAGAAGACAAAGCCTTCTATCCTGATGCTGAAACTATGAAACACCTAGAAGTTTATGAGAAATTTGACCATAAATGGACAGGAAAATATAGCGACCTCTTCCTACAGTTTAAAATGTATCGGAAGTAGAAGTTAGCAGTTACGAAACGAATCAGTCAAGCTGGTTCGTTTTTTAAGGCTCTTTGTCAACTGTAGTGGGTTGATGAAAAGCTAAGATCTAGAAAGGACGAAATTTGTCCTTTCTTTTTTGATGTTGAGAGCGATAAAAATCCGTTTTTTGAAGTTTTCAAAGTTCCGAAAACCAAAGGCATTTCGCTTGATAAGTTTAATGAGATTATTAGTCGCCTCCAATTTGGCGTTAGAATAGGGTAATTGAAGAGCGTTGACTATTTTCTCATTATCC
>NZ_AFQV01000003.1 GCF_000220085.1 Streptococcus mitis SK1080 | reverse complement strand
TATTCAAACCAGAAAACCTCTCGCTTTCATATTCTCAGTTACTTTGGATAAGTCCTCGAGCTATTAGTATTAGTCCGCTACATGTGTCGCCACACTTCCACTTCTAACCTATCTACCTGATCATCTCTCAGGGCTCTTACTGATATATAATCATGGGAAATCTCATCTTGAGGTGGGTTTCACACTTAGATGCTTTCAGCGTTTATCCCTTCCCTACATAGCTACCCAGCGATGCCTTTGGCAAGACAACTGGTACACCTGCGGTAAGTCCACTCTGGTCCTCTCGTACTAGGAGCAGATCCTCTCAAATTTCCTACGCCCGCGACGGATAGGGACCGAACTGTCTCACGACGTTCTGAACCCAGCTCGCGTGCCGCTTTAATGGGCGAACAGCCCAACCCTTGGGACCGACTACAGCCCCAGGATGCGACGAGCCGACATCGAGGTGCCAAACCTCCCCGTCGATGTGAACTCTTGGGGGAGATAAGCCTGTTATCCCCAGGGTAGCTTTTATCCGTTGAGCGATGGCCCTTCCATACGGAACCACCGGATCACTAAGCCCGACTTTCGTCCCTGCTCGAGTTGTAGCTCTCGCAGTCAAGCTCCCTTATACCTTTACACTCTGCGAATGATTTCCAACCATTCTGAGGGAACCTTTGGGCGCCTCCGTTACCTTTTAGGAGGCGACCGCCCCAGTCAAACTGCCCGTCAGACACTGTCTCCGATAGGGATCACCTATCTGGGTTAGAGTGGCCATAACACAAGGGTAGTATCCCAACAACGTCTCCTTCGAAACTGGCGTCCCGATCTCGTAGACTCCTACCTATCCTGTACATGTGGTACAGACACTCAATATCAAACTGCAGTAAAGCTCCATGGGGTCTTTCCGTCCTGTCGCGGGTAACCTGCATCTTCACAGGTACTAAAATTTCACCGAGTCTCTCGTTGAGACAGTGCCCAAATCATTACGCCTTTCGTGCGGGTCGGAACTTACCCGACAAGGAATTTCGCTACCTTAGGACCGTTATAGTTACGGCCGCCGTTTACTGGGGCTTCAATTCATACCTTCGCTTGCGCTAAGCACTCCTCTTAACCTTCCAGCACCGGGCAGGCGTCACCCCCTATACATCATCTTACGATTTAGCAGAGAGCTGTGTTTTTGATAAACAGTTGCTTGGGCCTATTCACTGCGGCTGACTTAAAGTCAGCACCCCTTCTCCCGAAGTTACGGGGTCATTTTGCCGAGTTCCTTAACGAGAGTTCTCTCGCTCACCTGAGGCTACTCGCCTCGACTACCTGTGTCGGTTTGCGGTACGGGTAGAGTATGTTTAAACGCTAGAAGCTTTTCTTGGCAGTGTGACGTCACTAACTTCGCTACTAAACTTCGCTCCCCATCACAGCTCAATGTTATAGAACTAAGCATTTAACTCAATTCACACCTCACTGCTTAGACAGACACTTCCAATCGTCTGCTTTAGTTAGCCTACTGCGTCCCTCCATCACTACATACTCTAGTACAGGAATATCAACCTGTTGTCCATCGGATACACCTTTCGGTCTCTCCTTAGGTCCCGACTAACTCAGGGCGGACGAGCCTTCCCCTGGAAACCTTAGTCTTACGGTGGACAGGATTCTCACCTGTCTTTCGCTACTCATACCGGCATTCTCACTTCTATGCGTTCCAGCACTCCTCACGGTACACCTTCATCACACATAGAACGCTCTCCTACCATACCTATAAAGGTATCCACAGCTTCGGTAAATTGTTTTAGCCCCGGTACATTTTCGGCGCAGGGTCACTCGACTAGTGAGCTATTACGCACTCTTTGAATGAATAGCTGCTTCTAAGCTAACATCCTAGTTGTCTGTGCAACCCCACATCCTTCTCCACTTAACAATTATTTTGGGACCTTAGCTGGTGGTCTGGGCTGTTTCCCTTTCGACTACGGATCTTAGCACTCGCAGTCTGACTGCCGACCATAATTCATTGGCATTCGGAGTTTATCTGAGATTGGTAATCCGGGATGGACCCCTCACCCAAACAGTGCTCTACCTCCAAGAATCTCTAATGTCGACGCTAGCCCTAAAGCTATTTCGGAGAGAACCAGCTATCTCCAAGTTCGTTTGGAATTTCTCCGCTACCCACAAGTCATCCAAGCACTTTTCAACGTGCCCTGGTTCGGTCCTCCAGTGCGTCTTACCGCACCTTCAACCTGCTCATGGGTAGGTCACATGGTTTCGGGTCTACGTCATGATACTAATTCGCCCTATTCAGACTCGGTTTCCCTACGGCTCCGTCTCTTCAACTTAACCTCGCATCATAACGTAACTCGCCGGTTCATTCTACAAAAGGCACGCTCTCACCCATTAACGGGCTCGAACTTAGTTGTAGGCACACGGTTTCAGGTTCTATTTCACTTCCCTCCCGGGGTGCTTTTCACCTTTCCCTCACGGTACTGGTTCACTATCGGTCACTAGGGAGTATTTAGGGTTGGGAGATGGTCCTCCCAGATTCCGACGGGATTTCACGTGTCCCGCCGTACTCAGGATACTGCTAGGTACAAAGACTATTTTAAATACGAGGCTGTTACTCTCTTTGGCTGATCTTCCCAAATCATTCTTCTATAATCTTTGAGTCCACATTGCAGTCCTACAACCCCGAAGAGTAAACTCTTCGGTTTGCCCTCCTGCCGTTTCGCTCGCCGCTACTAAGGCAATCGCTTTTGCTTTCTCTTCCTGCAGCTACTTAGATGTTTCAGTTCACTGCGTCTTCCTCCTCACATCCTTAACAGATGCGGGTAACAGGTAGTACCTGTTGGGTTCCCCCATTCGGAAATCCCTGGATCATCGCTTACTTACAGCTACCCAAGGCATATCGTCGTTTGTCACGTCCTTCTTCGGCTCCTAGTGCCAAGGCATCCACCGTGCGCCCTTATTAACTTAACCTTATTTTTCTGACCTTTCAGTCATAAACTCTTATTAATACTACAGCGTTTTCGGTTTATTTTCTTGTTACTATTTGATATAGATATTCAATTTTCAATGTGCATTACTTGGTGATCTCTCACCAATGGAGCCTAGCGGGATCGAACCGCTGACCTCCTGCGTGCAAAGCAGGCGCTCTCCCAGCTGAGCTAAGGCCCCACAAGACCTCTCAAGACTAAACAAGACCAATGCGCAGTTCCTTATCCTTAGAAAGGAGGTGATCCAGCCGCACCTTCCGATACGGCTACCTTGTTACGACTTCACCCCAATCATCTATCCCACCTTAGGCGGCTGGCTCCTTACGGTTACCTCACCGACTTCGGGTGTTACAAACTCTCGTGGTGTGACGGGGCGGTAGTGTACAAGGCCCGGGAACGTATTCACCGCGGCGTGCTGATCCGCGATTACTAGCGATTCCGACTTCATGTAGGCGAGTTGCAGCCTACAATCCGAACTGAGACTGGCTTTAAGAGATTAGCTTGCCGTCACCGGCTTGCGACTCGTTGTACCAGCCATTGTAGCACGTGTGTAGCCCAGGTCATAAGGGGCATGATGATTTGACGTCATCCCCACCTTCCTCCGGTTTATTACCGGCAGTCTCGCTAGAGTGCCCAACTGAATGATGGCAACTAACAATAGGGGTTGCGCTCGTTGCGGGACTTAACCCAACATCTCACGACACGAGCTGACGACAACCATGCACCACCTGTCACCTCTGTCCCGAAGGAAAACTCTATCTCTAGAGCGGTCAGAGGGATGTCAAGACCTGGTAAGGTTCTTCGCGTTGCTTCGAATTAAACCACATGCTCCACCGCTTGTGCGGGCCCCCGTCAATTCCTTTGAGTTTCAACCTTGCGGTCGTACTCCCCAGGCGGAGTGCTTAATGCGTTAGCTACGGCACTAAACCCCGGAAAGGGTCTAACACCTAGCACTCATCGTTTACGGCGTGGACTACCAGGGTATCTAATCCTGTTTGCTCCCCACGCTTTCGAGCCTCAGCGTCAGTTACAAGCCAGAGAGCCGCTTTCGCCACCGGTGTTCCTCCATATATCTACGCATTTCACCGCTACACATGGAATTCCACTCTCCCCTCTTGCACTCAAGTTAAACAGTTTCCAAAGCGTACTATGGTTAAGCCACAGCCTTTAACTTCAGACTTATCTAACCGCCTGCGCTCGCTTTACGCCCAATAAATCCGGACAACGCTCGGGACCTACGTATTACCGCGGCTGCTGGCACGTAGTTAGCCGTCCCTTTCTGGTAAGATACCGTCACAGTGTGAACTTTCCACTCTCACACTCGTTCTTCTCTTACAACAGAGCTTTACGATCCGAAAACCTTCTTCACTCACGCGGCGTTGCTCGGTCAGACTTCCGTCCATTGCCGAAGATTCCCTACTGCTGCCTCCCGTAGGAGTCTGGGCCGTGTCTCAGTCCCAGTGTGGCCGATCACCCTCTCAGGTCGGCTATGTATCGTCGCCTTGGTGAGCCGTTACCCCACCAACTAGCTAATACAACGCAGGTCCATCTGGTAGTGATGCAATTGCACCTTTTAAGCAAATGTCATGCAACATCTACTCTTATGCGGTATTAGCTATCGTTTCCAATAGTTATCCCCCGCTACCAGGCAGGTTACCTACGCGTTACTCACCCGTTCGCAACTCATCCGGAGAAGCAAGCTCCTCCTTCAGCGTTCTACTTGCATGTATTAGGCACGCCGCCAGCGTTCGTCCTGAGCCAGGATCAAACTCTCATTAAAAGTTTGAGTTCTCACTCATTTCTGTCACTGACAGATTTATTGTTTTTTTCTATTGTTCAGTACTACAACAGTTGTTGTAGTGCCCTGCACATTGGTTCGTCTTGTTCAGTTTTCAAAGGTCTTTGTCACTTGCTTCTCTCAAGCGACAACTATATTAGTATATCACAGACGCTTTCGCTTGTCAACACTTTTTTGAAACTTTTTTAATCTTTTTTCATCAAGTGTTCCTACCGCAACATACCATAGTCCGTACGGGATTCGAACCCGTGTTACCGCCGTGAAAAGGCGGTGTCTTAACCCCTTGACCAACGGACCTGAGTTGTTTTCAACTCTTACTATTATACCCACTTTTCTAACTTTGTCAACACCTTTTTTAATCTTTTTTAATTAATTTTACAACAGCCTCAGTTCGAGCGGTATGTGGGAACATATCGACCGACTGGATATAATGAAGATCAGACTTCTACTAAGCGCACTAAATCACGAGCCAAGGTCGAAACATTACAAGAAATATAAACCATTTTTTCTGGTACATAAGTAAGAATAGTATCTAATAACTTATCGTCCAGACCTGTACGTGGTGGATCCACAATCAAAGCATCTGCTCGGTATCCTTCCTTGTACCAACGAGGAATAATCTCTTCTGCCGTTCCAGCTTCATAATGAGTATTGTCAAATCCCATTCTTTTAGCATTTCGCTTGGCATCTTCAATGGCTTCTGGAATAATATCCATACCTCTGAGTGTTTTTACTTTCTTTGCAAAGGCAAATCCAATTGTTCCAACTCCACAATAAGCATCAATCAAATGATCTTCTTTAGTAACATCCAAAGCTTTTACCGCCTCGTTATATAGTACTTCTGTTTGTTCAGGATTTAGCTGATAAAAAGCTCGAGGAGATAGTGAAAATTCATAATCGAGTACACCTTCTTGAATACTCTCTTCTCCCCAGATAATCTCTGTCTTTTCACCATATATCTCACTGGTTTTAGCTGTATTTGTATTCACAGCTACTGTCACAACTTCTGGAAAATCTTTAATTAAATCTTTTACCAGCAGGGTTAAATTAAGCTGACGATTTGTAACAATAATAATCTGAACCTGTCCAGTCTTTCTTGCTCGTCGGACCATAATAGTCCTAACACCTAGAACTTTTCTCTCATCGGTGATTGGAATCTGGTGATAAGTAAGCAATTCTGCTAGGCGATTAGCAATCACTTGGGTTTCCTTGTCTTGTACCAGGCAGTCTTTCAACTCTACTAAATAATGAGAATTTTGTGCATATAAGCCCGCCTTGACCTGATTTTTAAATTTTCGAGTCTGAAATTGTAACTTAGCACGATAGTACTTGGGTTCCTGCATTCCAATCGTCGGGCGGATTTCATAATTTTCATATCCCGCAGGGGCAAATTTTTTTAGCGCTTGGTGAAGTAAGTCCGTCTTGAACTCCAGTTGCTTATCATAATGCAGATGCATGATTTGGCAGCCTCCGCATTCATTGTAAATAGTACAAGCTGGCACAACTCGAAATTTAGACTTCTTGTTGACCTTTAGTAATTTTGCTTCAACAAAGTTATGTTTAATAGAAGTAATCTGACAATAGACATCTTCTCCTTTGAGAGCACCCGGCACAAAGACTAAGGTTTTTTGATAAAAGCCAATTCCCTCACCATTAATTCCCATGCGCTTGATTTTTAATGGTATTTTTTGTTTCACTTTCAGATTCATACCCCTATCTTATCACATTTTGAGTTATAATAGAACTATGAAAATCACAAAACTTGAAAAGAAAAAAAGACTCTATCTGATGGAGCTTGATAATGACGATAGATGCTATATCACCGAAGACACAATTGTTCATTTTATGTTATCTAGAGATAAGGTGATAAGCCAAGAAGAATTGAAAGAGATTCAGGACTTTGCCAAATTTTCTTACGGTAAGAGTCTAGCCCTCTACCATCTATCCTTTAAAGCTCGCACTGAAAAAGAAGTCAGAGAATATCTGAAAAAATACGATATTGATGAAAACATCGTTTCTCAAGTCATTGCTAATCTTAAAGAAGATAATTGGATTAATGATATCCAGTACGCTTATGCTATCATCAATGCCAATCAACTTTCAGGAGACAAGGGACCTTATGTACTGACTCAGAAACTAACACAAAAAGGGATTTTAAAATCTACTATAGAAGAGATTCTGAAAGAATTTGATTTTTCAAAAGTTGCTCAACGTGTAGCTAATAAACTATTGAAAAAATATGAGGGAAAACTTCCAGCTCGTGCCTTGCAAGATAAGATTATCCAGAATATGACCAACAAGGGGTTTTCCTATTCGGATGCTAAAACTGCCTTTGACCAGTTGGATAGTCAAGTTGACCAAGAAACGACTCAGGAACTCATCTTCAAGGAACTTGATAAGCAATATGCTAAGTATGCCCGAAAATATGAAGGATACGAACTTAAACAGCGTTTAACCCAAGTTTTAGCACGAAAGGGCTACGATTTTTCGGACATAGCAAGCGCTCTCAGAGAATATCTTTAATATTTTCATGTAAAATTCACAGATTTTAGGTAATTTTATGGTACAATAGTAAACGATAAACTTATAAATTGTAGAAAGTTGGTTAGTTATGAAGCTTCCAAAAGAAGGCGACTTTATTACAATTCAAAGTTATAAGCATGATGGGAGCCTCCACCGAACTTGGCGGGACACCATGGTACTAAAAACAACAGAAAACGCCATTATTGGTGTCAACGATCATACACTGGTTACCGAAAGTGATGGTCGTCGTTGGGTCACTCGAGAACCGGCTATTGTTTACTTTCACAAGAAATATTGGTTTAATATCATTGCCATGATCCGCGATAATGGAATTTCCTACTATTGCAATATGGCTAGCCCCTACTATCTGGATGAAGAAGCACTGAAGTATATTGATTACGATTTGGATGTTAAAATTTTTACAGATGGAGAGAAACGTCTCTTGGACGTTGAGGAGTATGAGCGTCACAAACGCAAAATGAATTATTCTGATGACTTGGACTATATTTTAAAAGAACATGTCAAAATTCTTGTTGATTGGATTAACAATGGACGAGGTCCTTTCTCAGAAGCCTATGTAAACATTTGGTACAAGCGCTATGTAGAACTAAAGAATCGGTAAAGTTGTCAAACTAGGGTGAAAGCCCTGGTTTTTTTATTTTAATACTCAATGAAAATCAAAAAGCAAACTAGGAAGCTAGCCGCAAGCTGTACTTGAGTACGGTAAGGCGACGCTGACGTGGTTTGAATTTGATTTTCGAAGAGTATAAAAACCCAGTTTTTCAGCTGGGTTGGTCTCTATATATCTAATTTCGTAACAGTAAATTTGATGTGAGAATAGTCTTTTTCAACATCCTTATCCAGCAAGAACGCTGTGGCGTCCTTCTTAACCTGAACCAAATCAATATTCTGAGCCTGGGCTGCATAGACGCATCCACAATAACATTGACGGTAAATGTCATACTCTTCACACATCTCTACCGAACGTTTGTAGCCTTGATTTTTCTTGAAATCACTTGGAAGATAGTGGGTTGTGTAAATTTTTTGCACATCTATTCCGATGCTGTTAATGGTTTGAGAATTCTTATGAGGACTGATGGTTAAAGCCGAACCGAAATAGTCAAAACCTAAATCCATAGCCACTTGCGCTGTTTTATCCAGGCGGTAGTCAAAGCAAACCTTACAACGGTCGCCACCTTCTGGCTCCTCCTCTAGCCCTCTAACTAGTTTTCGGTATTCATTGGGTTCGTATGGAGCTTCTAGGTACTGGACCGTATTTCCAGTTCGCTCATTGAAATCACTGACAAACTTTTTAGTCACATAGGCACGCTTATGGTATTCTGCCTTGGGATGGATATTAGAATTGGCAAAATAGATGGTCACATCTGCATACTTGGTCAAATATTCGAGGGTATAGGTACTGCAAGGGGCACAGCAAACATGCATGAGAATGGTTGGCCGTTGCTCATTTTTCTCCCATACTTGTACCATCTTCTGCATGACACGGTCATAATTAATCTTCTGATTAGGGTTCATCTTGCTCAGAATTTCTTCTACATCGATCATGTTCTTCTCCTTTTTCTAGTCTTATTTTATCATATAAGTTAGGAGAGCTCAAATCAATTTAGAAGTGAATAGCATAAAAAGGAGGAATAGCCATTCCCTCCTTTTGTGTTTTTTATAAGTTGTTTTCTATAAAAAGCTTACATCATGCCGCCCATCATGCTTGGATCCATTGCTGGAGCTGGGGCTACTGGTTCTGGTTTATTAGCTACGACTGCTTCCGTAGTCAAAATCAAACTGGCTACAGATGCTGCATTTTGTAAGGCTGAACGGCTCACTTTAACTGGGTCGATGATTCCCTCTTCAATCATGTTGACCCATTCGCCAGTTGCTGCGTTGAAACCTGTACCAAGCTCGGCATTTTTCAAGCGATCGATAACGATTGAACCTTCAAATCCTGCATTGTGCGCGATCTGACGAACAGGTTCTTCCAATGCACGGAGAACAATATTGCGGCCTGTTGCTTCGTCTCCTGTTAATTCCAAATCAGCCACGGCTGGGATAACATTTACAAGGGCTGTTCCACCACCTGCAACGATTCCTTCTTCAACAGCTGCACGAGTAGCGTTGAGGGCATCTTCAATGCGGAGTTTCATTTCTTTCAACTCAGTTTCAGTTGCGGCTCCGACCTTAATAACCGCCACACCACCTGACAATTTTGCCAAGCGTTCTTGCAATTTTTCACGGTCAAACTCAGAAGTTGTGGTTTCGATTTGAGACTTGATAACCGCAACACGGTGAGAAATGGCTTCAGGATTTCCAGCACCTTCTACAATAACAGTGCTATCTTTGTCCACAGTTACTCTCGCTGCTTGACCAAGAGCTTCAATTGTCGCATCTTTCAACTCAAGACCAAGGTCTTCTGTGATAACTGTTCCGCCTGTTAAGATGGCAATGTCTTCAAGCATGGCTTTGCGACGGTCACCAAAACCAGGTGCCTTGACTGCTACCACGTTGAAGGTTCCACGAATCTTGTTCAAAACAAGAGTTGGAAGAGCTTCACCATCTACATCATCCGCAATAATCAAGAGTGGACGATTGCTTTGGAGAATACTTTCTAGAAGTGGCAAGATTTCTTGGATATTTGAAATCTTCTTATCAGTAATCAAAATGTATGGATTTTCAAGATCAGCCACCATTTTTTCGCTATCTGTCACCATGTACTGTGAAAGGTAACCACGGTCGAACTGCATTCCTTCAACAACTTCAAGCTCTGTTTCCATACCACGTGACTCTTCGATAGTGATGACTCCATCTTTGCCAACTTTTTCCATAGCTTCAGAGATGTATTCGCCTACTTTTTCAGAACGAGAAGATACGGCTGCAACTTGAGCGATAGCTTCTTTGTTGGCAACAGGAATAGCATTGTTTTTCAAGGCTTCAACTGCTGCAGCAACTGCTGTTTCAATCCCACGACGAATGCCAATTGGATTGGCACCTGCAGTGACGTTTTTGATGCCTTCACGGACAATTGCTTGGGTCAAAACAGTTGCAGTTGTAGTCCCGTCACCTGCGATATCATTGGTTTTTGAAGCTACTTCTGATACCAATTTGGCACCCATATTTTCAAAATGGTCTTCTAATTCAATTTCTTTGGCAATAGTCACACCATCATTGGTAATCAATGGTGAGCCAAATGATTTTTCCAACACGACATTGCGGCCTTTTGGTCCCAAGGTTACTTTAACAGTGTCTGCAAGGATATCGACACCGCGAACCATAGCTGAACGGGCATCTGATGAAAATTTAATTTCTTTTGACATACTTACTTTCTCCTTCTATTCTTCAATGATTGCCAAGATGTTAGCTTCGCCTACGATGATGTACTTTTCATCGCCATCTTTGACGTCAAGACCTGCGTGAGCTTCAACTAAGACACGGTCTCCAGCTTTAACACTTGGAGCAACCAAGTCACCGTTCAAGGTACGAACACCTTGTCCAGTAGCCACAACTTTGGCTGTTTTAGTTTTTTCTTGGGCTGAACCTGCGAGGACAAAACCTCCAACAGTTTGTTCTTTTTCTTCGATTTTCAAGACCACACGGTCTCCTAATGGTTTCAACATCTGTTTTCCTCCATGATGAGATAGATAGTATTAGCACTCTTTATACACGAGTGCTAATTCATAGTTCTATTGTATCACTTGGTCAGAAATAATCAAGAAAAAAGTCTGACTTTCTCAAGATAAAAAGCCTGAGAGCAACTCAGACTTTTCAATGTTTAAAATGGCAATTCTTCCTCTTCCAAAACCAAATCTGCCAAATCCTGTCCTGCGTTATTTTCTCGCATAGCACGTTGGGCACGACTTTCCAAGAGTTGGAATCCTGTAACAAGTACTTCAGTCACATAGTTCATCTGGCCATTTTTCTCAAAACGACGGGTACGTATTTCTCCATCCACTGAAATGAGACTTCCTTTAGTTGCGTAGCTGGCCAAGCTTTCTGCTATTTTGCCCCAAAGGACCATATTGACAAAATCAGCTTCACGTTCGCCATTTTGGTCTTTGTATCGACGATTCACAGCGATAGTTGCTCGTGCTACTGACTTGTCATTGTTGGTTTTGTGCAATTCTGGTGTAGACGTTAAACGTCCAATTAAGATAACTTTATTATACATATTTTCTTCCTCCTACTTATCTATTCGTAGGAAATCAAAAAAAGTTACAGAAATTTGTAACTTTTCGAGGAAATTTTTTACTTTTTATGAACCATAAATCCTGTCGCCTGTTGATTTGCCATAATGGTCATATCTGTAATCTGCACACGACGAGGTTGACTGGTCACATAGACTACTGTGTCTGCAATATCCTGAGCTTGCAAGGCTTCGATTCCTTGGTAAACGGACGCAGCTCGTTCTTTATCACCATGAAAACGCACTGTAGAAAAATCTGTTTCGACAATTCCAGGCTGAATAGTCGTCACCTTGATATCCGTTGCGATGGTATCAATTCGCAGACCATCTGAAAAGGTCTTAACTGCTGCCTTGGTAGCTGAGTAAACAGCGGCACCAGCATAGGCGTAGATTCCTGCGGTTGACCCCATGTTGATGATATGTCCTTGATTGGCTTTTACCATTGCTGGCAAGAAACAGCGAGTGACTGCCATCAAACCTTTGACATTGGTATCCAGCATGGTCAACATATCCAACTCTTCATAGTCCTGATAGGGGGCTAAACCTAGAGCCAGTCCGGCGTTGTTGACCAGAATATCAATCTGACCTATCGTTTCTAGAATATCAGAGCAGACAGTCTTTACCATGGTTATATTCGTCACATCTAGTGGAAAGGTCCAAACTGTCTGATTTGGGAAGGCTTCTACAAACTCCGACTTGAGGGTTTCTAGTCTGTCTATCCGTCGTCCAGTTAGAACGACATTCTCACCCTGCTCCAGATAAGCACGCGCAATCGCTTCACCAATTCCTGATGTCGCTCCTGTAATCACAACATTTTTTGCCATCTTATTTCCTTCTAGCTGGTCTATCAGATACTAACAACTTCTTAGGCAGTCCAGTGTTTGGCTGGGTCAAATGGAGTTCCAACAACTTGGTCTTCTGATAATTCAAGCACCCCACGTTTTTGCGGAGCATTTGGCAGATACAATTCACGAGGGCTACACATCATGCCAAAACTCTTTTCACCACGAAGCTCACCTGGGAAAATAAGATTGCCTTTTGGCATCATAGCTCCTGGAAGAGCTACAATGGTTTTCAACCCAACACGCGCATTAGGAGCCCCTGCAACAATTTGCACTGTCTTGTCACTTGCGACTGCTACTTGACAGATATTGAGGTGGTCACTATCTGGATGAGCTACCATCTCGACAATTTCACCAACAACAAACTTAGGTTCCTTGTCATTGACAATTTCTTCTTTAAAACCTTCCGCCTGCAATTCTTGGTTCAAACGAGCGACTTGCTCATCTGATAAAAAGACTTGACCGCGCTCTGCAATTTCAAACAAACTTGAAACTTCAAAAATATTCCACGCCACTGTTTCCCCATTCTCTCTGAGAAAAACACGGGCTATCTTGCCTTTGCGTTCCACATCCAGTTTGGCATCTCCGCTATTTTTCACGATGACCATAAGGACATCACCTACATGTTCTTTGTTATATGTAAAAATCATTGTTTCTATTTTCTCCTATTTCAGTCCTGCTAAAAAGTCGTTAATTTGTTGCTTGCTTTTACGGTCGCGATTAACAAAACGACCAATTTCCTTGTCCTTTTCTAGAACAACAAGGCTAGGAATTCCGTAAACATCCCAGAGTTTAGCCAAATCCATATACTGGTCTCGGTCCACTCGAATAAAGGTGAACTCTGGATTGGTCTCCTCAATTTCTGGTAAGGCAGGATAGATATAACGGCAATCGCCACACCAGTCTGCTACAAAAAGAAAGACTTTCTTGCCATCTTTCTCTACTAAAGATGCCAATTCTTCTAAACTTGCTGGTTGTATCATAAGACTTCCTCCTCATAGACTAGGTCTTCATTTTCATAGACAAAGGTATAATAACGGCCATCCTCAAAAATGACGCCACCAACTAAGCTCTCCATACTGCTTTCATAAACTTGAACATAGAGGGTCGCAATTTCCCCCATGTCTGAAAAATGGTCTCGTACAATCGCTGTCAACTCTTCCTGAGTCTTCCTGAGCTTATGGTCATCTGCAACTTTTTTCGTAGCAAGGGCAAGGCTCCCAATACCAAGCAGAGCCAGACCTGCCATCCACATTTTTTTAGCTTTCATACCATTCATTTTAACACAAAAAAGGCTTTAGGACAAATAAGGAAGCAGCAGAAAAGCAAGTAAAAAGCCTCTTCCTTGAAGGAAAAGGACTTCTTATACTCAATGAAAATCAAAGAGCAAACTAGGAAGCTAGCCGCAGGTTGCTCAAAACACTGTTTTGAAGTTGTGGATGACGCTGACGTGGTTTGAAGAGATTTTCGAAGAGTATTATTCTTATTGCCAGGCACCTGAGTTGCCAACGTAGTAGCCATCTGGTGTGTAGGTATTGCGAAGCATCTTACCTGATGAAGCCAGATAATACCACTTCCCATTATCTTTGACCCAATCATTCGCTAGCATGGCACCAGAAGAACTTACATAATACCAGTCTCCCTTGTCATAAACCCAAGCGCTTGCTTTCATAACTCCTGAAGTTGATAAATAGTACCACTCGCCTTGATCGTAAAGCCAATCACTCGCAATCATGGCTCCTGATGATTTAAAGGCATACCAGTTGCTACCTTGATGAAGCCAAGTTTGATTGAACATGACCCCTTTATCATTCATAAAGTACCAAGTTTCCTTGTCTTTAACCCAAGCATTCTGTACTAATTGACCTTGTTTTTGATAGTACCAGTTTTGGTTTGATTTTAGCCAGCTTTCTGCTTTTACAATCGGATAAAGTTCTTTGAAAGATTCTCCATCATATTTATGACTGATAGATTTTAGTTTTTCTAGTTTCAACTCACTATTGTCATAGTCTGCCCAAGCAAAGACTTTTTGACCATTGACAGTCTCTGGTAGGGTGGCAGTGTAAGTCTTGGTTTGATAGTCCCATTTTGTATCAAGGTAGGTGTATTGATCATTTGATTCTTCAATACGATAGTAGCCTCTCTTTCCACTATCATTATGAATATCATCCACAACTTTCGTTGACCAGGTCTTCACTTCGTTTCCGCTCTTGGCTTCTACCTTGATATCTCCTCTATAGCCATATGGAACATAGAAATTCAGGTAACGCCCCTCTATACCAATCATAGACTTGTCCTTTTCTTGACCTAGAAAATTGACTGTCTGATCTTGACCATCAAGACTAACCGTCCACTCGATTTTCTCGGTTTTTGGCAAATCCAAGACTTTGATATCCACTTCATGACCATTGTTAAACCGAAGAATCTTGCCATCTTGATACTGTACTCCACACTTAACAACCCATTCTTCTTTAAGCTCAAATGCCTGCCCTGAATGAGGTGAAACAAGCAAAGCTAGGCTTGCTAAAGCTAAACTAAATAGTGTGATTTTTTTCATTGTAGTTCCTCCTTAGGATTTTTTATGTTAATTATATCACTATGTTTTTATTTTGCAACTCATATCCTAAATATGCAAGCAAAAAACCTCTGAGATTGTTCTCAAAGGTTCTGATTTTGCTAATTGCTGTTCTCAACCGCTGCAGTAATAAAGGCAGTGTAGAGTTCTTCTGGACGATTTGGACGGCTTGACAGTTCAGGGTGATACTGACACGCTACAAAGAATTTGTTTTCAGGAATTTCCACAATTTCTACCAAACGATTATCTGGAGAAACTCCTGAGAAGACAAAGCCTGCTGCCTCAAACTGCTCACGGAAGGCATTGTTAAACTCATAACGGTGACGGTGACGGCGTTGCACCACTTCTTGATTATGATAAGCAGCTGCTGCCTTAGAGCCACGTTTCAACTTAGACGGATAAAGCCCCAAGCGAAGGGTTCCCCCCATATCCTCAACATCAATCTGATCACGCATGATATCAATGATAGGGTATTTTGTTTCTGGTGCAAGTTCTGCAGAATTGGCACCTTCGAGTCCTAAAACGTGACGAGCAAACTCGATACAAGTCAACTGCATTCCCAAGCAGACTCCCAACATTGGAACATCATTTTCACGCGCATAGCGGATGGCTTGGATTTTCCCTTCAGTACCACGTTGGCCAAAACCACCGGGTACGATGATTCCGTCCGCATCAGACAAGAGCTCTGCTACATTCTCTGCTGTCACATCATTGGCATTGATCCAATTGATTTTAACTTCTGCGTCGTTG
The DNA here is from genome assembly GCF_000220085.1 of Streptococcus mitis SK1080. GTDB lineage: Bacteria > Bacillota > Bacilli > Lactobacillales > Streptococcaceae > Streptococcus > Streptococcus mitis_K. The sequence continues at coordinate 27,729 of NZ_AFQV01000003.1, read as the reverse complement.
GCATAACCAGAGTGTTTCAAGGCTTCAACCACAGAAATGTAGGCATCTTGCAACTCCACATACTTACCAACAAGGGAAATTTTAACTTGTTTCTTGAGGTTCATGACCTTGTTCACCATAGCTGACCATTCTGTCATATCTGCTACTGGTGCGTCTAATTTCAAATGATCACAGACAATTTGGTCCATACCTTGTGCCTGCAAGTTCAGTGGAATTTGGTAAAGATGTTCGACATCCAACGATTCGATAACGGCTTCTGGTGCCACATCACAGAACTGGGCTAGTTTGTTTTTAATTCCTTGACCAGCCGGCTCTTCTGTACGAATAACCAACATATTTGGTTGGATTCCCAATCCACGCAATTCTTTTACAGAGTGTTGAGTTGGTTTGGTCTTCATTTCACCAGCAGCCTTGAGGTATGGAAGCAGGGTTGTATGGATATACATGACATTATCCGCCCCCACATCTGCCTTCATCTGACGAAGGGCCTCTAGGAATGGCAAGGACTCGATATCTCCTACTGTTCCACCAACCTCTGTGATAATGACATCAGAGTCGGTCGTTAGAGCGGCACGCTTGATTTTTTCTTTCAAAGCATCTGTAATATGAGGAATGACTTGAACAGTTGCCCCAAGGTATTCTCCACGGCGCTCTTTACGAAGCACTTCACTGTAGATTTTACCAGTTGTCACATTGGAATATTTGTTAAGATTGATATCGATGAAACGTTCATAGTGACCTAAGTCCAAATCTGTCTCAGCTCCATCATCTGTCACAAAAACTTCCCCGTGCTGATAAGGGCTCATAGTTCCCGGATCGATATTGATATAAGGGTCAAATTTTTGAATGGTTACTTTGAGACCACGATTTTTCAAGAGACGGCCTAGACTCGCTGCCACAATCCCTTTCCCAATAGACGATACGACACCACCAGTTACAAAAATATATTTCGTAGACATAGATTCCTCTTTCTAAAATGCTCAAGACCTTGTTAACTACGAGGGGACATAGAAAACAAGACCCTACTAATAAGAATAATCTGGGACGACTGCACCAGATTCACAACTAATACTCTTCGAAAATCTCTTCAAACCGCGTCAACGTCCCCTTGCCGTAGATATGTGTTCCTGACTTTGTCAGTCTTATCTACAACCTCAAAACAGTGTTTTGAGCAACCTGCGGCTAGTTTCCTAGTTTGCTCTTTGATTTTCATTGAATATAAAATACAAGAAGATAACTTCTTGAAAAACAAAAATAGCTCCCTAAGAACTAGGGAGCCCCGACCTCTAAAAGAGGTGCCCGAACAATATGATACCTAAAAATAGGATAATTGTCAATAGCTAACTTTTATTCCTCGATGTTTTCAGCATCATCATCTGAAAACTCGTCGTCGTCTTCGTTGAGATCCACGTCTTCACCCAAGTCATCAGGAGCGATTTCGTTGATTTCTGCATCGTAAGCTTCCACTTCATTTTTCTCATCATCTGGATTTTCATCATCATATGAAAGAGCTGGATCTGCTTCGTATGCATCTTCGTCTTCTGGATCATCTGCATTGTAGTCAATGGCATCTGAATCGCCATCCATGAAGGCATTGACACGTTTTTTCTTAGCTTTTGGTGCCACTTCATCGTCATCATTTTCTTCAAGAGCGATGATCTCTTCGTCGATTTCGTCCACACCATACCATGAACGAAGACCCCATTTGTTGTCTCCAAGTGAGATGAAGCTACCGTCAAAGTTCAACTCTGTGTAGAACAAAGGCAAGGCTTCGCGGATATCGCTGTTTGATGTTCCAAGGTAGTTTTGAATTTCGTTTACAAGATCGCTAAAATGCATCTCGTGATCGCGACCACGAAGTTCCAAGATAGCACGCGCTACCTCAATCATAGATAGTTCACTTTTTTCTTGCCCAGCAAATACTTCTAATTCCAAAGCGTTTCTCCTCATTTATACTACTATCGCCAGAGTAAACAGACTCTGACCTCATTTTATCATTTACTCTTTATTTTACGATAATTTTGCAGAATAGTCAAAGGTTAAGGGGGAACTAATACAATTCTTCTAAGCTTCTATATTCAATGATTTCATTTTTGATAATATTCTTTTTAAACTCAAAATGTTTTAAAGGATTATCGATTAACACTAACTTTGGAATATCATCTAGGTTGGTGACTAGAGATAAAATAAAATCTGATTGAAACTCTTTAGCTTTCCCAAATTCGTTGGCAGTCATACGAATGCGACCCTTAGGTTTTCGAATTCCTTTAACTTCGGCAAGATAAGAATGTTCTTGAACATCTACTTGGAAATCATATCCATCACCATAAAGACGGGCATCGGTCAATAGCCCACCTTGAAATTTTTCTTCTTTATCAAAGTTGAGTATAAAATAATTTTCTGCTTCCATTCCAGTTTCTTGTAGACGTTTGAATTTAGTTCGAATAATTGGTTTTTCAAGGGTAGTAATGCCTGTTCGCTTTCCTTCACTAGCAAGTAACATTTTAACGATTTCAGCATAACTATGAACATCTTCATTCCCAAACATCATATCAATTAAATCTTTACGAAAACGGTAAACTTCAGCTTTCTGCCACCAACCTTTTCGATTATTGTCAAAATAAGGATCAAATAAATCCATTCTATTCTTTACAACTCCAGTTGTTTCAGCAATTTCCAGAGAAACCACATAGCGATAAAACTCCGACTTGCTAGAACATTGAAATTCTTTTATAAAAAGCTTGTCAAACTTGGCAAGACCGTAGCCAATTAAATTTAACAATTCATAATGCGGGTGCTTAGACATCACTTTCTCCATCAATAGATATTGATTTCATTATACCAAAAAACACGGCTCATCACCGTGTTTCTGTGTTTATTTAACGAGTTTCTTCATCTCATCAATACGTGCTACTGTCGCATCGTACTTAGCTTGATAGTCAGCTTGTTTGTCGCGTTCTTTTTGGACGACTTCTGGTTTGGCATTGGCTACGAAGCGTTCGTTAGAGAGCTTCTTACCGACCATGTCCAGTTCTTTTTGCCATTTAGCCAGTTCCTTGTCGAGACGAGCCAATTCTTCTTCAACATTGAGGAGGTCAGCGAGTGGCAGGTAGATTTCTGCTCCTGTGATGACACTTGACATAGCGAGTTCAGGTGCAGGGATATTTGATGCAATTTCCAAGTGTTCTGGATTTGTGAAGCGTTTGATGTAATTGACATTGCTGTTAAAGAAGGCTTCCAAGTCGCTATCGCTTGTCTTAACAAGGATAGTGATAGGCTTGCTTGGAGCAACGTTTACTTCCGCACGCGCATTACGAACAGCACGGATCAAGTCTTTGAGACTTTCCACACCTGTGTGAGCCGCAAGATCTTCAAAGGCTGGGTTGACAGTTGGGTATTCTGCTGTCACGATAGAGCCTTCTGAGATTTGTCCAAAGATTTCCTCTGTCACGAATGGCATAATTGGGTGAAGGAGACGAAGAATCTTGTCCAAAGTGTAAAGGAGAACAGAGCGTGTGATAACTTTCTCTTCTTCGTTGTCGCTATAAAGGACTTCCTTAGTCAACTCAACGTACCAGTCCGCAAACTCATCCCAGATAAAGTTGTAGAGGATGTGTCCAGCTACACCAAACTCAAACTTATCAAAGTTTTCAGTGACTTTTCCGATGGTTTCATTGAGGTTGTGGAGAATCCAGCGGTCTGTGACATTTCCAGCTTCCTTGTTAACAACTTTTTCCACATTGGCAGTTGCTTGCTCAAGGGTCAAGCCTTCATTGTTCATGAGGATGTAGCGAGAGATGTTCCAGATTTTGTTAATGAAATTCCATGAAGCATCCATTTTCTCGTAAGAGAAGCGCACGTCTTGGCCTGGCGCAGAACCGTTTGAAAGGAACCAACGAAGGCTATCTGTTCCGTACTTATCAATAACATCCATTGGATCAATCCCGTTACCGAGAGATTTCGACATCTTGCGTCCTTGCTCATCACGAATGAGACCGTGAATCAAGGCATTTTTGAATGGCGACTTGCCAGTAAATTCCAAACCTTGGAAAATCATTCGAGATACCCAGAACGGAATAATATCATAACCAGTCACCAAAGTTGATGTTGGATAATAACGTTTAAAGTCTTCTGAGTCGACATCCGGCCAGCCCATGGTAGAGAATGGCCAAAGAGCCGAACTGAACCACGTATCCAAGACATCTTCGTCCTGAGTCCAACCGTCACCTTTTGGAGCTTCTTCGCCGACATATATTTCACCCTCAGCATTGTACCAAGCAGGGATTTGGTGACCCCACCAGAGCTGACGAGAGATTACCCAGTCGTGAACATTTTCCATCCATTGAAGGAAGGTATCGTTGAAACGAGGTGGGTAGAATTCTACCTTGTCATCTGTGTCTTGGTTGGCAATAGCATTTTTGGCCAATTGGTCCATCTTGACGAACCACTGAGTAGACAAGCGTGGTTCAACCACAACACCTGTACGCTCTGAGTGACCAACGCTGTGGACACGTTTTTCGATTTTAACGAGGGCACCGATTTCTTCCAGCTTGGCAACGACTGACTTACGAGCTTCAAAACGATCCATGCCCGCAAATTCAAAGGCCAAGTCATTCATAGTTCCGTCATCGTTCATAACATTGACTTGTGGCAAGTTGTGTCGTTGACCAACCAAGAAGTCGTTTGGATCGTGGGCAGGTGTGATTTTCACGACACCTGTACCAAACTCAGGATCAGCATGCTCATCCCCAACGATTGGAATCAATTTATTAGCGATTGGAAGGATGACGTTTTTACCGATCAAGTCCTTGTAGCGTGGGTCTTCTGGATTGACCGCAACGGCAACGTCCCCAAACATGGTCTCAGGACGAGTTGTCGCAACTTCAAGGGCGCGTGAACCGTCTTCCAACATGTAGTTCATGTGGTAGAAGGCACCTTCAACGTCCTTGTGAATCACCTCGATATCAGAAAGAGCTGTACGAGCTGCTGGGTCCCAGTTGATAATAAATTCACCACGGTAGATCCAGCCTTTCTTGTAAAGGTCCACAAAGACCTTACGAACAGCTTTTGACAAACCTTCATCAAGAGTGAAACGTTCGCGAGAATAGTCTACAGAGAGCCCCATCTTGCCCCATTGTTCTTTGATGGTAGTGGCATACTCGTCTTTCCATTCCCAGACTTTCTCGAGGAATTTTTCTCGACCGAGGTCGTAACGCGTAATGCCCTCACCACGCAAGCGTTCTTCAACCTTAGCCTGAGTGGCAATCCCTGCGTGGTCCATCCCTGGAAGCCAAAGTGTATCAAAACCTTGCATACGTTTTTGACGGATAATGATATCCTGCAAAGTCGTATCCCAAGCGTGACCAAGGTGAAGTTTCCCAGTTACGTTTGGTGGTGGAATCACGATTGAATAAGGCTTAGCCTTTTTATCGCCTGAAGGCTTGAAAACATCGGCATCAAGCCATTTTTGGTAACGACCAGCCTCAACCTCGGCTGGATTGTATTTAGGTGAAAGTTCTTTAGACATGTGTGTGTCCTTTCTCTATTGTATTCATTTTATCTTGAATCTGCTTAGCAGCTTCTTCTGCAGACAGATTCGTATTATTTATTTTAAGGTAGTGGTGTAGCTCATTCGGTTGGATTTTAGAATTTAATTGAAGGATTTCAGTGGTCTCTAAAATTTCTCTTTCAGATATCTCAATATGCCGTTTCAAGGGCTTGTGCTTCAACCGGTTCTCCGTTTGATTTCGACGTAAACGCTCCTCAAGACTTGTTTCCAACTCAACAAACAGAATCTCTTGATGAAAGTTATCCAATAAATCCTGAATTTGCTTTAAATAAAGCAGCTGGTACTGATTTGAAAAATCAATTACGTCAGTTAAAATTACTGATCGCTGATTTCTTGCACTTGCTCCAAGGAAAGAAAAGGTGATTCCACGAACAAATTCCCACATCTCCTCTGTATAATCCTGATAGATTTCTAGTGCAAAATCGATGGCTTGATGGTTATAAAAGAGGGTAGCATCTGTCAGTCGAGATAACTCTTGACCAATCGTCATTTTTCCTGAGGCCGGAGCACCAATGATGAAAAGATGCATCAAATCACCTCCCACTCACTCCTCAGTAAGCCATATATGAGACTGTCACAGCGGTTCCCTTGAACATCCTTTCGGTCTCTTATGCGAGCTTCGAGGGTAAATCCAAGCTTCTCTGCGACTCGTTGACTTTGGACATTGTAGCCAAAACAAGTTAGTTCAATCTTGTGAAGACCAAGTTCTTTAAAAGCTAGATCAATCAAGGCAAGCGCTGCTTCTGGTACATAGCCTCGCCCCCAATAGTCTGGGTGCAAGGTGTAGCCAATCTCCAGTACATCGTCTTCGTGCCGATGGTTGAAATCAACAGAGCCGATGACTTTATCGGTTCCTTTGACGACAATTCCGTAGCCAGCTGGGAGATTTTCCTTTTGATTACGCTCGGGCAGAATATGCTCCAGATAATAAACCTCATCTTCCAAGGTCTTGACAGGCGGAAAACTTGCTGGGTAGGCAACCTCTGGGAGACTAGCGTAGGCATAGATATCCTCGGCATCAGCGACTGTGCGGACTCGTAACACGAGATGTTCTGTTTCCAAGCGTTCTGGCAGTTCAGCTCTTGTCATCTTTCTTCCTCGCTTTCTTTATGAAGCTCCCCATAGGGTCAACACGGTTATCTAAATAGCGATAAACGCGCTGGTGACCGTCCCCCATGAAGTAAGTCGGTGAAAAACGGTCATTTTTAAAATGCCCTTTCTCATCCAAGAGATCTGGATCAGCAAGTCGTTCGATAATCTTGGCAAAGATGTGACAAATACCATCTTCCTCGATAATCCGATCTACCTGACAGTCCAACACGACTGGACAAACCTCTAAAATCGGTGCCTGAGTCCGTTCAGAAATCTCGTAGTCTAGCCCCAGGTGTTTCAGTTTCTCCCGATGACTGATAAAACCAGCCTGCTCCATATCGAGCATGAGATTTTCATCAGGAATATTTACGGTGAACTTCTGATAGTACTTAATCTGGTAAGCCGCATTTTCCTCAGCGCCAACACCGATGACCAGCCAATCTCCCAGGCTATAAGAGGAGCTACAGGTCGTAATATTGTGTCCAAAATTCTGATCCTGATACCCCAAAATGAAGATAGGAAAACCATAATAGAGTTTACTTGTGTTAAAAGATTGCTTCATGACAACCTCCTTTGACCAAGATACAAAAGAAAAGCCCTGCCATCTACATGACAGGGACGAATGTGTTTATCCGCGGTACCACCCAATTTCGGGCAGAGCCCGCAACTCTCGTCTTTAAAACAAAAAGACAATATTATTTCAATTTTTCATCCATTAGCAACTAGTTTTGACACATTTGTGGACTTCTCAGCACCGCCACTTTCTGTAAAATGTGGGATTCAAAACACCTCTAATGGCTCTATTGTAGCAAGATTTTTTCGGAAATGCAAGGGACAAGAAAGATTACTTGAACTTGATGCCATTTTCTTTCAATTTCTTAATAGTAGCTGGTCCGATTCCTTTCAAGGCAAGGAGTTCTTTTTCAGTCCAGTTTTTGAAATCTGAAGCAGACTTGATACCTTCATCATAGAAAGTTTTGGCACGGTCAAGTGGAAGTCCACCCAAGTTTGCTGCAAAATCTTCTACAGAATTGGCTACTTTTTGAGCTTGCTCTTTGGTAGCTTCCACTGCTTGTTCAACTTTTTTAGAAACAGCCTTACCAGCTTGGCTTGCTGACTGTTCTGCACGTTTCACAACTTTTTTTGTCTCTTCTACAACCTTAGTCACAGTACTTGAAAAGGCACCTGCGCGACGGAGGCTATTTCGTAATTGTTTTTTACGATTGAGTTTCTTTGACATGATAAAATCCTTTCAATAAAAAACCCCTGCTCTGACAAGGATTTAATATAAATATTCTATCAAGATTTTAGTAAAAAATCAAGAATCTATCTCGTTTAATAATTTCGCTCACCAAACAAGCCTTCTGGCAAATCATGAAATCCCTTGCCTGCTTTGAAGTTTTCAAACTTACCAAGCAAGAACTGATAAGCATCCAAGCGACTTTCGTAGCGAATCATGGCATCTTTGGCACGCTCGTCCTGGTCTTCTTCGTAGACTTTTTGGCTTTCCTTGTGCGCCATGTCATTGATCATAATCTGGGTATTGACCCAGGCTTCAAATTCCTTCATAAATTCTTGTTCGTAATTCATTGATTCTCCTTATTCTAATCCACGGAAATAGTCCGTGTCAATCTCACGGTAGGGCTGGATATCCTGAACGTATTCCAGTACACCTTGGAATTCTCCGTTTTCATCGTGCACTGCAGCATAAGTGATGTGGACAAACTTACCTCGCGACTCAGACTTGAACCACATTTCATACTTGTCTTTGCTTCCCTCACGAAGCCCCTTCATGATGGTCTTGACCTTGTCCAAGTACTTAGGCGGATGGCAGAGTTCGACATTGCGCCCAACTTGGGATGGGGTCCGCTTGAAAATCATCTCATCAGCTGGCGTATTGTCATTGTAATATTGGAAAATATCGTCTTTATTGACAAAGGTAATCTCCATAGGGAGGTGATTGAGGATGAGATTGGCCTGCTCGACTGAAAGATAGCCATTCCCAAAAGCCTGTTGACTATGACGGTCCAGCACTGTTTCCTTTTCCTTAGGGGTAAAGGTAATGGTGAACTGTCCTTCTGGCGTATCGATAACTTGCTGAATTTGACCCTCTGCCGTATCTAGTTGTACGGGCTCCTCTGCACTCTTTTCCTCAACAAAACTCTGGCGTTCTGGAACCCATTTTTCAGACGGACGGATGATGGCATAGCCATAGGTATCGCTCTCCTCCGCAATCTGAAGCCAGTCATCCTGAGTAAAGGACTCAAGGAGAATCATGAGAAGGATAGACTCTTCCTTGAAAATCATACTTTCAAACTCTGTCGCAAAGGCTTCAAAATCTTCTTTTACAGTGGAAATCGGCACTTCAGGTAGTGACTTGGTCGTCACTAAAGCTGTTTGAAAGAGTTCCCTGATCTGATCATCCACTCCCCACATAACTTTTGGGGGTGAATCGTGTCCATAGCGCTCCATGATAGGAAAGAAGAGTTCTTCTTTACGTTGGTAATGGATGTCAAATTGCCCCATAAGTCCCATCTGACGCACCAAGCCCTTGCGCATCTCCGCCAGCATTTCTTCATCTCCCATAGACTCATAGGTATCTAACAATCTACGAATGCGAATCAAGGCCGCACGGAGGGCTAGATTTTCTTCCTTAAAGACCCGAACTGGGTGACCAGGGTGTTCGGTATCCTCTACTTCGACACCTTTAATAGCATTTTTAAAAAGATTGGCATGGACATCACAGAGTTCCATGACATCTTCAAATGTGACGCCCGAGTCCGAGTTCATCAGCTCGTGCTCCATGAGGGAAATCTCTATGGCTGAGACACCCGCAAAAGTCGCATCAAAACGCTCCTGAACCGACTCAGGAGACGCACCATTGTGCAATTCTAACAAAATATCCCGCAGTACATGAATCCGTTCATCTGCCATTAGTCTAACCCAATCACTTCGTAGCCATTTGCTTCCAGCGTGCGGACAATCTTGTCCATAGGAGTTCCTTCCAGCTTAGAACCCTGTTTGAGCGATACTTTACGACCGACAGTATTACGCATCAAGGGATTGGCAAGGGGTTTAAATCCAAGCTCAACTAGGATTTCCAAGACTTCTGGATGCTTATCCACCACTTCTGCAACAGGAATTGACACATCGATGATATTGTCCATGACGACCTCCATTGTATGTTCTAAAATGATTTTACTGCTTATATTATACCATATGGAGAGAAATTAAAAAACTAGCAGTGGAGTTCCTGCTAGTTATCTGCGACTTGAATTACTATCTAAATAAGTTTAAAGAGCCAATCCAATATTTTAAATAATAGCTTGTAAAACAGCAATTGGACTGCAAAAGAGATGATCATCCAAAAGAATTTCAAAATCCCAATAATCGGTTTAATAAAAATAATGGCAAGAATTGTCCAGAAAAATTTCATTCTCTCTCCTCTGGCTTAATGAGCCACCGAGCCGTATCCATTAACTTGTCAGCAATAAAAAGTTTTCCCAGACCAACAACGGCGTGGTCATCTTTCTTTATCGTTTTCATTACTTTTACACCTTGCATGGTCAAAAAGTAATTCCCATAAGTTTTAGCTAGAATTTTTATGAGTCCCATATTACTCTCCTTCGAGGATTTCAGCCTCTTTTCGGATTGTTTCAACATCTTCTTGATATTGAACTTCACTATAGTTGACTAGCTTGGATAATTCTTTCTGCAAGCTTTCCCCCATTGGTTTCATAGTTGCAAAGGTTAAACCACCTGAAATGATACCACCCAAGATAGGAATGAATTTCCCCATTCCTTTGGGCAACCCTCCCTTGGTCAGATTCACACCAAATATTTTTAAGACTTTTTTCAAAATAGGATACCAAAGCGTCTTTGTTAAAGCTTTATTAGGTACTGTTTTCATTACCTGTTTGGCAATTGTTATACCACCTGCACGTAACAAGGCAGCGGTTCCATTCACCCCCAACATGACGCCTAGATAAAGCAAGAGGGTATTTTGAGCATCTTCACTCAACTCCTCGCGTGAAGCCCAAAGATCCTCATAACCATAAATATAACCTAATTCTTGAGCCAATTTCAGGGAGAAACCATAAAATTGAGCCACATCAGCTGGAATGGTAATTGCCATAGCAATCCCTCCAGGTAATCCTGCCAAAACAGAGGTTCCACTCGCCAATAAAACATTATCCCTAATGCAGGCATTAGCCACTCTATCTAAGGTTTCTTGAGATAAGAGAGACGTTGGGCCTTGTTCTAATAAGGTAGGAATGTCCTGTGGATCCAATTCTTTGGAAAACTTATCCACTAAAAATTTCGAACGATCAACCTTAACAACTGGTAGTTTTACCACTTGTTGTAATACTTGCATAGCTAACTCTTGTTCAGCCATATACAAACTCCTTTTACTTCTGTAAGTTATATTCTATGATAGCATACTCTTTTAAAGTATGTTTCAAATTCCCCTCAAAAATTTTCAAAAAATCCTTAGCAACTTATTTGTTAAAGATTTTTAATAGTCTTTGTAGAGACAGCTAAAATATTCAACTCCTACCTTTACAACATGATATTCTATCTGTGAACGATAGTCTATTATTGTTTCACCTAAAATGTTCCTTGAATACACACTAACTATGAACTTTCGAGCTTTATCTTATAAATCCATAATTTCTTTTTTCTTTCGATCAAATTCTTCCTGAGATAATATACCTGCATCTAAAAGAGATTTTAGTTTTGTAAGTGCTTCGATTTGCTCATCTAATGATAGACTTGGTTTCATGGCTTTTTCATCTAAACTTTGAGCCATATTCATTCCAAATATCATTCCAGCACTATCACCTAGACCATGTTGCTCCACTCCTGATGCAATTTTTTGTTGTGCTGCAATATTAGAAGATTTCTGCGATACATCATCATAAGCTTTTAAATTCATCTTATTTGATGAAAATTGTTTAACCAATTCCTTAGATTCTGGTGAGAACTCAATATTAGCAATGGCAACTTTTACAATCTCAAATCCAAAACGTTCTTTCCAAGTCCCTGCATACTGTCCATCATTTGATACCTGTTCCGCAAGAACTGCAGCTTGTGAGGGTAATTGTGAAATACGATAAGTTGTTGACAAAGAATTAAGTGCAACAATAAAAGATTGAAGAAATTCTGTCACTATTTGTGATCTAGCTTGAGCGCTATCAAAGGTATAATAAGTCACATTGGCAGGAAGAAAGTTTCTGATAAATTGCTTAGCATCTGTAATTTGGATAGAAAATGTTCCAAAAGCACGTACTTCTAAATCTGTCCCATAAAACAAATCATTATACATGACTGGACCACGAGTCCCAAATTTAATATCACGAATTTCTCTCAAATTAACAAAACAAATCTGTTTTTGCTGATCACTTTGACCACCGAATCCAACACGATTAACAACATTGTCAAACAGTGACTTTTTCAATCCATCACCGTTAAAAACACTGCTCTCACCATTTTTGTATTCATATCCACCTGGTTCTGTAATAATTTCCTCGATACCAGACTGACTAAAGATAAAGGCAGCAGTATTTTCTGGAATAAAAATCTTGGATCCGTTAGAAATAACACCTACAGATCCCTTCGTATTGACACCCCTACCATTATTACTTTCTTGAACAATACCTGGACTTACAGCTGTATGTTCATCAAAAGCTTGAACTGTGATAATTTCTTTCCACTGATCTGCAAATGTCCCACCAATAGAATCTGTGATGGCTTTTATCAACCCCATTTAATTGCCCCCTTATAAACTCTGCTCCATATCACAATAGGCACATCTTACTGTTTGCTTCACTTGACCTGACAAAGGTGCTCCACAAAAGCTACACTTGGTTGAAATCTTTTCTGGCTCTGCATCCTTAATCCCAAGCCCTGCTTTAAAAGTGTCAAATGTATCCTTAAATGTTTCTGCCAAAACATCTGCTCCAAACAAGCTACTATCCCCCAAGGTTTCAAAATTACTTGTATCCCCTGAAATCAATTTAATAATGTTTCTAGCCCACTTGTCAGTATCCTTAGTATTATTAAATGCAAAGATAGCTTGTCCGCCATTATAATAAATTTCCAACCGTTTCACACCATTGGTTTTGGTTACTGAAACTTGAGGTTTCCCTTCAAAAATTTTAATCTGGTTAATGGGTATGGTAACTTGATCTTTTTTTCCTCCCCACAAACCTTTTTTGATATATATTAAGTGTAGATTCGTTAAAATTAATTCATCTGTAGACAAACCATTTTTCCCAAAACTCACATGGTCACTATTCATAACCATATATTCATGTGGCAATAATTGATAATCCATATTGAACTCCACTCTTCCTATTAAAGACTAGCTTTCCACTGCTCCACTTGTTCATGTAGATTATCACGATAATCTTTTAGAGTCTTAATCACTTCTTCTTTCCCTTGAATCGGTGCTTTCTTTAGTGGACCATATTGTTTTTTCAAATCTTCCATTTCTTTTTTAGTGCTATCTTTCAGTTCTTGGATAGCAGCACTATCTTCTAAAACAGTCCCTTTAAAGGCTTCATCTGCTTCTGTATAATAATTATCGATTATTTTCTCATTCATAATCAAGTAATCTTCATAGGTTTTTATAGACTCAATTGTCGTATCGCTAACATCTTGTGGGTTAAAATCGCTTGAACTGAGTTTTTCTTTTGCTTTAGCAAACAACCCTTTCTTCTCAGAACTACTAGATGAAGCTTCTGTTTGATTCTCATTAGAAGAGCTGCTTGTTTTTTCAGAAAGAGAACTACAAGCAACTAGAGTAGAGACGGAAAGACATAGCAAAGCTAAACGACAAACTTTTTTTATATTATTCATTAATAGAATCTCCTTTTATTTATGAAATCATCATATCATATTTGCTAAAAAAAAAAGCATTTTCTATTTAGCTAACCTTTAAAAATACAGAATTCTAGTTAAAAGAATATTTTTCCATTTCAAATTCCACCTATTTTCCCCACCAAAAAAGAGGGTTACCCCTCTTCTTTAGTTCTTATCCAGATTGCGTAGCATCTCGTCAATCTTGTTTCCATACTCGATGGACTCGTCTTTGACGAAAGTCAAATCTGGGATTTTGTACAATTTCAAATTGCGACCAAGTTCACGTTTGATAGTACCAGTTGCTTTTTCAAGCCCGATTTGAGCTTTCTGGTTATCTGAAGCAAGGTTACTCAAAATGGTGTAGTAAACCTTGGCAACAGACAAGTCACCTAGCATCTGAACATCTGTGATGGTCACGCCTTGGACACGCGGATCACGGACTTTCTTTTGCAAAATCTCATTGACTTCACGCTTGATTTCCATGCCCACACGATCCGTACGGAAATGATTTGCCATGATATTCCTTTCTCTACTTTGAACCAAAAGCTAGGCCAGAAGACCTAGCTATTTTTAAACTTCTTGATTTTCATTTCAAATTGAAACAAAGTTCAATTTGAAATCATCTGCTTCTTTCGCCGTGGTGAAAGTGATGGAACTGATTTATCAGTCCCATCACAGGGGATTTTTGAGACTCTAGGCTCAAAAATAAGCAATGAAACCATCGGTTTGCTTGCGTCCCTCACCACCTAAGAAAGGAGCAAAAATCTTATCTTTTAATTTCTTCCATGACGTACGCCTCAATCACATCATCCATCTTGATATCATTATAGCCATCAATCATCAATCCACCTTCACGACCGTTTGTAACTTCTTTCACGTCATCTTTGTAGTGTTTCAAGCTTGCGAGTTCGCCGTCATAGATAACGACACCATCACGGATAACACGGACTTTAGAGTCACGGGTAACCTTACCGTTGATAACCATGAATCCACCGATAGTTCCCACTTTAGACACCTTGAAGGTTTCACGGATAACTGCTTCACCGATAACTTTTTCTTCAAATTCTGGATCAAGCATCCCCTTCATGGCTTCTTCCATCTCTTCGATTACTTTATAGATAATGCTGTGGAGACGGATTTCCACATCGTCAGCTTCTGCTTGTTGACGTGCTTGTGGTGTAGGGCGTACGTTGAAACCAACGATAAAGGCATTTGAAGCTTCGGCAAGGGTCACGTCAGATTCATTGATAGCACCGACCGCTGAGTGAACGATGGTAACTTTAACACCTTCCACATCGATCTTCTGAAGTGAGGCAGAAAGGGCTTCGACAGAACCTTGTACGTCGGCCTTGATGATAACGTTAACTGACTTGAGTTCACCAGCTTTAAGGGTATCAAAGAGGTTTTCAAGGCTGACACGTTGGGTAGCTTGACGTTGTTTCATGAGGGCACGTTTGGCACGCTCTTCACCTGCTGCACGCGCAGATTTTTCATCTTCGTAAACGGCGAAGTGGTCTCCTGCCATTGGCGCTTCGTTCAAACCTGTGATAGAGACTGGTGTTGATGGTCCAGCAACCTTAACACGACGTCCAAGGTCATTAGTCATAGCACGGACACGACCGAAGGTATTTCCGACAACGATTGGGTCTTGGACATTCAAGGTACCTTGTTGAACAAGAAGGGTTGCGACTGCACCTTTTCCTTTATCCAAGCGTGCTTCGATAACTGTACCGATCGCACGAACTGTTGGGTCTGCTTTAAGTTCTTGGATTTCAGCCACAAGAAGGACTGTTTCCAACAATTCTTCGATGTTTTGGTTGAATTTAGCTGAGATTTCAACAAATTCAGAATCTCCACCCCAAGCAGTTGACATGACACCATGCTCTGCCAATTCACCGATAACACGTTCTGGGTTGGCACCTGGTTTATCAATCTTGTTAATGGCTACGATGATTGGAACGTTGGCCGCTTTTGAGTGGTTGATGGCTTCGATAGTCTGAGGCATAACCCCGTCATCTGCCGCTACGACCAAGATCGTAATATCGGTAACAGAAGCACCACGCGCACGCATAGATGTAAAGGCCGCGTGTCCTGGTGTATCAAGGAAGGTAATCTTCTTGCCATTTTCCACGATTTGGTAGGCACCGATATGCTGAGTGATACCACCTGCTTCACCTGTCGCAACACGAGAGTTACGAAGGGTATCTAGGAGTGTTGTTTTACCGTGGTCAACGTGTCCCATGATAGTTACAACTGGTGGACGCTCAACCAATTCATCTTCATTGAGATAACCATCTTCGACAAAGAAACGTTCGATGTCAGCATTATCCACTTCAACTTTTTGTTTGGCTTCGATACCATAATCCACCATGAGGAGTTCAATTGTTTCCCCATCCAAGGATTGGTTTTGTGTGGCCATGACACCCATCATAAAGAGTTTCTTAACGATTTCAGCTGGTTCACGTTTGATACGTTTTGCGATTTCCGCAACGGTCATACCATCTGTATATTCAAATTCTGTTGGCAATTCATGGAATTTACGCTCTGTAACAGGTTTTGGAGTCTGATTACGGTTGTTCTTGTTATTGCCTTTTTTGTTCTTCTTGTTGTTATTCCAGTTACTATTCTTTTGATTTCTCACTTGATTTTGACTACTTCGATTCTTTTGTTGTTTTCTAGGACCATCTTCTTCATGATCATAATCGTCACGATTTTTGTCTGGTCGAGCTTGTTTTTTACGACGTGTATCCACTGCAGCTTCTTTTTTCTCAGGGACGACTTCAACCACTGCTTGAACTTGCTGTGCTTGTTGCGCTTGTTCAGCTAACTTAGCCGCTTCTTCAAAGATTTCCTCTGGTTCCTTGCGTTTGTTAGCTTGAGCCAAGGCTTCTTTAGCAGCCTGATACTGCTTGAAGCGTTCCTCACTTGAACGTGCGTACTCTGCATTTTGCTCTGCTTTTAGGGCTGCTGCACGGGCTTTAAAGTCAACACGTGGAGCCGCTTGATTTGGACGTTTGTCCCCTTGTTGACGGCGCTCATTTCCACGATTTTGCTGACCTTGCTGTTTCTTAGCTTGGTCATTAAAGCGACGATTATCGCGGTTGCCTTGACCTTGTTTCCCACCATTACGACCGTCGTTTTTCTGACGGTTTCCGTTTTGTTGTTGGTCACGGTTATTGCCCTTATTTTGCTTGCGTCGCTCTGCCTGCTCTTTAGCACGTGCTTCACGCTCAGCCTTGAAATTACGACTTTGCGGTTTAGCCGCTACTTTTTCTGTTTTCGGAGCGACTGGCTCAGCTGGTTTTGCCTCTTCCTTGGCTACAGCTGGTTTTACTGGTTCAGACTTTTCGGCTTTCTTTTCTGCACTTGCTTTTGGGGCTGCAGGTTTTGCCTCTTCCTTAGCTACAGCTGGTTTAGCTGGCTCAGATTTTTCGGCTTTCTTTTCTGCACTTGATTTTTGTTCTGCAGGTTTTGCTTCTGCTTTCGGAGCAACTGCAGGCTTAAAGCTGGCAGCGATTTTTGCAGCGACAGCTTCTTCCACACTTGATGAGTGGCTTTTCACATCCAAGCCCAACTCTTTTGCACGCGCTACAACTTCTTTACTTTCTTTTCCAAGTTCTTTTGCGATTTCGTACAATCTTTTCTTAGACAAATCATGTCCTCCTCTTCTATTCCATAAGAGACCTCATTTTCTTTGTAAATCCAGCATCTGTCACAGCCAAAACCTTTCTCGATTTTCCGACTGCTATGCTTAATTCCAGTGTTGAAAACACGGTTACAATTTCTACTTGATAATAATGACTTTTATCTTGAATCTTCTTGGTCAGATTGGGTCCAGCATCATGGGCTAGAAAAACCAACTTAGCCTTGCCATCTTGAATGGCCTTGACCACCAATTCTTCACCCGATATGATACGGCCTGCTCGCTGAGCGAGTCCCAAGAGATTGCTTATCTTTTGCTTATTCAAGTCCTAACTCTCTTCTTTTCACTTTGTGATCCACATAAGCGATCAACTCGTCATAAAAGCTTTCATCCACTTCCATGCTAAAGCTACGGTTAAAGACCTTCTTCTTTTTCGCCTCTAGGGCTTCTGCATTGTCTAGTTTGATATAAGCGCCGCGGCCATTGGCCTTGCCTGTCGGATCAATAAAGACTTGCCCTTCCTTGTTCTTGACAATGCGGAGCAAATCCCGCTTATCAATCACTTCATCGGACACAACAGACTTGCGCAAAGGGATTTTTCTTGTTTTCATCTTTCCCTCCTCTAGCAGCTTTTATTCTTCTACAGTATCGTTTTCTGCTTCCAACTCTACTGAAGCAGCGTCTTCCATGGCTTCAAATTCGCTAGCAGACTTGATATCGATACGGTAACCAGTCAAGTGAGCTGCCAAGCGAACGTTTTGCCCACGACGACCGATAGCAAGAGAAAGCTTGTTATCAGGAACAACCACCAAAGCACGTTTGCTGTCATTTTCGTCAAAGATAACTTGGTCAACCTCAGCAGGAGCAATGGCATTGTAGATAAATTCAGCTGGATCTGCTACCCACTCAATAACGTCGATGTTTTCTTCGATTGGTACCATGCGGTCATTTTTAGCATCGTAACGAGCTGGGTGGAATTTGCTAGTAATCTTCTTGATATTTGCTCCACCGCGTCCAACGATTGTACCGATAGCATCCACGTTTGGATTGTGGCTACGAACAGCAACCTTGGTACGGTCACCAGCTTCACGGGCCACGCTCATGATTTCAACTGTTCCGTCATAAACTTCTGGAATCTCTTGCTCCATCAAGCGTTTGATCATTTCTGGATGGCTACGGCTAACAAAGACATTCACACCGCGAGGGTTGTCTTCAACCTTGTAGACATACACTTCGATACGATCATGAGAAGCAAAAACTTCTCCAGGAATTTGGTCTTGTTTTGACAATTGGGCTTCAATGCTGCCAAGGTTGACATAGATGAAACGGTTGTCAAAGCGTTCTACAGTACCAGACATGATTTCTTGTTCATGTTCTTTATAAGTATTGTAGGTAATGGCACGTGTTTGCTTGCGCATTTTTTCCATGATGGTTTGTTTGGCAGATTGGGCTGCTACACGACCAAACTCAGCAGGTGCTTCTTCAAACTTGATTTTGTCCCCAAGTTCATAGGCTGAATTGATGGCAAGAGCATCTTTCAAGCTGATTTCCAAACGGCTATCAAATACTTCATCAACAACTTCACGGACAGTATAAACTGTAAAGTCACCTGTTTTTTCGTTGAAGTCGATGGCTACGCTATCAGATTGACCATAGCGTCTGCGATAAGCGGAACGAAGCGACTCTACTACTGCGTCGATGATATCTTCTTTTTTGATTCCCTTGTCTTCTTCCAAAATGCGGAAGGCCTCTAGCATTTCTTTACTCATGTTTTCTTCACTTTTGAATCCTCAAAAGCTATCCTTTCTTTTTCTATAATTTAACTGCTAAACGTGCTTTTGATACTAAACTGTATGGAATTTGGACAGTTTTCTTACGCGTCTTGTCCATATATTCCATGGTCAACTCGTCCTCTTCAAAGGCCAACAGAGTTCCTTCAAAGACCTTTTGCTTATCGATGGCTTGGTAGAGCCCGACATGGATGTATTTCCCAACCGCTCCAGCAACGGCATCCTTGGTTTTCAAAGGACGTTCCAAGCCTGGACTGGTGATTTCTAGGAAATATTGTTCTGGGAAGGGATCTGGCTTGATGGTGTCTAGGACAGGACTGATCATTTCTGTCAAGTCTGCCGTGTCGTTCAAGGTAATTCCTTCAGGTTTATCTACAAAAATACTGAGAATCATGTCACTGCCAATCTTTCCATACTCGATATCCACGAGTTCGAAAGGTGATTGAATGACAGGTTCTACAACTTCTCTGACTAATTCTACGATTGTTGCGATTGCGTCCACCTCCTCATAAGCAAGAGGCGAAGATATTTCCCCGCCTCTCTTTCTCATATTCTTACTTACAGTATAGCACTTTTTACTACTTATGTAAAGCAAAAGCACTTATACAGCCTGATTTCAGGCTATTTCTTAAAATTCTGCCTCAACTCGGTAGATAACTTGACCCTTATTGGAGAATTTTTGCTCGTATTCTGTCATGACATTGCCTTCAAAATCACTGGCATGTAAATCAAGCCAGACACCATTGAGTTTCATGCCATACTGAGAAAAGCTCACTAAACTGTACTCAAACAAGCCACGGTTATCCGTCTTGAAATGAATTTCTCCATTTTCAGGCAAGATACGCTTGAAGGTATCCAAGAAGGTCTTGTAGGTCAAACGACGCTTTTCATGGCGTTTTTTCGGCCAAGGATCTGAAAAGTTCAGATACAAGCGATCAATCTCACCGTCTTCAAAGTAGTCAGTCAAGTCAGAACCATCTACCCACAAGAGCTTGATATTAGGCACTACAACTTCAAGCACCTTGTCCAAAGCGTAGCTCAAAACAGACTTTTGAATATCAATCCCGATATAGTTGATGTCAGGATTTTGCTTGGCCATACCTGAAACAAAGGCACCCTTTCCACTTCCAACTTCCACATGAATAGGATTGTCATTGCCAAACAAGTCCCGCCATTTTCCCTTGGCTTCTAAGGGATTGAGGACCACATACTGGGGATTTGCCTCTAGTAATTCTGTCGCCCCTTTACGATTTCTAACTCTCATCTTCTCTTTCCATACTTGTCTCGGAAGTGACGCAAGCCATGAATCTCCCGATTGACATTTTCTAAATCTTGGTTCATATAATACTTGGAAATCTGGCTCAAATAAGACAATTGACCGTACCAATACAATTTATTTAATACCGTTTGATTGTACTTGTAACCGTAGTAGGTCAACCATTCCTTCCACTGATGTTCTGGAATATAATGGCAGAGCATATGGGCCACATCAAACATGCGATCGGTCAAACGAACCGAATCCCAATCCACCAAATAAATCAAGCCACTGTCTGTCTCAATCCAATTACTATGTCGTACATCTCCATGGACAATGGTCGCATAGTCCTCTCTAAATCCTGGAATAGTTTGACGTAAATCAGCCATCACTTCACTGATAAAATGATTTTTACGCAAAGCATCTGGAGCCGTTTCCTGCCAAGACTGTAGTAAATCTACAGGTGTTTCCATAGCATATCCCAAACGACTCAACTGTGTCATCAACGGACGTGAGCGATGAAGACGGGTTAAAATATTGACGATTTGCTTACGATTCATATCATAGGGGGTCAATATCTTGCCTGTCAACCATTCTTGAGCACACATATCACGCCCATCTGCCAAACGGCGACTCCATAATAATTGTGGAGCAATTTGTTCTCTAGCTAGACCAGGTAGGATTGGAGAGGTGTTCATTTTTACAAAGATACGCTTCCCATCAGGATAGCTACCCATATAAGCCTTGCCACTTTTCCCAGGTATGGGAGTCAGTGTTAGCTCATTATCACCCAAATCCATTTCTTTCCTCCGTATAAAGTTTCCTTACTATTCTACTAGTTTTTGGCCTATTCGTCAACCGCTCCACACCCGATTCTCAAAGAAAAGCCTCTGGATTGGCTGGGGTATCATTATAGAAAGAAAAGGTAAGCACCGTCTTCTGCTTACCTTTTCATAATTTTTATAAATAATATAAGAGTGGCAAACTGTTGTAAAACATGTGGACTAGAGTAGAAACCCATAGGTTTTGGCTCTTTTTATAAGCAAAGCCCAGCAACAAGCCCCCAAGTAGATAAAAAATAAACGAAGGGACATTGGAAGGTCCATGCATGAAAGAAAAGAGAGAGGAAGTTAGTACAAGCCCTAACCAAGAATTGTCAAAAACCGCACCTTGAAGAAGTCCTCTGAAAATGAGTTCCTCCTGGATGGGTCCAAAAACTGAGGAAGTCAAAATCAAAGACAGAGAAATTCCTCTGCTGACTTCCGCCAAGTGTTGAACTCCCGCGCCAGAAGAAACAGCGAAGAAATGAATATAAACCAGCGTCTCAAGCACACTTAGAAGAAAGATTGCAATGAAAAGTAAAAGTTCTTTCTTGCTTAACATCCCAAAAGAAATCATTTCAAACTTTCTAGCATAAGCAACACTCAGCGAGGTTACTAGAAGACTTACAATAATCAATTCAGATTCATTTTGAAAAAAATCCCCATGGTTAATCGTATAAGGAACTGTAATGACGATTAGTAGTACTAAAAATCCAAAACACAAGGCATGAAATTTATCAAAAAACTCCATAAAGCTATCCTCCTCACCAAACAGACTTCCTACACGTCATTCTTTAGATCTAGTCTTTCCAAAACAAACCATTTGAGTAACCAAAATCCGACCACATAGCCAGCCCCTAAGAATATAGCCATTAAAGCTAGCATGGAATTTAGGGAATTAAAGACCACCGCAGATACAAAGGTTAGCACAAAAACATTAAAGGCAATGGTGTCAGAAGCCAAGACCAGAATATAGGGCGTCAACCGGTCTAAGGTTTTTGAATCTAGGAAAAATAAGTGTTTATACATGATAACCTCCTCTATGGCTAAAAAGCAAGGCTTTGGTTTTTTTACCCCAAGACCCTATGTAGAAAAGTGAGCAAAAATGGTAAGTTTGCGATGATATTATTAACAATATGAATCGAATAAGAAGGATAGATACTCTTCGTATAACGTGTTAGACAGGCAAACAGACAGCCCACTGCCGTATAGACAAAAATATCTGCGAGACTTGGCAAGCTAGAAAAGTGGGGCAAGGCAAATAAGAATGACGGAAAGAGAAGATCCTGCCCCCATCTCGAATCCTTAAAGAAGGCATGTTGAAGCAGGCCCCTACATACCAATTCTTCCATCAGAGGTCCTAGTACGATTAAGGTTAGGTAAACACCAAACTCCGCAAAATTTGTCTCACTATAGGCAATAAACAAATTCCACCCTTCATTAGTTCCCTGGACGTGTTTAGCTGTCAGATAGTTAAAGCAGATAAGTACAACAGCGGCTAACACCGTCAGAACAGAATAGCTCAACCACTTTTTCCTAGGGATACGAAAGAGATAAGCATGGCCCGACCTGACCAAAATCCAAACCATCAAGCAGATAAAGAGAAGACTGATGATGTTTCGAATCCAGATAATATTTCCTACCCAAGACGAGAACTCCCAATAATTGCTCCAAAATTGGGTTGTCCAAGACAGTCCGAAAAACAGAAACAAATAAGAAAGAATTGCACTCGTTTTGAAAAGAATAGCGTGTCTTTTCATATAAATCCTCCCTACTATCTACAAGACAGGATAGCTCACCTTGTCATGCTCTATTACTGCAAGATTAAGAAGACAGCTTGTTCTTTTTAAGGCTAACCTGACTACTAGATAATAGATACATTAAGGCATTAAAGACAATGAAAATATGTCCATAGAATAAAATCAACCTCGCATCCAAACCAAGATAAAGTTTGACCATCAAAAAGATGAGCAAAAAAATTTGAAACCATAAGGTTTTTCCAAAAATAAATTTAAAGCGATTTCGAATATCTACTTCCTTTATTTTTACCGCTACCCCTTTATTAGCAAGAAGGAAAACGCCTGCTTCAAATAATCCACTGTAGAGAACAATCCACCCAATCGATACATTAGAGATTTGTAAAAATGTCCCTAAAAGAATATTCAACATACTACTCAAGAAAATAACAAGAAATAATCTATATTTCATATTAAATACCTCCATTCACTTATTTCACGGACAGTTTAATAGAGCCTTCTAATAAAAGATTCTGTCAGAAGAGGAAGGCAAGCTACTTTTTATAATACTTCAAGCCCCAAATGAGTAGAAGCATAATAATCAAGCAGAGAATAGCGCCAATATAGGCAATTAGTTGTTGGTAAGATTCTCCTGCTGTGACACCTCTATACAAACAAATAATAGACATAAAACCTGTCAAGCCGATGAACATGAGTTGATTGGTTCTAGGACTAACCAAATCATCATCTTCAAACTCTCTTATCCTCATTTCCCTAGTGAGGTAAACAGTAACCAAAATAGAGGCCAAGTTAATAACCACTAAAAGAAATTGGAGAACTACGGAAAAATTTAAAAACTGACGAGATAGAAATAGATAAGTAGAGACAAGTAAAGGCAACTGACCTAAGAACAATCTCGCAAGGAAGATGTTCCGTTTTTTAGCAAGAAAAGTTTTCATTTCTTTGCTCCTTTCTTTTTAGTTAAAGCAAAATAGATCACAACCGCAATCATATAGGCTATGGTATAAAATAGATGATACCAAATACTCTCCCTAAGCGGATAAAGAAGGATAGACATGATCAGATACAGAACGAAAATGATTAGTATTTTTTTCTTCATAAGATTTCCTCCTAAATGTATGCTTTATCTTAGTTTAGCTACAACCTTTACACTGCTAGTATAGCACTCATTTTATCCTTGGAACACTCAAATCATAAATGGTCATCAAAACATCTTGAATTGTAAAAAATTTAAAAAGCAAGCATGAAAAACATACTTGCCCTGGGGGAACTTGACAATGTGAAAATACAAAATAGAAAACTACTCACCCTCACTTCCGTATGTTCTCATATATTCTCATAATCGCAACAAGGATAGCAGCTGTCCCACTTGCCAAAGCGATAAGGGTAATGATAATGTTGAGGATTTCAGGCGTACTCCCTATTCTATTGATAAGACGGAGTAGGGATATAACTGTCAACTGAATCAGGAGTATTGATTCTACTCTTACCAATGAAGTCAGTTGGTTTTCAACTGCATATAAAAAGACTGGTAACATAACACAGGCTATAGCAATCACAAACAGGTTACTCCCTGTTTCTTCTCCCTTGTTCACCACGGAAATCATGAGAAGATTCGAAGCTATGATCAACGTAGAACAGATGATAAAAAAGGATTTCTTATTCATTTAATATACCTCATATACTATAGTACAAGTCAAACTGACTAAAAACAGACTTCAACTGCTAGCTTCTGCCAATTCTTTTTTCACAAATTTTCTAATGACCAACCGGCAGCAAGTGAACCGTTAAAACTTGACGAAAGACTTGATTTTTGCAGGTGGTATTGAGACTGGTATTGGGATGACTTTCCACAATTTTCATGACGGTATAGAGACCAACTCCTCTCTCCTCCCCTTTAGAACTGGCTCCAAAGGAGAAGATTTCAGAAATATCTATGCTCTCTTCTTTGATGGAGTTTTCAATGATAAAGGTCTCCTGTGCTCCATTTTTTAAAAAGGCGATTGAAACATGAGGTTGACAGGCTTCTACACTAGCTTCAATAGCATTGTCACAAAGGATAGACACAATGGTTAGAAAGTCAAGCAAGCTCATCCCCTCTACCTGAATCTCCTCAGGAACTTCGACATTAAATACAATCTTCTTATCTCTGGCTTTTAGAAATTTACCTGCTAGGAGACTTTTGAGGGCACGGTCACGAATATTTACCAATCGTCCAAGGTCATATTTATTGTCCTGCAATTTTTCACTAGAATCCTTTAAGACCGAGTCGTAGACCTCTTTTATCTGCTCCATATCCTCCTCTTCAATGCCCAGACGTAAGCTAGTCAAGAGGTTAGTGTAGTCATGTCGAAAACTTCGTACTTCCTTGTAAAGTTCCTCTATATGCCGACTATATCGCTCCATATCTCTGTAGCGCAAGGCCTGCTCTTGGTCCAATCTCTCATGGAGTTTGTCCTTCAAATAGGTATCCAGTTTCTTGATAATCCCCATAAAAAAGAGCAAGTAAAACACTAGAATCAGATGGCGAACAGTCGTTGATTGAATACCTTGTTCATATTCAAAGAAAGACAGACTTTGCATCACTAGATAGTAAGCCCCCATTATCCAGTTAATCGTAGTCAGGGACTTTTGAAAACCTTTATCGAGAGTCTCCCTTCTCAAACTAGTAAAATCATAGTCTAACCATTTCAAAAAGGCTAGAGAAATAAAGCAAATGAAAATTTTTATACATAACCAAATAAAAGAGCGGTCATCATACACATGCCCTTGCCCCAAAAATGGAATCACAAAATAGGAGACTACCCTGAAAAAAAGATTCACCAACATCATTGGGAAGAGACCATAAAAGAAGAGTAGTTTTTTAGGAAGCCCTCTTAACAATAAGAAAGATAAACCAATGCCGTACAAGGGTTCCATAAAATAAGTTAGGTAAGTATTTCCTACTATATAGCTAATCGTTACAAAAACAACTGCTAAAAGTAGCTTAAAAAGAAAGGACTTAAAAACTCTCTCCAGAGTTAGAACAATTCCATCCACCTTAAAAAATATAAACAATTCCAATCCAGATATCAAAAACACATATACTATCTTCCAAACTAATTCCATTCCAGCACCTCACTCAATGTAAGTTATTGATGGCCTCAGACACTTCTCTGACCTTATAACGCGCAATCATACAGCTTCCTCCATTGGGAAAGAAAAGGAGTTTCTCTTTCTTATCCAAACGAACTACATTGGCAGGATTAATGAGAAAAGAGCGATGGCACTGCAAGAGACGGGGCTCCTGCTTGAAAACCTCCTCTAAACTCGCTGTAAATTCCAACCTGTCTGTCTTGGTATAGAGAATAACACGATGGGCTCTGGGCGACGTTTCGAGATAGTAGACCTCTTTAAAAGGATACTGGAATTGAGCAAATTTTGATTTAAAGTAAAAGCAATCTTCCGCCAGACTTTTACTATCCTGACTATTGGCATAGAGGAGGGCTGTCTCGATCCGAGATTCAAACTCCTCTGCCGAAAGGGCCTTATCAATGTAGTCCAAAGCTGACACCTGGTAGCGAAAGGACAGGGGCATAAACTCCGAGTGAGTCGTCACAAAGACGATGAGAGCATAAGGATCCCTATCCCGAATCTTTCTAGCCACTTCCAGACCCTTCATCTCCTCATTTCGAATCTCAATATCCAAAAAGAATAGATGATGGGCCCCCTTCTCATGCACTTCAGCCAGCAGTTGCTCTGGTTTGCCAAAAACTTCAAAAGAGCTGGGAGTGATGTGATGTTCTTTCAAGAGTTTCTCAATGGTCGTTTCAATCCTAGTCTGTTGGGAAAAATCATCTTCTAAAACAAATATTCTCATCTTCTTACTCTCCTTGTTTCGATTTCTTCCTAAAAAGAGAATAGCAAAAATACTATGATACAAGCCAACCAAATCCTAAACAGGCCTTTAATGCTCCTGAAGGGTAGCTTGTTCCTCAAATAAGCATGATAATCTTACCACTATTTTATCATAAAATCTTAACAGTACCATTCAGGAAATTTCAAGGACAATTAAAGATTTTATGGTTGAAAAGGAGATAAAAGTGATAGACTGACAGTATCAAAACACAGTTGCTAGAAACAAGACTAGCACCCAGATTAGAGGAGGAATTCTCATGACAGATACAGACCCCATCAAAAGAGCTCAGGCTTTGATTACTGACTTAAACAAAGCCTATCAAGCATGCAAACAGGCAACCGCTGACGACGTACGCTTTCAAGAACAACTAAACTCTATTCTTGGTTTTCTAGCCAAGGCTGAGACAGTGGATAATCGAGTCTTGATTGAACTGGAAAAATTTTACCAGACTTCCAGTCTTCTCATGGGACTCAGCGCCCTCAATCCAGATGCTCCTACTCGCGCCGCTTGGCGGGCCTATGACCGTTTCCACTTTGACCAAGTCAAGACCAAGTTGAGTCTCTACGGACCAACCATTCTCTTGTAGAAAATAAAAGAAGCTGAGCTAAATTTGTACTGCACCCCAAAAGTTAGACAAAAAAATCTAACTTTTGGGGTGTTTTTATTATGAAATTGACTTATAAAGATAAAGTTCAGATCTATGAACTTAGAAAACAAGGACAAAGCTTCAAAGAGCTTTCAAATATATTTGGAATAAACATTTCTAATCTTCAGTACATGATTAGATTGATTGATCGTTATGGAATAGAAATTGTCAAAAAAGGAAAGAATTGTTACTATTCACCTGAACTAAAACAAGAGATCATTGATAAAGTTCTTCTCGAAGGTCGTTCTCAAATAAGGGTGTCTCTAGATTATGCTCTTCCAAGTGTTGGAATGTTGCCTAATTGGCTGGCACAATATAAGAAAAACGGGTATACTATTGTTGAGAAAACAAGAGGGAGACCATCTAAAATGGGACGTAAGCCAAAGAAGAAACC
>NZ_AFQV01000004.1 GCF_000220085.1 Streptococcus mitis SK1080 | reverse complement strand
CCACTCTTTCCTCCAACCAGTAATATTGTCTAAAATAGCAGCTTCTTGAACTTCTTCTGGAATAGCAAAAATTTGCCCTAGAATCATAATTGTTGATGCTCCTGCAAAGAAAATATAAGCGCCAGTCATGGCTGCTATATTTAATCCTGGAGTCAACAGCACTGAATCTTTAAACGATGGATTAAATAGATGGATAACTTGGTTAACAACACCATAGTTTGGATTATAGATTTGAAGAAAAATCAATCCCATAGCAGCACTGGAAATAATACTCGGTACAATATAAAGATTTCTAGATATCTTCCATCCTTTTAATTTCTTAGATAATGTAATTGCAACAGATAAAGCTAAAGGAACTTGAATAATAACACCAATTACAGCCCAACGAACAGAATTAATTAGAGCTTCTGTAAAAAATGGGTATTCTTTAAAAACATACCTATAATTTTCAAATAATTTATCAAATCCTAGAAACTCAGGGGTGTTTAAATTTGTATAATCCCATTTAGCAAATGAAGTTAAAAAGATTGTTACTACAGAATAAAAATAAAATAGAAAGAAACAAATCAACGTTGGCAAAAGAAATAAAAAGATAAATCGTCTTTTTTGATTCTTCCTATTTTGTAGGCTCATAACTTTTTGTGCCATAAAC
>NZ_AFQV01000005.1 GCF_000220085.1 Streptococcus mitis SK1080 | reverse complement strand
ATTTAACTACGAAAATAATTCTCAAGATATCTCTGTTGTTTGGAAGATTATTTTGTTCAAAAAAGCAGAGAAGAACAAAGAAGACTTCCTATAGTAGTATGGGTAAGATAAGCCTATTTGGCTTATCTTACAGGAAATTTTGAGACCTTAGGCTCAAAGTTTAGTCATGAAACCGCAGGGCTGCTGCCGTCCTATACTACTATAACAGGAAGTCATTCGATAATAATGTATATTTGAGAAATTTGAGTCCTAAACAAAATTTGTCAAACAACCTAAAAGATTAGAAAAACTAATTCTCAGATTCTTCTTTCTTCCGTGTAACAAGTCCAATTCCACTCAAAGCTGCTAAAACTCCAAGTACTGTAACTCCAGCATTAGTTTCTGTGCCAGTATTTGGTAATTCTGGTTTACGCGGATCTTCAGTTTTATTCGGTTTTTCTGGTTCGGGTTGTGGTTGTATCGGATTTTCTTGTGGTGCTACCGGATTTGGTTGTGGTTTAGGAATTTCAGGAGTAGATGGAGTCGGTATTTCTGATGGAATAAACGGTTTTTGTATTTTTTCATATAAATGAATGGTAATTCCATCAATTGTTGTGGTTTTAACAAATCTATAACCATTAAACTCCAATGCTGCTTTTTTACCTACTTCGTACGGTTTCAATTCATTCCCTTCAGTATCACGCCAAATCGTTACTTCTATAATAGGTTTAACAATTGGTTCATCCGCCATGAAGACATGAGTAATTTTATTTTCCGTTTTAATAGTTTCAAGAAAGACATGATTTGGAATTTTTCCTGCTTCCTGTTCTCCTTTTTCCGATGGTTTTAGTTGTTTTCCATTAACATCAATCCACTCGGTAATTACTTTATATACAACTCTTTCTTCAACTGTTTCAGTATAGAAGTAATTTACAACTACCCCTTCTTTTGCAACTTTACCTTTTTTATTTTCTGGTTCAGCTTTCAAAGTATAAGTATATGTTCTTGTGATCGTTGCTAGTGGAGTTTCTTCGACTACTGTTTTTGGAGCAATCTCTTTTGCTTCAGTTTCATAATCTGTAAGCACTCTTTTATTTTCTTGAGTATCACTCTCTGCTAATTTTTCTTCTGTTCCATCTTTGTAGTAATTCGCTACTACATTTGCATAAACTTTTGGTTTTTCAACTGTAATCGTATAAGTTTGACTGATTTTTTCTTTTCGACCACTTTCCTCATCAGCCTCTACATCACTGTCAGCATCGGCTACTCTAGTTTTTTCCTCGCCAAAATCAGTTGAGACAATATACCCCAATTTTTCCAACTCTGCTATCTTTTCATGGACAGTCTCTTCAGGGAAATCTTTTCCAACAAGGGATTCCAAAATAAAGTCATTTTGATTTTCAACAGGAATTAGATGATTGTTGTCATCTCTTTCTAACACTTGAACTTTAGCTCGAGCAACTTCATCATAAAGATAAGTAACAGTTGTATTTACAGAAGATAATACTCCTGAAGGACGATTAGATGTTGCTGTAACACCACCTCTATGAGCTTTGCTCAAACGATAAGTAACTCCGTCTTTTTTTATGGTTCTTAGATAATCACTCGTCGAATCATAGTAAAAACCAATTTTATTACTAATTTCTAATAAGTCTTCTGGTTTATCTTTACCTTTGATTAAGTGTTTTTTATTGTATCTTCCAGCTACTTTTCCATCTTTATCTAGTCTTGCAAGGTATTCTTCATGAATTGTTTTTTCTTCTTCCTTGTTTGTTTCAGGGTTCAATACTTTTTCAACTCTATCTTCTTTTACAAGTTTATAAAGTTTTAATTCTTGGATTTTCTCACCTTTTTCATCACTAGCAAAAATATCACCATTTTCGTCCACCACATAAGTTTTGATTGTTTTTCCATTATGGTCCACTTTATAAGCCTTAACGATTTTATTCTCAACAATTTCAAGGACATTTCCATTTTCAAAAACTTTATGTGTTTTTACTAATTGATCATTTTTATCTGTTTCAGATAAATTTCCTTTCTCATCAACCCTAATAAAGTTTCCAGATTTAGCTAATGTTGCACTATCTTTTAACTCATTTCCTTTTCTATCGATATATTTAACTTTAATATTTCCTTTAAATAAAAGTTTTAATTGATGGGTTCTTGTAGTTGCGTCAATTTGATCATGGATTTTTTTAAGCCTTTTTCAACTTCTTTAAAAGATTCATCAATATCTTGAATTTTTTCTTTTTCAAGTTGAATTTTGGATTTTGTAGATTCTAATTCAGTTTTTAATGATTGAACTTCTTCTTTTATTTTTTTAGCGGCATCCTCTAATTTCTTAGCTTCATCTTTAAAAGGTTTGGATTCATCCTCTAATTTTTTTGCTTCATCTTCAAGTTTTTTAGCCTCATCTTCTAATTTTTTCAATTCATCTTGGCTTAGTTTCTCTTTATCTTTTAATTTATCTGCTACTGATTTTTGTTTTTCTTCAATTTCTTTTTGTTTATCTTCAATAGGTTTTAGTTTTTCACCAATTTCTTTTTGTTTATCTTCAATAGGTTTTATTTTATCTCCTAGCTCGTTTTGTTTATCCTCTAATTCTTTTTGTTTGCTTTCAAGAGGTTTCAATTTATTTTCGAGTGGAGGTATATTTTTTTCCAATTCAGTGATTAATGTTTGTTTTTCAGCTCGTTTTTCATCAACTTTTTCTTTTTCTTCTTTAATGGTTTGATCAAGAATACGATGAGATAGGGCTTGAGCTGCTTTTAAGGTGTCTTGGACAATCGAAAAGTTTGCTAAAACTGGTAGGTTATATTGTATACGTGGACTTTGCTTATTAACCCCAACTCGTTTATTATTACCAGAAAATATTTGGATTTTATAAGCCACGACATCTTTTTCTAAGTGAATATCTCCTGTAGAGAAGTAGCCACCTTTCCCTAGTTTACCCTCATCACCACCAATTTCCTTAGTAATTCTTTCTGATAATTTATCATCAGGTAGTACATCGGTACGTGTAACGTTTTCTTTTTCAACAAAGTATCTCGTAAATTTTCCAAGACCCTCGTCTTCCATCTCAGCAGCAAGTTCATTAGTATGATATTTTGCATATTCAGCATCTGATAGTTCACTTGTATCAGGTTTAGTTCTGGCCTCCATGTGTGAACCAAGGATTTTCACTTCTTTACTACCGTTTCTTGCTGCCTTGTAAGTATAGTTATTTGTGGATCCAATAGCTAATTTTAAGGCAGAGATTTCTTTGTTTAATTCGATTTTTTTAGTTTCATCAGCAGTGTTTAGTTCTGCTTCTTTAGCTGCTAGTCTATCCTTTAACTCTTTACGATGTTTGCTTACTTTAACTGGATCTGTTACTAGTTCTAATTGATCTGTATCAGCATGATAGATAATTTTTTTCGCAGTTGGTAATACAAAATCTAATAATTTATACACACGATCTGGATCTTTACTTTTTTGGATTCCGTCTGGATTTGTATCAGCGTGATACACCCACGCTGGAGAATTTTTTAATACTTCCGCATCCGTTATTTTTTTATAAAAGTATTTAAGTCATTTGCATATCTTGCGGCATTATATGTAAACTTAGTTTCTGTTGTGAAGTTTGTTTCATTCAATTTATCCTTATCTATAGGCAACTCAACTATGACGTCTCCCTTTTTGGCAAGTTCTTGTCTTGCTTCTTCTCTTAAAGCCTCTAGTTTCTCTTTATCTTTTTTCTTTCCCATGGATATTTTTCCTTATATTTAGCATCCGCAATATCATTGATTTTTTTAGTGTGTTCAGCTTTCAATAAACTTTTAATCTTATTATTAAACCCAAGTATATCCACACCTTGACTGTAACGCTCTTCGTTCTCTACTACTCCGTCAACGTGGTTGATAGTGTGGTCATAGACAGTTTCTTCTACTTCTTTTGAAGGGTCTGTTTTATCTTTTTTAATAGCCTTAACAACGACACGATAACTTCCTTTTGTCTTATATTCAAAATCTGAGATGTAACCTGTCACGAAGTCTAGGTTTAAAGTACTTCCATATTTACTCGAAAAAGCTTCAAAGCGTTTCTCAATCCCATTAAATCCTTCTATATTAGGTGAATGAACTAAAATATCGTCCTTATCTTTTACAGGTAGACGATTAAGCGCGTTCTGATTCTCAGTACTATTCGCTGTCTTTATATTAAACTCAGAGCCATCTTGTGCTTTATCAGTTCTATTGGCAATCGTACGTCCTTTGGCAAGCATCAACATGTATTTAAAACGATAATCTAATGCTTGCTCGTGAAGAAAGATTCGGTCAAGAGCGTCAGAACCGAGCAAACCACCTTGTTCTATGATTGGTTTTCCTTCAGAAGTATAACCTGTCACACGCCAACCTGTGAAATACCCCCATTCATTTTTCTTACCAATGGCGAATGTACCTCCACCAATTGGTTTCCATCCTCCGAATTCATTGTATTTTTTTAATACTTCAGGTAAAAGACTTTCTTTTTCAAGTCTATCAAAAGCATTATGCACGACTTCTAATTCGTCTTTTGTCAGATTTTCTTTATCCATTAATACAGGATTTAAGAGGTATTCTTTAATTTTGTCAGGATTCAACTTTAATTTATCAGCTAACTCTTGTGTTAGTCCTAAGCTTTTCAACTTATCCACCGTCAGATTTTCTTTTTCAAGTTTTTCAAAAGCTTCTGTAAGTTTATTGTTTATTTTTTATTTTCTTCTTCCTCTAGAATTAATTGTTTTACTAATTGAGGATTTAATACAAGCTCTTTAATTTTTTCAGGAGTTAAGTTTAATTTTTGAATAAGCTCTTCTTTCATTCCCATTTTTTTTAAGATTTCAGGGTTTAAAGTTTCCTTATCAAATTTTTCAAAAACGGCGTTCAACTCTTTATTTTCTTCAGGTGTCAGTTTTAACTCTTTGATCAATTCAGGATTTGCTAACAATTCTTTAATTCTTTCAGGATTTAGATTTAATCTATTCGCAAGTTCATCTTTTAAGCCTAATTCCTTTAATTTTTCTGAAGTAAAACTTTCTTTTTCAACTTTTTCGAAAATCAAACTTAATGCTATATTTTCTTTTTCATTCAAAATATATTCTTTAATAAGTTCAGGTTTAATTGCAATTTCCTTAATTCTTTCAGGCGTTAAGTTTAATTTTTTAATCAAGCTAGGTTCGACACCTAATTGTTCTAATTTTTCAGGTGTTAACCCCAATTTATTGATTTTTTCAAGGGTTAAACCCAATTCACGAATTTCACCTGATTTTAAACCTAATTTATCACCGATAATATCCATTTTTTTCAAGTAATTTAACTCATTATTTTGGAAATCATCTGGTAAACTATCTAACACCTTATATAAACCTTTAGCCGTGGTTCCTTCTTTTGGCTCTTTATATACTCTATTGGCATCAGCATCTTCAGTGTTGGCATTTTCTTCCAGAGAAGGATTATCTTTTTCAAATAATTCTCCCTTATGTTGACGTCTTTCCTCTTCTTCTTTTCTTTCTTTTTCTTCAATTTCTTCGTCTAATGGTTTGCCTGGTTCAGTTGGTTGCTCTTCTGCTGGTTGTGCGGGTGTTGTTGGATTAGTCCCTACAACTTCTCGATTTTTAGCCGATTCCCCTATCTTCTCATTTTTTTCTGTTTCACCAGTAGCTACCAGAGGCGCCCCCTCCTCTTTTTGATTCGATGTGCCTATAACAGGTTGGTTATTATCGTTTACACCGTCCGCACTAACGACGCGCGTACCTAAAAACATCAGTGTCGCAACAGCTACTGAAGCTGCACCGAAGCTATATTTACGAATAGAAAAGCGCAAAACCTTTTCATCTTGGCGACGTTCTACTCTATTTATTGAATCCAATTTCTTTCCCATGGTTTCCCCTTGAATAAAAAAATATAAAATAAAAAAGCAATTCTTATAGCTAAACTCCTAATAGAGTATATCTACAAAAAATCACCATGATGATATATTGAACTATCAATCACAGCTATCACAGCTATCACAGCTATCACAGCTATCACAGCTATCACAGCTATCACAGCTATCACAGCTATCACAGCTATCACAGCTATCACAGCTATCACAGCTATCACAGCTATCACAGCTATCACAGCTATCACAGCTATCACAGCTCAATTATACCATTTTTGATATATCTAATCAACTATAAACCTACTTATTTTACTAATTAACCACATTAAATATTCAGAGTATCCAATTATAGTTTATTGAAGTTAATACTCATCTGTTTTCAAAAAGCATTCTAGTCCATCGCCGATTAACGATGGACTTTATCACTTCCTTCTCCAGTCCTTGTATGACATCTTGAAGTTGATTCATGACATCTTCCAAAGTTCGAAAGGCTTTATTCTTAAATCCACGTTTACGAATCTCTTTCCACACTTGTTCAATGGGGTTCATTTCTGGTGTATATGGAGGAATAAAGGTAAAGCCAATATTAGTCGGAATCTTTAAGGTACTTGATTTATGCCATATAGCATTGTCTATGACAAGTAAAAGATAATCATCTGGATAAACTTGTGAAAGCTCTTCTAAAAAGGCGTTCATCCACTCAGTATTACCTCCACCAGCTATTAAGAAAAATGATTCGCTTGTATGGGCATCAATAGCTCCATAACAATAGCGAAATTCTCGTATATAGTGACTATGGACATGTGGACGTACTCCTATTGGAGCCCAACAAGCTCCCAGTTTACTGATTCTACCGAAACCCGCCTCATCTTGGTACATCAAGCGAACCTTGCGAAAACGTCTACTGGTTTTAAAGCGCTTTCTTATTTTCTTGAATTGAGATTTTATTTTTAGACACGACAATGATTTGAGCGTCTGCTTTCTTAGGAGGTTCTGAACGTGGCGTAATATTTCGCAAACCATGGCGCTTTAACAGTTGATAGAAGGCATCACGTGTGTAGGGACGACCTACCTCCTTTTTATAAGCCTGAAATAAGGCATCAATTGTAACAAATTCTCCTGCCTCTGCAGCCTTCAAATGACGGGCAAGAAAGGCTTTCTCTTCCTCGACCGTCATATATGCATGGTTACGACCACCACGTGTTTCTTGAAGGAGAGAGTAGAGTCCTAACTCCTCATATTTTTTACATTTCGCCAAATCGTTGTTTGATTACAGTATAAAAGCTCTATAATCTCTTTATAAGATTTGCCCATCAGACGAAATAGAACGATTTGAAGGCGTTTATGATATTTAGCTGTACTAGAGTCTTTTAAAAGTGTTTTGATGGTTTGGATTTCTTCTTTAGTTGATTTCATATCACTATTGTATAATGCTTTTTGATTTTAGTCTAGTATAATAATATTATTTTATTCCTATGTAACTTATTAGTCAAGAGCAATTCCTCTTCCTTTCCTCCAAAATATGCTATAATAATACCAAAAGATAAAGAAGGAAGTCTTATGATTAAACTACTAGCCTTGGATATGGACGGAACCCTCCTCAATGAAGCCAAGGAAATTCCACCAGCTCACATTACTGCTATTCACCAAGCTATTGATAAAGGTGTCAAACTGGTACTTTGTACGGGCCGCCCTCTTTTCGGTGTCCTCCCCTACTATAAAAAACTAGGACTGGACCTCCAGAATGAGTATGTGATTGTTAACAACGGTTGCTCAACGCATCAGACCAGTGACTGGAGTCTAGTTGACTGGCAAGAGCTCAGTCCGGCTGACATTGAATATCTCTATGACCTAGCTGAAAAGAGTGATGTCCAATTGACTCTTTTTGATGAGGAACATTATTTTGTCCTCGGAGGCAAGCCCAATCAAGTCATCCAAAACGACGCCAAACTAGTCTTTTCAGACCTGACTGAAATTTCCCTTGAGGAAGCTACCAGTGGTAAGTACCGTATGTTCCAAGGTATGTTTTTGGGGACAGAAAGCCAAACAGACGATTTTGAGAATCGTTTTGCTGAGGAGCTTTGCCAACGATTTAGCGGTGTTCGTTCGCAGCCTGTTATTTATGAAGCCATGCCACTTGGAACGACAAAGGCTACTGCTCTTTCTCGACTAGCTGAAATTTTGAAGATTGAGCCGTCAGAAATCATGGCTATGGGCGATGCTAATAATGATATCGAAATGCTCCAGTTTGCAGGGCTTGGAATTGCAATGGGAAATGCCAGCGATTATGTCAAATCTCTTGCGGATGACGTTACAGCCAGCAACGAAGAAGACGGCGTTGCGCGTGCCATTGAGAAATATATTTTATAGTAAAGAAGCCCAGTTCATGTCAACTGGGTTTTGATATTTAAGAATTCTAAAACTTTAGAAACTCTTTAGAAATCCTTGAGCTTTCTTTGATTTCTATGCTTTATACTAAAGTTAACAAAATAAATCAAAAGGAGAGAATCATGAAAACAGTACTTGACATTCATGGATTGTCCAAAAACTTTGACAAACAAGCTATCCTTCAGGATCTTCATCTAACGATAAGAGAGGGAGATATTTATGGGCTTATCGGGAAGAACGGAGCTGGGAAAACCACCTTGATAAAAATTATTACGCAACTACTCTTTGCGGATAAAGGAACAGTTTCCCTCTTCTCTAGCCATTCGGAAAATGAATGGAGCAAGGCTCTATCTCGAGTAGGTTCAGTGATTGAATCACCTGTAGCTCATAATCACTTAACAGCCTATCAAAACCTGAAATATTACTGTATGATTCGCCATATTCCAAATGCTGATCAAGTCATTCGAGAAACCCTGGACTATGTAGGTTTGGCAGATACAGGTAAGAAAATCTTTCGTGATTTCTCGCTAGGAATGAAACAAAGACTTGGTATTGCCATTGCCCTCCTATCCAAACCAGATTTCCTAATCTTAGATGAACCTATCAACGGTCTCGACCCAATAGGTATCAAAGAGTTTCGACTCATGATTCAACGGCTCAATCAAGAAAAAGGGATAACCATTCTCATCTCTAGCCATATCTTGTCAGAACTCTATCTCCTAGCTAATCGCTTTGGTATTTTAGATCAAGGAAAGATTATCCGTGAAATCAGCAAAGCTGAATTTGAAACACTAAGTGAGGATTACATTGTTCTTAAGACAGCTGATCAAGAGAAAGCTTGTCAAGTATTGAAAGAACAAATCCAGCTCCAGTTCAAGGTTGTTAATCCAGAAAATGAAATCCATATCTTTGGTCAGGAACAAGATGTCAAACAGATTCTCAAAGAATTAACCTTGGCAGATGTTGACATTGACGAGATTTACTATGCCCGTCAAAACCTAGAAGAATACTTCACTCAATTGGTCCAATAGGAGAAAAATCATGATACATACCATTCAAGCAGACTTTTACCGTCTTTTCCGTTCCAAAGGTTTTTGGATTACAGAATTCATTCTCTTTATACTCATGTTAATGGGGGCTATTTTTGGGGCTACTGGCCATCTGATGGCAATCCAGACACAAGAGCCAGAAATTCCAACCCATGGCTGGGACGGTGTACAAGCCCTGATTAACGCATCTAGTCAAGGTTCAAACCTCGTTTTTCTCTGCATAGTTCTAGCCTGCCTCGTTCTTGGAGTTGATTTAATCGGCAAACTCTATAAAAATAATTTAACAGTGGGTGTTTCTCGTACCGAGTTTTTCCTTGCAAA
This sequence comes from Streptococcus mitis SK1080, assembly GCF_000220085.1. GTDB lineage: Bacteria > Bacillota > Bacilli > Lactobacillales > Streptococcaceae > Streptococcus > Streptococcus mitis_K. Next base: position 25,785 of record NZ_AFQV01000005.1, on the reverse strand, counting down.
AGCCTTTGTATTGACTTGTATTGCACTCTTGCAAGTTATCATCAGCCTTGTGATTGCCTTTATTCCAGCAACTATCTTAAATGGATTTGGCACTATGCCTGATGGCTTTATTGGTAATCTACTGATAACCATTTCCCTTCAATTCCTTTGCCTCCTTGCTTGGCTTTCCATTGTTTCCTTCATCCTCTATGTTAGTCATTCTTATCTTGCAGTATTTATTGGCTATTTGGTCAGCTCTATCTTACTTTCTATGCCAATGCTCATCTTCCCAAGTATCAAAATTTTGCCATATTTATCATTGCAGTTTTTCTATGCTATGACTGCTAATAGTGAATCCATTTTCTATACCCTTATAGTTAGCTTAGCTGTTATTGTAATCTTTAATCTAAGTGGACTGGCAGTTTTCAAAAAGAAAAGTCTATAAAAAATGACCTCCTCTAGCCTACAGAGGAGGTTTCTTTTTGTTAAAAATAAATGAAAATCGACAACCATTGCCCATCTGTGCTTAGTTTCATATCTGCACCGAGAAGATGACATAATTCCTCAGTGATATAAAGACCTAAACCAGAGGATTCTTCCGTATCAGATAGATTTTCAGAATAAAAACGGTTGCTGAGATTTTCTATTCTTTTGATGGGCTGTTTGACAAGGTTTGCAATTTCTAAGACAAGCTGTTCCTTTTCCTTTCTCAAAGATAGACGCGCTTCTTCCTTGCCATGCTTGAGGACATTTCCAAGCAGATTTTGTAAAATTCGATCCAGTAAGTCCTCATCAGTCCTCGTTTTTAAACCAGCTTCAACCTTAAAATCAAGCGTGATATTTGCCGCCTGAAAAACATCATAATAAGCCAGAGTTTTTTTGGTGATAAAAGCTGAAAAATCCACTTCTTCCAGTTTCGGTTTGACAGCTCCTTCCATCAAACGACGATATTCTAGAAGAGCCTCTAAACGTTTGGAAACTAAATCAAGATGCTGAGCAATTTTTTGTAAGGTTTCTGCTTTATCTTCAGGAGATTTTATCAATTGTTGGGTGTAGCCTGAAGCGATAGTCAAAGGCGTCCGAATATCATGGGCGATATTGCTGATGGCCATATCCAAAGTCTGCTTTTCCCTTTTCATAACCAACCGAGATTGTTCTACTTCTTGAAATAGATTCTCAATTTGCTGGTAGAGATGTAAAAAATGTTTGGAAAAAATGCTGACCTCTACTCTTTTCATACTACCTGTAAGAATCTTGTCTTCAATCTGTTGACTCAGGCTCTTAAGAGCTAGATGGTAACGAATCAATGTAATCGATAAAATAATTAGGAGAACCAGTAGGCAAAAGATTATCATGTAGGTCATTGCTTGTCTCCTTTTAATCTTACCCCAACTCCCCAAATGGTTTCAATATATTCTTGATTTGGGTCAAGCTGGTTTAATTTTTTACGAAGATTACTCAAATGAGTATTGAGGGTATTATCTCCAGGTAGATAGCTATCCTCCCAGACCAATTCATAAAGTTCTTCTTTGGTGAAAATTTTCTTTGGATGTTTGAGGAGAGTTTGAAGAATCAAGCATTCTTTTTTGGCAAGGCGAATCGTTTCCTGACTATTTTTGATTTCAAAACTTTCTGCATCAAACTGGATATTTTTCAAGTTTTGTGGCAGATTTTCAGTTTTTCCTATTTCCATAGGCTGTTTTTCTGCACTTTGTCGTAATTGAACAGTAACTCTAGCAAAGACTTCGTCCAAATCAAAAGGTTTGACTATGTAATCATTGGCACCGTCTAAGAGGTATTGACTGATTAACTTCTTATCGCTCAAAGCCGTTAGCATAATGACTGGAATTTGACTTTGTTCCCTGATAGCTTTTAAAACCTGATCCCCATTTTTCCCAGGAAGCATGATATCGAGCAAAACGAGGTCAATCCCCCCTTGGTCAAAACGCATGATTCCTTCAGTTCCTGAAAAGGCTTGAATTACCTCATGCTCCTCAGTAAGAAGTGTTCGCAAAATCTCTTGAATGTCACTATTGTCTTCAATAACCAATATCCTAGCCATAAATACCAACCTTTCTGCAACTATTATAGCATGTTTTATTGATAAAGCTTAAACAGAAAAGCACCTCGCATCAAAGCGCGAGAAAGCCTTAGAGGGTTAAAATATAAAATCTACTTGCTAGATGACCTAGTATCCCTATAGTTGCTAGTGAAAACGAGTCTAGCAGAATGAATCTCTCATTTCTCTCCTACTAGTCCGTAATACGTTGATACATTTCGGGTCTTCTATCTCGAAACAAGCCCCAGTTTAGGCGTTCGCATGCTCCCTTGTCTAGGTCATAAGTAGCTAACAGAACAGCTTCTCCTTGTCTTTCAGCTTGCTCTAGAATAGCTCCTGTTTCATCCGTTATAAAGGAGGAACCGTAGAAGTCAAGACTGGAACTCTGTCCACCATTTTCCTCACTTGGAGTGACTTCCTCTAATCCATAACGATTGGCTGCGATGACTGGAACAATATTTGCTGCTGCGTGGCCTTGCATGGTACGTTGCCAATGGCCACAACTATCCGTATCTAAAATTGGCTCTGAACCGATGGCTGTTGGATAAAAGAGCAATTCAGCACCATTCAATGCAAGACAACGCGCTGTTTCAGGGAACCATTGATCCCAACAGATACCAATCCCAATCTTGGCATAGCGAGTATTCCAGACCTTGAAACCTGTGTTACCAGGTGTGAAATAAAATTTTTCTTGATAATAATGGTCATCTGGTATGTGGGTCTTTCGATAAACACCCAGCACCTCACCATCTGCATCAATGACGGCAATAGAGTTATACAAGACATTACCATCTTTTTCATAGAAACTAATCGGTAGAACAACCTGTAGTTCTTTAGCAAGAACTTTAAAATGCTGAATAGCTGTATTGTCTGTCACAGACTGAGCATGCTGGTAGTAGTCATACTGACGTTCCTGACAGAAATAGGGACGTTCAAACAACTCTGGTAAGAGAATAATTTGTGCGCCTTGCTCTGCAGCTTGACGTACTAAACGCTCTGCTGTTTGAATATTTGTTGCCACATCCTTGGCGCATTGCATTTGAATGGCTGAAACTTTTACATTTCTCATCTTTTTCTCCTATTCTGGGATTTGTTGGGTGATACAGTGGATATTGCCACCACCTAATAGAATATCTCTGGCTGCTATTCCGACAACTTTACGGTCTGGGAAACACTTACTGAGAATATCTAATGCTACTTGGTCGTTTACATCCTCAAACTGTGGAACCAAGACAGCCTTGTTGGCGATATAAAAGTTTACGTAGGAAGCTGCTAGTCGTTCACCTGCGTATCGCTCTTCTTCTCCTTCTTCATAAGTATAGCCTGGTAAATCGTCCTCAGTGACAACTTGACGAATAGCTGGGATAGGAAGCTTATGAATGGTGAAGGGACGACCTTTTGCATCCGTTTCTTGCTCTAAGAGTTCGAGATCTGCTTTTGACATGGCATATTGAGGATCGCTTTTGTCGTCTGTCCAAGCCAAAACAAGCTCAGCAGGACCAACAAAGGCAGCAACATTGTCAACGTGTTCATTGGTTTCGTCCTGATAAATACCATAAGGAAGCCAGATAACTTTTTCAGCTCCAAGGCACTCTAATAAGGTGGTTTCGATTTCTTCCTTACTAAGATGAGGATTGCGACCAGAACTAAGCAAGCAACTTTCAGTCACGAGAATGGTTCCTTGACCATCGCTATGTATCGCTCCGCCTTCTAGTACAAAGGGTTTGGCATCGTAAACAGGCATTTCCAAGGCCTCAGCAAAACGACTGGCTACTTGGTCATCATCTTCATAATCTTGATACAGCCCATCAACAGAACCACCCCAAGCATTGAAAGACCAATCGACTGCCAACTTTTCTCTTTTATCATTGACGAGAATGGTCGGACCTGTATCACGCGCCCAGGCATCATTGGTGGGAATGTCTAAATAAACAACGCTATCTCCAAGGTAGTCTTGGGCTTCAGCTAAGTAGTCTTGCTCTACCAAAAGATAAACTTTTTCCCCTTCTGCAATGCTTTTGATAATCTGGCTAAAAGCTGATTTAGCAGCTTTTCCTTGAAAGGGCCATGAACCTGGTCGAGTCGGCCATATCATGAGGGTACCATGATGAGGTTCGTACTCTGCTGGCATGCGATAGCCTAATTTTTTTGGACTGTCCATCATGATAATCTCCCTTTAAAGTCTTGATAGCCGAAGGATTTGACCAAGCTACAGTCACCCTGTTCGTCCATGAGATAGAGACTTGGCAATCCAATACCATTAAAGGTATTATTTTTGACAAAAGAATAAATGGCCATGTCTTCGAAATAAAGTCTGTCTCCGATTTGGACTGGATTTTCAAAGCTATAATCACCAATCACATCGCCCGTCAGACAGGTATTAGAAGAAAGTCTATAGGTATGGGCTTTTTCCTGTGCCTCAAAGCCATTTCTCAAAGGTGGACGATAGGGCATCTCAAGTACGTCAGGCATATGGCAGGTCGCAGAGGCATCTAAAACCAAGATTTCCATACCGTTTTCGACAATATCCAATACTTCAGTCGCTAGATAACCTGCATTGAGCGCAATGGCTTCACCCGGCTCGATATAGATTTCAAGATTGTAAGTTTCTCGGATACGCTTGATTTCTGAAATCAGCAAATCCACATCGTAACCTTCTCTTGTGATGTGGTGTCCGCCCCCCATATTGAGCCATTTGACCTCATGTAAGTACGAACCAAATTGCGCTTCTACTGCTTTCAAAGTTGTCTGTAAATCATTTGCTCCCTGCTCGCAAAGGGTGTGAAAATGAAGGCCGTCAACCAAATCCAGCAAATCACTCGGAATCTTGTCTAGAGTGACTCCAAAACGAGAACCAGGTGCACAGGGGTCATAGAGCGCGTGATCCCCCTGAGTTGAACATTGGGGATTGATACGGAGACCTATACTGATACCAGCCTCCCGACAACGCGGACCGTGTTTACGCAACTGTCTCTCAGAATTAAAAACGATATGATCTGTTATCTCAAGCAATTCCTCCATGTCCTCATCCTTGAAAGCTGGCGCAAAAACATGAACTTCACCAGGAAATTCTTCCCTTGCCAATTTGGCCTCATAGAGACCACTTGCAGTTGTGCCAGATAGATACTGGCTAATCAAGGGATAGGTTTTGTAAAGGGAATAGGCCTTCTGGGCAAGCAAAACCTTGCAACCGGCTTCTTCTTGTACATATTGTAGAATACGGCAATTGGCTTCTAACTTTGCCAAGTTAATAACATAAGCTGGTGTTGGTACTTGTTCTAACTTCATCAGTCCACCATTTGTGGATTTTCAACCACAACCCATGGCAAACCATACTCATTCAAAGCTTCCATGAATGGGTCTGGATCCAACTCTTCAAGGTTATACACTCCAGGTTGTTTCCAAGTACCGTTCATAACTAATTTTGTTCCAATCATGGCTGGAACGCCTGTCGTGTAAGAAATGGCTTGTGAACCAACTTCCGCATAACATTCCTGATGGTCGCAAACATTGTAGATATAGATAGTCTTTTCAACGCCGTCTTTGACACCTGTAAAGATACATCCAATATTGGTTTTACCAACTGTACGTGGGCCAAGGCTTGCAGGATCTGGAAGTAATGCTTTCAAGAACTGGATTGGCACAATTTCTTGACCGTTAAAGTTAATGGTATCTGTACGAAGGAGTCCGACATTTTCTAAGCATTTCATGTGCGTCAAGTAAGATTGACCAAAAGTCATAAAGAAACGAATACGTTTAACACCTGGAATATTTTTGGCTAATGATTCGATTTCTTCGTGGTGAAGGAGATACATATCTTTTTGCCCAACTTGAGGGAAATCGTACTCGCGCTTGATAGACATGGCTTCAACTTCGACCCATTTTCCATCTTCCCAGTAAGAACCTGGCGCAGAAACCTCGCGTAGATTGATTTCTGGGTTGAAGTTTGTTGCAAACGGATAACCGTGGTCACCACCATTACAGTCTAAAATGTCGATATAATGGATTTCATCAAAATAGTGTTTGAGGGCATAGGCTGAAAAGACACTAGTCACACCTGGGTCAAAACCAGAACCAAGAAGAGCGGTCAAGCCAGCTTCTTTGAATTTCTCCTGATAAGCCCACTGCCATGAGTAGTCAAAGTAAGCAGTAAAACCAAGTTCCTTACAACGTTTCTCATAAATAGCACGCCATTCAGGGTCTTCTGTATCCTCAGCCTCGTAGTTGGCAGTATCGATATAGTGGACACCTGTTGCCAAACAAGCATCCATGATAGTCAAGTCTTGATAAGGCAAAGCTACGTTCAAAACAGCTTCTGGTTTGTAGCTTTCAATCAGGGCAATCACTTCTTCAACCTTGTCAGCATCAAGAGCAGCTGTCTCAATCTTTGTACTTGTTTTACCTTCCAGTTTAGCCTTCAAGTCATCACATTTTGACTTGGTACGACTGGCAATCATAATCTCTGTAAAGGTTTCGCTATCTTGGCAAATCTTTGAAATAGCAACTTGGGCAACGCCCCCACATCCAATAACTAGTAAACGACTCATTTTTTTCCTTCCTCTTCTTCTAAAATGTCCTCAACATACTTGGGCAACATAAAGGCTCCCACGTGTAAGTTTGCAGTGTAGTATTCTGTGAAAAGCTGGCGTTTTTTCCAGCCTTCCTTGTCAAAATCTTTGACAGGGTGGTATTTTTTAGATGCAAATCCAAACAACCAATAGCCAGCAGGGCTAGTTGGGATATGGGCCTGATAGACCCGACTGATTGGAAAGGCTTGATTGACCTTTCGGTGCATACTTCGACAAGCTGACTCATCTTCGTCAAAGAAAGGACTCCCATGCTGGTAAATCATGATACCGTCTTCTTTCAAGGCTCTGTAACTGTTACCGTAAAATTCCTTGGTAAAGAGCCCTTCCGTATGTCCAAATGGATCTGTCGCATCGTTGATGATAATATCGTAGTCATTTTCGCAGTTTCGCAAAAAGCGTAGCCCATTTTGGTAGTAAATGGTGACACGAGGATCATCTAGCCCTGCAGCAAAGTCTGGGAAATACTCACGACAGACTTCAACCAACATCTCATCTGGTTCCACAATATCGATTTGTTCCAGCTCAGGATAGAGTGTTAATACTTGGGCAACACCACCGTCACCACCCCCAATAACCAAGACTTTCTTGGGATTGGGATGCACAGCCATGGGAACGTGAACGGTCATTTCATTGTAGACAAAATCATCAGCATCTGAGAACAAGACATGCCCATTTAAAATCAGTATTTTCCCAAAAGCTGGCGTATCCAAGACTTCGATATCCTGCCATTCACTTTTTCCAGCGTAGAGTTGCTTGGCTGTTCTCAGGGACAATTTCACATCTGGAGTATGAACTTCAGAAAACCATAAATCCATCTAGTTCTCCTTTCTCTTAATGACGTTGATGTGATTGACCTCAGGATCTTCTGTCCCTTGGAGGGAGCAACCACGTTCCTTGGCAAATTGGATATAGTCTACAATTTCTCGTGTAATGCGTTCACCTGGAGCCAAGATAGGAATACCTGGAGGATAGCACATGACAAATTCCCCACAGACTTGTCCAACAGATTCATCTAAGGGCAAACTTTTTCTCTCTGAATAGAAGGCTTCCTGAGGAGATAACACCAACTCGGGCTGAATATATTCTCCTGCTATCAAGTCCTTCCCATCTCGTGAGTAGAGTCTCTTGATATCAGCCAAAGCACCGACCAAGCGCTCGATGTCTTGGATGCGATCACCAATCGAAATATAGGCCAAGATATTGCCAATATCACCAAACTCAATCTGAATGTCGTATTCGTCTCGTAGGAGGTCATAAACCTCGATACCTGTTAAGCCAATACCCTGAGTGTAAACTGACAACTTGGTCACATCAAAATCACAAACTGAGACACCGTCTATTAACTCTTTTGAGTAGGCATAGTAGCCACCGATAGCATTGATTTCACGACGAGCGTACTCGGATAGCTCAATGACCTTCTCAAACGACTCTTTACCACGAAGAGCCAAGTTGCGACGTGAAATATCCAGACTAGCCATCAACAAATAAGAGGCGGATGTTGACTGGGTCAGGTTGATTATCTGACGAACGTACTCAGGATTCATCTGCTCTCCGATTAAAAGAAGCGAACTTTGGGTCAAACTCCCACCAGACTTATGCATAGAAACTGCTGCCATATCAGCACCTGCATCCATAGCAGAAATTGGAAGTTTATTAGTGAAATGCAAATGCGCTCCGTGGGCCTCATCTACCAAAACCATCATGCCAGCTTCATGAGCCATTTCTGTCAATTCCCTTAGGTCTGAACAGATTCCATAGTAAGTAGGGTTGTTAATCAAAATGGCCTTGGCATCTGGATGGTCCTTTATGGCCTGAGCTACTCGGTCGTTTTCAAGACCTAAAGCGATACCAATTTTAGGATCCACACTCATCTCGATATAGATGGGAATAGCACCACATAGAACCAGCGCATTAATAGCAGATTTGTGGACATTTCGTGGCAGAATAATCTTATCTCCTGCCTTGCAGGTTGACAGAATCATAGTCTGTACCGATGAAGTTGTTCCCCCAATCATGAGAAAAGCATGGCTAGCTCCAAAAGCATCAGCTGCCAGCTCCTCTGCATCCCGAATAATCGAAATGGGATGGCCTAGATTATCCAAGGGTTTCATCGAATTGACATCAATGCCTACACATTTTTCTCCTAAGAGTTCGACAAGTTCTGGATTTCCTCGTCCACGCTTGTGACCTGGAACATCAAAGGGAACAATCCTTTTCTTGCGTAACTTCACCAAGGCCTCATAAATTGGGGCTTGGTTTTGATCTAACTCCTTCAAGACATACTCCTTTCAATATTTTTAGGACCTTATGAAAACTAAGGAACTAAAGGTTGACTCATGAAAAAAGAGCAGGATTTCACCTGCTCTGCAATCTTCTGACGTTTTTATGTTTGTTTCTGTTGAGTATGTCTGTTCCCGATGTTTCCTAACTCTCTAGTAGCAAATATTACGTACTTTATTGATCGTTTCACAAGATGACGTGTGCTTTCACCACACTAAAAATTTATGAATTAGGACAAGTGTCCTAACATCAACTTATAAAAGTAGGCTTTTAACCCTATCAATAATGTGGTTTTTCAACCACGCTTCGGCATTCAACCCTGCCTGTCCGTAGGCGTTTTTTACTCGGGTTTATATTTGCTAGAAAACATCATCTCATTTTCTAAGCTTTATTACTATATCATGTTTTTAAGAACTTGTAAAGCGTTTTACGAAAAAAATATAAAAAAGTTCGCAAAATATTTGGATTTTATTTGATTTTACACTAATTATTCTCTTGTAAACGATTATAAAGTGAACAAAATGTTTATCGTATTTAATTTAAAATTTTTATGCTATTCTATACTCTTTACCCTCGGTGTTTGATTTATCAGAAAAAATGCTGAAATTTCTACATCATTAGAATCGTGCAACTTTTTTCAGATACTTTTAAAAGATTGATTTCCCTATATTTTTCCTTTATACTGGATAAAAAGGAGATTAGTATGTCAGAAACAAATCACGAAATCGATTCAAATTTTGCAGGTCGTTTAAATATCCTGCGTGCGGGTGTTCTTGGTGCCAACGATGGAATTATTTCCATTGCTGGTGTGGTTATCGGGGTTGCCAGTGCTACAAGCAATATCTGGATTATCTTTTTATCTGGTTTTGCGGCTATCTTAGCTGGTGCCTTTTCAATGGCTGGTGGAGAATATGTATCCGTTTCAACTCAAAAAGATACCGAGGAAGCAGCCGTTGCGCGTGAGCAGCTCTTGCTAGACCAAGATATGGAACTAGCCAAAAATTCCCTCTATGCTGCCTATATTCAAAATGGTGAATGTGAAACATCAGCCCAACTTCTCACCAACAAAGCCTTTTTAAATAATCCACTCAAGGCTTTGGTAGAGGAAAAATATGGGATAGAGTATGAAGAGTTTACAAATCCTTGGCACGCTGCTATCTCTAGCTTTATTTCATTTTTCCTTGGTAGCTTACCACCAATGCTGTCAGTAACTATTTTCCCAAGTGAATACCGCATTCCTGCTACTGTCCTTATCGTCGGTGTGGCTCTTCTTCTCACTGGTTATACTAGTGCCAGACTTGGAAAAGCACCAACCAAAACAGCTATGATTCGGAACCTTGCTATCGGTCTTTTAACCATGGGAGTTACCTTTCTGCTCGGACAACTTTTCAGCATTTAGAATACAAGAAATACCTCGATTTTGAAGTCGAGGTATCTTTTTTACATTTGCACAATCTTGCGATAACTTCTTGAAGTAATCATGAAAATCAGCACATAGGCGATGAGGAAGATAGCGCAGATAGACAAGGTCACAATCAACATCATATTCGTATCTATTACACCAATCACTTTTAAAATCAGACTAAGCATATGGTAGGCAAAGGCGAGATGTATGAAGGCAAAAAGCAAAGGAAGGAAGAAAACAGTTAAAACCTGTTTGTTGATGGTTTGCTTGATTTGCTTTTGATCTAAACCGACTTTCTGCAAGATAATAAAGCGCTCACGGTCTTCATAGCCTTCAGAAATTTGTTTGTAATAGATGACCAGAACGGTTCCGACCATAAAGATAATGGATAGGAAAATACCGATAAAGAAGACACCACCAAAGAGGGCACTCATTTGAGCACTAGCATCTGCTAGATTGCTACCATACACATAGCTACCTTCAGTGTTTAATTGAGCATTAAACTTTTGTAAGTATTTTTCATATTCTTCAGCGACTTTGAGTTGTTCTTCTTCACTGATATTTACATTTATACCACCGTAAAGCTGATTATAGATAGCCGAATCTGGAAATTGGTCTAAAAATGCTTGTAAATCAGGTACAACAAGGTAATTGTAATCAGTAGTAAAAATATTAAACTGATTTGGGACATGGTTCACAATAAAATCTGTATTAAATTCTTCTTTTACAGAAAATTGATGGTTATTTAGAGTTAGAGCTTTCTGTCCTTTCAGTCCGTCATTTTTGGCAAAGAGACCGACCTCATTTCCTGATAGAGAAAGTTTTTGACCAGTCATATTTTCATAATCTTTTTGGTCAAATACCATGAAAACTGTTTTTGGTTGGACACGGTTTTGTCCTTTTTCAAAAATAGTTAACTTGGTTCCTTCTTGATTTGCAATACCAAAGTTACTGTAACGAAGCACTTCTTTCTCTTTGACACTATAACCTTTGTCACTTGCAAACTGGCTCAAGAGTTTGTCCAAATCTTCTTTTTCAACATTTTGTCCAGTAATTCCAAAGTCATGCGGATTCATCACTTTTTTAAAGGATTCTGAAGCATTGAAAATGCTTGTCGCTGCTGACATGGTTACCAAAACCATTGTTGACAAAATAGCGATAGTTGCTAGGCCAACCGCATTTTTCTTCATACGGAAAATCAAGTTAGAAACTGAGATAAGGTTATTTGGTTGGTAATAGTATTTCTTATTTTTCTTTAAGATTTGAAGGAAAACGGTAATCCCTGCATTGAACAAAAGATAGGTACCAAAGATAACTAGTAAAACAGCTAAGAAGAAGGTTGTTAAGGCTGTAAGAGGATCTTTTACCGTAAGGGCAAGATAATAGCCAATCCCTAAACTAATCGAACCAAGAATAGTTTGGAGAGGAAGGAAGCGACCTTTTTTCTCTCCGCTAGCTTTCTCACGTGAGAGCTGGAGGGCATTCATACGCGCGATTCGAAGAGCATTCAGGAACATGAGGCCTAGGAAAATCAAACCAAAGACAACAAGTACTGCAATGACAACATTCATCTGGAAGGTAGCGACCAGTTCAACCTTCAATTTCATCAGTTTGAGCAAGAAAGCGAAAATCAACTTGTCAAACAAGGCTCCAATACCGATTCCTGCTCCAACAGTTAGAATCCCAAATACCACTAACTCCTTAAAGGTCATACTGATCAGGTGACGTTTCTCCAAGCCCAACATGCCATAAATTCCCAGTTCCTTGGAACGGTTTTTCATGACAAAACTATTGGCATAGAGAACGATAATGGCTGACGCAAGGGTGACGACAAACATACCAAATCCTAGAGTAGCTTGAATGGTTGATCCTCCACGGATTTCCGCAATCTTTGGATTGAAAGTTAGAGAGTAAAAGAGATAGGTGACAGTGACTGCCAAGAGAACAGCCAGCGCAAAAGGATAATAGAGTTTGCGGTTTTTAATCAAGTTCGATACCGCTAACTTATTGGTTAATCGAAACATACTAATTCACCTCGCTTGCCATGACAGTCAAGGTATCAGAGATCTCTTGGAACATCTGACGTTCTGTCTTCTCTCCACGGTAGATTTGATTGTAAAGAATGCCGTCTTTGATAAAGAGTACACGTTTAGCCCTGCTAGCTGCTGCCGTTGAGTGGGTTACCATGAGAATGGTTTGGCCGCGCTCATTGATTTCATCAAAAACATCAAGTAAGGCCGCAGATGACTTGGAATCAAGGGCCCCTGTTGGCTCATCCGCAAGGAGAATTTCAGGTTCTGTGATGATGGCGCGTGCTACTGCTACACGCTGTTTCTGACCACCAGAAATCTCGTAAGGGTACTTCTCTTGCAATTGGTTGATGCCTAGATTCTCAGCTGTCACCACCAATTTCTTCATCATCTCCGTAATGGGTCTTCTTGACAAGACAAGAGGAAGCAAGATATTATCCTTTACAGAGAGAGTATCTAGCAAGTTAAAGTCTTGGAAGACAAATCCTAGCTTTTCACGACGGAAGCTAGAAGCCTGTGAATTTTTAATGGTTGCGGTGTCAGTTCCATTCAAGTAAACCTGCCCACGAGTTGGTTTATCCAGCATAGCTAGAATATTGAGAAGAGTTGATTTACCAGAACCAGACTCACCCATGATAGCGACGTAATCGCCTTTTTCGACGGTAAAGTGAATATCCTTGAGGGCTTCTACTTGGTTGCCCTGAAAACGAGTTTTATAAATTTTTTGAACGTGTTTTACATCTAAAAGTGTCATGAGAATCTCCTTTCTTAATATCCCATCAAATGAAATGTTGCTTGCATCATAGCGCATCCCAGCTGAACACGCTCGATTTCTTTGTGACTTGGTTTTCTAGTTTTCTTATGTAAGATTTGTTTCATGATGTTACTCCTTTGTTCTTTATGAGTCTAGTTTACATCAAAAAAAGACTGCTTGCCATAACCTAACCTTACAAAAGAGACTTTAATCTTACATTTTTGTAAGATTGGAGAATTTAGAAATTTTATTAAAAATATTTTACCATAAAAAGAAGGCAAGAAGAAAACCCTTGCGGATACAAGGGTTAAAAAATTTTAAAATAGATTAGTCTAATTCATAGACTAACAGTAAAATAACTGTTTCTACCTCACCAAAACCAGCCTTCATTATCGTCAATGGCTTGGGCTTCTTTTCGTTTGCGTGGGCCTGTTCCGTACATTTCTGCTTCGATTTCTTCCTTGGTTGGCATGATAGAAGCTAGGATGATATAGATAATCACGCCAAGTCCAAAGTTTGCGACTGTAAAAATAGCAAATAGAAAACGAACAAGGGTAACATCAAAGTTCCACTTGTCTGACAAACCTGCCAAAACTCCTGAAATCATGCGATTTCGTCTCATTTTATAAAATTTACTGTTCATGATATTTCCTCTTTCTGCTAGGTTAGTCATAGTATATCACGGATAGGCTCGGCTTTCATCAGTCCTCAGGCTGATTTACTAATAGCAACTTTCCTCGACAAAGTCCACAGCGATAGCGTTTGGTATCAATCCTACGCTTACGCTGATAAGTTTGCTGGCAGGATTGGCAACGATAGAGCTTGATTGGCTTGGAGTTACTATTGGGCAAGGATGGTACAAATCGTAATCCATCCACTGCTTTCAACAGTTCCTTAAAATCCCGATCCTTGTGTTGATAGCCCTTCCCTTGAAAATAGAGGTGATAATGACAGAGTTCATGTCGGACAATTTTCCTAAAAACGTCCAACCCCAGTTCCTGATAAACCTTGGGATTAAAATCCAGATGCCCATCTTTTGGGAAAAATCGCCCACCTGTCGAACGTAGACGAGAATTCCACTGGACATGATGGATAAAAGGTCTGCCGAAGTCTTCAAGTGAAACCTGCTTAACGTAATCAGTCAGTTTCATTTGGAGCGAGGAGCGACAGATTGACTTTTTCACGTTCAGTATCAATTTTCTTGACCCAAACTGTTACCAAATCTCCGACGGACACCACTTGGCTAGGATGTTTGATAAATTTGCGGCTCATATGGGAAATATGGATCAAACCGTCCTCATGAATTCCGATGTCAACGAAGGCACCAAAGTCAACTACATTACGCACCACACCCTCTAGCTTCTGACCAACCACTAAATCCTTGATATCTAGGACATCTTGGCGAAGCACAGGTGCGTCAAAGGAATCACGGAAATCTCGACCTGGTTTGAGAAGGTCAGCAATGATATCTTTAAGAGTTTCTGGACCAAGGTCTAGCTCTTGCGCCATTTCCTTGACTGAAAGCGACTTGAGTTTGCTTTGGGCCACTTCATTCAAGTCCTTGATGTCCAAGCGTTTGAAGAGCTCCTTAACAGCAGTATAGTTCTCTGGGTGAACCCCTGTATTATCAAGGATATTGCTACTTTCAGGGATACGAAGGAAACCAGCTGCCTGCTCAAAGGCCTTGGCTCCCAGACGGGGAACTTTCTTGATTTGGGAGCGTGAAGTGATTTTTCCCTCTTCCTCACGGTATTTGACGATATTTTCAGAGATAGTTTTGTTGAGTCCAGCGACATGGGAAAGAAGAGCTGGGCTGGCCGTATTGATATTGACACCGACTTGGTTTACCACTGTATCCACGACAAAATCCAGACTTTCAGACAGTTTCTTCTGACTGACATCGTGTTGATATTGACCGACACCGATTGACTTAGGATCGATTTTAACCAATTCAGCAAGGGGATCTTGCAAACGACGGGCGATAGAAATAGCAGAGCGTTTTTCAACGGTCAAGTCTGGAAACTCCTGACGAGCAAGTTCGCTGGCAGAATAGACAGAAGCACCGCTTTCATTTACGATAACATAGCTGACTTCTGGAAAATCCTTAAGGACTTCCGCTACAAAAGCTTCACTTTCACGACTGGCCGTTCCATTACCGATGGCAATAATTTCTACACTGTACTGACCAATCAAGTCTGCTAAATCTTTCTTGGCTTCTTCGATTTGACGAGCTGAGGCTGGTTTGACTGGATAGATGACTTGAGTCGTCAGCATTTTCCCTGTTGCATCCACGACAGCTAGCTTGGCACCTGTACGAAAGGCTGGGTCAAATCCAAGAACCACGCGCCCTTTCAGTGGAGCAACCAAGAGGAGATTGCGTAGATTGTCAGAAAAGAGTTGGATAGCTCCTTCTTCTGCTTTTTCAGTCAATTCTGTCCGAATACGACGCTCGATAGCAGGCAAGACCTTCTTCTTAACAGATTGCTGAACCACTTCATCAATATAGGCATTCTTCACCTTGAAACGAGCAGCAAAGAAGGCAAGAATACGGTCTGTTGCATGTTCAAACCCGACCTTCAAGACACCTAGCTTCTCCCCACGATTGAGGGCCAAGGTACGATAACCCTGCATATTTCCAACTGTCTCTGAAAAATCATAATAAATCTGAAAAACCTGCTTTTCATCAAGACTTTCATCCTTGGCTTGAGAAGTGAGTTTAGAGTGTCTCAGCACCTCCTGATAAGTCATGGAACGCAAGGCCACATCTTCCGATAAGGCCTCGACCAAGATATCAACTGCACCAGCCAAGGTTTCCTTACCAGTCGCAAATCCTTCACAGACAAACTTTTCAGCCTCTTTCTCTAAGTCGGCTACATTCTGCAAAATCAGGCGAGCAAGAGGAAAGAGCCCAGCTTCACGGGCAATGGTTGCCTTGGTACGACGTTTTTCCTTGTATGGAAGATAGAGTTCTTCTACATCTGCTAGTTTTTCGGCTGCTAAGATAGCTTCTTCCAACTCCTTTGTCAACTTGCCTTGTTCTTGAATCTTAGCCAAGACAGCTTCCTTACGGTCGTTGAGATTTGTCAGACTTTTATCCAAGTCGATAATGGCCTTAATTGCCACCTCATCCAGACTACCAGTCATGTCCTTGCGATAACGTGCGATAAAGGGAATAGTCGCCCCTTCAGCTGTCAAACTTAGAACAGTATCAATTTGCTTTAACGTCACTCCCAAATCTTGGGAGATTTTTTCATATTTTTTATCCATGAATCTATTATACCACAAGCTAAACGTTTCAAATTAGCTCTTACAGTATTTAAAAACAATATGTGGGGAATAGATTTATATTCTATAGTGCAATAATTTGTACTTAGAGAGTATTGCCTCCTTTTTTAACCAATCCATGACATCAAAAGTATTTAATGGATCAGACATAATAGCCAGTTCTGGGTGATGTTCCTGACCTGGAGTAAGACATTTAGGGAAATAAATAATCGCAAGCCTGAGCCTGCTGTGGGGATAATCTTTTTTGAAATTTTTAAACAAAAAAGGAGCATTTAAGCTCCCTCCTTTGAAATAACGGACACTTGGCTGGTCGGTGTACCCAGCATCTCAGATACCTTTTTCAAGGTGCGGCAGGAACCTTTCTGCCCTCAAATGTCTTTCGTTAATGTTATTCTAGCACTATCTACTTTTTTTGTCAAGCTTTCTCAATCTACCAGACTTAATCAGGATTTATAAAGCTCTATGATTCGTTAGATACTCAATTTTAACTTTTCCCTTTTCCTCAAAATAATAGTATAATAGAGGTAGAATTTAGAATCGAGGTACACCTATGGCTGTAAAATTTACAAAACGAGACGACTTGGACAAGATGTTTGAAGAGTTTGCGAAACTCCCTGATTTGAAACAAGTCACTTTCCCTGATGACAAAGAGAAAAAAGCCAAAGCAGAAAAGAAAAACTAGATGACTGCTTTCCAACAACTCCCGTCTAGTGTGCTTCAGACTGGGGCTATTTTTCTCTCTATAATCATTGAAGCCCTTCCCTTTGTTCTGATAGGAAGTATTGTTTCAGGGCTGATTGAGGTCTATATCACACCTGACAAGGTTTATCATTTTCTCCCTCGAAATCGTTGGGGGAGAATCTTTTTTGGGACCTTTGTCGGTATGCTTTTCCCTTCTTGTGAATGTGGAATCGTCCCCATCATCAATCGTTTTCTGGAAAAGAAGGTTCCAAGTTACACGGCCGTTCCCTTTCTTGTAACAGCACCTGTTATCAATCCCATTGTTCTCTTTGCGACCTATTCTGCCTTTGGCAACTCCTTCCATATCGCCCTGTTACGAGCTCTTGGTTCCATTGTTGTGGCTGTGATACTTGGGATTTTTCTAGGATTTTTCTGGCAAGAACCGATTCAGAAAAAAAATCGTCTGGCCTGTCATGAGCATGATTTTTCTCACTTGACCCCTGCAAAAAAAGTTTTTCAGGTCTTTGTGCAGGCCATTGATGAATTTTTTGATACGGGACGCTATTTGGTATTTGGCTGTCTCTTTGCCTCAATAATACAGGTTTATGTTCCGACTCGGATTCTGACCTCTATCAGTGCGACCCCTCTTTTTGCCATCCTGCTCTTGATGCTTTTGGCCTTTCTTCTTTCTCTCTGTAGTGAGGCCGATGCTTTTATCGGAGCTTCTCTTCTCTCGAGTTTCGGTTTGGCACCAGTTCTGGCCTTTCTCGTCATTGGCCCAATGCTAGATATCAAAAATATTCTCATGATGAAAAATTACTTGAAAGCACGATTTATCAGTCACTTCATTACGATTGTGACTCTGGTCGTTTTAGTCTATTCTCTCTTGATTGGAGTCATCCTATGATTCGATTTTTAGTTTTAGCTGGCTATTTTGAATTGACCATTTATCTTCATCTGTCGGGCAAATTAAACCAGTACATCAACATGCACTATTCCTATTTGGCCTATATTTCTATGGTACTTTCCTTTATCTTGGCTATTGTTCAATTGTATATCTGGATGAAGCAAGTCAAAACCCACAGTCATCTGAACAGTCGATTGGCCAAGATGACGAGTATTGCTCTTCTGGCTATTCCTATTGTCGTCGGCTTAACTTTTCCAACTGTTAGCTTGGATTCTCAGACCGTTTCTGCCAAAGGCTATCATTTCCCCTTATCAGAAGGCACGGATCAAGCCATTCAGACAAGTGAAGGGACGACAAGCCAATATTTGAAACCAGATACCAGTTCTTATTTTTCAAAATCAGCCTATGAAAAGGAAATGCGAACTGCGGCGGATAAATACTTGTCCCAAGATAGCATTTATATTACTAACGAAAACTATATGGAAGTCATGGAGGCTATCTACGACTATCCAGATGAATTCGAGGGCAAGACAGTCCAGTTCACAGGCTTTGTCTATAACGACCCCAGTCATGCCAATAGCCAATTTCTGTTCCGCTTCGGCATTATTCACTGTATCGCAGATTCTGGTGTCTATGGATTACTGACCAAGGGAAATACCCGTCAGTATGAAAATAACACTTGGATAACGGCCAAAGGAAAACTGGTCAATCACTATCATAAAGAACTCAAACAAAACCTCCCAACCTTGGAAATCGATAGCTTTACCAAAGTCGATAAACCAGAGAATCCCTATGTGTATCGCGTGTTTTAAAAAGCAAGATAAAAACGAACAAGTTCTCTTCTGAATGACAGAAAAAGAGCCTGTTCGTTTTTTGCTATATGAAATATAGGAAGACGCCGAAAATTCTCACCCATCAAAAAAAGAGACAATATTCGTTTTTGCATTATAGATTTCTAATATAGTCTCTTTATTTATACTTACAAGAATTGAATAGTTGAGCTTAATTTTTTCCAATAATTCTAAACGAATGTTCAGAGACCCATTTGGCGTAAGTGGTTAAGCTTTCATCTGTTAAGGACTCTACTGCGATAGTTACACACATATTTACCGCTTCTTCAACCGTTACAGAAAAACGATAATGATTTAACTGTAGAAATTTCACCAAAACGAAGAAAGCAGTTCGTTTATTAGCATTGGCAAAAACATGCTTCTTTATCAATTGGACAAATAGTATCGTTGCTTTATCAAAAATTGTTGGATAAAGAGGCTTCCCAAAAACAAATTGTTCTGGTAAATTAACAATCATATTTAAAGCCGAAGGACTAACCGTTTGAATTTTCTCATTTGGAGAATACCGTTGAATTGCTAAAGCATTTATTTTTTCAATTTGCTTTTCTGTTAGATAGATTGTCATTTTTCCACCAAAGCTTTGAAAACATCGTCGTATTCATCAAATATTTTATCTAAATTTAAGTCAAAGGCATCATCAGATATATAAGAAACCTGCTGATCCAATTCTTCAGGAGTAAAGATAATTTCACCACTTGGTAACAATTTCGCTTCGTATTTAACACCACTTGGAATATTAAATTCACTTGGAATCGTAATGGTGATTGAATTTCCTTGTTTTCTTGTTTTTACTACCATCTGATTTCCTCCTTTGTCATATTATAACAAATCATTACGGTAATTACAATGGCGGGATAATTCACTCCCGTAACAATCTCTATCAGAGTAAATAAATATTATAGTTCTGAAAAGTTATTAATGCCACTATTTTAACAGATTTTGAACCAAGGTTAAATTATATTAGACAAATTAATAATCTTAGTCATAGTTTTCATATAATTTACCAAAACTTCAAATAAAAAAGAGAACAAATTTGCTCTCCTTTACTTTATACATTTTCAACTATTATGGTTGAATTAATCTTTACATTGCTCAGTTGATACATTATGATTTAATTGATGTAAATCTTACTTAATGCTATGCTTATTCATCTTTTGTTCAAAGATAGTCGTGATAATCTGACGTAGTTCTTCTCGTTCTTTTTCTGGAATTTCACCACTTGTTTGAGCTGCAGCGTAGAGTTCAGGGTGTTCAATTGAAATGCGTTTGATCGTACGTGTTGTTGCATGTTTTCTGACGAAAAACGGGATTCGCTTAATCAAGTCTTGTGGTACTAGCGCAAGAATCTTCTCAGCAGTTTCCTTGTCACTAATCTTAGACGTAGTCAGCCCCTTCTTAATCATTTCCTGTTCTTTTTCTGTAAAATCTTTTAATTCCATTCGATAAATCCTCCTATTTTCTTTACCTTAAATTATATACCAATTGTAGCAAGACGACAAATAATCAGTTTGTAAAATGCTCTCTATACTACAACTTTCCTGTCACTCTTAATTGCTCTTTAATGAAAAATCACAAATCCTTTTGGAGAGATGACAAACTGATTCTCCGATTCTTGGCAATTGCTTGCTAGTGCTACGGTTTCCTTCTCTAAAAGATAATCTTCTTTTGATTGGTTAAAGATAGCTTTAAGAATTTGTCCATCGTATTTCCATTCCAAAGCTACTAGATCAGGTTTGATTTCTTGAAGGCTATACTTGCCATGCTGAATGGTTGCTGACGCGTGTTTGCGAATCTTGATTAGCTTCTTCACGAAGTTTAACATATCATGGTCACTTGATACGCGTTCCCAAGGCATACAACGACGGCAATCTGGGTCTGGACCGCCAGTCAAGGATAACTCTGTTCCGTAATAGATGCAGGGTGTTCCCTTTTGTAAAAAGAGAAAGGCTAGGGCTGATTTAACCAGTTGCACATCCTCATTGGCCGTCCACAAGATTCGTTCTGTATCATGCGAATCCAAGAGATTAAACATTACTTCTGAAATCTGCTGCTTGTAATACATAGACTGACCATTGATTTCATCGATGAACTGATCAGTCTTCTTAATTCCTCGTAAGAAATAGTCCTTGATGCTATCAGATAAAGGATAATTCATGACGGCATGGAACTCATCTCCATTTAACCAAGGCTGAGACCTATGCCAGACTTCTCCTAGGATATAAAGATCAGGCTTTTTAGCTAAAACTGCCTTGCGAAAATCCCTCCAAAACTGATGGTCAATCTCATTAGCCACATCCAAACGCCAAGCATCGATATCAAACTCTTCAATCCAATAAGTCGCAACCTTTAAAAGATAGTCCTTGACCTCTGGATTGGCTGTATTTAGCTTAGGCATATAGTCCTCAAAACCAAAAGCATGATAAGGCAACTCTCTCTTGTTGGCTAGTTTTTCAGTCATCACTGGAAATTGTTGAATATGGAACCAATCCTTATAAGCAGATTCCTCACCATTTTTGACAACATCTTGCCATTGAGGAGATTGCGAACCAATATGATTAAATACAGCATCCAGCATGATTTTCATGCCACGCTGATGAGCTTGCTCGACCAGTTCCCGAAAGGTCTCCTTGTCCCCAAAATGACGGTCAATTTCAAAGTAATCCGTCGTATTGTACTTATGATTGCTCGTAGATTCAAAAATCGGACAAAGATAGAGACCAGTAATGCCCAAGTCTTGCAAGTAATCCAGATGGTCAATAATCCCCTTTAAATCACCACCAAAGAAATCATCACTTTTAGGTGTGCTTGATGAATCCCAGTCTAATGTTCCTTCTGGGTTTAATCGAGCATTTCCATTAGCAAATCTCTCAGGAAATATCTGATACCATACCATATTTGAAACCCAATCAGGAACTTGGCAGGCATCAATCTCATGTATATAAGGTAACTTAAATCCATTTCCAATAGCATGAAGATTTTCTAGAGAATTGTCCACGCACCCTTTATCACCATACAAAATACTTTGACCTTCTGTATCCTTGAGTTCAAAGAGATACTGGATACGTGCAAAGTCAACGGACACTTCAACCTGCCAATAATCAAATAAGACATCAGAAGTTATCTTGGACATTTCTTTTGTACCTTGATAAAACTCCTCCATAAAGATAAAAGGGTCCCCATAGTGCAAGTTGATGCTTTCAATGTCCTCTTTCTTAGTACGAATCCGAATATGAAGCTTCTTATCCTTATAAAGATAGGCAAACTCCGACTCTGGCCTATGGTAAATAGCACTTAATTCCATCAATTTGTCTCCTAAAGTATTCATTCAAATTTTACGCAAACGTTTTCATAATTGTGATTCTAGTATACTACTTTCGTATTTTATTTTCAAGGCTTGTCCGTAGATTCTAGTGGTTTGGTTCTATAAATAAAAAAGCAGCCAGTCTTACAACTTTCTACTTTTCAAATGATAATTTACAAATGTCTTTCCAGCCACTCAATTTTTTTAAAATCCTTATTGTTATTGTGTTCATTTCGATAAGAATCTTGGGAAGAAGCCTTGTAAATACTTAAAAACTGTTCCAAACTTGGAACTCGAAAAGTGATGTTTTCGAGATGAATCAGCTCTATATCCGATTCCGAAACTCCTGCAAAATCAGGTAAAGAATCGATACTTCCGAATTCAACACTCAGACCATCTTTTTGGAATTCATGCTCATGAATATCTATTAAGGCGTAGCCTAAGTCTTTCATCACTTTCATTATCTTGTCCCACTCATAAATTCTGAGATGATCGGGTGCTTCCCAACCTCTAGGATCACCAGGCACATGAATGTCAATGTCAGACGGCCTCCATTCTTCATTTGATCGGTATTCAAACCCCAAAGACCCCATGAGAGTCGGAGTGATCCCGACTTGGTTTAAATGAGAACAAATTGTTCGAAATTCATCAAATAGAGAATTCATTCCTCCTCCAATCGTTGATATAGAACTTAATTTCGTTGTGAATAATAAACTAATTTTTACCTTCTATTCTTTCGGTTTTGAAAACACTTCTACTCGCTGAGCTAGGACTTTGATTTCTACAGGTAGGTTATCCGATTTATCGCCGTCAACATCTGACTCCAATTCACTATCTGAAGAGATCTTAATATTACGCGCTTTGATATACTCGATATTATCATTTGCAACAACATCCCCTTTTAGTAAATCAGGAATAACGGATAATTTGGAGAATAGAGACGCATCTTTCAGAATCAAAATGTTGGCATAGCCGTCCTTGTTTTCTTCAAAGATCTTTTTGTCAGCGAAGTAATTTGTCAAGAGAACCAAAACATGGCTAGCTTCACCAACATAATTTCCATTTTCTGTCTCAACCTTAATGTTAAAGACCTGATCCGTCATGACAGACTTCATGGTATTTACAGCATAGGCTAAAATACCGAATTTTGTCTTGTCCTCGATTTCAACATTGTGAATCGCTTCAGGAAGAGAACCAATACTAAAGATATAACCAAAATAATTGTCATTCGCTTTTCCGATATCAATCTTATTGGTTAAGTTGAAATCCAGTTCATCAATCGCGCTATCGATGTCTTGATTGATTTCCAACAGTTTTGTAATGAGGTTTCCCGTCCCACCAGGGATAATCCCTAACTTAGGAATGTAGTCTCTCTCAGCAATACCCGAAATGACTTCGTTGACAGTCCCGTCTCCACCAAACACAACCACTGCATCGTACTTTTCACGAGAAGCTTCTTCAGCAAAATGTGTTGCATCCAGCGCTTTTTCAGTAATTTTGGTTTCAACATATTCAAAGTATTCTTTGGCTTTATTCTCCAGCTTTTCTTTGTAATCCAAGGCCTTTTCCCCACCAGAGGTAGGGTTGATAATTACCATTGCTTTTTTCATTAATTTCTCCTTAATATTCGATAGAAATGGTTATATTTCATCATACGCATCTAACTATACCCTCATTATACAATGAAAATATAGAAAAGAGAAATATGACGTACTAGATATTAATACGCTTTTATTCTATTTTCCCATCGCATAACTACATCCTTTAAGGGTTCATCCAAGTAAGAAATGGCCTTATCCTTTATCCAATCAGGAATACCATAAGCTGCCTCTGCAATGCTACCAGTGATTGCTGCGAGTGTATCACTGTCGCCACCAATTGAGATGGCGTTTCTACTTACCATACTCTTTTATTTTATCAGCATATTCAGTCAAAAGATTCTTTGAATAAATTTTTTCAGCTTTTGAATTTCTAACTTCTTTCCAAAGAATAGAAGCTACTTTTAACTTGTTTGAGTAGTTAAGACTATTTTCATCTGCACAGAAATTCTTTAGAAATTGGTTCCATTGACAAATCGAATGATCATACTTGGCATAATCTGAATTTCCATAATAAACTTTTAGCATATCTTGGATTGTAAAACTAAAATCATTTTCTCTTTTTACTTTTCTCCAAGCAGTCGCCATATCAGCAGTAAATTTAAAGGGTGAAACATCTGTTAAAGTTGAGAAATATTCTCTAAAGTGTGTATTAAAGGAGAATCCACATTCAAGTAAGAGCGTATTTAAGGTAAGGACTTCTACTTGTTTCTTTTTCCTTTTTATTGATGATTTTTTAATCAAATTACCCTTAAAGTACTGCTCAATAATATGATTGAGTTCTTGTTTGGTACCTCTATATTCTAATCCTAATGACTTACATAGTTGTGAAAGTTCATCACGATACCAGTAGTATTTATTAAACTCATCAAATGATGTGACTTTATTGAACTCAGGTCTGCTTTCTGTCAATATTTTACCTCCTTCCTCAAAGACAATTTATGTTGTCATCTCAAAATAAAGGAGTTTTAGTTTCTTTATTTTGAGGATTAGCAACGTTTCACTAACAAGCTTACACATTCAACGGTTCGGACTTACCGTATCATCCATGAAAAAGCAGTCCTTACGAAATAAAGGAAAATCCTTCGTTTTGATATTGTTCCATTCGTAAACAGAACCGACAATATCTCCAATAATTGCTCCTAGCATAAGATACCTCCTTGTGACATATCAGATTTATTACACATTCTCAATGGTTAACACTTTAAAAATGGCACCACCAAATCAATCCACTCATAAGGCAAGTAAGCTGATAAATAGCCGTGGTTATAGCCCTTTGCTTCATACAAAATTGTATTTGAATGTAGCTGATGAAATAATTTCGCTGATTCTTTCACACAGTTCAATTCTTTTTCACCATAGATATACAGAACCTGAGCCTTGCTAGCAGAAATCATATCTTTCAGCTTGTAATGCCCCATATAGGTTTTGTAAATGGTCACCAATGTTTTAATAGGCGTCCTTGGCAGATCCTCCAAATAATAAGCTTTTATTTCCTCTGGATAAGCCAGTTTAGGATAGAGTTTGTTCATCATGCTTAACTGAAGTTTGCAAGAGAATTTATTGAACATCAATTTACCAAATAGAGACACTAGAAAGATGCTGATTTTAGCTAACCTTGGTTGAGGAATACAGAGGCTTCCGTCTATGATGGCCTTCTCAGCAATTTCACTATCTAAAGATAAAAGCTCCATGGCAATTTGACCACCAAGTGAAACACCACCGATTGCAAACAATTTCCCACCACAGTTTGCTTTGATATAGTCTAGAATCTCCAAAGCAGAATCTTCAGTAGAAACATAATCAAGTTGATATTCCTCTCCGTGGCCATTCAAAGTGGGTAGAATAATACGGTATTCTTCTGACAGGATTCGTGCTTGACGAAGATAATTCCACCAAGAACTGCCACCACCATGTATCAGTAAAATAGGAGGCAAATTCTTATTACCAAATTCATGGAATTTCATGTTTAAACTCCTTACTGTAGGACTTTCACTAGCTAATTTTCCTTGTTCAATCAGCTCTTAAAAGCAGTACCACACACTCGACATAAAACGAGTGAACAC
>NZ_AFQV01000006.1 GCF_000220085.1 Streptococcus mitis SK1080 | reverse complement strand
CTCGTTTCCCGTTTATTTCAGCGACATAGGGTTTCTTCTCCTCTGAAATACTAAGACCTGATTCCCAGCCAAATTTTGAAGAGTAACCTAAAACCTCTCCTGTCCATCCATGACCAACACGATGATGAATAAGACCTCTTTTTTGCAATTCTTTATCCAACCTATCACTCAATTCTTGTACTAATTCATTTGAGAATTTTTCTTTATTTAGATATGGATTAAATTCATGTTCATACCAACGTTTCAAAAAAGAGTAAGGATTTTCAAACTGGATGAAAAAACTGTTCATTCCAATCTTAGGTAGCCAATCAATGAAATCTAGTATATTTTCAAATGAATCCGCTCCCTCTATACATACTCCCCTATGATAGTAACTGGCTGTTTCATCTATAGATAGCTGTTTATCTAAAAAATCTTCAAATCGTAACTCTGGAACAAAGTCATGTCCGCGCCCTGGTCTAGTATACACAACCCCAAATTCATGAAACATTCGGTAAATTCCAATAAGTAAACCTACAATTGTATTAGACTCAATTCTTCCCTTACCCTTGTCTAATGAGATAAGAACATGGTCTTTTCTATCCTCTTTATTGACTAATCCTACAAAAATATCCGCTTCCTTCTCCTCGACAAGTTCTATGTCAGTCTTAAAGACCCGATTCATATAGTAACTCAATTCCTCTAAGGCGAAGCTAGAATAAGCATTTTTCTGCTGATCAAATACTCTGATAACCATCTTATTTCCCTCCATCAGTAGCTTTTTCTTTTTCAAGATTGCGTTTATCTGCAATTTTGAAGAATGGATAATAAATTGCCACAGAAACCAAAATTAACACAACTTGTAATAGAGCTCCTCGCCAACTAGCCCCTGTCGCAAGGAATCCTCCTATGATCGGTGGCATTGTCCACGGAAGAATTACACCTGTTGTATAAGGTACTAATCCTACAGCCATTGATACATAGGTAATTAAGGCATTGATTGTAGGAGTAGCAATAAACGGAATCAGCATAATCGGATTTAAAACCGTTGGAAACGTAAATAGAATAGCTGTATTGATATTAAAGATAGACGGTATAATAGCTAGCTTACCTAATGTTTTATTAGCACGACTCTTACTAAATAGGAAGAGACAAATCGCAAGACCAATAGTCGCTCCACCGCCACCAATAAATACAAATAAATCTTTAAACGGTAATGTAATAATGTGTTGTAGGGTTTGTCCTGCAGCCACAGCTTCTTGGTTTTCTGTAGTAAATTGTAACCAAACTGGATCTACAAAAGCATTTAAAACTTGTCCCCCGTTAACTCCACAGAACCAAAAGAATGAGTTTACAATAACACATAAAATCATACCTGGAAGTGTTCCTGCAATTAACTTAAGCGGCGTTCCAACAATTGCACCTAAAAGTCCGTTGAGACCTCCTGCAACTCCTGCTGCTTCCAGACCTTTTAAGACCAAAGCCCACAAAACAAAAGTAGTAAAACCAGGTAAAAGAGCTGAAAATGATTTACTGACCACATCTGGGACACCATTTGGCATTTTTATCGTAATTCCGCGTTGGATAAAAATACGATAAATCTCTGCTGTAACCAATCCAATGGTAATCGCCATAAACAAAGAAGACGCATTCAGGCTAGAAAATGGTATTGCGCCGCCAAATAACTGCTTGACCTGCTCCCCATTTTTATCATAAACCATACTTGAAAACGAGGGGCCATCAATACAAAACTGGATAAGGCTATGATCCCTGCAGACGGACCATCTGTACCATATCCTTCCGACAACCTGTAGGCAATACCGAAACAAGCGACCAAGGAGATAATCGCTACTGTTGACTGATTCATAGTTGTCAAGATACTTAGCAATCCAACACTATTCAGCCAATTTGTAAAAGCCTCTTGAGGCCAACTGATTAGAATAAGAAATAAAGAGCCGACTAAAATCAAAGGCATTGCCATCATAAATCCTTCACGAATAGCTTTCAAATGCCGTTGGTTACCAACTTTTTCACCAAACGGAGCGACTTTCGTTTCTAAAAACGTTAAAATATTGTTCATCACCGGAACTCCTTTTTTATTTTTATAAATTAAATATACCACTAACAGAAAGCGTTGTCAATATATTTTTTGCTGTTTTTACAATATTTTTTTCTTTGTATATAATAATAATTTTAATTGATTTTTTCTTATGTTTAATATAAAATAAACCAAAGGAGGAAACAAATGATTACAAAACAATCAGCCTTTTTACAAAATAGAGCCACTATACTGGAGTTTCTATATCGAAATCCAGCAACATCCCGTACAGATATTGTTAATGAAACAGGACTTACTCCAGCAACAACGACTAACATCATAAAAGATCTAAGTGAACAATCCCTCATATACGAAACTGGTGATGAATTTAGCGAGTTTTCCGGATCTGGAAGACGTAGAAAAACTATTTCTATCACAGATAATATCCCATATGTTGTTGGAGGTATTGAAATAAACGTCCTAGGTATCTTTCTCAGTCTATGTGACTTACAAGGGAAAACTCTTTTCGAGACAGAAATTTTGAATGAAGATTATCCTATTTCAGAAATCAATTCCACCATTACCAATATGATAAAAACAGCTATAGAGTACGTCCCTTTGGAGACAAAATTACTTGGATTTGGCTTATCGATACCTGGACATTATAACAAAGACTCCGGAAGCATCATTACAAATAACCCCATATGGGAATCTTTTAATTTATTAAATGTAATTAAAGATTTCAATTTTCCTTTTATTGTAAAAAATAATATCGATTGTATGGCTATAGGACAATACCTTTTTAATCCACACAATACCCCCGATAACTTTATTTTCCTACACGCTGGATTAGGTATTTACACTTCCTTTTTCACAAAAGAAAAATAGGAGCCTCTAAAAATCCTTATATCGGAGAAATTGGACACACCATTGTCGAATTGAATGGGCAATATTGTGAATGCGGAAAAAAGGTTGTTTACAAACATATATTTCGGATGCTTGGTTAATCAAACATGCCCAATTATTATTTAAAAATTCTCAACTAACTGTACTAAAAAGCCTTGTAAAAACTGAAAAAGACATTTATTTAGATACCCTTTTAACAGCTTACAACTTAGGTGACTCTGCTTTACGCCAACAAATTGATAAAGGAGTCAATTTATTGGCCACTTCTATTGCAAATCTTCTCCTCATCAATCCTGCTGATAAAATCTATATCAACAGTCAATTGCTTAATTATCAACCTTTCACTCATGAAGTCAGGGATAAAATCCAAGATCAACTCCACTTTGTTCCCTTTACTCGTAATATAGAAATTGAAATTTTACCTTACAACAAACATCGTGGAAGTATAGGAGCTTGTGCATTAGCTATCGTTGCTTTTTTCATAGAGCATAACAATGTATTACAAGATATTATTTCACCTTAATATATATTAGAAATCTATAGACCTGTTTAAATCAACTATAACCTGTAGTAAATATCTCGTATTTAGACAATATGAAAACAAGACGACTTCCATATAGGAAACCGCCTTCTCGCTATGTTGCATGAAACTGTAAAAATAGATGAAATTGATAGCGGTAGTCAAATCAAAAGGTATCATAACTCTAAAAGGTCACAATATATAAGTTCATCCTCGGAAAAATATCATTCTAATTATTGAAATGCCTACATGAAAAGAAACGTTAAATGCTCATAAAACAACGAATACAGGTATCAAAACTGTGACAAAATAAGTCCCTAAATTTACTAAAAACACTGCTCAACTTTACACCTGTAAATGGTTGTTGTATAATAAAGTTACAAAGATGTACGACCACACTGTTGTAAATCATAGTGTTCGCGAATATATTACTGATAGCATTTCTACAAATACAATTGAAGAGGCTGGATAGGGTTTAAACGAAATATGTCAGTGTTTTGGCATTCCTAGCCTTCATATCATTTAAAGAATTGTATAGATAAAATTTTTCCCAATACAGACACTCGTAACAACTGCTTCATTTTTCTACCAACATATTTAGGAACAAGATAAGATACAAGAGGATCAATCCATAAATCAGTTCTATACCAATCTAAGACAAATAAGCTAAGAAAACGATTGATAATAAGCAAATGGATTCCAAATTTTCTCTATCTCCTCATTTTAATAAACAATACTAGTGTAACTATCCTTCCAGTCAGAAGCTTGTCAAATCACACCGAAAATTCTTCTAAAATTTATCTCGTTAGGCAATCAAGCAAAAACTCGACGATAGTACAAACATTATCATACAGGATTGACTTCCTAAATTATATACTTTAGTAAGGTTTTCGGATAAGAAAAAAGGTTCATTTTACATTTCTAAACACTCTTTTCTAATACGAGCTAATTAAAAAAACTACATTTTTAAATATAAACTACAATAAGATAAACTAAATTCCATAGGAGGAAGACAATGGATTGGTACGATTATATGATACAGGCATCCAAACAATCACAATTCAACGCAAGCCATTGGTTTCGCTATTTGCGAAAAGTTATTTTTGAAGACTATTCTTATTTAACAAACCAAGATGTAGAAAAGTTGCTAGACTCCGAAGAACTAACCCATTTTCAAAAAATTAGCTTGAAGTATGCCTTTCAAGAGCATACTCCAACTCATAAATATGTGATTTCATTAAATAAACCTGCTAAGTTAACCAATGTTCAAAAATTGATGGAGAAATACAAGCATGGATAAAATGAAACCGGTCTTCCAAGCCCTAAATAAGGAATTAATTCAGGAAAATCTGACTTTAACAATTATCTGTGTCGGTGGTTATGTCTTAGAATATCATGGTTTACGTGCCACACAAGATGTTGATGCTTTTTATGACCAAAATCAGAAAATCAATGAAATTATTGCTCGTGTAGGAGAACAGTTTAATCTTAACACCCACGAAGAGTTATGGCTCAACAATCATGTTGCAAATATGAACAAACAACCTCCCTTAAGTTTATGTGAATCCTTGTACTCATTTGAGAATCTGACCGTTTTAGTAGTCCCTATTGAGTATGTGTTAGGAATGAAGATGATGAGTATCAGGGAGCAGGATTTGAAAGATATTGGTGCAATTATTAAATACAAAAACTTTCATTCACCATTCGATACCTTTAAATATTTAAAAGATATGGGATTTGATACTATTGACCTCTCTGTTCTATTAGAAGGTTTTAGTTATGCTTATGGTATGGATTGGTTAGAAAAATTTTTTAAAGAAAATCAAGATAAACTTCGCGAATTTTATTAACAGTATTAAACAAGATGATTGTCAATTAGCCAGTCGTCTTGTTTTTATGATGGAATGAAATAAAATCGGAACAAATCGCTTAGAGAATTCCAGTCAATTTCTAGCACTGTTTGAGCCGTTTCAGCGGACTATTTCAGATTCGGTCCACTATTCCTTCCCAAAAACATTGCATATTGGGCCGAAGGAATTGCTCACACTATCCCAAGCACAAAACCCTCAGTCGACT
Source organism: Streptococcus mitis SK1080 (assembly GCF_000220085.1). Taxonomy (GTDB): domain Bacteria; phylum Bacillota; class Bacilli; order Lactobacillales; family Streptococcaceae; genus Streptococcus; species Streptococcus mitis_K. The sequence continues at coordinate 267,300 of NZ_AFQV01000006.1, read as the reverse complement.
GACCGAGGGTTCCTTATTTCATTATTCAAGAACTTGATTAGCTCAACGCATCCAAGGCATCATCCATTGAAAGAACTTCGTGGAAGACACGTTGTGTCAATTCAGTTTTTTGTTCTGGAGTGAGGTATTTAGTGTTTACACAGTATCCAGAGATACGTACGATAACATCTTCACCTGACATGATCTTTTCGTAAACATCGTTCAAGTCCATAACGTTCAAGTTAACGTGTTGTCCACCGTTTTCAAAGTAACCATCAAGGATTGTTACCAAGTTATCAACTTGTTCGTCACGAGTCTTACCAAGAGCACGAGGTGATACTTGTGTAGTCAATGAGATACCATCAGCTGCATAACTAAAGTCAAGGCTAGAAAGTGAGTTCAAGTTTTGCAACCATCCACCTTTAGCTTTGTTAGATGGGTTAGCACCTGGTGAGAAGAATTCAAGTTTAGACAAGTTCACAGAGCCATCTTCGTTGAGGTATACACCTTTGTGGACTGGTGAGTTACCAGTTTGTTTAGAGTAAGCAACGTTAGATGTGATTGTCAAAAGTGATACAGTAGCTTCTGCGTCTTTGTAAAGTTTGTGGCTACGTAGACGAGTTGTGTAAGCTTCGATCAACCATTCTGCCAATTCGTTTGAACGTGGGTCATCTTCACCCCAACGTGGGTATTCACCGATTGTTTCATAATCGTAGATGTAGCCATTTTCATCACGGATTGGTTTAACTGTAGCGTATTTGATAGCTGACAATGTATCAACAGTGTTAGCAAATCCACAGATACCGAATCCCATGTTGGCACGTTGTTTAGTTGGCAAGAAGGCCATTTGAACAGCTTCATAGTTGTACTTATCAGTCATATAGTGGATGATATTCAAAGCATCTACATAAGTGTCAGTCAACCAGTCAAGAGATTTTTCAAAGTTAGCTTTAACTGATTCAAATTCAAGAACTTCGTCACGGATTGGTTCGATGTCAAATACTTTGTAGTCTTTGTGAACATCGTCGTAACCACCGTTCAAACCAGTAAGAAGGGCTTTCAATACGTTTACACGCGCACCGAAGTACTGGATGTTGTGGCGTTGTTCTTCATTTTCTGGGTCAAGTGGAGACACACAGCATGAGATACAGCTCATTTCCCCATATCCGTCTTTAGCCATTGTTGTTACACCTTCGTATTGGATAGAAGAGTGTTTGTGGCTCATGTGCATACAGTAGCGACGGAAGTTGTATGGCAATTTATCAGTCCAAAGAACTGTCAAGTTTGGTTCTGGAGAGTTACCGATGTTGTCAAGAGTGTTCAAGAAACGGTAGTCCATCTTAGTAACACGGTGACGACCGTCGTTACCCATACCAGCCATAGAAGTTGTGATGAAAGTTGGGTCACCTGAGTACAATTGGTCGTAAGCTTTTGTACGAGCAAATTTAACTGTACGAAGTTTCATAACGAAATCATCAACGAATTCTTGGATTTCTGATTCAGTAAATGTACCACGAGCAAGGTCACGTTCTGCAAAGATGTCCAATACGATTGGTACACGTCCTAGGGATGTAGCAGCACCGTTGATAACACGGCAGACAGCCATGAAGGCGATGTTAACCCATTGGATAGCTTCTTTAACGTTCATCGCTGGTTTGCGAACATCAACTCCGTAAAGGTCACCCAAGCGAACAACTTGTTGCAATGCTTGGTATTGAAGGTTGATTTCTTCACGAAGACGGATTGTTTCTTCATCGATTTCTTCAATTGCATTCCAGTCGTTTACTTTTTCTTGCATCAAGTAGTCTGCACCGTAAAGAGCAAGACGTGCGTAAACACCGATGATACGTCCGCGTGAGTATGCATCTGGAAGACCAGTTACAGTGTGTGCGTGACGAGCGCGACGGATGTTTGAAGTGTAGGCACGGAAGATACCGTCGTTAACTGTTGTTACGTATTTAGTAAAGATTTCGTGAACAGCTGGATCTGGTTCGTATCCATTTTCCTTCAAAGTAGTTTCAGCCATACGGATACCACCTTTTGGCATGAAGTTCAATTTGAAGAGTTCATCGTTTTGGATACCGAAGATAACTTCGTTTTCTTTATCGATAAATCCTGCTGGGATATCAGCGATAGATGTTGGACGAGTGTCCATTGGGAAACGAGTTTCTTCGTAGTGAGCCTTCGTTTCTTCTACAATTTTTTTGATGTGAAGTGAACGTTCTGTTGGTCCAGCAAGGAAGCTTTCATCTCCATCGTAAGGTGTGTAGTTAGCTTGTACGAAGCGTGATACACTTGCTTTTTCTTTCCAATCTACGCCTTTGAAGCCTTCCCAAGCTTTGTCAAAAATATCTTGTGCTTCAACAACTGTTTTAACAACCATGTTAATGTCCTCTTTTTTCTTTCTAGTAACAACCATCTGTTACATTCATGAGTCAAGTATACCATACAGTAACCGATTTCAACAAGTGAAAATTCCCTATTTTTACACTTTCTTTTCTAAAACAGTCTACATTTTATTTCAAACTGTATTATATTTTTGAAAAAATAAAGTCCTTTTTTCTTTTTTTCAGAAAAAAAGGTATAATAAAAGAAAATAAGCGGTAAAAAGGGGGCTAGACATGTTGATTTTTCCTTTGTTAAATGATTTGTCAAGAAAAATCATCCATATTGACATGGATGCCTTTTTTGCTGCAGTGGAAATCAGGGATAATCCTAAACTCAGAGGAAAACCTGTCATTATCGGAAGCGACCCTCGGCAAACAGGTGGACGTGGTGTCGTTTCCACTTGTAGCTATGAGGCTCGAGTTTTTGGTGTCCATTCAGCCATGAGCTCCAAGGAAGCCTACGAACGTTGTCCCCAGGCAGTCTTTATCTCAGGGAATTATGAAAAATACAAGACTGTGGGACTCCAGATTCGAGCTATCTTTAAGCGCTATACAGATTTGATTGAACCTATGAGTATTGACGAAGCCTATTTGGATGTAACAGAAAATAAACTCGGTATCAAGTCAGCGGTCAAAATCGCTCGCCTCATTCAAGAGGATATCTGGCAAGAACTCCATCTAACTGCTTCTGCTGGCGTTTCTTACAACAAATTCTTAGCTAAAATGGCCAGTGATTATCAAAAACCACATGGTCTGACAGTGATTCTACCTGACCAGGCTGAAGATTTTCTCAAACAAATGGATATTTCCAAGTTTCATGGAGTAGGAAAAAAGACGGTGGAACGGCTTCATCACATGGGTGTTTTTACCGGCGCTGATTTGCTTGAAGTCCCTGAAGTGACCCTAATAGACCGCTTTGGCAGACTGGGCTATGACCTGTATCGAAAGGCTCGTGGTATTCACAATTCCCCCGTCAAATCCAATCGCATCCGTAAATCAATCGGCAAGGAGAAAACCTATGGAAAGATTCTCCGTGCCGAGGAAGATATCAAAAAAGAGCTGACTCTCCTATCAGAAAGAGTCGCTCTCAATCTCAGTCAACAAGAAAAAGCTGGAAAAATTGTCATTTTGAAAATCCGCTACGAGGACTTTTCAACTCTTACCAAACGAAAAAGTCTGGCCCAAAAAACACAGGATGCTAGCCAGATAAGCAAAATAGCCCTGCAACTCTATGAAGAGTTAAACGAGAAAGAAAGAGGTGTCCGCCTGTTGGGAATTACCGTGACTGGATTTTAAAACCTTGAAGAGCTGCCCCTTCAAGGTTTTTCTTATACAAATAAACGAACAAAGCTATACAGTAGCAAAACACTACCAAGCACGATACGGTATTTACCGAAAAGGGTAAAGTCGTGTTTTTTCACATAACTTGTCAAGAAACGAATAGCCACCATGCTGACTGCAAAGGCCACTCCCATCGCAACCAAGAGCAAGAACAATTGCCCAAAGCTCAAGAGCTGTCCTGCTTTCACAAATTTGAAAATCTTTAAGGCACTAGCTCCAAACATAACAGGAATCCCTAGATAGAAAGTAAATTCTGTCACAACAGAACGACTGGTTCCATTCAATAAACCACCGACAATCGTTGCCCCAGAACGACTCGTTCCTGGTAAAAGGGCAAGAACTTGGAAGAGTCCAATATAGAAAGCGGTCGTATAAGGAAGCTTGTCCAACTCTGTTACACTTGGCTCGATAGCACGTGCTTTATTGCGCTTTTCCAAATAGATAAAGGCAATCCCGTAGATAATCAACATGAGAGCAACAGAAACCATGTTATGGAAGTGGGTATCAAACCAATCATCAAATTTAAAGACGGCAAGTAAAGGCAAAGTGGCAACCAAGACCTTCAACCACAGTCTCCAAGTCTTATGAACTTCCTGCTTGTCCTTAGTCGGTTTGAACGGATTGAGCTTGTTAAAGTAAATGACCATAACCGCCAAAATAGCACCAAGCTGAATCACGACATTAAACATGGACATAAAGGCTTCGTTTTGATTTTGGTATTGGATAAATTCCTCTGCTAGAATCAAGTGACCTGTACTAGAGATCGGCAACCATTCCGTAATTCCTTCAACAATCCCGAAGAAGATAGATTTTAAAATTTCAATAAGATACATAGATTACTCCTTTTTCTATCTTCCATTATAGCATACTTTTTTCAGTCTGTGGCAGTTCTCTCTAAAAGGCGCCGATACTGCCACCGCCACCGCCTCCAGAGAAGCCACCGCCAGAACTTCCATTTCCAGAAGATACGGAGTAGGTACTTGCTGTATTTGCGACGCTGGCATAATGGCTCATTTGCGCGCTTGAATGATAAAACATACTATGCCAGCCATAAGCTACATAAAGATTGATATCTGGATTTTCCACTTGAATATGGTGAACCTTCATCAAATGACTAACCTTGTCCGCATAGCCAAATAGGGTTGCATAGACCAAGAGGCGATTCCAGACTACAATACTTTCCAACTCTGCCTGATCCAATCGTGCAATCTCACGCAACATATTTTCAAAACTGGTCCAGAGATAGTAGACCTCAGCTCCCGCTTCATTTAGGACACCATCACGATTATCTAATCGAAGCTTCCAGTAATAGAAAACAGCCAAAACCAAACCTAGAAAACCAAGTATTGGCAAGGGGAGGTAAAGATAGCCATAAACGTCTAAACTGTACAAGAACAAACCAAATCCGATAAATAGGGGTAGGATAGTAGAGACCCCCATACCCACTTGCAAGGCCTTTTCCCCACCAGTTAAAGGACGATAATAATCTGGGAGCCCCCAGAAGGAAACTCGACTTCTCACTCCTTCTTGCATCTCTTTCAATACTTCTTCAAAAGAAGATTTGAGCTGACGCCCCTTTGCTTGAATCCGTTTTTCATCAGCAGTTTTGGCTCCACGATAAAGACTATCAGATACCTTGTAATCCGCAAACAAATTGGAAAGAGTTTCTTCTTTTTTGCCTGAAAAAGCCAGATTTAGACAGTCTTTCTCAAAGCTTGACAAACCATCTTCTTTGACCAGCCTCAAACCAACTGCATCTCCTTCTGAAATAATAGAGACATTCCCACGGTCTATCACATCTAGCAAGGTAGCTTGAATAAGTTGGTCAAAGGTAAATTTACCTGCTCCTTTTGTTAGAGGACTCACTTCCTCCAAGGAGGTCGAGTAGACAGCCTCTGATAAAACCATAGGCTCTAATTCCATTGGTGGTTCGTAGAGACGATGATTTTTAGCATATTTGACTGAAGGAGTGGTTTTTCTTCTATAAATAAAATAGAAGCAAATACTCAATAACAAGGAGATAGAAAGTATCGAAGGAAAGACCCAAGTAAGGAGTTGTTTACTTTGCTCTTTTTCTTTAACAATCGAGTCTTCTACCTTATTAAATTCTTCTAAATGATTTCCTTTCAATCCCTGATCCCTAGCGCTAGCAAAATCAGTTCGAGGCCAATAGGCATGCAATTCAACTCCACGCTTAGCCGGAAGATTGTCCAAACGAATAGTATAATCAAGGCTACTCTTTTCAATCGTTCCCTCTCTAAAAAGTTTGCCTGTATGGAAAAAGAGTTTTTCAGCCCCCTTCTCTCCCCTTACATGAAATTCAAACTTTCCAATAGCCCCTGAACTATCTGTTAAAGGCTGCCAATTTAATTCAGCGATGTCATCATATAGGAAAAGCAAATTTTTTAAGTTCCATGTAAGCTCAACTTCAACTGTGTCGCCATCTTGACCTGGATTATAAACTTTAACAGTATAACCATCTGCTCCTTCTGTTACTTCGCTCGTAACATCTGTCAGTTCAGCACCATTTTTCGCAGCCTGAACCTTTGGATGAGGATCAATGTCAAATCCACTAGGCATCTTGCCAGCACGTCCAAGTCCCACAATTTGGCCCTTAAAGTCCTCCTCAAACTGATAAACTATCTTTTGTCTAAATTCTGCCGTATTGTCTGCATGAATATACAAATCTCCTTGATAAGAGTTTATCTTGAAATCAATGGCAAAAACAGAGAATGGCAGAAGGCAAAACAAGCCTAACACTAGTAAGAAAAAAGTTTTTTTCATCAACTAAGCCCCCTTTTTATCTTTGCTATCATTATATCATTTTTTCTCAAGTAAGGGCTTACTTATGTTGAAAAATTACGCATTTTTCGATAAAATAGGAGACAGTTATTTTTTAATAGATTAGAAATAGGAGAAATCATGAAAAAAATATACTTATCTATTTTCACAAGTCTCTTGCTGATGCTGGGACTTGTCAATGTTGCTCAAGCCGATGAATATTTACGCATCGGGATGGAAGCAGCATATGCTCCCTTTAACTGGACCCAGGATGATGATAGCAATGGGGCTGTCAAAATCGATGGGACTAACCAGTATGCTAACGGATACGATGTCCAAATTGCCAAGAAAATCGCTAAGGACTTAGGCAAAGAACCTTTGGTTGTTAAAACCAAGTGGGAAGGTCTAGTCCCTGCCCTTACTTCTGGTAAGATTGACATGATTATCGCGGGTATGAGTCCTACTGCTGAGCGCAAACAAGAAATTGCCTTTTCAAGCAGTTACTACACTAGCGAACCAGTTCTACTAGTCAAAAAAGATTCTGCCTACGCAAATGCTAAATCTTTGGATGACTTTAATGGTGCGAAAATCACTTCTCAACAAGGTGTCTACCTTTATGACTTGATTGCACAAATCCCAGGTGCTAAAAAAGAAACAGCCATGGGAGACTTCGCTCAAATGCGCCAAGCTCTTGAGGCTGGTGTCATCGATGCCTATGTTTCTGAACGCCCAGAAGCTCTGACTGCTGAAGCTGCGAACTCTAAGTTCAAGATGGTCCAAGTAGAACCAGGTTTCAAAACTGGGGAAGAAGATACAGCTATCGCCATTGGACTTCGTAAAGATGACAATCGTATTAGCCAAATCAATGCCAGCATTGAAACCATTTCAAAAGACGACCAAGTTGCCTTGATGGATCGTATGATCAAGGAACAACCTGCCGAAGCTACAACAACTGAAGAGACTAGCAGTAGTTTCTTTAGCCAAGTCGCTAAAATTCTTTCTGAAAACTGGCAACAACTCTTGCGTGGCGCTGGTATCACTCTTTTAATCTCAATCGTCGGAACCATCATAGGTCTCATTATTGGACTTGCCATTGGTGTCTTCCGCACTGCTCCTCTATCTGAAAATAAAGCCATTTATGGCCTACAAAAACTAGTCGGCTGGATCCTCAATGTCTATATTGAAATTTTCCGTGGTACGCCAATGATCGTTCAATCGATGGTTATCTACTATGGAACTGCCCAAGCTTTCGGTATCAACCTTGACCGTACACTGGCTGCTATCTTCATCGTTTCAATCAATACCGGTGCCTACATGACTGAAATCGTTCGTGGTGGTATCCTAGCAGTTGACAAGGGACAATTTGAAGCTGCGACTGCTCTTGGTATGACTCATAACCAAACCATGCGTAAGATTGTCCTACCTCAGGTTGTCCGCAATATCCTACCAGCAACTGGTAATGAATTTGTCATCAATATCAAAGATACATCTGTATTGAACGTTATCTCGGTTGTCGAACTTTATTTCTCAGGAAATACCGTGGCGACGCAAACCTATCAATACTTCCAGACATTTACAATCATCGCCGTAATTTACTTTGTCCTCACCTTCACCGTAACACGTATCCTACGCTTCATCGAGCGCCGAATGGACATGGATACCTATACTACCGGTGCTAACCAAATGCAAACGGAGGATTTGAAATAATGACACAAGCAATCCTTGAAATTAAACACCTCAAAAAATCCTATGGACAAAACGAAGTGCTAAAAGACATTTCTCTGACTGTCCACAAGGGAGAGGTCATCTCTATCATCGGAAGCTCTGGAAGCGGGAAATCTACCTTCCTACGCTCCATTAACCTACTTGAAACGCCAACTGATGGACAAATCCTTTATCATGGACAAAACGTCCTCGAAAAAGGCTATGACCTCACGCAATACCGTGAAAAGTTGGGGATGGTGTTCCAATCCTTTAACCTCTTTGAAAATCTCAACGTTCTTGAAAACACAATCGTCGCTCAGACGACTGTCCTTAAACGCGAACGTACAGAAGCTGAAAAGATTGCCAAAGAAAACCTTGAAAAGGTCGGCATGGGAGAACGCTACTGGCAAGCCAAACCAAAACAACTCTCAGGTGGTCAAAAACAACGTGTGGCCATCGCTCGTGCCCTTTCCATGAATCCGGACGCTATTCTCTTTGACGAACCAACATCAGCTCTCGATCCAGAAATGGTTGGAGAAGTCCTCAAAATCATGCAGGACCTGGCTCAAGAAGGCTTGACCATGATTGTTGTAACTCACGAAATGGAATTCGCCCGTGATGTCTCTCACCGTGTTATCTTCATGGATAAGGGTGTAATCGCTGAAGAAGGCAAACCAGAAGACCTCTTCACCAATCCTAAAGAAGACCGTACAAAAGAATTCCTTCAACGCTATCTCAAATAAAAAGAAAAGGCTGCATCAATCGTGCAGTCTTTTTGCTGTCCAAAATGAAAAGGCAGATTCTCTATCTCTACTACTTGAGGGTCAAGAATCCGCCGTTATCCAAAGATTAATCTTCAAATTTTTCATGATTTTTTTCATAGAAATCAATTAGGCCTAGGGCTGTTTCAAATGAAATATTTTTTACTTTTGCACGACCCTGCGCCAGAGCAATGATAGACATTTCACGCGCATTCGTTTCTTTAGAGATACGGTAGCCTGTGATTTTCTTATCACGAACCCAGCCAACAACTGATTCTACTTTTTCAAAGTTTGACTTAGCCATGTTTTTCTCCTATTTTCTTCTTTACAATATTTAATTGTATACGTTTTTACTACTTTTGTCAATAAAAAAACATATATTCAACGAAAATAATTAGTTCAGAATTTTCTTACTTCCTTTTTAAAGCCGATAATATATAGGTTTTGCTAGCCTCTACACCATAAATATTTGCTAATAAAAATATTGTATTATTACCCTCTTAAGGTGCAAAATTATTCAAGCTTTTAAAAAAATGCTTCTCTATTCCCGTAAGATAGCTTATTTCTTCGATTTAAGAACTGAAGATGACAGTCCTAACCTTTAGAAATCCAAGCATTCACTAGCTCAAAACTCCTATCTTTCTTCCTCAAGAAATCATCTAAGAGATAGCCATTCCTTATATTCTTCAAATTCATCACTCATTTGGATATTGAGGTGCTAACCTAAAACCAAACACCCGATTCTCTAAACCATCCTTAATAAAGATGACAAGACAGATAAGCTCAGTCAGTTACTCATATATCCTTTTAATATGGTATATTTGTCAGCAAAAAGAAAGCAAATCACATCTTAAAGACCGTGTGAGTTTACTTTTCAAAATAGATGGGAAATCAAAATGAAGGATGGAAATCTGAGCCAAACATCATAAGTGCTATAATGAACAGAAGTAAGAATTGCACGATAAGTTTCCTAAAACCATAGGAATCGCCCCCTTTCTTCATCTTCATTATAGCACCTATACATCAGTTGTGCAAATAATATGATATTTTTTTATTAGTCCTCAGACAAGCATATTATAAAGCGTTTCATTCCCATTTAAGTTAATATAAGCCGGATCAAAACCTTCCATTCTACGGATTAAACCTGCATAATCATGCTTATCCGCTAAGGCGATTCCGATCAATACTGGACCTGTTCCCTTACTAGCTCGTTTGATGTACTCAAAACGTGTGATATCATCATTTGGCCCCAGGATATCATTTACAAATTCACGCAAAGCTCCTGGACGCTGTGGAAAATTGACCACAAAGTAATGCTTGATCCCATCATAAATCAAGGCACGCTCTTCCATTTCTGGCATACGGTTGATATCATTATTTCCTCCAGAAATGATACAACAAATGGTTTTCCCCTTGATATATTCAGCTAAAACTTCTAAAGAAGCAATACTAGCCGCTCCAGCAGGTTCTGCAACAATTCCTTGCTTAGAGTAGAGGTCAATCAAGGTTTCAGAAATCAATCCCTCATCAACACCTACTAAGGTTTGAACATGTTGACGAGTTGCTTCATAGGTCAACTGTCCTACCTTTTGCACAGCAATCCCATCCGCAAATTTGTCAATTTCCTTGAGCTTAACAGGTCCACCAGCTTCAAAGGCAGCTTTCATGGAACGTGCCCCATTCGCCTCTACTCCGATGACTTCAATTTCTGGACTTGTTTCCTTGATATAGGTAGAAACCCCGGCAATGAGACCGCCACCACCAACAGGAACCAAGACAGCATCAAAATCAATCGATTCTTTTCGAGCTTCTTCTAAAATCTCATAAGCAACGGTTCCTTGACCTGCCTGAACATGAGCATCATCAAAAGGATCAATAAAGGTACGATTTTCAGAAACTGTAAATTCTTGAGCTGCTTTAGCAGAAGCATCAAAGGTATCTCCAACTAGTTTAATGGTTACGAAATCCCCACCAAAAAAGCGAACTTGACCAATCTTTTGTTGCGGAGTAGTAATGGGCATAAAAATAGTAGCAGGAATTTTCATTTCATTACAGGTATAGGCTACTCCCTGCGCATGATTTCCCGCAGAGGCACAGACTACCCCACGCTCACGCTCTTCCTTGCTGAGTTGGGAAATGGCATAATAGGCACCACGAATTTTAAAGGAACGAACACGTTGGGCATTTTCCTTTTTCAAATAAATCTTAGCACCATACTTCTCCGATAAATAATGGTCATAATCAAGCGGTGTATTCACAACCACACCGTTCAAGACCTTGTGAGCCTTGATGATATCTTTTGAACTTAACATATAAAACCTCTTTTTCTATAAAAAACAGTCACTAATGACTGTTTTTTTAGTTATTCATCTCCAAAAACTTCAGCAACACTTTCATGATATTTATGAGCCATACGAATTGAAAACTCTTTAGGAAGTTCATAACGATTTGTAGAAATCCAATCATATAACCATTCTGCCAAACTTTCTTCACTATCATTACGATGGAAGATAAAATAGTTTAAAATTTCTTTATATTCTACATCATTCAAATCCAGCGTGTCTACAAATTGACTACGAGGAACAAAATTAGAATCTAATTTTCTTAGTTGATCTGTCAATTCTCCCAATTGTAAATCCAACTGAAAAAATAATTTTTGCAGTTGCCTATCAGTTTCATCACATCCTGTCTTGATAGAAAACAAATTGGTAATATTCATATGATTTCAACCCCTAAATAAGTACATCTAATATCCCACGAATAGCTGAAGCTAAAGTTTTCTCAAAATCCTTTGCTCTCTAATTAGTTATAGATTTTGAATGCATCATCGTCGTTTTTACCAACGAATGGCATTGCTTTACGCAATTCTGCACCAACTTTTTCAATTTCAAGGTTAGCTGCTTGTTCACGGTAAGCAGTCAATTTTGGACGTCCAGCTTTATAGTCGTTTACAAAGTCATTTGCAAATTTACCATTTTGGATATCTGCCAAGACAGCTTTCATGTTTTCTTTAACTTGTTCAGTGATTACACGTGGACCTGATACATAGTCACCGTATTCTGCAGTGTTTGAAATAGATTGACGCATTTTCTTGAATCCACCTTCGTAGATCAAGTCAACGATCAATTTCATTTCGTGAAGAACTTCAAAGTAAGCCAATTCTGGAGCGTAACCTGCTTCTGTCAAGACTTCAAAACCTGCTTCGATAAGGGCAGTCAAACCACCACAAAGTACAGCTTGTTCACCAAACAAATCTTCTTCAGTTTCTTCTTTATAAGTTGTTTCAAGAAGACCTACACGAGCTGCCCCAACACCTTTACACCAGTCCATAGCAATGTTTTTAGCATTTCCTGTTGCATCTTGGTATACTGCGTAAAGAGCTGGAACACCAAATCCTTCTTCATAAGTACGACGTACCAAGTGTCCTGGTCCTTTAGGAGCACACATAAAGACATCCACATCCGCAGGAACTTTGATAAATTCGAAGTGAATGTTGAAACCATGAGCAAATCCAACTGCATTTCCAGCTTCCAAGTTTGGAGCGATTTCTGCTTCGTAAAGTTCTTGTTGGATTTCGTCTGGTGCCAAAATCATGATAACATCAGCCAATTTAGTAGCTTCTGCTACTGTATAAGTGTCAAATCCGTCTTCTTTTGCTTTGTCAAAAGATTTACCTGGACGTACACCGATGATGACATCGCGACCTGAATCACGCAAGTTTTGAGCATGCGCATGTCCTTGTGAACCATAACCGATAACGGCGATTTTTTTACCGTCAAGTGCTGCTACTTTAACATCTTTTTCGTATTCCATTTGAACTGCCATAGTTTTTTCTCTCTTTTCTATTATTTATTGCCTTTTAGGCTGGTTTAACAAATTTAAAATATTTTTATACTCAATGAAAATCAAAGAGCAAATTAGGAAGCTAGCCACAGGCTGTACTTGAGTACGGCAAGGCAAAGCTGACGTGATTTGAATTTGATTTTCGAAGAGTATTAATCGCGGGTAAATCCAGTTGCACCCGTACGAGCGATATTGCGAATACCGTATGGTCGAATGACTCGCAATAGAGCTTCACTCTTTTCAGCATTTCCTGTCATCTGAATGGTAATCGAGCTTGGCGCTACGTCTACCACTGTTGCACGGAAAGGTTGAATAATGGCTAGAATCTCAGCACGCTTCTCAGCTGGCGCTGACATCTTAACCAAAATCACCTCGCGCTCCAAATGAGGCTTGTCTGTAATATCTCGAATGCGAATCACATCAATCTGACGATTGAGTTGCTTGATGATTTGCTCCACTTCATCATGTGAAGCTACATCAATAATAATGGTAATACGCGATACATTCGGATCTTCTGTTGCTCCAACAGAGATGCTTTCGATATTAACCTGACGACGAGATAGGACACCTGTAAAGCGATTGAGGACTCCTGAACGATTTTGTAGTTTTGCTGTTAACATTCTACGCATGGAACTTCACCCCCAACATCTCATGATTACTCTTACCAGCTGGCACCATTGGTAACACCTGCTCCTTACGAGAAATATCTACCTCGATTAGCATAGGAACATCCTCAGTGATGACTTCAAGGTCTTGAGCCAAGGTCTCAGGATTGTCAAACTTATAGTTTTTAATACCGTAAGCTTGTGCCATCAATTGGAAATCTGGAAGGGTATCAAAGACTGACTCTGATGTTCTACCTTCATAGAAGGATTCCTGCCACTGACGGACCATTCCAAGCGAGTGGTTGTTCAACATAACCACCTTGATTGGCACCTTGTAAATGTTCAAAATCGCCAATTCCTGGTTAGTCATTTGGAAACCGCCATCCCCAACAAACAAGACTACTTCCTTATCTGGGTTAGCAATTTTAGCTCCGATTGCTGCTGGAATTCCAAATCCCATGGTCCCTAAACCACCTGAAGTCACTAACTGACGTTCATTTTGGTAGGGATAATACTGGGCTGTCCACATTTGGTGTTGACCTACGTCTGTGACCACAATGGCATCTCCGTTAGTTAATTCACCAATTCGTTCAATAACAGCTTGCGGTTGAACTACACGCTCTTTCTTATCATAAGAACGAACGCGGTTCTTGTCTTTAGTGACTTTCTCAATCCATTTCTCAGTATTGTTATGAACTGTTGGTTCCGCCAACAACATTTGCAAGGCCTTTTTAGCATCTCCAACTACAGGAATATCTGCACTAATAATCTTGCCAATCTCAGCTGGATCAATATCAATGTGGGCAACCTTAGCATTCTTAGCGAAGGTCTTAGGATTTCCTGTCAAGCGGTCATCGAAACGGCAACCAATACTAATCATAAAATCAGCTTCTGTCATGGCAATATTAGCTGCGAATGACCCGTGCATGCCTCCCATTCCAAGAAAGAGTGGATGACTCGTTGCAATCGTACCTTGTCCCAAAAGACTGGTTACCACTGGAATTTGATATCGTTCTGCAAATTCATTTAATTCTGCAGCTGCTTCAGCATAACTAATCCCACCACCAGCTAGCAAGACTGGTTTTTTAGCCTTGGATAATTGCTTCAAGATTTTCTTGATTTGCATATCATTTGGCTCAAGAGTTGGCTGATAGCTTGGCAGGTTCACTTCTGGTGAATAAATGAAGTCTGTTTCTAAAGCAGATACGTCTTTAGGTAGGTCAATTACGACTGGCCCTGGACGGCCTGTAGTTGCGATATGGACAGCTTCCGTAATAATACGAGGAATATCAGCTGTCTCACGAACTTGGTAATTGTACTTAGTGATTGGCATGGTAATTCCCACGATGTCTGCCTCCTGAAAAGCATCCTTCCCAATCCCTGCTCGCGCCACCTGACCAGTAAAGACCAAAAGGGGAACACTATCGCTCATGGCATCGGCAATCCCTGTAATGGCATTTGTTGCTCCCGGTCCGCTAGTGACGACGGCAACACCCAACTTTCCAGTTGATTTGGCATAACCTTCAGCTTCATGCAAACAACCTTGCTCATGGCGCCCTAGAATGTGGCGAATGCCTTTAAAATTATATATCGCATCATAAAAAGGCAAGACCGCACCACCAGGATAACCAAAGATGGTATCAATTCCTAAATCACGAAGTGTTTCCAAAACTAGGTCCGACCCCGTCTTAGGAGATTCTAAACTGATTTTCTCCATTGTTCCCCTTTCTCTTCTCTTAAAAATAACTTGTTACTATCATACCATTTTTTCAAAATTTTTCAAGACAAAAGAAGAAATTTTCTGAATTTTCTATTTTAATGTTTATTTATGAATGTTATTTTTGTTTTTATTAAAAAAGATACCGATTTCATTATTCAAATGAAGAAAAAAGAACTGATTTCTCAGTTCTTCATCAATCTTATTCCACACTAAATAGGTATGGGTAAACAGGTTGTTGGCCTTGGTGAATCTCGACTTCAACATCTTCGAATTCTTCTGCGATTTCTTGGGCAATTTCATTGGCAAGTTCTTCGCTTCCGTCTTCACCGACATAGAAGGTTACGATTTCACTATCTTCATCCAACATATGTTTCAATGTTTCAGTCAAGGTTTGGTGCATGTCAGGGTTTGACACAAGGATTTTCCCATCCACCATACCAAGATTATCGTTTTCATGGATTTCTAAGCCATCAATCGTTGTATCACGCACGGCTGTTGTGACGCTTCCGCTAACGACATCGCTAAGAGCAGCTGTCATACGCTCTTGGTTTTCTTCAATGGACTTGCTTGGATCAAAGGCAAGAAGACTTGTCAAACCTTGAGGGAGAGTGCGAGCTTCCACCACTACTGCTGGTTGCTCCAAAACTTCTGCTGCAGATTGAGCTGCCATAAAGATATTTTTGTTGTTTGGCAGGAAGATAATGTTACGAGCGTTGACCTGTTCAACAGCCTTGATAAAGTCTTCTGTTGAAGGGTTCATAGTTTGACCGCCTTCAATAACATAATCCACACCTTGAGAACGGAAGATATCTGCTAGACCTTTACCAGCCACCACAGCAATCAAAGCATACTCTTTTTCTTCAGCTGGTTTGCTAACTTGAGCAGCTTCTTTCTCAACCTGCGCTTCGTGTTGGTTACGCATATTGTCAACTTTTACCTTGACCAAGCTACCATATTTGAGACCTTCTTGCATAACAAGTCCTGGATCTTCTGTATGGACATGAACTTTGACAATTTCATCATCGTTAACAACGAGGAGAGAATCTCCAAGTTCATTCAAGTAGTTACGGAACTCGTCATAGTCAAAATCTTTGGCATAGGTTGGACCTTGCTTAAGAGCAACCATGATTTCAGTACAATAACCAAAGGTAATGTCCTCAGTCGCTACATGACCAGCTACAGACTTGTGGTGCTCCGCATTAATCATTTCACTCATATTAGCAGGAGTGGCTACAAAGTCCTCAGATGCAATATATTCGCCAGTAAGGGCTGAAAGGAAACCTTCGTAGATGAAGACCAGTCCTTGACCACCTGAGTCCACAACACCAACTTCCTTCAATACTGGAAGCATGTCCGGTGTTTTAGCTAGAGCTGTTTTAGCACCTTCTAAAGCGGCACGCATGACTTCAACAGCGTCATCTGTTTGCTCAGCCTTTTTCTTAGCACCGATAGCAGCACCACGAGAAACTGTCAAAATCGTTCCTTCAACTGGTTTCATAACGGCCTTATAAGCAACTTCCACACCTGATTGGAAGGCAAGGGCCAAGTCTTGACCTGTTAACTCGTCTTTATCCTTGATGGCTTGTGAAAATCCACGGAAAAGCTGAGACGTAATAACTCCTGAGTTTCCACGCGCGCCCATCAAAAGACCTTTAGCAAGAATGCTCGCTACCTCGCCAACTGTAGAAGCTGGCTTATCTGCAACTTCTTTAGCACCATTTTCAATGGTCATCCCCATATTTGTCCCAGTATCTCCATCTGGAACTGGAAAGACGTTTAATGAATTGACATATTCAGCTTGCTTATTCAAGCGAGTTGATGCAGCCTGCACCATTTCTTGAAATAAGCTAGTAGTAATTTTTGACACGGTTATTCTCCTACAACTTTGATATTTTGAATGTAGACATTTACAGTCTGAGCAGTAATTCCAAGTTGGTTTTCCAAACTAAAACGAACACGCTCTTGAATGTTTTTTGACACTTCGCTAATCTTTGTTCCGTAGCTCAACACGGTATATACATCAACTGCAATACTGCCATCTTCAGCTGCCTTTACGACGACACCTTTGGAATAATTTTCCTTACCTAGAAGGGCTTGAAAATTATCTTTGAGGGCATTTTTACTAGCCATACCGACCACACCAAAAATCTCAGTTGCTGCTCCACCTACGACGGTTGCAATCACTTCATCTGTTAGTTCGATTTGACCATCTTTTGTATTAATTTTTACAGTCATCCTTTTTACCTCAACTAGTTGATACTCTATTCTATCATATTTCAGTCCAAGTGTAAAAGCAGAATACTGTATCAGCGGATATTTACTCTATTTTTCAAATGATTTTATATCTACAGTAAAAGAAAAAAGACCCTAAGGTCTCCTTACTTTTATTATTAAACGCGTTCAACTTTACCTGATTTCAAAGCACGAGCTGAAGCCCAAACTTTTTTAGGTTTACCATCGATAAGAACAGTAACTTTTTGAAGGTTTGGTTTTACGGCACGTTTTGTTTGGTTCATCGCGTGTGAACGGTTGTTTCCTGATACAGTCTTACGACCTGTAAAGTAACATACTTTAGCCATTGTGTTTTCCTCCTATTAGATCTAATATAGCGGATGTGCTAGCACCACATACCGTACTATGTTATCACACTTTCTTCATTTTTGCAAGGGAATTGGAAGATTTTTTTATTTAACGTAGACAATTCCCAACTTCCCAAAAGCCACATCTCCACGGATAATCAAGGTTTTGCTGGTTGGGGCTAGAGGGGCATCTGCCTTGGCTACACCACAGAAAGTTTCCACCTTCAAATCAACTCTCCAATGTTGGGGAACATAGATAACTGCATTGCCAAAACCAACTTCGATATCCAGAGTAGCAAAATCACCTAACATCTCTGCATTGTCATAATATATCTTGGCATTCCCAAAACCAACTTCAACTTGGTCTTCTACCAATTCTTGGTCTTGCTTGTAGAAAGTCCCACTTCCAAAAGCAACTTCCTTATCTGTTAGAATGGTCTTTTTACCATCATACCACCATTTTTTCCCGTTCCAAGTCCTGTTAGAATGAGTGAGTGCGCTGACACCCATTACGATTAAAATACTAGCCCAGAACAATGACTGATTTGGGATAGGCAAAATGTTATAAAAATGATTTGCAATCATTAAGGCTACTAGAGCGGTAAAAACTGCTGATGTCAGGTGACGACGAAGCAAAGCTTCAACTGATTGATAGGCAAAAAATGCAATACCAAGCAAGGGCCAAATGTGCCCTCCAAGAGAAGGGATCCCAAAATTCCCCTGTAATAATACTAAAGCTGCCAATACTAGCAACACAATACCAAATACTTTCTTTTTCATCTTCTTACCTCATATTTCTTAGATTTTCTTTTAGGAGGGATTGATAGTGCCGCGACACGTGAACCTCCTTGTGGGTCTGATAAAAGGAAATGGTGCCCGTTCCTGAAAAGGATTTGTCCACCGAGTAAACCTGACGGATATTTGCAATAGTCGACTTGGATACCCGACTAAAATAGCGAGGAAGGATAGACTCTAACTCATAGAGTTTGAGCCGAACCTCGTAGGCTTCTTTCTGGGTATGGGCATAAATCTTGCTACCTTCCGTCTCAAAAAAGAGAATTTCCGATAAGTCCAGATAATATTCGCCCGTCCCCTTGTAAAAAATCAACCGAGGAGACTTGGACTCTTGCAAGAGCCGCTGTAAATCCGCAATCTCATCTGTCAATGCCGCTGCCTTGATGACAATTTCAGTTTCCTCTAAATTGCTGTCAATTTCGATTCGTAACTTCATTCCATCTCCTTTCTGACTCTACTATATCAAAGCTAAAATAAGAAAACAAGAGCAAAAAAGCAAGTGGTTACTTTAGACCCGTAAGTGGTTGTAAGGCTACCTTAACTTACAGGTCAAAATAGAAAGAAAAGCGCACCCCACACAAGACCACAAATATAGCCAACCACTACATCCTTGGGAAAATGCACTCCACCCAAGACTCTCACTAAACCTAGGAGGGCTGACAAGACCAACAAGATAACCCCTACAGATAAACTAGCATGTAAGCAAGCCATGGAGATAATGGTTGCTGAAAAGACATGACGACTGGGCATAGACTGACCAGGACTATCTCTGTCAAGCAAGGGTTTAATATCCCATTCCTCATAAGGCCTAGGGGCATTGATTTTCTTACGGAAAAGAGACAAAATTACAAAACCTGACGCAGGAACAAACAAATAGATTCCGACCTGTTTCCCAAGTCCTTCTTGGAGATAGGTAGTAGTTAACAAGATTAAATAAACTATAGGCATAACTACTGTCATGAAGCGATTGAAAGCTCTTAACAAGCTCCGAAGGAAAGACTTATTTTCAATCTTACCAGCAATATGGTCATACCATTCTTGATAATTTTTCATATATTTTCTCATTACTTACTCAAATTTTATACTCAATGAAAATCAGAGAGCAAACTAGGAAGCTAGCCACAGACTGCTCAAAGCACTGCTTTGAGGTTGTAAATAAGACTCATATACCTACGACAAGGCGAAGCTGACGCGGTTTGAAGAGATTTTCGAAGAGTATTGCTTATAGGGAAGCACTTGTCTTCTAGTATAGTGCAGAAAAAGAAGGCCGTCAAGCCTTCTTTCGATTTACTCTTCCACTTCGTCTTCTGTAAATTGACTGTTGTAGAGATCAGCGTAAAAACCAGCTTGCGCCATTAGCTCATCATGATTTCCTTGCTCGATGATATTGCCATCCTTCATAACCAGAATCAGATCAGCATTTCGGATAGTAGACAAGCGGTGGGCGATGACAAAGGAAGTTCTCCCCTCCATCAAACGATCCATAGCTTTCTGAATCAATTCCTCCGTCCGAGTATCAACAGAAGAGGTCGCCTCATCTAAAATCAAGAGTGGTGCATCTTTCAGCAAAGCACGAGCAATGGTCAAGAGTTGTTTTTGTCCGACAGACAAGGTCACTGTGTCGTCCAAGACTGTATCGTAACCATCTGGTAGGGTCATAATAAAGTGGTGAATCCCTACAGCCTTGCTGGCTTCAATCACGCGCTCATCACTAATACCCTCTTGGTTATAGATAAGATTGTCTCGGATAGTACCTTCAAAGAGCCAGGTGTCCTGCAAGACCATTGAAAAGGCATCGTGTACTTCCGAACGCTTCATCTCCTTGGTATCCACACCATCGATACGGATACTTCCCTTATCAATCTCATAAAACTTCATCAAAAGATTGACAATGGTTGTCTTCCCAGCCCCAGTCGGTCCGACAATGGCAACCTTTTGACCTGCATGAGCCGTCGCATAAAAATCGTGGATGATAGTCCGATCAGGAGTATAACCAAAGGAGACTCGATCAAAGACTACTTGACCTTTCATATCGCTCAATTGTCTTTCTTTATGGGATTCATCTTCCATTTCCTCTTCAGCTAGGAATTCGAAGACACGTCCCATGGCTGCACTAGCCTGCTGCAAACTAGTGATCCCTTGGGCAATTTGTGAAAGGGGCTGAGAAAAGATACGAACGTAGGCCATAAAGGCAACGATAATCCCGATACTGATGTGTCCATTTAAGGCCAAGGCTGCACCAACGATAATCACCAAGGCATAGCTAAAGTTCCCAATAAACATCATAATCGGCATCATAATCCCTGAAATAAATTGAGATTTCCAGATACTATCATACAGACGATTGTTTAATTTCGCAAACTCTTCTTTCGTACTCTCGATGGCATTGTAACTGGTCACCACATTATGGCCAGAGTACATTTCCTCCACATAGCCATTGACAGCTGCCAAATCTTGTTGCTGACTCTTAAAGAAACCCTGTGATTTGCCCATAAAGACGGACACGAAAACAAAACCGATAAGAGTTGACACAACCGTCACCAAGGCTAAAATCCAGTTCATCCCAAACATGGTTACCAAGACTGCCAAGACCAATAAACTAGATGAAAGAACCGTTCCCAAACTTTGGTTGAGGGACTGGGCTGCAGTATCAACATCATTGGTTACACGAGATAAGGTATCTCCCTGAGAATGTCCATCAAAATATCCCAATGGCAGGCTATTGATTTTCTCTGCAATGGCTCTTCTCAAACGCTCTGAAAAACGTTGAATAGCTGTTGTAAACAGAAAGGCCTGTAAATAATTTGATAGGAGTCCAATCACATAAATCGCGGCCAAAAAACCACCAATAGCTGCAACTGCCACGACATCCACACTTGTTTCCAAACCACTGGCAATAATATTAGTCATTTCCTTGATACGGGTTGGACCATATACAGTAATGATATTGGATAAGATTGTTGCTAGAAAGGCGATTAGAAGGGCAAACTGGAGGCCTGCAAGATAGGGTTTACTCTGTTTCCAGAGAGACATTTTCTTATTTTCCATGTTCCAATTCCTCCTTCGATAGTTGTGAGTAGGCAATTTCTTGGTAAACTTCGTTATTAGCTAGAAGTTCCTTGTGGGTGCCTTGTCCCACGACTTTTCCTTGATCCAAGACCAAAATCAAATCTGCATCCATAATCGTTGAAATGCGTTGTGCAACGATAAGCTTGGTCATAGACTTGGTTTTCTCTGCTAGCTCTTGGCGTAGGACACGGTCTGTCTTGTAGTCCAAGGCTGAGAAGGAGTCATCAAAGATGAGGATTTCTGGCTTCCGAGCTAAGGCACGCGCAATTGCCAGACGCTGTCTTTGACCACCTGAGAAGTTGGTTCCTCCTTGGGCCACTTCTGATGCTAAGCCCGCTTCCTTGTCTTCGATAAAGTTCTTAGACTGGGCCAACTCCAAAGCCTGCCACATAGCCTGCTCACTAAGTGGTGTTTCTTGACTCTGTCCAAAGTCCAAATTGCCCTTAACATCACTTGAAAAGAGAACCGCTTTCTGAGGAATATAACCAACCTTGTTGCGCAAATCTTCCAAACTGTAATCTTGAACATTAACTCCGTCCACCAGAATTTCTCCTTCTGACACATCGTAGAAACGTGGAATCAGATTGACCAGAGTTGACTTACCAGAACCAGTTGAGCCGATAAAGGCCACTGTTTGACCAGCTTCTGCATTAAAGCTAACATGCTCAATAACCGCCTCCGAATTTGCCGCATAGCGGAAAGTCACATCCTTAAATTCGACCTGACCTTTGAGACTTTCATCAGCCAACTGCACTTGAGCAGGATTTTGGATAGAAGAATGCAAATCTAAAACCTGATTAATCCGCTTGGCAGAGACCATGGTTCGGGGAAGAACGATGAAGAGCGCCCCCATAAGAAGGAATCCCATAACAACCTGCATGGCATAAGACATGAAAACAACCATATCACTAAATAGAGGCAGACGCGCTATCGGAGCAGCGTCGTTAATCACATAGGCCCCAATCCAGTAAATCGCCACACTCAAACCACTTGAAATCCCCATCATGATAGGGTTCAAAATAGCCATAAGACGGTTGACAAACAAATTCAAGCGTGTCAATTCATCATTTGCTGCTACAAATTTTTCATTTTGGTAATCCTCTGCATTGTAGGCGCGAACGACACGAATACCTGTTAAACTCTCACGAGTGATACTGTTCAGTTTATCTGTCAGCCCCTGAATCAAGGACTGTTTTGGAAAGGCTAGCGTCATCAAAACAGTCGTCATCAAAACGTTGACAATCACTGCCACAAGTACGGCCCAGAGCCAGTATTCTGAATGACCTAAAATCTTCCCGATAGCCCAGATAGCCATAATTGGACCACGCGTCACCACTTGCAAGCCCATGGTAATCAACATCTGAACCTGAGTAATATCATTGGTAGTACGAGTTAAAAGACTGGGAATAGAGAATTTCTTAATTTCTGTCTGCGAGTAATCCAAAACTCGGTTAAAAATATCACTTCTCAGCCTACTAGTATAAGAAGCCGCCACTCGGGATGCAAAAAATCCAACTGCAACTACGGATAAGAAGGCAAGAAAGGACATTCCCACCATCATGCTTGCTGGCTGCCACAACTCATCTAAATTAGTTCCTTGACTACCTAGCAAATCCGTAATTTTCGAGATATAAGTCGGCACTTCCAACTCCAGATAGACCGAAAAGCAGGTAAAGAGAATGGCTAGTAAAATCATCCCCCATTCTTTTCTACTAATTCGTTTGGCTAATTTCTTCATTCTCTCCTCCTATTCTCTTGATATTTTCCTGTAGTTGACCGAGAACTTTCTCAAAAATCAGTAATTCATCTTCATCAATGTCTTCCATCAACTGCTTATCAATTCGTTCAAAAAAAGCCTTAACCTCTTGCATCTGAGAACGTGCTTTGTCCGTCAAACGAACAAATTTTGCCCGCTTATCGCTAGGACTCGCCTCCAATTCCACTAAACCATTTTGCACCATACGCTTGACCAAATTACTAGCAACAGACTTGGTAATATTGAGTTCCTGCTCGATATCTTTAATCAAGACCAAGTCTTGGTTTTTCTCACAATTATCCAAAAAACGCACAACCTGACCTTGAGGCCCACCCATAAATTCAATACCACAACGTTTGGCTTCCTTTTGCACCATCAGGTGAATCTGATGACCAAAACGCTTAAAGACTAACATCGGTTTATCCATACTAACCCCTTTCTAATCATTGCATTTAGTTCTCCTAGGAACTAAATAAGTTTCCATGGGAACTATTTTACCACTTTGAAAAGAGATGTCAAGAAAAAGTTTGCTAGAGAACTATTTTCTTGATTCAAAAAATCCCAAGTGATTTTTTCACTTAGGATCATGTTCTCTAGGTTAAATTAGAACCCGTCTACGTTTGTGTAGATTTTTT
The DNA here is from genome assembly GCF_000220085.1 of Streptococcus mitis SK1080. GTDB lineage: Bacteria > Bacillota > Bacilli > Lactobacillales > Streptococcaceae > Streptococcus > Streptococcus mitis_K. Next base: position 243,345 of record NZ_AFQV01000006.1, on the reverse strand, counting down.
GTACGTCTTCGTCGTCTTCAAGGACGCTGTAAAGTTTTTCAAAGGTTTCAAGGTCATCGCCTGACAATTCCACTTCTGATTGAGGAATCATTTCCAATTCAGTCACTTGGAATTCTTCGATACCTGACTCACGAAGGGCAACGATAGCCTTATGAAGGTCAGTTGGAGCTGTGTAAACTGTGACTGTACCTTCTTCTGCTTCTACGTCATCCACATCCACATCTGCTTCTAGCAATTGCTCAAAGACCGCGTCCGCATCTTCTCCAGCAAATACGATAACACCCTTGTTGTCAAAGAGGTATGAAACCGAACCTGAAGCACCCATGTTTCCGCCGTTTTTACCAAAGGCAGCACGGACATTGGCCGCTGTACGGTTGACATTAGAAGTCAAAGTATCAACAATCAGCATAGAACCATTTGGTCCAAAACCTTCGTAACGTCCTTCTGTAAAGGTTTCGTCTGTGTTTCCTTTAGCCTTGTCCAAAGCCTTATCAATAACGTGTTTTGGCACTTGGGCTTGTTTGGCACGGTCGATAACGAATTTCAAAGCTGAGTTTGATTCTGGATCTGGATCACCTTTTTTAGCTGCTACATAGATTTCTACACCAAATTTTGCATATACTTTAGAGTTAGCTCCATCTTTAGCCGTTTTCTTGGCTACGATATTGGCCCATTTACGTCCCATTAGGAATCTCCTTTTTTCACATTTTAATCCTTCTTATTATAACACAAGTTTTTTCGATTTTCACTAGAGGAAATGGATTTTATTAGCAAATCAAGCTAGGAGAGTACTTTGGTTACCAAGATTGCCTTGCCTTTCCATCCTTATCAACATTCAAAAAACAAACTAGCCCATTATCTGAAAATAGAAAGTTTCAGCCAAGTTTGACTAAGTCTGCTCAAACTACTGTTTAGAATTTGTAGATATAACAACAAAAACAATCATACTGCACCTTTTGTTGACAGTCTACTCCAGACATATCATAGTTCAAGTAAATACTTTGAAATTCAACAGTTCTTATAGGCACTATTGTATTCTAAGAAATCAATAGAAGAGTTTCTAAACAAAACCATAATTTATATGTTCCCGAAACAGAAATTTATGTTCTTTTTGATTTCACATGATACTGAAATTAGACTAGTACACTGGCACTTCTAAAACAAGCAAAAGGTAGCTAATCCCCTGTATAGCAAGGAGTTTCACTACCCTTTTTACTTTTTTACACATCCTGTTTGATAGACTTATTTTAACATCACGAGCATACTCCAATGGAAATCGCTAGGCAAGAAATAAACTTTCAGATATTCGCAGAGAGATCATCGCCTCTTTTTGTCGCAAACATTCTTCTCTCCTAATCATTTTCTACCTTATCCTCTACCTGAGGATAAAGAGTCGTTCCCCAAATAGAAATCGTCCGCTTACGCACTAGTGGCAAGTCGGTTTTTTCATAAACCGTACGCCACCATTCCCAGGCAAGTCCGGTACACTCTCTAATTTTGACAGAGAGATTGCGAACATTCCCTTTCAAAGGAATACTAGTGGTAAAATGAGCCGTCAAATCCTGCCCATTTCTGTTCCAAGACTTAGGAGTCAAGACTTCCTTACCTTGATAATCATAGGATAATTCATCCCAAGCAATGTAATATTGGGCAACATAGGCACCACTATGATCCAAGAGTAAATCTCCGTTTCTGTAGGCTGTCACCTTAGTTTCAACATAGTCTGTACTGTTTTGAAAGGTCGCAACTACATTGTCCCGTAAAAAAGAAGTTGTATAAGAAATCGGCAAGCCTGGATGATCGGCTGTAAAGCGACTGCCTTCTTGAATCAAGTCCTCTACCATATCCACCTTGCCTGTTACAACTCGGGCACCCGAACTCGGATCCCCTCCTAAAATAACCGCCTTCACTTCTGTATTGTCCAAAATCTGTTTCCACTCTGTCTGAGGAGCTACCTTGACTCCTTTTATCAAAGCTTCAAAAGCAGCCTCTACTTCATCACTCTTACTCGTGGTCTCCAACTTGAGATAGACTTGGCGCCCATAAGCAACACTCGAAATATAGACCAAAGGACGATCGGCAGAAATTCCTCTCTGCCTTAAACCCTCTACCGTTACAGTATCTTGAAACACATCTCCTGGATTTTTAACAGCATCTACGCTGACTGTATAATAAATCTGCTTAAAATTAACAATCTGAATCTGCTTTTCGCCCGAATGGACGGAGTTAAAATCAATATCAAGAGAATTCCCTGTCTTTTCAAAGTCAGAACCAAACTTGACCTTGAGTTGTTCCATGCTATGAGCCGTGATTTTTTCATACTGCATTCTAGCTGGGACATTATTGACCTGACCATAATCTTGATGCCACTTGGCCAACAAATCGTTTACTGCTCCGCGAACACTTGAATTGCTGGGGTCTTCTACTTGGAGAAAGCTATCACTACTTGCCAAACCAGGCAAATCAATACTATAAGTCATCGGAGCACGATCGACCGCAAGAAGAGTGGGATTATTCTCTAACAAGGTCTCATCCACTACGAGAAGGGCTCCAGGATAGAGGCGACTATCGTTGGTAGCCGTCACGGAAATATCACTTGTGTTTGTCGACAGGCTCCGCTTCTTTCTTTCGATAACAACAAACTCATCGGGTAACTGATTCCCCTCTTTGATGAAACGATTTTCAATACTCTCTCCCTGATGGGTCAAAAGTTTCTTTTTATCGTAATCCATAGCTAGTATAAAGTCATTTACTGCTTTATTTGTCATCTTCTACCTCCTAATAAGTTCCTGGATTGAGTTGCATAAACTCAGACTTGTTCAGCGAAATCAGCCGTGGTTGGACTAAGTGATCCAAAATTTCCTCGTACAATTCTTCTGAGACATTGCGTCGCCGTCTGGCTAGATAAGAAGTCGGAATGACCGTATTATCCAACATAAATACCTTATCTAAGTCAATCAAGGTTGGTCTTGTAAAAGGATTACGAGCTAGATCCGGCTCTTCTATCATAAAGTTCTTGACCAAACGTCTGGTCAAGAGAGCTGGTTTGAAGGTCTGATTTTTAACCAACTCTTTGTTTTTAGTCATGCTGTTGTCAATACAGATATACATATGATTCTTCACAGCCAAATCGCTACTAATACTTGGAAAAGGCAAATAAAGAGCTACAACATCTCCTCTCTTAATCAAGCAAGAGCACCCCCTTTTCTCCTAATGTAACATAGACAGGATTGACCAAGTCTTCTGATTGGCTCAGAATTTCCAAAGTTTGAGTTTGGCGCGCTGTCAATTTAGTAGCATCTTGTCTCTTCAATACAAAATGCTTGTCGCCAATTACCTTGACACTATAATCCTTCTCCAAAGCTGACTGGTAAATCCACATCAGATCTTGTCTGTTCTGAGAACTCAAGAGAGAAGGATGTTCAAGCCTCCCGACAGCCTGATAAAAATCAAAAACAGGAGCTAACTCCTGCCAATCTGACTGGCTAGTTGTCAAGGCTAGAAAAAGAGCTTTGCGAGCTGATACTTCTTGATTAGCCTTGAGAGTCCCTTTTCCCTCCAAGTTTTTTAGAAAGTGGGAAACTCCAGAAAGCAAATCTTTCTCTAACTGCGAGAAATAAAAACCTTGCCTTCCCAAACATAAGTCTCTCAAGTCGCTTTCTCTAGCAAATAAGAGTTCAAACATTTGATAATAAAAGAAAAATATCTGGCACTGAGTTACGCTCATCTTTTCCTTATCGGCTTCTTTTTTCAACCAGAGCAAGGGCAAAAGGTAGCTGGATTGAGACATTTCCTCCACCTCCTATTCTTTTTTCTCTGGAGCATCTGCACTAGCTGCCACTTCTTTTGACTGGATACTTTCCCACTGGTTGATTTCCTCTGAGATAATACCTTCGCATGTCTTGACAAATAGAGCAAAAGCCTTGGTTTTTCCTGCATATTTCTCCGTTTGGCATTGATATAGGAATTTTTCTCTCTCCAGGAGTTGCGCAGTCTTTTGGTAAGAAATCCAGTGTTCCTTGGCATTATACAAATTGAGAATCCCTTCACACAGTAAACCGAGACTGGATAAGGCAACCGAAATCAAACGGTAGCGATCACCTGGCATAGGAATAGCACAAAAGACAGCTATGAGGAAACCTGCCACGATTTCTGTTATTTTTAATACCTTATAGCGTCTACGATGTTGAACGCTTTTCTTTAAAAAATGAGCTATCTGTACATCCAATCGCTCTGTCAGGTACATTTCTTCTGACGTCATGTTCGTAACCCCTTTCATTTACTTTGATAATCGTAGTATAACATATTTGAATATCAAAGTATAGTAAAAACTGGAAAGCTATATCTTATTATAAAATCCAAATATAAAATGTTTGTGAAATGAGAGAAAAATATCACAAAAAGGATGGAACAAAAAGTTTCAAAATAAAAATCACCAGAAGGATAGTATTCCAACTAGCTTTTCTGGTGATTTTTGAATTGTTTAGTTCGTTAGTGTGAGATATGAATAATTGAAGATTAAGCTTTTTCAAGACCTAATAATATGCGCTGTTCTGATTTGAAAGACATTCCATTATTATTTTACTGTTATCAAGCCTTCAGGCTCGACTGTAAATTCTGGTCTGTCTGCTATCGTACCATCTTCTTTAAGGTAATACCAGCCATCATTTGATTTGACAAAGGCATTAGAAACCATGTCCCCATTTTGACTATCAAGATAGTACCAAGTCTCCTTGTATTTGATCCAGCCTGTTTTCATAGCACCTTCTCCATCGAAATAGTACCACTTCTCAGCGATTTTCTTCCAGCCTGTCGCCATTTCGCCTGACTGGTCAAACCAGTACCAGTTGCCGTCTATGTGCTTCTTCCAGCGGTCTGCAAGCATATATCCTGAACCGTCAAAGTAATACCAGGTACCATTGACTTTCTCAAACTTATCTTTTGGATAAGAACCATCTGAGTGTACATACCAGGTGCCAGTATCGTTCTGTTGCCAGCCTGCTTCAATCGTCAAGCCGTTTTCAATATCCTGCTTAAACTGCTCACGGCTAATACCCCATTTGGCAAGATAAGGATAGGGGTCAATGTGATCTGAGTTGTTGTCAGGTTGGTTATTGGTGCAATATTCGTGTGTCTTGATACCTGCCAAGTCGTCTGTATCAAGTGTTTTCGGTATGCCAGCTTCATCCGCTAGATTGCGCAAAAGTTCGATATAGAGACGATAGTCAATCAGAAACTCTTCTTTCGATTCATGGCTTTCAATCAGTTCAACTTGTGCATAACCTTCTGCATTCCAACCGCCCCCAACGTCCCAGGCACCATTATCAACAGGTCCTACCTGCATAACACGACCATTACCGACTACGTGAGAAAAGAAGCCCAATTCAGGATCTTTTCTGTAATGGTAGTCAGCCTCATTTTGAACCGTTGAGTTGCGGTTGCCTGTGGAATGGGCATGGACTTGCCTATATGGTTGCACGCCGACTTGAGGCAAATCTGTTCTTAATTTACTCACATCAATTTCCATATTCTACTCCTTATCGATTAAGACAACTCATTTTTTACAATACAGAATCAGAAACTCCTTTATTTATACCTTGCAAAGAAGACAATCTTAGTCACGATTAGGCTTGTAGGTAGAACTTTAAAACGCACTATTTTGACACTGTAAATAGGACTGGCAAGATCTGCATTCTATCTACAATAACACCCCAGACTAAAAAGCTTTTCAAAAGTATATTTTTACAGTCTCTATATGTCCTTTTCATAAATACTATACTTTATTATATCATATAAAAGAAGTCAAAAGTCTATTAAACTATTTTCAAGACCAAACTAAAGAGGAGAACACAAGTTTTTTCGATTTTCACTAGAGGAAAGAGATTTTATGCAGTAAATCAAGCTAGGATGACACTTTTGTTGCCAAGATGGCCTTGCCTTCTTTTATCAAGGGGTGACGGAATAGTGAGAAGTACAGTTGGATGGTCATGGCAACCCAGATAAGGGGTTCGCAAAGAATAACTCCTCTATAGCCTGCCCAAGAGATAATCAAGACCACAAAAGCGATTTTCCCGATTAGTTCGATAAAACTAGATACCAGAGGAAGGACTTTTTGCCCCAAGCCCTGCAAGCAATTGCGATAAATCAACAAGAGGCTCAAAATGGGATAAAAGGCTGAACTGATTTGCAAGTACAGACTGCCATTTTCTACCAAATAGCTATCCGTCGAACTAGACAAGAAGGAAACCAAGGCTGGACTGGCAAAAAAGAGGAAGACACAAACAAAAACTGCCCAGGACATACTTAGAAGACTACCGATTCGAAGACCTTGAACAATGCGGTCTGGTCGCTTAGCTCCTAGATTCTGAGAAGAAAAGGTCGTCATAGATGCAGAAATAGCGGTCATAGGAAGAAGGGCGAAAGCCATAATGCGGCGAGCTGCCGTCTGGGCACTAATAATCACTGCACCAAAGGTATTAACAGAAGACTGTAAAATCACACTGCCGATGGACACAATCGAACTCATCAAGCCCATAGCCAAACCTTGCTCCAAGAGATCGGCGTACAAGGACTTATCCCATTTGAAATGCTTGCGCTGAGGCAAAAGTTCTGGCACACTCTTACGGATATAATAAAAGCAGAGAACCGCTGATAAGCCCTGCGAAATGATGGTGGCAAGGCCCGCAGATTGAACCCCCAGTTGCAGTTGCGTAATAAAATAGAGATCCAGAACCACATTAACCAGAGCAGAGAAAATCAGAAAACCAAGCGCAGCTAGACTGTCCCCAATGGACCGCAACAAACCTGCAAAGAGATTATAAGCAAAGCTGACACCAACACAGGTCACAATCATAGAAATATATTGATAGGATTGGGGAAGGATTTCTACAGGGGTATCTAGGTACTGTAAAAGAGGATACAAACCAAGAAAGCCCAGTAGCATCACTACAATACTCAAAAGCGCACCTAAAATCCAAGTTGCTGCTACTGCTTCCTTGATTTTAGTGAAATTCCGAGCTCCATAATAACGGGCAATGACAATTCCCATGCCATTGCCAACACCAAGAGTAAAACCTACAATCAAGTCAAAAATCGCTGTCGTCGCTCCTACTGCAGCCAAGGATTCTTGACCAAGAAAACGCCCAACAATCAAGACATCAGCAGTATTATAGAGCTGTTGAAAAATATTTGATAGCAAGATTGGGAAGGCGAAGCTTAAGAGCGAGGGAAGAATCGGACCATGTATCAGGTCCACTGTTCGTTTTTTATTCATAAGGCTATTATATCAGCTTTCTAGAGGAGCGACAAGAAACAGCAAACTATGCGTGAGCTGAAAACCAGAAAAAGACAACGAAAAAGCAGTGGATTTCTCCACTACTTTGACAGCTTATTCTTCAATTTCGATTTCAAGTTCGTCGCCTAGGTCAAGTGTAACTTCTTCATTTACAGAATCTGCTTGAACTGCTTCATCTTTTTTAGTTTCAACACCTTCTACAGAAGCTTCTTCTCCATCAACCAAACCAAATTGAACACGGACTTGATGGTCAATTTCATCAAAGACTTCTGGGTGATCTGCCAAGTATTTCTTAGCATTTTCAGAACCTTGCCCGATTTTCTCATCCTTGTAAGAGTACCAAGCTCCTGCTTTTTTGATGATATCCAAATCGCTTGCGATTTTCAAGAGTTCACCAGTCTTAGAAATCCCTTCTCCGTACATGATTTCAACGAAGGCTTCCTTAAACGGTGGAGCTACCTTGTTTTTCACGACCTTGATTTTAGTTTCTTTACCGACATTGGTATCTTTTTGGTCACCAGTTCCCTTGATTTGTGTACTTCCACGAACATCCAAACGGACTGATGCGTAGAATTTCAGAGCACGTCCACCAGGAGTTGTTTCTGGATTTCCAAACATGACCCCAACTTTTTCACGTAATTGGTTGATAAAGATGGCAATTGTTTTGGTTTTATTGATAGAAGCACCGAGCTTACGCATAGCCTGGCTCATCATACGAGCCTGCAAACCAACGTGGCTATCTCCAATATCTCCATCAATTTCCGCACGAGGTACAAGGGCCGCAACTGAGTCGACCACGACAAGGTCAACTGCACCTGAGTCAATCAATTTTCCTGCAATCTCAAGACCTTGCTCTCCTGAGTCTGGTTGTGACAAGAGCAATTCGTCAATGTTAACACCAAGGGCCGCAGCATAAGCTGGATCGAGGGCATGCTCCGCATCGATAAAGGCTGCAATCCCACCTTCTTTTTGCGCTTGTGCAACTGCGTGAAGGGCAACTGTTGTCTTACCAGATGACTCTGGTCCATAAATTTCAATGATACGTCCCTTAGGATAACCACCTGAACCAAGGGCAATGTCAAGAGCTAAAGAACCTGAGCTCATCACTTGTACCTTTTGCTCTGCGCGTTCACCCAAACGCATGATTGAACCCTTACCAAAGTCTTTCTCAATCAATTTAAGAGCGTCATTCAAGGCTTTTTCACGTTCTGCCCCAAATTTTTTTGAAATTTCATCTAATTTTTTTGGTTTTTTCGCCATTCTATTCTCCTACATTCTAATGGTTCTCAGACCTATCTACTATTATATCAAAAGTTAGTCACTTAATAAAGCCTTGCGAACTAGGTTAAAGGCATGCATAACCGCAATGTGACGTACATCTGCTCGACTTCTGCCTCCAATATTAACCTTGATAACCTCAGTTCCATGTTCTTGAGCCAACCCTATAAAGACTGTCCCAGCTGGATGTCCTTCTAGGCTATCTGGTCCTGCCACACCAGTCAAACTAAGACCAAAATCAGACTGGGTCTTGATTCGTACCTGCTCAGCCATCTTTTGAGCTGTAAATTCAGACACAACACCATATTCTTCCAAATCCTTGACAGGAATATCCAACATCTTTGATTTTTCTTCCAAGCTATAGGTTACAAAACCACCCTTAAATATACTTGAAGCACCCGAAAAATCCGCTACATTGGCTTGGAAAAGACCTGCCGTCAAACTCTCTGCAGCCGTGATGGTTTTCCCTTGCTTTTTCAGTTCTTCTACGACAATGCTGGTCAAACTAGTCTCTTCCCCATAGCCATAACAAAGTTCTCGCAAAGAAAGGCCTTCAAAGGTCTGGTGGTTCAAAATTTGATTTTCCAAAACATCCAGCGCATGATTCGCCTCTTCTTGACTACTATCTTTTGTTGACAGACGCAGAGTGACTTCTCCTGTCTTGGCATAAGGTGCTAATGTCGGATCTGTTTGATTGTCAATCAAATCAGCCAAAATGGTCACCAACTGACTCTCACCAATTCCAAAGAAACGAAGAACTCTGGAATACAACTTGCTCCCTGTCATCAACTTGGGTAGAAGTTGGTTTAAGACCATGGGTTTCAATTCACTTGGTGGACCTGGAAGGACGACGTAGGTCACTCCATTGACTTCCAAAATGCCTCCCACAGCCAGTCCTGTTTCGTTGGGCAGTGGAGTCGCTCCTTCTACAATTTGGGCTTGTCTTTCATTATTCGGTGTTCGGGCATAGTCTGGTCTCTGAGCAAAAAAGACATCCAACTTGTCCTGAGCCTGAGTATCGAAGACTAATTCTTTCCCTAAAAATTTAGCCAAGGTTTGTTTGGTTAGGTCGTCCTCAGTTGGCCCTAAACCACCTGTCAAAATCACCAAACTGCTACGTTGACTGGCAATCTCAAGCAAAGACAAGAGACGAGCTTCATTGTCTCCTACAGCCGTCTGAAAATAAACATCTACCCCAATCTCTGCTAGTTTTTCCGATAAAAACTGGGCATTGGTGTTGACAATCTGTCCTGTCAAAATCTCTGTTCCAACAGCAATGATTTCTGCTTTCATGTTTCCTCCTACCTATCTATTCGTATTTTTTTGAAAAAATCGCAGGAATTTTCCTACGATTGATTTTTTATTTTTATCAACAAATGAACTATTCTACTTCATTTGTTACAAAGACACCTTGTTCTTGATTATCTCCATCACCAACAGGCACCCGTCCAAACAAATCTTCAAATAAGACCGCATTGGTTTCGACCTGGGTAACTTCTTCTTGTCCCAAAGAACGTCGGAGTAGATTTTGCATTTCCAACATATGGGCTCTCGAAACAACCTGGTAAGAAACACCTTGAAGCATCTCTCCTTCACCCTGCAACTGCTGAGTTTCAATGGTTTTAAATGAATCTTTATAGCCTAGCAAGTTAGGGATACTTTTTGCAGACAAATCAATATTGGTCTGCATATTATCACTCAAAGCTTTTAGAATCTCTTGATAATGACCAACGCTATTTAAACTGAGAGCTTTTTCCATGACTTTTTGAATAACTTCACGTTGACGTTTTTGACGACCATAATCTCCCTCAGGATCTTGGTAACGCATTCGTGCATAGACTAGGGCTTCTTCTCCCCCAATATGTTGCTCCCCAACACCGATAGAAATGGTATTAAATTCTTCTTGGTCACTGATAGAAATTGGGAAACCTAGGGTATTATTGACTGTAATACCACCTACTGCATCCACTAGTTTTTGCAACCCTTTCATATTGACCATCACATAGCGATCAATATGGATATTCATCATTTTTTGAATGGTTTCTATAGCAAGCTCTGCTCCACCATCTGCATATGCTGAATTCAGTTTCGCTTCATGAGCCTGACCATTCCCTGATTCAATGCGGGTCAGAATATCCCGCTCTAAACTCATCATCGTTGTTTTTTTTGTTTTAGGATTCACTGTCATCAAGATCATGCTATCACTTCTACCGACCCAAGTTTCAGTTCGTTCAGCATTTCCAGTATCAACCCCCATTAACAGAATGGTCAAAGGTTCAGTCGCTTCAATAACCTTGGTTTCTTCGCCGATTTTTTTATAGGTTTTAGCTAAGGTTTCTGTCCCTTGTTGATAAATAGTATAAGCAAAAATACCTGCTCCTACTACAGTTACAGAAAGTAAAGCCAGCACCATTCCAATAATTTTTTTAACCATATTTCTACTAATCTATCAGTTTACCCATCAAGTAAACATCGATAAATTTCCCTTCTTCTATATATGCTCCACGCTCTTGGCGACCTTCAATTACAAAGCCATGCTTTTGATAAAGATGGACTGCTGCTTGATTACGAGTTTGGACAGTCAGTTGGAGACGACGCAGAATGCCACTTGCTTGTGCCCACTCTATCGCTTCTTCTAGCAACAAACTTCCCAAGCCATTATTCCAATATCTTTTTCCAATCACAATAAAGAGATCTCCAATATGACGAACTCTCTTACGCTGGTCAGCTGTGATATTTACAATACCAGCAATTTTATCATTTAAGAATGCAAGTAAGGTTATCTGATTGTCCGAACTAGCTTGCTTGTTGAGGAATACTCCCATCTCCTCACTGGTCAATAGAATACCTTCCCCGTCCAGACTGGTAAAATATGTCTCCAAACTCACACGATTTAAAAAGGCCACTAATTCAGCTGCATCTTTAGGCTCTGCTTCTCTAATGAGCAATTCATACTCCATGTTGAAGCTCCTCCAAGAGTTTTTCTGCACGCAAACCCTTTGCCTGAAAATTTAAACGGCGACCGTCTTCTTCTTTTAGAATTTCCAACTCTAAATAAGTATCTGGCAAGGCATCTCCTAAGAGATTTCCCCACTCAATAACAGTCACGCCTCCACCAAAGAGAAATTCATCCAAATCAATAGAATCCGCATCTCCTCCAATACGATAAACATCTAAATGGTAAAGCGGAAGACGCCCCTCATACTCTCTTACGATAGTATAGGTGGGACTTTTAATCATTTGAGAAATCTGCAATCCTTTCGCAAGTCCTTTAGTAAAGGTCGTTTTACCTGCGCCCAGTTCTCCAGTTAAGATTAAAACATCATTCTTTGCTAATAGATGACCCAAACGCTCCCCTAAGGATTGTAGCTCTTCTTCATTTTTTGTGTACATACTCTTATTATACCAAAAACTTTTCTTTTGTGTCTATTTTCCTACTAAACTTACCATCATAACATCCATAAAAACAAGCTTTCTCTAAAAGAAAATGAGCGTAGCAATGACCAATACAAGATCTCGGAAAATATGACCATAAAAGGAAACTTCCTTTTTAACAGAATTTGGGACAAGATAGGCTGCAAAAAACAAACCCAGTCCAATATACATCAGAAGTGATACAATGGTCATTGGATTTCTTAAGAAAAGAAGTGTTGCTAAAATAGTCACCAACACTGTCTTTTTTCTATCTAGCATAGCAAGCAAATCGCGCATGTATTTTTTCAAGGGTAAAAAAATCAGCAAATCTAGCCCAAATAGAAAGAAAAAGGACGGCAATAAAAAGTCAACTAATTCTTGCTGCAGCGTATTTTTGATGAACAAGTTATCTGACAGGACAAGAACAGCTCCTAACAAATTAATTAAGAGCAGGGTACTGTAAAGAAGCTTCACTGACTGCTTACTGGCTAGGACACTATGAACTTCTTGCTTACGGGTATAAAGATAATTTACTCCAGCACAGATTCCTGAAACGAAGACCATACTTCCGATGAAAAAAGCTGTACTTTGTTTAAAGGACAAGATGCATTCCTTCCATAGGAAACAGCTACTCAAACTGATTTGAATTAAAGCTAACAAAAATAAGATTCTCATTGATTTCATCTTTTCTCTCCCTTCCTACCAATCATTATACTAGGAGAAAAGAGAGAACTGTTTCCAATCTTCTCAAATGTCTCTTTAAGACGCTAAACAAACACTAGAGACTAATACTCAATGAAAATCAAAGAGCAAACTAGGATGCTAGCCACAGGTTGCTCAAAACACTGTTTTGAGGTTCAGATAGAGCTGACGTGGTTTGAAGAGATTTTGGAAGAATATAAACTTGAAATAAGGCTGATAGTATTCATTTCACTATCAGCCTTACAGGTTATTTAACGTTTCAGAAAAACTATAATGTCAAGATTAACTAAACAGTATCTAATTCCTTCAAATAATTTTCTATCTTCATCAACATTAAAGGATTGTTATAAATCTTACATAACTCTCTTGCTTCTATATAATAATTTTTGACTTGTTCTCTGTCTAGAAATTTGGCTCCAGCATTTCCTACAAGAATAAGTAGAGGAGCCAGTTGGTAGCTTGTCTGTCTTTGTTTACAGAGTTCAATCGTCTCAAGAGCTTCTTGGATAGCTTCGTTATATTTTTCCTTTGACACTAGGTAGTGAGCGTAGTTGTAACGAACTCTGATGTACCCAAATAAAAACTCTTGATGCTCAAAATTTTTTGTCTGATATAACTCCATCAAATGAGAGTAGTTTGCTTCATAATCTTCTTCACGACCAACAAGGGAATAGAAGTTAGACAGTGTGTTTAATACTTTTAAGTAAATCAGAGTAGTTGAGGAGACTTTTAATAATATATTTTCCAATGAAGAAATTGCCTCACACTTACTGTCATATTGATAGAAGTCAATAATAGCTTTAATCCATTCAAGGTAAGTTCGGTCTTCTAGTGTTAGAAAAGTACTTCGTTCAATCTCTATTCTATAAATATATTCCAAATCGTCATAATTTCTATCATCTAATAGGCGAGCAGATAATTGCTTGAAATTAGAGAGGTTAGATTTAATTTCAATTTGTTCATTAAAAAAATAATCTAATGGTACTTCAAGTCGTTGGGAGAGTTTGAACAAAAGGTCTGCGGAGGGAATGAAATGCCCTCTCTCAATTTTACTAATCTGGCTTTGTTCACAAATTCCTTCTGCAAGAGTTTGTTGGGAGAGTCTCAACTCTTTTCTTTTCAATCTGAATTTCTCTGCGAGTGTATTCATTAAAGATAATAATCCTTCCTATTTGCTTAATTTCATTATAAAATTTTTAGTTCAAAATAGCAAGTTAAAGAAATAAATAATTCCTCATGGTAATAATGAGAAAAAAAAGTTCAAAACATAATAAAAACAATTGACTAAATAAAATATATCTGTTAAAATAAAAACAAGGAAACAGAAAGGGGTTTCATTGCATGAGAAAAAAACGTGGAATTAAAAAAATAGTTATATTTGTATTACTAAGTGTTCTTGCATTTGGTAATACAATTCCCTATCAACAGTTTGTTCAGAAGAATAGACAATTGGAAGTTCGAGTACAATCACAAAAAAAATCGAATGGACTTGATGTTGGAAAGGCTGATTAAAGAATAATGGAATAGAATTAGTCTCTAGTATATTCGCTTTTATTATTCATTAAAAATGGTAGGGGTAAGTTTGAAAAAATAAAAGTTAGTTGATTGATTACTTCTCTAAATTTTGGGCACACTAAAAAGAGGTCTTGATACCCAACCTTTAAAATTCAAGCACCTTGAATCCGTGCTGTTGTGCAAAACGAACAGCATCTTGGACAGACATTGTCTGATCTGAATTTCTTATTTCTGTAAGACCTTGTAATCTTGGATTATAACTCTCCTGTTTTAGGAGTACATGGTAGATGGCAACCAATAATCTGCGACAAATAGCGATGATAGTTTTAACATACTTGGGGTGAGCCAAGCAAATGTTGCAGGATTTTTCAAGGATCAAGGATATTGAAGACAGGAATCCAATATTTACCGGTGGATTCCATACAGACATCAAAGCAAGAATAGTATTCTAGCCAATCTCGTAGCTGTACTAAACCATTTGTAAAAGTCGAGAAACGTTTACGATGGTAGGTTGTGATTCCTTGCTTGTCGGTGATGGCAATAACCGCTATAACAAAGGTTTTATGCACATCAATATCACAACAATTAGGATAAATAATTTTTAACACGAGAGTCTCCCTTCACCAAATTTGAGTCTGCCTATCCTTTCCTTTCACAAACGAGTTGTTTATTCAATTATAAGTTTACGTGCTCCTAGTCACAGTTCTTGTGCTTGATGGAAAGAATGGCACCTATAAAAATGCGAGATAGTGGCTATACCACTCACTTATTCACCTCCCCGTGATTTGTAGTAGTGATAGGCTTTCTGACTATTATTATAAAACAAAATAAAGAGCACAACACTTTTTCATTCTGTGTTGTGCCTTGAGTGAAATGAAAGGAATGAATTATAAAAATGAAGAAAACATTTTATCACAAATTCGGTATTTCAATTATTGCTAGTACTTTATTAGCAAGCCAGCTACCGGCAGTATCTGCTTTGACTGTTATTTCAAGTACAGGCGAGGAGTATGAGGTAAGTGAAACATTACAAGAGAGTCCAGGAAATAATAATTTTTCACTTCCGAATGTTTCACCAACTTATGGTCAATATTATACAAATCAGTCAGAAGCCATTATTGGTAACAATGATTTAATTAAGGTAAAAAATACTTTACAATATCCTTATTCTACATCAGCTTATGTAGAAGCAACATTTAAAAATATAGATTCAATAGTAATTAGTAGAGGAAGTGCTTCCTTTATCAAAGACAATGTTTTGATTACAGCAGCTCATGTCGTTTATGACCGTGAGTCTAAAACAGAAGCAACTGAAGTAAAGATTATGCCTGCAGCTACTCCAGATAGCAATCCATTTGGAGAAATAAAAGTCAAAGAAGTTCGTTATTTAAAAGAATTTAGAAATACTGATCCAGATGAGCTTACTACATATGACTTAGCAGTTTTAATTTTGGAAGAACCGATTGGTGCTCAATTAGGGACGTTAGGACTTCCAAATAATTTAGAAAATACTAAAAATCTAGATGTAACAATTACAGGATACCCTTCTTTTAATAAGCATATTAAGCAGATGTATACTGATACAAAAGCGGTACTTCAAGATACAAATGATTTTTTATTCTATCAAGTAGATACTTTACCTGGTGCTAGTGGTTCAGCAGTATATGATTCTAATAATAGGATTGTTGGAGTTCATACTAATGGGAGTAAGTCAGAACAGATGAATTATGCTGTTAAGTTAAATGAGAAGGCTCTATCTTTCATCTATTCTGTTATTCAAGGGCATTCAATTGATGGATGGAAGTTGATTAGTGATACTTGGTATTATTATAAGAACAGTAATAAACAAACAGGTTGGCAAAGTATAAATGGCAAATGGTATTATCTTGAAACCTCTGGTTCAATGTCCACAGGTTGGAAATATGTACGAGGAAGATGGTATTATTTCGATAAGACCAATGGTGATATGAAGACTGGATGGTATAAAGATGGTTCAACATGGTACTATCTAGATCCTACTAATGGAGATATGAAGACAGGTTGGATAAAAGTAGGAGAAAATTGGTATTATCTCAACTCCTCTGGAGCAATGGTTACAGGTAGCCAAACTATCGATGGTAAAGTTTATAATTTCGCCTCATCTGGTGAGTGGATTTAATATTAGAGGACATATAAATGAAACTTTTAAAAAAAACTATGCAAGTTGGACTAACAGCATTTTTCTTTGGTTTGCTAACTACAAATACTGTATTTGCGGATACCACAGGTGGTCAATTTGTTGATAAGGATAATAGAAAATATTATGTAAAAGATGATCATAAAGCAATCTATTGGCATAAAATAGACGGTAAAACTTACTATTTTGGTGATAAAGGAGAAATGGTAGTTGGATGGCAATACTTAGAAATTCCTGGAACAGGTTATCGTGATGATTTATTTGATAATCGTCCAGTCTTCGAAATTGGCCTTCAGGAGAAGTGGTACTATTTTGGACAAGATGGTGCTTTGCTAGAACAAACAGATAAACAAGTACTAGAGGCAAAAACGTCTGAAAATACAGGAAAAGTATACGGTGAACAATATCCTCTATCTGCTGAAAAGAGAACTTATTATTTTGATAATAATTATGCTGTAAAGACAGGCTGGATTTATGAAGACGGCAATTGGTATTATTTAAATAAGCTAGGAAATTTTGGCGATGATTCTTACAATCCACTACCAATTGGTGAAGTTGCTAAGGGTTGGACTCAAGATTTTCATGTTACTATTGACATTGATAGAAGCAAACCTGCTCCATGGTACTACTTGGATCCAAAAACTGGAATCATGCAAACTGGTTGGTATCAACTTGGCAATAAGTGGTACTACCTCCGTTCATCAGGCGCAATGGTAACTGGCTGGTATCAAGAAGGTACCACTTGGTATTATTTAGATCAGCCAAATGGCGATATGAAAACTGGTTGGCAAAACCTTGGTAACAAGTGGTACTATCTCCGTTCATCAGGAGCTATGGCAACTGGTTGGTATCAAGATGGTTCAACTTGGTACTACCTAAATGCAAGTAATGGAGATATGAAGACAGGCTGGTTCCAAGTCAATGGTAAATGGTACTATGCGTATGGTTCAGGTGCTCTAGCTGTTAATACCACAGTAGATGGTTACTACGTAAACTATAATGGTGAGTGGGTTAAGTAACGAATGCTAATCGTAACTGTAGTTGATACTTAACTTAGTAAAAGGGCTTTTTTCTACCATTTGTCAACTCTATCAATTTTTAAGAATTAAATGAGTCAAGACAGTAGCTATTCAGTATGTTTATCTACTGTAGTAAATTGAAGAAAAGCTAAGAACGAGAAAGGACGAAGTTAGTCCTTTCTTTTTTATGTGACTATACTTTCTATTCAAATGAGCTTTTAACCAATCTATTTAGTCAATCAACTCTTAAAACCAAAGAGCAATTTCTCGCTTAGCTGACTCTTCTGAATCTGAACCATGTACAACATTTTGAATAGCTTGGTTTTCACTAGCAGCTTTTGCAAAATCACCTCGAATCGTTCCTGGTAAAGCTTCTTCTGGACGAGTCGCACCCATCATAGTCCGCCAAGTTTCGATTACTTTGGGACCAGAAATGATACCTACAAGAACCGGTCCTGAAGTCATAAATTCACGAATCGGTGGGTAAAAACTTTGACCAACCAAGTCCTGATAGTGCTGATCAATCAACTCTTCTGAAACCTTTGTACGCAACTCCAATTTTTCAATTGTCAATCCACGTTGTTCGATGCGTTTCAACACCTCACCCACTAATCCTCTTTTTACACCGTCTGGTTTAATGATAAAAAATGTTTGTTCCATGCCCGTCTCCTTTGTCAGCTTCTTTCTTTTATTTTACCACATTTCATGGAAAAATGGAGAAAGTTTTCAGAAAAGAGAAAGAGAACCCGAAGGCTCTCTCATTCTCTCTTATTCTACTGTTTCTTCCACAGTTTCAACGGCAGTATCCACAACTACTTCTGTTGTTTCTTCATTTCCTTCTTCCTCTACTGGAGGATTAAGGTATTCTTCTTCGTTGATAGCATGTGGTTCAAGGTTACGGTAACGGGCCATACCAGTACCTGCTGGGATGATCTTACCAATGATAACATTTTCTTTAAGTCCAAGAAGATGGTCTTTCTTACCACGGATAGCTGCATCTGTAAGGACACGAGTTGTTTCCTGGAAGGAAGCCGCTGACAAGAAACTGTTGGTTTCAAGCGAGGCTTTGGTAATTCCCATAAGAACTGGGCGACCTGTCGCTGGAACTCCACCTGCGATAAGGACATCTTTGTTGGCATCTGTAAAGTCATTGATATCCATAAGGGTACCCATGAGAAGGTCTGTATCTCCTGGATCCATGACACGGACTTTACGGATCATTTGACGAACCATTACCTCGATGTGTTTGTCACCGATTTCTACCCCTTGGCTACGGTAAACTTTTTGTACTTCACCGAGAAGGTAAGTTTCAACTGACAAGACATCGCGGACTGCAAGGAGACGTTTTGGTTGGATAGAACCTTCTGTAAGAGCAGCACCACGCGCTACTTGGTCCCCAACTTCGACACGCATACGAGCGGTAAATGGAACAACATATTCCCCTTCGCCAGTTTCACCCTTAACAAAGACTTTCTTAGTACGGGTTGATGCATCTTCTTCGATAGCGGTAACTTGTCCTTTAACCTCTGTGATAACCGCTTCCCCTTTAGGATTACGGGCTTCAAAGATTTCTTGGACACGAGGAAGACCCTGAGTGATATCGGTATTTGAGGCAACCCCACCCGTGTGGAAGGTACGCATTGTAAGCTGTGTACCAGGTTCCCCGATAGATTGGGCAGCGATTGTACCAACTGCTTCACCAACTTCAACCGCATCACCAGTCGCCAAGTTGATACCGTAACAGTGACGGCAGACACCGTGACGAGTGTTACATGTAAATACAGAGCGGATAGTCACTTCTTCCACACCAGCATTGACAATTTCACGCGCTTTGTCTTCTGTAATCAACTCATTTGGACCGATAATCACTGCACCAGTTTCTGGATGTTTAACAGTTTTCTTAGTGTAACGACCATTGAGACGCTCTTCGAGTGACTCGATCATCTCTTTTCCTTCTGCGATAGAGCGGATCAAGAGGCCACGGTCTGTTCCACAGTCGTCTTCACGGATGATAACGTCTTGGGCAACGTCAACCAAACGACGAGTCAAGTAACCTGAGTCGGCTGTCTTAAGGGCCGTATCGGTCATACCTTTACGCGCACCGTGAGTTGAGAAGAACATTTCCAATACCGACAAACCTTCACGGAAGTTTGAAAGGATTGGCAATTCCATGATACGTCCGTTCGGAGCAGCCATCAGACCACGCATACCGGCAAGCTGTGAGAAGTTTGAGATATTACCACGGGCTCCAGAGTCCATCATCATAACGATTGGGTTCTTAGGATCTTGGTTGGCAATCAAACGTTTCTCTAGTTTTTCACGGGCAGCACGCCATTCTGCTGTAACAGCATTGTAACGCTCGTCGTCTGTGATCATACCACGACGGAATTGTTTGGTGATTTGTTCTACACGTTTGTGTGATTCTTCAATGATTTCAGCCTTGTCGTCAACGACTGGGATATCGGCAATACCCACTGTCAATCCTGCAAGAGTTGAGTGGTGGTAACCGAGGTTCTTCATGCGGTCAAGTAGGGCAGAAGTTTCTGTCGTACGGAAACGTTTGAAGATTTCAGCGATGATATTCCCAAGGTTTTTCTTCTTGAATGGAGGGTTAAGTTCAAGATTGCTGATAGCTTCCTTGATATCTCCACCAAGTGGCAAGAAGTATTTAGCTGGAACGCCTTCTGTCAAGTTGGCATTGTTTGGTTCTTGCAAGTATGGTAGACCCTCTGGCATGATGTCGTTGAAGAGAATTTTACCAACTGTTGTAAGCAAGACTTTATGTTTTTGCTCTTCTGTCCAAGGCTTGTTGAGGCTGTCTGTTGCGATACCAACACGTGAGTGGAGATGAACATAACCATTACGGTAAGCCATAACCGCTTCGTCACGGTCTTTGAAGACCATTCCTTCACCTTCACGACCAGCTTCTTCCATGGTCAAATAGTAGTTACCCAAAACCATGTCCTGAGATGGAGTAACAACTGGTTTACCGTCTTTCGGGTTCAAGATGTGCTCAGCAGCGAGCATGAGGATACGAGCTTCTGCTTGGGCTTCTTCTGAAAGCGGTACGTGGATGGCCATTTGGTCCCCGTCAAAGTCGGCATTGTAGGCTTCACAGACAAGTGGGTGCAAGCGAAGGGCCTTACCATCAATCAAGACTGGCTCGAAGGCTTGGATACCCAAACGGTGAAGGGTCGGTGCGCGGTTCAAAAGTACTGGGTGCTCTTTGATTACTTCTTCAAGAATATCCCAGATACGCTCATCTCCGCGTTCCACCAAGCGTTTAGCTGCTTTGACGTTTTGCACGATATCACGGGCAACGATTTCACGCATCACGAATGGCTTAAAGAGCTCTATCGCCATTTCACGTGGCACACCACATTGGTACATCTTAAGCGTTGGACCAACGGCAATAACGGAACGTCCTGAAAAGTCAACACGTTTACCGAGCAAGTTTTGACGGAAGCGTCCTTGTTTACCTTTAAGCATATGGCTCAATGATTTAAGAGGACGGCTACCTGGTCCTGTGATTGGACGACCACGACGACCATTGTCAATCAAAGCGTCAACCGCTTCTTGAAGCATACGCTTCTCATTTTGAACGATGATACCAGGCGCATTCAACTCAAGCAAACGAGCCAAACGGTTGTTACGGTTGATAACACGGCGGTAAAGGTCATTCAAGTCAGATGAGGCAAAACGGCCACCATCCAACTGCAACATTGGACGAAGATCTGGTGGGATAACCGGAAGGATGTTAAGAATCATCCATTCAGGTTTGTTTCCAGACTTGTAAAAGGCATCCAAAACATCCAAACGACGGATGGCTTTGACACGTTTTTGTCCAGTCGCTGTTTTCAACTCTTCTTTGAGTTCAGCAATTTCTTTTTCAAGATCTACTTGTTTTAAAAGGTCTTGGATAGCTTCGGCACCCATCTTGGCAACGAATGATCCATAACCATACTCACGCAAGCGCTCACGGTATTCGCGCTCTGTCATGATAGACTTGTGCTCAAGTGGTGTGTCCTTAGGATCAATCACCACATAAGCCGCAAAGTAGATAACTTCCTCGAGGGCACGAGGGCTCATATCAAGGGTCAAGCCCATACGGCTTGGAATCCCCTTGAAGTACCAGATGTGAGATACAGGAGCTTTCAATTCGATATGTCCCATACGCTCACGACGAACTTTTGTACGCGTTACTTCAACCCCACAGCGGTCACAAACAATTCCTCTGTAACGAATGCGTTTGTACTTACCACAAGCACATTCCCAGTCTTTTGTAGGTCCAAAGATAACTTCATCAAAGAGACCTTCACGTTCTGGTTTCAAGGTACGGTAATTGATTGTTTCAGGTTTTTTGACTTCTCCATAAGACCATGAACGGACTTTGCTTGGAGAAGCTAGGGTGATTTGCATACTTTTAAAACGATTTACATCAACCACTATTTCTTCCCTTTCTATTCTAAGTGAACTGCTTATTCTTGTTCAGCAGCTTCTTCTGTTGCTTCCGCTTTTGTTGCTTTCTCAGCTTCTTCAGCTTCAAAGGCTGCTTTAGCCTCTTGGGCTGCTTTTTCGCGGGCTTTTTCAAGGTCATCTACGTGGATGACATCTTCGTCCATTCCTTCATCCAAGTCGCGAAGTTCCACTTCTTGGTCATCTTCGTCTAGGACACGCATGTCAAGACCAAGAGATTGCAATTCTTTGACAAGAACTCGGAAGGATTCTGGAACACCTGGTTTTGGAATTGGTTTTCCTTTTGTAATAGCTTCATAAGCTTTCAAACGTCCGTTGATATCGTCAGACTTGTAAGTCAAGATTTCTTGAAGGACATTTGACGCACCGTAGGCTTCAAGAGCCCAAACCTCCATCTCACCGAAACGTTGTCCACCAAACTGAGCTTTACCTCCGAGTGGTTGTTGAGTAACGGTTGAGTATGGTCCGACTGAACGCGCGTGCAATTTATCATCAACCATGTGGTGGAGTTTGATCATGTACATGACACCAACTGACACACGGTTATCAAACGGTTCCCCAGTACGTCCATCGTAAAGGATTGTTTTGGCATCGCTATCCATACCAGCTTCTTTAACAGTTGACCAAAGATCTTCAGAACTTGCTCCGTCAAAGACTGGTGTTGCGATGTGAATACCAAGAGTACGAGCAGCCATACCAAGGTGGAGCTCCATAACCTGACCGATATTCATACGTGATGGCACCCCAAGTGGGTTCAACATGATGTCGACTGGAGTTCCGTCTGGAAGGTAAGGCATGTCTTCTACGGGAACGATACGAGAGACAACCCCTTTGTTTCCGTGACGTCCGGCCATCTTATCTCCGACCTTGATCTTACGTTTTTGAGCGATGTAGACGCGAACCAGCATATTAACACCTGATTGCAACTCATCTCCATTTGCACGTGTAAAGATCTTAACATCACGAACGACACCATCGGCACCGTGTGGTACACGAAGAGAAGTATCACGCACTTCACGAGATTTATCTCCGAAGATAGCGTGCAAGAGACGTTCTTCAGCTGAAAGGTCTTTCTCACCCTTAGGTGTTACTTTACCTACAAGGATATCACCTTCTTTAACCTCAGCACCGATACGGATAATACCCATTTCGTCAAGGTCTTTAAGGGCATCTTCACCAACGTTTGGAATTTCACGAGTAATTTCTTCAGGCCCAAGCTTTGTATCGCGTGTTTCTGATTCGTATTCTTCAAGGTGGACAGATGTGTAGACATCGTCTTTCACCAAGCGTTCGCTCATGATAACGGCATCCTCGAAGTTGTAACCTTCCCAAGTCATGTAGGCAACGATTGGGTTTTGTCCAAGCGCCATTTCTCCATTTTCCATAGAAGGGCCGTCAGCGATGAAATCGCCTTTTTCAACAACATCGCCAACTTTTACGAGAGTACGTTGGTTGTAGGCAGTACCTGAGTTTGAACGACGGAATTTTTGGATGTGGTAAACGTCCAATGAACCATCTTCACGACGAACTTCTACCTTGTCAGCATCTGCGTAAGTAACTTTACCATCATACTGAGCAATCACAGCCGCTCCAGAGTCGTGGGCTGCTTGGTATTCCATACCAGTACCAACGTAAGGTGCCTGAGGATTAATCAATGGCACAGCCTGACGTTGCATGTTGGCTCCCATAAGGGCACGGTTGGAGTCATCGTTTTCCAAGAAAGGAATACATGCTGTCGCAACGGCAACTACCTGTTTTGGTGATACGTCCATGTAGTCAACAACATTAGCTGGATACTCTTGGTTGACCCCTTGGTGACGTCCCATGACAACTTTTTCAGCAAATGTTCCATCTTCATTCAGACGAGAATTAGCCTGTGCTACAGTAAATTCATCTTCTTCATCGGCTGTCAACCAAACGATTTCGTTCGTGACAACACCTGTTTCACGGTCAACCTTACGGTATGGTGTTTGAACAAAACCATACTTGTTCAAGTGTCCATATGATGACAAGTTATTGATCAAACCGATGTTAGGTCCTTCAGGTGTCTCGATTGGACACATACGGCCGTAGTGAGTGTAGTGCACGTCACGTACTTCATATCCAGCACGGTCACGTGTCAAACCACCAGGTCCTAAGGCTGACAAACGGCGTTTGTGAGACAACTCAGAAAGTGGGTTGTGTTGGTCCATGAACTGTGACAACTGTGATGAACCAAAGAATTCTTTAACCGCAGCTGTTACAGGACGGATATTGATAATTTGTTGTGGTGTCAAGACTTCATTGTCCTGAACAGACATACGTTCACGGACATTACGTTCCATACGAGAAAGTCCAAGGCGTACTTGGTTGGCAAGCAATTCACCAACCGCACGGATACGACGGTTCCCAAGGTGATCGATATCATCAACACGGCCAAGCCCCTCAGCCAAGTTGAGGAAGTAGCTCATCTCAGCAAGGATATCTGCAGGAGTCACCGTACGAACCTTGTCATCTGGATTGGCATTACCGATGATTGTTACGACACGGTCTGGATCCGTTGGTGCAACAACCTTGAACTTTTGAAGAACAACTGGCTCAGTCACAACAGCTGCATCATTTGGAATGTAAACAATCTTGTTCAAATCACCATCCAAATGGCTTTCAATGCTTTCAATCACACTACGAGTCATGATTGTACCAGCTTCTACCAAGATTTCTCCAGTTTCAGGGTCTACCAATGGCTCCGCAATGGTTTGGTTGAGCAAACGTGTTTTAACATTGAGTTTTTTATTGATCTTGTAACGACCAACTGCTGCCAAGTCATAGCGACGTGGGTCAAAGAAACGAGCTACAAGCAAGCTACGTGAGCTTTCAGCAGTCTTAGGCTCACCTGGACGAAGACGTTCGTAAATTTCTTTCAAAGCTTCGTCGGTACGAGAGTCCATTGGATTCTTGTGGATATCTTTTTCAACAGTGTTGCGAACCAATTCGCTATCACCAAAAATATCAAAGATTTCATCATCACCTGAGAAACCAAGCGCACGAACCAAGGTTGTAAATGGAATCTTACGAGTACGGTCGATACGAGTGTAGGCGATGTCTTTTGAGTCGCTTTCAAGTTCCAACCAAGCTCCACGGTTAGGAATAACAGTTGAACCGTAGCCCACTTTACCGTTTTTGTCAACTTTGTCATTAAAGTAAACACCTGGTGAGCGGACCAACTGAGATACGATGATACGTTCACCACCATTGATGATGAAGGTACCCATTTCTGTCATGATTGGGAAATCACCAAAGAAAACTTCTTGGGTTTTGATTTCGCCTGTTTCTTTATTGATCAAGCGGAAGGTTACAAAAATTGGTGCTGAGTAGCTAGCATCGTGGATACGAGCTTCTTCTAGCGTGTATTTTGGTTCCTTGATTTCATATCCAACAAATTCCAACTCCATTGTGTCTGTGAAGTTTGAAATTGGCAATACATCTTCAAATACTTCCTTAAGACCGTGGTCTAGGAAATCTTTGAATGAGTCAGTTTGAATTTCAATCAAATTTGGTAAGTCAAGAACTTCTTTGATTCTTGAAAAACTACGACGGGTACGATGTTTCCCGTATTGAACGTCATGTCCTGCCAAGATGATTCTCCTTTGTAAATAAGTTCCAAGCCTTGTCAATTAGGCTTTTCTAATCGTCATATGGTTGTAAAACCCCTATCACCGTGTCCCCTTGACGAATTTTCAGAATCTTTAAGTCTTTGTTACAAGTACTCAAAATCCTGAAAAAAAGCACAAAAAGAGCAGCTAAATCTGACTTTTTCAGAAGATTTAACTGCTGTGAGCCTTGTCTGGACAATATTTCAGACAAAACCTACGACAAATGATTACTCATATTATACCCTATTTAGCTAGATTTTTCAAGGGATTCTGTAGATTTTTGCTAATTTTTTCCGTAGGGTAACTTCTCAAAGTAACTTCTACTTGACTTGCCGAAGTGGAAATTAGTCTAAAACGGATTTTTATGGTGGAATTAAGTATGAGACGTTTGAAAATGTTTTAATAGCAACAACGTACTATTCTAGTTTCAATACCCTATAGAAGTTACCCTTTTCATTCTCTCAAAAGCCAATCATAAAAGAGGAGAAATCGAAGTTTCTCCTCTTCACTGTTTACTATCGAATCAAGTAAATCAAATCGTTACTCATTCACAATTTTTTCATCAACTTTAGGGTTTAGAGTTGTTCCCCAATGTGTAATTGTACGCTGTTGTACTAGTGGTAAGTCTGTGCGGTTGTAAACTGTACGCCATGGTTCCCATACAAGACCCGTCTTTTCTTGAACCTTGATACGAAGATTACGGACATTTCCTCTAAATTGAATCTCTGTTTGGAAGCCTGAAGTTCTGTTTTTTCCGTTATCTTCCCATTGACGTGAACGGATTTCTGGATTTCCTTGTTCATCATATGTAATTTCATCCCAATAGATGTAGTAACGCGCAACATAAGCACCCTTATGATGAAGTTTCAAGAAGCCATTTTTGTAAGAAGTAACCTTCGTTTCGATATAGTCTGTACTATTTTGTAAAGTTGCTTGAGCATTATCTTTTAGGAAGGCAGTCTTATATGAGATTGGCACAGCTGGACTTTGAGCGCTAAAGTTAGCTCCTTCTCTGATGAGTTCCTTCAAGTTTTCGACTGTTCCTGTGACAACTTTGGCGGCACCGCTAGCATTACCTCCTACAATTACCGCTGTTACAGAAGTATTCTTCAATAGACGGCTCCATTCAGAATTTGGAGCAATTGTTGCGCCTTTGATAACCGCATTGATAGCTGCTTTTAATTCAGTAGACTTACTTGTTGACTCAAACTTAACATAGATTTGACGTCCGTAAGAAACGTTTGATACATATACAGGTGGAGTTTGTGAATCAACGCCTCTTTGTTTTAAATCTTCAGGTGTCACACTCTTGTCAAATACAGCTGCTGGATTAGTCGGTGCATCAAATGTCGCTGTATAGTAGATTTGTTTAAAGTTTACAACTTCAATTTGCTTTTCACCCTTTTGCACAGCCTCAAAGTCAATCTTGAGCGGTGCGCCTGCTTTTTCAAAGTCTGCACCAAATTTTGCTTTCAATTGATTCATGCTATAGGCTGTAGTTGATTCATACTGAACACGGGCAGGAACGGAATGGCTAGATGAGTAATTCTTTGTCCATCTTTCAACCAAGGTATTCATCGCAGACTGCATACCACTAGTTGTAGGATCTGCTTCAATTCGGCTGTCAGACTGAATCATACCAGGTAAATCGACGCTGACTGTCCCCTTTGCACGGGCAAGACTAATCAATTCTGGCTGATTTTCTAGCAGATTTTGGTTTGCCTTATACAAGCCACCTAGGAAGACATTTTGATTTCCATTGATGGAAACATCTGCTGTGCCTGTAGAGAGGGTTTTCTTGATTTTTTCTACAACGACAAACTCTCCATTTTGTTCCTTAGCACTTGTGTTGTAGCGATTTTCTAAGGTTTCTCCCTTGCGAGTTAAAATATCTAAAGGATTATAAGTTAAGCCAAAAAGGTAGTCTTTCAATGCTGATGTTTGATCTACTACTGGTGCAGTTCTATCCTGTCCAACTTGAGTTGTTGCTGAACGGAATACTTCCACTTCTGCCAAGCTCAATGGGGTATTTTTAGTTTTCAACTCCACTTTTACATAACGAGCGCCTTTGGCGGTGAAGAAAACTTCAAGTTCTGCCTTCCCATTCAAATTATCAAAGTGTTGACGAGCAACTTCTTGTTTTGCTTCATTTAACAAAACAACATCAAAATTAGAAAGACGATTAGCTACATTCCCATCTCCACGATTGTAAAGTTTAACTTTTCCAACATTCTCTGTTTTTCCAAGATCAACTTGCCACCAAGCATTGTCTTCAAAGTTTGTATGCGTTACAGAATGGTGCCCATAGTCACTATCAACATTACCATCCACTGCTCGTGTAGCAGCTCCTCCATAAGCAGTAGAACTTTGACTAGCTTGTTTTCCACGAGCAATGTTTTCTGTCTCAACTGGACGATTCCCTTGCTCTGTAGCCAAAGCTACTCCCTGAGCGTTCAATAAAAAGGCCGCAACAACAGCACTACACACACCGAGTCCACACTTTTTGACAAAGCGATGCAAACGTTTTTCTTGATTCATTCCTTATTCCTCCGTTTTTAAATGAATACGTTTTCCTATTTGTCTATAGTCTATCAAATTTCAAGTAAAAGTCAAGCACAAATCAGCAAAAAAGTCAAGAAAATAAGAAGAAAACGTTTGCTGAATTTTTCTGATATTTTCTTTAGATTTCCAGTAAATACTATAATTTGGAAACTAGATAAAACTTGAGAAGCGCTAGCTTTTTCTCTTCCTATTTATAGTTTCGCTAGATGAACTTTTTAAAGAAATATTAGAGATTAATTTCTGAATAAAAATAGCTGGGAACACATCATCTTCCTAATAATACGGCTTAGCTTATGTGACATTTTTATACTCTTCGAAAATCTCTTCAAACCACGTCAACGTCGCCTTGCCGTACTCAAGTACAGCCTGCGGCTAGTTTCCTAGTTTGCTCTTTGATTTTCATTGAGTATTATTTCCATTATTTATACTGATATATAAAATAATACGGAAAACTTCTCAAAAGTAAGAATTTCTTTGACAAACCAAAGAAAACGCTTGCATATTGTTTTACTACATGCTATACTGATATAGAAATTTATTGATTGGAGAATCATTATGAGAAAAACCCCAGCTCAAACTGAGAAAAAAATGGTCTACAGCATCCGTTCCCTCAAAAATGGAACTGGTTCTGTCCTTATCGGCGCAAGCCTTGTCTTGCTTGCCATGGCTACACCAACTATCTCAGCCAACGAAAGTACACCAACCACTAACGCAAGTAATAGTGAAACCACTACTGCCCTTGCCCAACCTCTTACTGATGCAACAAACATCGCTGGCAAGAACGAAAGCGATTTTTCTTCACCTAACAATGCAAACGCTTCCCTAGAGAAAAAAGAAGAAAAACCTGCAACAGAGCCATCAACTTCTGCTGCAACTCCCGCCGATTCAGCACCACAATCCGGACAAGATCGTTCAAATGAGCCAACTACTTCTACGAGTCCAGTAGCAACTGAAACTAAGGCAGAAGAGCCAATCGAAGACAACTACTTCCGTATCCATGTCAAAAAACTTCCTGAAGAAAACAAGGATGCTCAAGGACTTTGGACTTGGGATGATGTTGAAAAGCCTTCTGAAAACTGGCCTAACGGAGCCTTGTCCTTTAAGGATGCCAAAAAAGATGACTACGGCTATTACCTAGATGTCAAATTAAAGGGAGAACAAGCCAAGAAAATTAGCTTCCTCATCAACAATACAGCTGGAAAAAATCTAACCGGCGATAAATCTGTAGAAAAACTAGTTCCACAAATGAACGAGGCTTGGTTAGACCAAGATTACAAGGTTTTCTCTTACGAACCACAACCTGCAGGTACTGTTCGCGTCAACTATTACCGCACTGACGGCAACTATGACAAGAAATCTCTCTGGTACTGGGGAGATGTAAAAAATCCAAGTAGCGCTCAATGGCCTGACGGAACAGACTTTACAGCTACAGGCAAATATGGTCGCTATATCGACATTCCTCTTAAGGATGCCGCCAAAGAATTTGGATTTTTGCTATTAGATGAGAGCAAACAAGGAGACGACGTGAAAATCCGTAAAGAAGATTATAAATTTACAGATTTGAAAAATCATAGCCAAATTTTCCTAAAAGACGATGATGAATCGATTTACACAAATCCATACTATGTTCATGATATCCGTATGACAGGTGCTCAACACGTAGGAACTTCTAGCATTGAAAGTAGTTTTTCAACACTTGTCGGTGCTAAAAAAGAAGATATCCTCAAGCACTCCAACATCACTAATCACCTAGGAAACAAAGTAACTATTACCGATGTTGCAATCGATGAAGCTGGTAAGAAAGTGACCTACAGCGGAGATTTCTCTGACACAAAACATCCATATACTGTTAGCTACAATTCCGACCAATTCACTACCAAAACAAGCTGGCGCCTGAAAGATGAGACTTACAGTTATGATGGCAAACTTGGAGCTGACCTCAAAGAAGAAGGAAAACAGGTTGATTTGACCCTCTGGTCACCAAGTGCTGATAAGGTTTCTGTCGTTGTCTACGACAAGAATGACCCTGAAAAAGTGGTTGGAACTGTCGCTCTTGAAAAAGGGGAAAGAGGAACTTGGAAACAAACTCTAGATAGCACAAACAAACTCGGAATCACTGATTTCACTGGCTACTATTATCAATACCAAATCGAGCGTCAGGGTAAAACTGTTCTTGCACTCGATCCTTACGCTAAATCTCTCGCTGCTTGGAACAGCGATCTTGCAAAAACAGACGCTTCCCATAAAGTGGCTAAAGCTGCCTTTGTAAATCCAGCCAAACTAGGACCTCAAGACTTAACTTATGGTAAGATTCACAACTTCAAGACTCGTGAAGATGCCGTTATCTACGAAGCTCATGTGCGTGACTTCACTTCAGATCCCGCTATCGCAAAAGACTTGACCAAACCATTTGGTACCTTTGAAGCCTTTATCGAAAAACTAGACTACCTCAAAGACTTGGGTGTAACCCACATCCAGCTCCTTCCAGTCTTGTCTTACTACTTTGTCAATGAGTTGAAGAACCACGAACGCTTATCTGACTATGCTTCAAGCAACAGCAACTACAACTGGGGATATGACCCTCAAAACTACTTCTCCTTGACTGGTATGTACTCAAGCGATCCTAAGAATCCAGAAAAACGAATCGCAGAATTTAAAAACCTCATCAACGAAATCCACAAACGTGGCATGGGAGCTATCTTAGATGTCGTTTATAACCACACAGCCAAAGTCGATATCTTTGAAGATTTAGAGCCAAACTACTACCACTTTATGGATGCTGATGGCACACCTCGCACTAGCTTTGGTGGTGGACGTTTGGGGACAACTCACCATATGACCAAACGTCTCCTAGTTGACTCTATCAAATATCTAGTTGATACCTACAAAGTAGATGGATTCCGTTTCGATATGATGGGAGACCATGACGCCGCTTCTATCGAAGAAGCTTACAAGGCTGCACGCGCCCTCAATCCAAACCTCATCATGCTTGGTGAAGGTTGGAGAACCTATGCTGGTGATGAAAACATGCCTACTAGAGCTGCTGACCAAGATTGGATGAAACACACCGATACTGTAGCTGTCTTCTCAGATGACATCCGTAACAACCTCAAATCTGGTTATCCAAACGAAGGTCAACCTGCTTTTATCACAGGTGGCAAGCGTGATATCAACACTATCTTCAAAAATCTGATTGCTCAACCAACCAACTTTGAAGCAGACAGCCCTGGAGATGTCATCCAATACATCGCAGCCCATGACAACTTGACCCTCTTTGACATTATCGCTCAGTCTATTAAAAAAGACCCAAGCAAGGCTGAGAACTATGCTGAAATCCACCGTCGTTTGCGACTTGGAAATCTCATGGTCTTGACAGCTCAAGGAACTCCATTTATCCACTCTGGTCAAGAATACGGACGTACCAAACAATTCCGTGACCCAGCCTACAAGACTCCAGTAGCAGAGGACAAACAACCAAACAAATCTCACTTGTTGCGTGATAAGGATGGCAATCCATTTGACTATCCTTACTTCATCCATGATTCTTACGATTCTAGCGATGCAGTCAACAAGTTTGACTGGACTAAAGCTACAGATAGAAAAGCATATCCTGAAAATGTCAAGAGTCGTGACTATATGAAAGGGTTGATTGCCCTTCGTCAATCTACAGATGCCTTCCGACTTAAGAGTCTTCAAGATATCAAGGACCGTGTCCACCTCATCACTGTCCCAGGCCAAAATGGTGTGGAAAAAGAAGATGTAGTGATTGGCTACCAAATCACTGCTCCAAACGGAGATATCTACGCAGTCTTTGTCAATGCGGATGAAAAAGCTCGCGAATTTAATTTGGGAACTGCCTTTGCCCACCTCAGAAATGCTGAAGTTTTAGCCGATGAAAACCAAGCAGGACCAGTCGGAATTGCCAACCCGAAAGGACTTGAATGGACTGAAAAAGGCTTGAAATTAAACGCCCTTACTGCCACTGTTCTTCGAGTCTCTCAAAATGGAACTAGCCATGAGTCATCTGCAGAAGAGAAACCAGACTCAACCCCTTCCAAGCCTGAACATCAAAATGAAGCTTCTCACCCTGCACATCAAGATCCAGCTCCAAAAGCTAAACCTGATTCTACTAAACCATCTGCAACAGTAGCTGATGCAGAAAATAAACCTAGCCAAGCTACAACTGATTCACAAGCTGAACAACCACGTAAGGACAATAATACTCAATCACTTCCATCTACGCCTACTCAAACCATTGTCACTTCCTATACTCCAGCTTATACAAATAAGAAACCGGAAACTCCAAATCAGACAACTAAAGCTAGTTGGAAACAAGAAAATGGTATCTGGTATCTCCATAAAGCAGACGGTTCTCTAGCTACTGGTTGGGTGAAAGATGGAGATACTTGGTATTACCTAAAAGATGATGGCTCTATGGTTACTGGCTGGGTGAAAGATGGAGATACTTGGTACTTCCTAAATAGTAACGGTTCTATGTCAACCGGTTGGGTTAAGGATGGAGATACTTGGTACTATCTAGATCCATCAGGAGCTATGAAAGAAAATCAATGGTTTGAAGTTTCTGGCAAATGGTACTATGTTGATTCATCAGGTAAACTTGCAGTTAATACAAGAGTTGAAGGCTATTTGGTCAATGAAAACGGTGAATGGGTTAGCTAAAACTGCTACTGTATAACCTTTGCATAGCTAGATATAACTAAGCTCAACGATTACAAACTCCTGTTTGCAGGAATCAGCCTCCTTGTCCTTCTAGGTCTCGGATTCTTGCTAAAAAACAAAAAAGAGAACTAAACTAGCCCTCCTATAGAAAAATCCCCCGAGCCTCAATGATTGGGGGATTAATTTTTGTACAATATTTGTGGTTATAATACATTTGATTAGGATTTTTTATTTAGCCTCTTTCATGGCAAAATAAGCCCGTACTTTGGGTGCTACTTGCATTCCGAATAGTTCAATAGCTCTCAGAACTTGGTCATGAGGCATGGAACCAAGCGGTAGATGGAGCATGAAACGGTCCAAACCTAAATCCTCAATAATGCGAATCAATTTTTCGGCCACCTGATCTGGATTGCCCACAAACATGGCGCCATTTGGCCCAACTTGCTCCAAATATTGCTCATAACGCAATTCCTGCCAGTGCGGACGATCTTTAGAAATAGCATCCACCACTTGCTTGGTCGGATGGAAATAATCTTTCACCGCCTGCTCGCCATCTTCAGCAATCCAGCCCCAAGAATGGGCTCCAACCTTTAGTTCATGACTGGTATGACCCGCTTCGCTACCAATCTCACGATAAGCCTGAATCAATTTTTTAAAATAACGAGGATTGCCACCGATAATGGCATAGACAATCGGTATACCTGCCTGAGCAATCTTCACTGTTGATTCGACATGACCACCTGTCGCTATCCACAAGGGTAATTTGTCCTGAACTGGACGAGGATAAACTTCCTTGCCAGATATTGTTTGGCTCAAGCGACCTTGCCAGTTTAACTTGGTCTTTTCATTGACTAACTGGAGCAAGTCTAATTTCTCATCAAAAAGGGCTTCGTAGTCTGTCAAATCATAGCCAAACAGAGGAAATGATTCCGTGAAAGAACCCCTTCCAGCCATAATCTCCGCACGTCCATTTGATAAAGCATCGATAGTGGCATACTGTTGGAACAAACGAATAGGGTCCATGCTCGAGAGAATGCTGACTGCGCTGGTCAAACGGATTTTCTTGGTATTGACTGCACCTGCTGCCAGGACAATCTCTGGGGCTGATACCGCAAAATCCGCTCGATGGTGCTCGCCAATCCCATATACATCCAAACCAACCTTGTCAGCCAGTTCAATCTCTGCTACCAACTGACGAATGCGTTCGGCATGACTGTAAGTCTGTCCAGTCCCTTCAAGCTCCGTTGTTTCCCCAAATGTTGAAATTCCCAATTCTACCACAGTGATTCTCCTTGTCTATTTCGGTCCTTCATTTTGAAAAATTATTCTAACACGAATCTTGACTACAAGCAACCGATTTGCTCAAAAGAAAAAGCCTAGATAACTAGACTTTTTAGCTTATTCTACCGTTACTGACTTAGCAAGGTTACGTGGTTTATCCACATCAAGGCCACGGTGGAGTGTTGCAAAGTAAGCGACCAATTGCGTTGGCACAACCATTGAAATTGGTGAGAGGTAAGGGTGGACGGTCGTAAGAACGATGTCGTCTGTATCTTTGGCAACATTTTCTTCTGCGATAGTGAGAACCTTGGCACCACGGGCTGCGACCTCTTGGATATTTCCACGAGTATGGTTGGCAAGGACTGGATCTGACAAGAGCGCCAAGACAGGTGTTCCTTCTTCAATCAAGGCAATGGTTCCATGCTTGAGTTCTCCTGCAGCAAAGCCTTCACACTGGATGTAAGAAATCTCTTTGAGTTTGAGACTTGCTTCCATGGCTACATAGTAATCTTGACCACGTCCGATATAAAAGGCATTGCGAGTTGTTTCAAGAAGCTCACGAACCTTGGCTTCAATGGTTTCTTTCTCTGAAAGAGTTGATTCGATAGACTGGGCTACGATTGACAACTCATGAACCAAGTCAAAGGCTTGCGCTTTGGCATTTCCATTTGCTTCTCCGACTGCTTTTGCAAGGAAGGCAAGGGCTGCAATTTGCGCTGTATAAGCCTTGGTTGAGGCTACGGCAATTTCAGGTCCTGCATGAAGGAGCATAGTATGGTTGGCTTCACGAGAAAGAGTAGAGCCTGGTACGTTTGTCACTGTCAAGCTTGGGATTCCCATTTCATTAGCCTCAACCAAAACCTGACGGCTATCCGCTGTTTCACCAGACTGACTGATAAAGATGAAGAGTGGTTTCTTGCTGAGAAGTGGCATACCGTAACCCCACTCAGATGAAATTCCAAGTTCAACTGGTGTATCTGTCAATTCTTCCAACATTTTCTTAGAAGCAAATCCTGCGTGGTAAGATGTTCCAGCTGCAAGGATGTAGATACGGTCTGCGTCTTGAACAGCCTGGATGATAGCTGGGTCTACTACTACTTGACCAGCCTCATCTGTGTAGGCTTGGATTAGTTTACGCATAACAGTTGGTTGCTCGTCAATTTCCTTGAGCATGTAGTAAGGGTAAGTTCCTTTACCGATATCTGACAAGTCTAGCTCAGCAGTGTAGCTAGCACGCTCACGACTATTACCATCATAGTCTTGAACTTCCACGCTATCAGCCTTGACGATTACCAACTCTTGGTCATGAATTTCCATGTATTGGTTGGTTTCACGAATCATAGCCATAGCGTCTGAGCAGACCATGTTGTAGCCATCTCCAAGACCAATCAAGAGTGGTGATTTATTCTTAGCTACGTAGATAACTTCAGGATTTTCAGAGTCAATCAAGGCAAAGGCATAAGAACCACGGATGATGTGAAGAGCTTTTTTGAAGGCTTCAAGAACTGACAAGCCATCTTCTTCTGCAAATTTTCCAATCAAGTGAACGGCGATTTCCGTATCTGTTTGCCCTTTGAAGTGGTGACCTGCAAGGTATTCTTCCTTGATTTCAAGGTAGTTCTCAATGACCCCATTATGAACCAAGACAAAACGTTCTGTCTCAGAGCGGTGTGGGTGAGCATTGTCCTCAGTTGGTTTCCCGTGAGTTGCCCAACGAGTATGTCCGATCCCAGTTGTTCCCTCAACACCAGCTGTCTTGGCAGACAATTCTGCAATACGACCAACAGCCTTGACTAGATGGTTTTCAGCACCACCTAGGACAAAAATTCCCGCAGAATCATAGCCACGGTATTCGAGCTTTTCAAGCCCTTGAATCAAAATATCAGTTGCATTTATGTTTCCAACAACACCAACAATTCCACACATAGTATATACGACACAGACCAGCTGTGCTTTCTCCTTAAAATTGGTATAGTCTAATTCCTCTTTTATAGAATCAGCAAAAACAGTATATACTTGTTTCTTTCACTTGTCAAGAGTAAAAATTGGTATAGTTAAAATTAACTTTTTTGTAACCAAAAAACTCTGACCAATTAGGATAATCAGTCAGAGTCCTTTTTAAAATCCATTATTATCGCTTAATTCCTTGAACCAATGCCCTGATTTTTTCAGACGACGTTCTTGCGTTTCCAAGTCTAATTCGACCAAACCATAGCGATTTTTATAACTGTTGAGCCATGACCAGCAATCGATAAAGGTCCAAATCAAGTAGCCCTTACAGTTGGCTCCATCTTCAATGGCATGGTGCAGTTCACGAAGATGACCTTTTACAAAGTCAATACGGTAATCATCTTGAATCATTCCATCTTGACGGAATTTTTCTTCCCCTTCAACACCCATGCCATTCTCAGTCAGCATCCACTCGATATTGCCATAATTTTCCTTGATATTTTGGGCAATATCATAAATCCCTTGCTCATAAATCTCCCAGCCACGATGAGGATTGATTTTACGCCCAGGCATCACATAAGGCTCGTAAAAATGTTCGGGTAAGAGTGGACTCTCTGGATGCTTAGCAAATCGAGGTGCCATAACACGCAAAGGCTGATAGTAGTTGACACCAAGGAAATCCACTGTATTGTCACGAATGAGATCCAACTCCTCCTCTGTAGTATCAGGCAAGAGACCGTATTCATGCAAGATTTCTACCAACTCCTGTGGATAAGTCCCCAAAACGGACGGATCTAAGAAGGATTGGGCCTGAAAGAGATCCGCAATCCGAGCTGCTTTGACATCAGCAGGATGCTGGCTACGTGGATAAGCCGGTGTCAAGTTGAGGACAATCCCAATCTTGGAATCTGGCAAGAGTTCATGACAGGCCTTAACCGCCCGACTGCTAGCCAATTGTGTATGATAAGCTACTTTAATGGCTGCCTCTGCATCCACCTTATGTGGATAATGGGCATCGTAAAAATAGCCAAATTCTACAGGAACGATGGGCTCGTTAAAGGTAATCCATTGATCCACTAAATCTCCATAAGTCTCAAAACAAAAACGAGCATAGTCTTCATAGGCTGAGACAGTCGCCTTATTTTCCCAACCATCACCATCCTCTTGAAGGGCAAAAGGCAAATCAAAATGATAAAGATTGACTAAAAGACGAATCCCCTTAGCCTTAATAGCCTCAAAAACCTTACGATAGAAATCCACACCTTGAGGATTGACTTCCCCACGCCCTTGTGGAAAAATCCGTGACCACTGAATAGAAGTCCGAAAGGCCGTGTGACCAGTTTCTAATAGGAGGTCGATATCCTGTTCCCAGTTTTCATAAAAGGTTGATGTTTTATCTGGACCAATTCCATTATAGTAACGATTTGGCTCTACTTGGTACCAATAATCCCAGAGATTATCTCCCTTACCGTCACCAGCTACACGCCCTTCTGTCTGCGGCCCAGAAGTGGAGGATCCCCAGACAAAATCCTTTGGAAATCTTAGCATACATTTACCTCTTTATCTACTCATTTTTCCCATTATACAGAAAAAACAAGGTAAAAACTAGTTACATTTTTTCCTTGTTTTTCTTCTGATTATAGTTTTTATTTCTTGCTGAGGATTTCAAGCGTTTCAAGCACGTTATCGGCATGAACTTCGATGGTGTCACCAGTCGCTTTAATCTTAACTTCTACAATGCCATCGGCTGCTTTTTTACCAACAGTGATACGGATTGGCAACCCAATCAAGTCACTATCGCTGAATTTGACTCCGACACGTTCATTACGGTCGTCTGTCAAGACTTCGTAACCAGCTTCCATCAAGCTAGATTCAAGTTTTTCTGTCAAGGCTTGTGCTTCTTCGTCCTTGACATTGACAGTAATCAAGTGCACATCAAATGGTGCCAATTCTTTAGGGAAATTGATTCCCCATGCGTAACGGTATTCACCTTTTGGCGTTTTGTTAACAAAGAGGCGAGCGTGTTGCTCCATCACTGCTGAAAGGAGACGGCTGACACCGATACCGTAACATCCCATGATAATTGGCACAGCACGGCCATTTTCATCCAAAACATCTGCTCCCATGCTTGCCGAATAGCGAGTACCGAGTTTGAAGATGTGACCAATTTCGATACCACGCGCAAAGTTAAGGACACCTTGTCCGTCTGGAGAAATTTCACCCTCACGAACTTCACGGATATCCACATATTCCGCAGTAAAATCACGACCTGGATTCACACCAGTCAAGTGGTAGCCATCTTCGTTAGCACCGACAACTGCATTGCGAACATCTTGCACCTTACGATCTGCAATGATTTTAATATTCTCTGGCAAACCAACTGGGCCAAGTGAACCAAATCCTGCTTGAACAAGATTCGCCACTTCTTCTTCGCTAGCAACGTCAAAGAAATCTGCTCCCAAGTAGTTTTTCAACTTAACTTCGTTGAGTTGGTCATTTCCAACTAGAAGGGCCGCAACAAGCTCACCATCTGCCATGTAGAAGAGGGTTTTAATCGTTTGTTCTTCTGGAACATTGAGGAAGGCTGCAACTTCATCAATTGATTTAACATCTGGCGTTGCAACACGAGTCACTTCTTCTTCAGCGACAACACGGTTGCTTGGTTTGTACTCGTTTGTTGCCATTTCTAAGTTAGCTGCATAGCTAGACTCACTTGAGTAAGCAATGGTATCTTCACCAGAAACCATCCATTTGAGCAATTCTGCCTTGATTTCTTCTTGCACTTCTGCAGGAATTTCATCAAATGAGGCAACTGACTTGTCCAAGACAACCCAGCGGTCAAGGTCTGTACGAGCAGGTGTAATGGCCATAAATTCTTGGCTGTCCTTACCACCCATAGCTCCACCGTCACCAATAATAGCCTTGAAATCTAAGCCACTACGAGTGAAAATTCGCTCATAAGCAGCCTTATACTCATCGTAAACACTGTCCAAGCTATCATAGTTAGCGTGGAAACTGTAAGCATCCTTCATGATAAACTCACGTGTACGGAGAAGTCCATTACGTGGGCGTTTTTCATCACGATACTTAGGCTGGATTTGGTAAAGGTTAAGTGGCAATTGCTTGTAAGACTTAACAGAATCACGGACAATAGCTGTAAAGGTTTCTTCGTGAGTTGGGCCTAGGATAAAGTCTGATTTTTCACGGTTTTTTAGTTTGTAAAGGTCTTCACCATAGGTTTCGTAACGACCTGATTCGCGCCACAATTCTGCACTAAGAAGGGCTGGAGCCAACATCTCAACGGCACCAATCTTGTCGAATTCTTGACGCATGATATTTTTAGCTTTTTCAATCACACGGTTGGCAAGTGGTAGATAAGAATAAACACCTGCTGAGACTTGACGAACATAACCAGCTCGCAACATAAGAGCATGGCTGATAACTTGAGCATCGCTTGGCATTTCGCGAAGCGTTGGGATAGGCATTTTACTTTGTTTCATAATATTCCTCGATTATCTAAAAAAGAGTCGCATGATGTCATTCCAAGTCACAGCAATCATCAAGACAACCATGATGACCACTCCGGCCAAGGTGACATAGGTTTCAATTTCTTGTTTCAAAGGTTTGCGGCGGATGGCTTCTAGGATATTGAGCACAATCTTACCACCATCCAGAGCTGGAATCGGAATAAGATTAAAAATCCCGATATTGATGGAAATTATTGCCAAGA
Source organism: Streptococcus mitis SK1080 (assembly GCF_000220085.1). GTDB lineage: Bacteria > Bacillota > Bacilli > Lactobacillales > Streptococcaceae > Streptococcus > Streptococcus mitis_K. The sequence continues at coordinate 203,636 of NZ_AFQV01000006.1, read as the reverse complement.
AGTACAAAACATTCTCAATTCCATTTTTAGCAGCATCACTACTTGCCTTAAAGATGGCAACAGGCCCACCTAGCTTGTTCAAATCTGGTTGGAAAATCAGATTTTTCAGAGCTGATAGAATTCGGAGGGCCGAGTCGGCTGCAGTTGTAAAACCACCTACAAACATGGATAGAAAATCTGACTTAATTCCCGGTTGAACACCTAGAAGGTAACGACCTTGACTTTCTTCCGGAGTAACAGTGACTTGTTTGTCACTACCCTTTTCAGAAATAGTCACATCCAAGGTCGGGGCCGTCTTATCTTTGGTTTCTGATTCCACAGCCTGAATCAAACTTTCCCAGTTGCTAATCTCATGTGAGCCGATCTTGGTAATCTGAGCCGTTTCTGGCACTCCTACCTTAGCCAAGGCCCCTTGAGGCATAACATGGAACTGGTTGGTATCAACATCTCTGACACCACCCTGCATAAAGATTAAAATCCAAAAAACAACAATACCTAAGATAAAGTTATTCATAGGTCCTGCAAAGTTGGTAATCAGTTTGCCCCAGATAGTTGCATTTTGATATTGAACATCTAAAGGTGCAATCCGAACCTCAGTACCATCTGCTTCCACAACCGTTGCATCGTGATCCACTGCAAATGTTTTTTCTTCTTCCAGAACCAAGCCCTTGATAAAGAGCTTATCTTCAAAGTCAAACTGGGTCACCTGCATAGGAAGAGCTGTTTGATCCAATTTTTTACCTGAGAGATTGATGCGTTTAACCTTACCATCATCAGTAAGCGTCAAACTGACAGGAGTTCCTGTCTTGATTTCAGTTGTATCATCACCCCAACCGGCCATGCGAACATAGCCACCCAGAGGCAAGATTCGGATGGTATAGGCCGTCCCATCCTTGCCAATATGAGCAAAGATTTTGGGCCCCATACCGATGGCAAATTCACGCACTAGAATCCCTGATTTCTTGGCAAAGTAGAAGTGCCCGAACTCGTGCACCACCACAATAATCCCGAAAACCAGAATAAAGGTTAAAATTCCGAGCATAGTCTTTCCTCCGTCTTTTGATTAAAAGAGTCCAAATAAGTGCATGATTGGAAATACAAGCAACATACTATCGAAACGATCCAAAACACCACCATGCCCAGGGATAAATTTCCCAGAATCTTTGACACCAAAGTGACGCTTAATCGAGCTTTCTAGTAAATCACCAAATTGTCCAGCGACACTAAAGAAAATAGCAAAGACTGACATCTTGTAAATTCCATACGGAAGAGCAACTGTACTGTCAACTATCATAAAGATGATGGTTACTAAAATAGCACCTAAAATACCACCCAAGGCACCCTCAAAGGTTTTATTTGGAGAAACGGTCGGAGCTAGTTTTCGTTTACCATAGTTCATCCCAACAAGATAGGCACCACTGTCAGTCGCCCAGACGATACATAAGGCTAATAGTGCCTTATCTAACCCTGCAATTCTAGCATCTAATAGAGCATTAAAACCAAAGCCTACATAGAAACTCATAGCAAGAGGGAAAACAGCGTCCTCAATCGTATAAGACTTGCTAAACACAGTCGTTCCTAACATGATTGAAATCAATACACTATAAGCAACCACATTCCCATCAACTGGCAAAAAAGTCAGGTAATTCTCCAAGGGAATGGTCAAGGCGAAGGTTGCAAAGAGGGTCAAGAGGCCCTCCATCGTCATGGTCTCTAGACCTCTCATCTTCAAAAGTTCATGCATGGCTAGCATGGCTATGATTCCAATTGCTATCTGAAGCAAGAGTCCCCCAATCATTAAAATCGGTAGGAAAATAGCCAGGGCAATCCCTGCAAACAAGGTTCTTTTCTGTAAATCCTGTGTCATATTTCCTCCTAAACTCCTCCAAATCGGCGATGACGACGATTGTAGGCAAGAATGGCTTCCTGCAAGGCCGCCTCGTCAAAATCAGGCCACAAGGTGTCCGTAAAATAGAGCTCACTATAGGCTCCCTGCCATGGAAGGAAATTGCTCAAACGCAATTCTCCACTAGTACGGATAATCAAGTCTGGGTCTCGTAAGTCCTTAGGCAAATGCTGGGTAAAAAGATAATTACCAATCAATTCCTCTGTGATGTCACCTGGGTTGATTTTGGCATCTAACACATCCTGAGAAATCAACTTAAGAGCCTGTGTAATCTCAGCACGTCCACCATAGTTGAGGGCAAAATTAAGAATCAAACCTGCGTTGTTCTTAGTCAATTCCTCAGCCTTGGTCAGAGCTTCAAAAGTCTGCTTAGGCAGGCGGTCTGTCTCCCCAATCATTTGAATCTTAACATTATTCGCATGCAGTTCCGGGACATAATTATCATAAAACTCTACTGGCAAGTTCATGATAAACTTAACTTCCTGATCTGGACGGGTCCAATTTTCCGTAGAAAAAGCATAAACTGTAATCACCTTGACACCCAGTTTGTTGGCTGCCTTGGTCACAGTTTGCAATGCTTCCATGCCCGCCTTGTGTCCGAAAACCCGCGGTTGCATACGTTTTTTAGCCCAACGGCCATTGCCATCCATGATGATGCCGATATGAGCAGGAACCTGTGTCGGAACCTCTACTTCCACAGCCTTATCTTTCTTAAAAAATCCAAACATGATCTTATTCCTATTCAAAAATCTATCGTTTCATTATACCATATTTCCCCATTTTCTTCTATCACTAAGCTATTTATACTCTTCGAAAATCTCTTCAAACCACGTCAGCTCTATCTGCAACCTCAAAACAGTGTTTTGAGCAACCTGCGGCTAGCTTCCTAGTTTGCTCTTTGATTTTCATTGAGTATTATTCTCAGGCACAAAGCCCATTGCCAAAAAAATAAGCCGCCTGATTTGGCGACTTTATTTTTTATAGGGAGATTATTATGAAAAAGTTTTAGGAGTTTAAGTTAAGGTCTTCTTAACTTATGGACTTAGTATACACTTCCTAGCTTAAAGTTTCCTTAAGTATTTTTAAAAATCAAATTTTTCCATTTCTCCTGCCAATTTTTCTTGGATAATCGTGTTTGATAGAGCTTCATTCGGTCTTCATTTTCTAAGAAATGAGGAGTTGGACGAACTTGAAAATTCAAAATATCCTCCAAACCGTATGGAGTAAAGAGTTCCAAAACGGATTCTTCATTCAAGCTCAGTCCAACTGCCGTACACCGTTCTGGATACTTACTCATAGCATCACAAGAGCTGCTATAGGGAGCAGTATGAGGGCTGTGCTGGTGCATATAGACCTGATTTTTCAATTCCCACTGGTACTGAGGAAAGCCCTCTCTCAGCTTTTTCTCTAGGGACAAGGTTTCCTCATAAGAAATATCTGGATCAAAGAAAATTACATCTACATCTGTTTCACAGTCAAAAGGTGATTTATCCGACAAGAAATTCCAGATGAAATTTCTGACAGAACCCGCTGCCAACCACGAGTCTTTTAAGCCAAGATCTCGGATGATAGTCAGAATAGCCATCATATCTGGATTTTTTCTAAAAGCCTCTAGAATTTCTTGCTTATTTTTCATTGTACTCATACCCCAAATGCTCATATGCCTTAGCAGTCGCCACCCGCCCAGACCGTGTCCGCATGATAAAACCTTTTTGAATCAAGTAGGGCTCATACATGTCTTCCACCGTCTCACGCTCCTCTGCTATGTTAACAGAAAGAGTTCCTAGACCAACAGGACCACCACCGTACATCTCAATCATGGTCCGAAGGATTTTTTGGTCCACATAATCCAAGCCTTCATGGTCAACATCCAGCATGGTCAAAGCCTTATCGGTAATAAGATCATCGATCACCCCATTCCCCATAATCTGGGCAAAATCGCGCACGCGCTTGAGGAGACGATTGGCAATACGAGGGGTCCCACGACTACGCAAGGCCAGCTCGGATGCTGCCTCATGAGTGATTTCCATCTCAAAAATATCTGCCGTCCGCTCGACAATTTCTGTCAAGTCAGCATGAGCATAATACTCCATATGACCTGTAATCCCAAAACGTGCCCGTAGTGGATTTGAGAGCATACCAGCCCGAGTCGTCGCACCAATCAAGGTAAAAGGTGGCAACTCCAAATGAACGCTGCGACTGCCTTCACCAGCACCAATCATGATATCAATGTAGAAGTCCTCCATGGCACTATAAAGCACCTCTTCCACTGACATGGGCAAGCGATGAATCTCATCAATAAAAAGGACATCCCCAGGCTCTAAGTCATTCAAAATCGCTACCAAATCACCAGCTTTTTCAATGACTGGACCCGAAGTCTGCTTGAGATTGACACCTAGTTCGTTGGCAATAACAAAAGCCATGGTCGTTTTTCCCAAGCCTGGAGGGCCAAATAAGAGCACATGATCCAGCGCTTCATCCCGCATCTTGGCAGCCTCGATAAAGATTTGGAGCTGGTCCTTGACCTTATCCTGCCCGATATATTCACGTAAATACTGAGGACGGAGCGTGCGTTCTACTAACTCCTCATCCCCCATTATCTCATTATCTAAAATTCTACTCATGGCTCTATTATATCAAAAAACAAAGCCACAAACAAAAAAGCCACCTGATTGGGTGACTCCTGAGTTTAGCACTTATGTGGTATAATATTATACGGCACTTCTACACCGCCTGCGAAAGGAGGTGAGATAGCCCATGATGGATACAATACTTAAAACTATCATCGGACCAATTGTGGTCGGTGTCGTCCTTCGATTAGTCGATAAATGGCTAAACAAGGACAAATAGTGTCAAAAAGACCCCAAGCTTATTTGGTCGTGAGCTTGGGGTCTTTTCTAGCCTATGATATAGACACAATACTTAATTCCTTTTTATTATCCCATAGTTCACAAAATTTGTCAAAGGTTTGTATCTTCATCAATTCAGTTTCTCCAACTTTAGAATCTGTCCAATAAAGTTTATAAGATTAAGTAAAAGTTATCGGAAAATGATGTTTAAAATAGTCCCCAAAAGCCTGAAATAGAGCCAAAAACTCCATCTTATTGGATGACTCCCGACTTTAGCACTTATGTGGTATAATATTATACGGCACTTCCACACCGCCTACGAAAGGAGGTGAGATAGCCCATGATGGAATTAGTACTCAAAACTATCATCGGACCAATTGTGGTCGGTGTCGTTCTTCGATTAGTCGATAAATGGCTAAACAAGGACAAATAGTGTCAAAAAAGACCTCAAGCTTATTTGGTCGTGAGCTTGGGGTCTTTTCTAGCCTATGATATAGAACTAGTACTCAATTCCTTTTTATTATCCCATAGTTCACACATTTTGTCAATGTTTTACATCATCTTTAACCGCCGTACAACAAGACTTTCAAGTTTAAGAGAAAGTTAGGGATTCTATCAATTTCATAGAAATTTTGATTTAGTAAACGAAGAGACAATCTTACATGTCACTTCTCATTTAATACGCCACTACTGGACAAGCAAAATCATTATTACAGTAGTTTCAGTCCTTCAATTAACAGTCACTTACAATCAAATTGAGTTTGAAGTAACTGAAGCGACAACAGACCTATTTCTTAGTCATATTCGCTAAAAAATCCCCGCCAAAATCTCAAAAAGTCCCCGCCAATTCCCCGACCAAAATCCGAAAAATACCGAAAAATATCGAAAAATGATTTTTAAAATAGTTCCCAAAAGCCTGAAATAGAGCCAAAAAACTCCACCTGATTGGGTGGAGTTAAGGGAGATTATTATGAAAAAGAAAAGTTTAGGATTTTATTAAATAAAGTTAGGAGGTCTTTATTTAATAACTATATGATACATGACGAAGCTTAAAACTAGCTTAACTTTTCGCAGATTCTACCACTTTTCAAAAAAATTTCTATTACCATCACCTCACCCCACAAAAAAGTCACCTGATTGGGTGACTTTATTAGGAGATTATGATGAAAAAAGTTTTAGGATTTCATTAAATAAAGTTAGGAGGTCTTTATTTAATGACTATATGATACTAGACCATCCTTAAACTTTGCTTAAGAAAAAACAAGTTTTGTTATTTTTCTCGATTCGTCCAAGTCATCCCTATACAATTATAGGTGGATAAGATTTCAAAGCCCATAAAACGATAAAATCCCAAGTTTTTTTCTGTCTCTTCTGTCACCAGCTGGACTTGATAGGTATCTTTGTAATCCTCTAAAGCCTCTTTCATTAGGGCACTACCAATTCCTTGGCGCTGATAGCTAGGTAAAACGATTAAATCCTGAACCAATACTGATGAGAATCCATCTCCAACCAAACGAATCAAGCCCACCACAGCATCGCCATCAAGCGCCAGATAAATTACTAATGAATGAGACAAGGCCTGCTCCAGCATCTGAGGTTGATTTGTATAATTTGTCCAACCGGCAGCCTGATAGAGATGCAAAACATCCTCTAGCTTGACAATTTCTTGCTTTTTAATAGTAATCATCTCAACACCTCTTAAAGCTCTCTCAAGCTCTTGTACTGCTGTCCATTTTTATCAAAGTTTTCAGGAGTCAGCCATGCTTCCAATCGAGCTTTGACTTGAAGCCAGTCCTTATCAATCATAGACAACCAATCTGTATCCCTCGTACGCCCCTTATAAACCACTGCCTGACGGAAGGTTCCTTCATAGGCAAATCCCAAACGCTCTGCAGCTCGTCTGGATGGCAGGTTAAGAGCATCGCATTTCCACTCATAGCGACGATAGTTAAGCTCCTCAAAGACATAGCAAGCCAAGAGATACTGGGCTTCTGTCCCTATCCGTGTCCCCCTGAGTTTTGGAGAAAAAGTGACAGCTCCCACTTCTATTACTCGGTTATTCTGGTCAATACGCATGAGAGAAAAAGTTCCTAAAGCCTTACTAGTTGCCTTGTCTATGATTGCATAGTAAAAACGGTCCTTACGAGCCAACATCTGATTTAAAAGGCTGACCAGTTCCTCCATGTCTGCTACTGGCTCCTGAAAGAGGTAGGTCCACATCTCCCGAGGCGTATCCGGACCATAAACAGCTAATAAATCCTCCGCGTGCTTTTCTACCGAGAGAGCCTCTATTCGAGCATAACGCCCTTCTAAGAAATCAATAGAAGGCAGTGCACCGGGCGTATAACCTTCCATTGACTCACCAATCATCTGACCATATTCGTTTACTGGCATTTTTCTTCTCCTTGTTTTACGCTGAAAATACTATATCACAAATTGTTCTCTTTGGAAACTGGCACTGTCTTCAAACTTCATCCTCAACACTATATTAGTGACCCGTTTTCTGTCTTTTATCCTCTAAGGCTTGATTAATTCGTTGGGTGAGTTTGTGAGTTTGCCAGATTTGATACAACCATATCAATCCATAAATTAACAAGAAAAAGAACCAAAGCAAGGGACTCCACAAGGCTGAACCCCAACCAAAAAATAGAGAGGTCAATACTAAAATAGTAGCTGTCACTAATAAATGAACTCCTACACGTATACTAAAAGCAAGAAACTCTAGCTTTTCAAGTATTAAAGTCAATACCCCCATAATTCCACCCATTAAAAACAGAGCTAGAATATTTTTTATCATTGGTTCAGGATAGGTAATACCTGGATAAAACTGAGTCAACACCATCATACTCAAATAAAAGAAGGAAGCCGTACGCATTCCCGATACAAAATAATCAATTAATCGTTTCATGATTTTCTCCTATAAACCTAGATAATTCATTAAGGACTTAACGTATTTCCGACTCACACTAGATTTGATGCCCCGAGTCATTTTAGCCATCATGTTCCCTGAAAAGCTATCCGATAATGACTCTAAATGGTCAATGTTTATAATTGAATGGCGTGATATCTGTATAAAGTTACGCCGATTAATCCGATTCTGAAAGTTTATCAATGTTTCCTTAGTTTTATAAATCCCATCTACCGTATAAATGGTTAACAAGTTCTTATCGATATCTGCTAGAATAAGATCCTCAATCTTCACCATGACCAGATGATCATCCGTTCGAATAGGAATGACCACCTGATTGGTCGTTGAAAATTGTTCTAAATACTCCATGACTTCCCTTGCTTGGTCGGTTAACTGAGCTGCCTGAATTACAATATGTGGGTCCTTTTCTGAAAACTCTGTCTTCATTTCAAAACGAATCTTCATTTTCTCTCCAATGTACTTTTATTTTCTCTTGCTAAATACTTTAACAAATAAAAGCCAAAGAAGAATAGCGACGAGACTGATAATAACCACTATAAAGTATGTCTCTTCCTTTGTCAATAGTTCTTGCCAGTTGATTTGGATTCCCATTTTTTCTTGAAATTCCTGTAACAATCTGCTATTTCCTGTAAATGTGATTTCTAATTGCTCTTTCATTAAAATTTGTCGGTAGAGAGAAGCAATATAAGTTGCAGGGGTACACTTCATGATAATCTGTGCAAAATCAGGTAAAACTCCAATAGGGACATAAGTTCCTACTAAAAATCCAGAAGCAGTTCCCACTATAGTTGCCAGTTTGCCAAGGCTATCTACAGATTGAAAACGATAAATCAAGAGAATATTTATCAAACTTGAAAGCAGACTACTTAACAACATAATCAAAGCAATTTCCGGTAAATGACTGATAACTGGACTTTCTTTAAAATAAAGCCCCATAACAGCAAACATAAACACCTGCATGACAAAAGAGATGGCAATACTACTGATTAGATAGGACACCTGTAAACCCCAGCTACCTAAATCTGTCAAGAAGAGATCTTGATCCACTTGATTTTCACGATCCTGTACCATTTGTGTAAGAGCCGTAAAACTGGTTGTAATCCCAGTCACAGCCAAGGTCCCACCCATCAGCCAGTTATTTAAAAGATTCGTATTATCAGGGAGTTGGGACCAAGCATCCGTCAAGTTCTTCTGCAAAAAAATGATATAAAGGAGGAAGGAAATCAATGCCCCCAATAATGAGAAAAATACTCCTGAACGATTACGAAAATATAAGATAAAATTCCGTTTCAATAAAGCTAACATTAGCGAACCTCTCTTCCTGTAAGTGCAATAAAGGCATCATCCATGGTACCTGGACGAAACTCAAAAGAATCAATTTCTTCTCGAACTTTTGCCAAATATTCAATGGCTTCTAGTGACGTTCTTGGATAAAAAAGATATTCCAACTCATTTTCTTCCTTTACTGTCATTCCAGTCTGTAGCAACTTTTCTAAATCCTTCATTTCTTTAAAACGAATTTTTAGAATATTAGATGCATACTGACTTTTAATAGCCGTCGCAGAACCTTGCGCAATCACTTTCCCATGATCAACAATATAAATCTGATCCGCATCATCCGCTTCATCCAGATAATGAGTCGTTAAGATAATAGTCAGCCCTTCATCTTTTTGTAGTCGAGACAGTAAATCCCAAATGGCTTTGCGAGTCTGAATATCTAGACCTGTCGTTGGTTCATCTAAGAAAAGAATATCTGGCTGTGAAAGAAGAGCACGCGCAATATCAACCCTACGTTTTTGCCCACCTGACAAAGTCCCATATAGTTGCTTCTGGAAAGCAGTCAAACCCAGTTGATGGATCAAATCATCCACACGACTTGCTGCAATCTCCTTATACTGTTGAGCACGAATCGTAATATTTTCCCTAACTGTCAACATCTCATCCAGTACACTAGCTTGAAAAACAACTCCTATTTTCGTATTTGGCGCATATCGAACCTGACCTTTTGTCGGCTTTTTCAACCCGATTAACATGGAAATGGTGGTTGATTTTCCTGCACCATTGGGACCCAAAATAGCATTAAAACTCCCTTTTTCAAACTCTAACTGAATATCGTCAACAGCCGTGTAATTGCCGTACCGTTTTGTTAAATGCTTAGCTTGTAAAATCATATTTAGTTCCTCCTATTTACCTCACTAGTTTAACAAAAAGAATGAAAGAAAAATCGACTTTTGAGATAAGTGGTTAAAATGAGATGTTAAGTGGTGAGATGATTAGGGTTAAGTTAAAGTAGAGAAGACTACAGCCATTTTTCTCCTACCGAATTGCTAAATGAAGCTTAAAAACACTTACAAGAACACATTATATTTTTAAATATGCGCTATAAAAGAGATGTTTTACCGCATCTGGCCGAAAAATTCAAGAATCGGTAGTATTATTCTCGCCAAATCAAACAATAAAAAATTAACTAGAAATCATGACACACAATCTCTTATAGCCAAATTTTTGACACCAAGTTGATTTATTAGGAAATAATAGATGAAAAGAATTTTCAATACAAGCAAAAAACAGCTCTTTTTATCCGAGAAGAGCTGTTCTATTTTATAAAAGAGAAAGTCACTAGTAACTCTTGTACTTCTCTCTACGTTTTTACTGTTTGAGTTCAAATTTCTCTTGTTTGAACAATTGCTTTTGTAGACTGGACTACCAACTAGAACTGTGTTTTTATCTTAGTTGAGACTATTATAGTACGGTTCAGCACTATCTACAAATTTTTCAGATGTGTATCAAAAAAATTTATCGTAGCAAACCAAGAGTCTACACTTTCTTTCATTAATAAGCGCCAATCTTTTCGATAACGATGATTCGGTTGATAAGCAACCGTCAACATATGCCCTGTTTCATGGTATTTTTTAAACAAAATAGATTCCCCTTTATAATGTGAAATAATACCATCTATCGCAGATGACGCATTCCATATTTCATCAACATCGCTTCCTAGTAATAATAAAGGAGAGGAAATTTTACTCACATCAATCTGGGCCCTACTATCTTCAGGAATATGTTTTCCAAAAAACTTGTTTAACAAATAATTTCCTAACTGAAATTTTTGATACGGAAGTTCTTTTTGCAAATATGTCCAAGAAGATGAATGAGAGTTGAGTTTTCCCTTTATTCCCTCAAATATTACATTTGAGGGAGAATTGAGTACCAAACATTGCACATCTTCCAAAATACTTTGTCCAGCCAGAACAAGCTCTGCTCCTTTAGAGCGACCATATATTCCTATTTTTGTATTATCAACTTGAGGATGATGATATAGAAAATCTTTCGCCTCCTCCAGACATTCTATTGGAATTCGTTCTAAATTTTGGGGTAATCCCTCTAAACCAAAATAAGCTATTGCAAGACAAATATAGCCTCTAGAAGATAAAAGTTGGGCAATATTCTGAGCTTTTTCAATTCTTCCCTCACTACCGCTAACAATAATCACGGCTGGCGCCCTTCTTAACTTTTCATCATAAAATAATCGACCTTGAAAATGCTTGTCATAGATATCTTGATATCTTACTCCCAGATTCATATAACGCCTTACGAAACTTTGCTCCGCGATCACATCTTTCCCCATCTTGATTTTAATTTCAACACCAAAACAATCTCGCAATGGAATTCTATCAAGAGAACTCGGTAATCTCCTTTTCCTATTCTTCAACGGTTTCGCATTAAAGAATAATCCCATTTCTGAAACCCCTTTATAAGATCCTGAAATAGATGTTGTCTGAGAGGTATCAATCATACCGTCCTGATCAGATAAAAAAATTGCGGTTGATTTCCATATAACATCATGATCTAAAAGCAAAGGAGCATTTATACAGTAATAATCAGACAGGTACATTTCTACACAATACATTGTCCTCGATTCTAAACCATTGATAGCAATATAAAAATATTCATCCGCTAAATTCGTTTGTGAAATCAGTTCTATGTTTACAGTCATACTTTCTCCTTTTTGTTAATTTACTTAACAATTATATTTAAAATTTACCGCGACTTTTACCACGGTAATTCTCCCCACACCTTTTCAATGTCATCCATCAATTTCACAACTGTTTGAAGTTCCCCCTCGCTATAGTTGTTTAAAACTGAAAAGATTGATTTTTCAATATATGCTTGTTGCTCCTTATGGATTTTAAAAACTTCGATGCCTTTTTCAGATAATCTCAAATATTTATTTTTCCCATTATTCGGATCAAAATCAAAAATAACTAAATTTTTTTGAATCAATCTTCTAACACTTTGAGTTATTGCACTTCTCGAAACTTCTAATAGTTCAGATAATTTTACTAGATTTAAGGGCTGATTTTTCCCAATCACAACAATCAAATGTACCTCATTCAACGTAATGGATTTGTCAACACCACTTTTATGTTGATTTTTTTTAACTTTTCAAACGCTAAAATAAACCTATTGAAACGATTATTAAATGCAATAAATTCTTTTTTATCCATAATCTCTCTTTCTTTTGTTAACCATGTTAACAAAATAGAAACTTCCTGTCAAATAAAAAATCCTCCAGATTCTACTCTGAAGGATTCCTATCTTATTTCACAACAATATTAACCAATTTAGTTGGCTTCAATAGTCCAGTGGACTATTGAAGGTGGCAGATAGAGCTAATAAACTCGTTATTTAACGACGATATTAACGAGTTTGTTAGGTACACTAATTACTTTCACGATGTCCTTACCGTCAATTTCTGCCTTGACTTTTTCATCAGCTAGAGCAATTTCTTGCAATTCTTCGCGTGATAGGTCTTTAGCGACCATGAGTTTGGCACGGACTTTACCTTTGATTTGGACGACGATTTCGATTTCGTCTTCAACCAATTTGCTTTCGTCCCATGTTGGCCAAGCCACGTAAGAGATTGACTCACCTGTTGCTGCAACTATTTGCCAGAGCTCTTCTGCCAAGTGAGGTGCAAATGGGGCAATCAATTGGATAAAGCCTTTGGCGTAGTCCACATAGAGCTTGTCTTCCTTGTTAGCAGCATTGACAAAGACCATAAGTTGAGCAATAGCTGTGTTGAATTTCAATGATTCGATTTGTTCTGTGACAGCTTTAACGGTTTCGTTATAAACCTTGTCGAGAGCACCATTGTTTTCCGCAACAATTTCCTTACTTGTAATCAAACGGTAAACACGGTCAAGGAACTTACGGCTTCCTTCCAGACCTTCTTCTGACCAAGCAATCGAAGCATCAAGTGGTCCCATAAACATTTCATAAACACGAAGGGTGTCGGCACCGTATTGTTCCACCACATCGTCTGGGTTAACAACGTTCTTAAGCGATTTAGACATCTTAGCTGGTGCTTGCTCCAACTCTTCTCCTGTTTCCACATGGAAGAAAGAACCGTCACGTTTTTCAACCTTGTCAGTCGCCACAAGAGCCCCACGGTGGTCACGGTAGCTTGTTCCCAAAATCATTCCTTGGTTAAAGAGTTTTTGGAATGGCTCTTTTGTTGGAACAACACCGAGGTCATAGAGGAATTTGTGCCAGAAACGAGCGTAAAGCAAGTGAAGAACGGCATGCTCTGCACCACCCACATAGATATCTACTGGCAACCATTGTTTGAGAAGATCCTCATCAGCCAATTTCTCAGTATTGTGTGGGTCAATATAGCGGAGGTAGTACCAGCTTGAACCTGCCCATTGTGGCATGGTGTTGGTTTCACGACGACCTTTGACACCATCTGCACGAGTCACTTCAAGCCAATCTGTCAAGTTAGCCAATGGACTTTCCCCTGTACCTGAAGGGCGGATATCCTTGGTTACAGGCAAAACAAGTGGCAATTCACTTTCAGGAACAGCTGTTGAAGTTCCATCTTCCCAATGAATGATTGGAATTGGCTCACCCCAGTAACGTTGACGGCTAAAGAGCCAGTCGCGGAGACGGTAGGTAACCTTCTCTTGTCCACAGCCTTTTTCTTCCAACCAAGCCACAATCTTGGCAATAGCGTCTTCTTTGTTGAGTCCATCTAGGAAGTCTGAATTGACATGAAGACCATCCTCTGTGTAGGCAGCTTCTGCTACATTTCCACCTTCAAGTACTTCTACGATTGGAAGGTCAAATTGTTTGGCAAATTCCCAGTCACGTTGGTCATGGGCAGGTACAGCCATAACGGCACCTGTTCCATAACTAGCAAGAACGTAATCCGCAATCCAGATTGGAATTTCCTTGCCATTGACAGGGTTGATGGCATAAGCACCAGTCCAAACACCAGTTTTTTCTTTGGCAAGGTCTGTACGAGCCAAGTCAGACTTAAGGCTAGCTTGGTGTTTGTAGTCTGCTACTGCCTCTGCTTGCTCTGTGCTTGTGATGGCATCTACTAGTTCATGCTCAGGAGCCAAAACAGTGAAAGTCGCACCGAAAAGGGTATCAGGACGAGTGGTAAAGACGGTGAATTCCTTGTCGGTTCCCTTAACTTTAAAAGTTACATTGGCACCAGTTGATTTCCCAATCCAGTTGCGTTGCATGTCCTTGATAGACTCTGGCCAATCAAGTTCATCTAAGTCATTGAGCAAGCGCTCTGCGTAGGCCGTAATTTTGAGCATCCATTGGCGCATTGGCTTGCGGACAACTGGATAGCCTCCACGCTCAGAAGTTCCGTCAGGAAGAACCTCTTCGTTGGCGATGGCTGTTCCCAATTCCTCAACCCAGTTTACTGGCACTTCCGCTTCATAGGCCAAGCCTTTTTCGTAAAGCTTGGTGAAGATCCACTGAGTCCATTTGTAGTAGTTTGGATCTGTTGTATTGACTTCACGATCCCAGTCATAAGAAAATCCAAGCGCATTGATTTGGCGTTTGAAGTTGGCAATGTTCTCAGCTGTAAATTCTGCTGGGTCATTACCAGTATCCATAGCGTATTGCTCTGCAGGCAAACCAAAAGCATCCCAACCCATTGGGTGAAGGACATTGTAGCCTTGCACACGTTTGTAACGGCTGAGGATATCCGTTGCTGTGTAACCTTCTGGGTGTCCTACGTGCAGACCTGCTCCAGATGGATAAGGGAACATATCAAGCGCATAAAACTTAGGTTTTGACGCATCTGTTCCAGTCTTAAATGTATGATGTTCTGCCCAGTAGCCCTGCCACTTAGGCTCAATTTCTTTATGATTGTAAAAACTCATGGTCTCTCTCCAATTTTGTGATGTTACTATTATACCATTTTTGAGGGAATTTGAAATGTGTTAAAAGAAAAAACTGTATACTGTATCTCATTAATTTTGATGACTATGGATTGCTCTATCACTCACTTTTTTATCTTATTGTTATGCGGGAAATCAAAGAGCACAACAAGAAGCTTATCTCTTATAACACAAAATACTAATTTTAGACCGAAGATACGACTGGAATGCTAATTAATGTATTTATAATAAATAGCCGACAACCTATGTCGCTTTTTGATTTATGAAGAACGTCGGATTCAATACGAGGATCAATAAAAGACTACCATTTGGAAAACAGTAGTCCTTATTGTTTATTTTGAATTTACATAGGCGTCTACAGCGATGATAGCTTGAGCAACATCTGAAGGCGAAATCTTAAACGGCATCTGATGGATTGTCTCACCCTCCATAGTTGCTTGTTTACCAACTTTTATTAAATCATCATATCCAACTTGATCTAAATGCATTTCTTTTAGAGTTGTTGGCATACCAATTTTTTTGTAAAACTCAATATACTTATCAAGTTCTTCTTTAGGTCTATTTTCTAATAAAAGTTGTACCAAAGTTCCATAAGCTACTTTTTCACCATGTGTTAAATGATGAATGTCACCTGTCAATGCAGTAAAACCATTATGAATCGCATGCGCCGCAGCTAATCCTCCACTTTCAAAACCTAGGCCACTCAATAAAGTATTAGCTTCAACAATATTTTCTAATGCTGGTGTCACCACTTTAGCTTCACAAGCTGCCATAGCCTGTAAACCATCTGCAAACAACGTTTCTTCACATTTCTTCGCAATTGCAACTCCAGCCAACGTTTGCTGTTGTCCCAACATAGTTTTTCCATTTGCCTGCATAACCGCACGCGCCTCAACCCAAGTTGCTAAACCATCTGCAATACCAGACGCTAATAAACGCTTAGGGGCTTGTGAAATAACTTTTGTATCAACCAAAACTAAATCTGGATTTTTAGAATAAAATAGATAATGATCAAATGCACCTTCATCTGTATAAATAACAGATAAAGCAGATGCAGGTGCGTCGGTCGATGCAATTGTTGGAGCAATAATAACAGGCTTTTCAATCAAATCTGCAATAGCTCTTGCGCTATCAATCGTCTTTCCCCCACCAAGACCGATAATACTATCACAATTTTCTTTCTCAGCCAAGGCAACAACTCGATTGATTTCATTGTCAGAAGCTTCACCATTAAATAGCGCCAGAACAATATGGAAACCATATCTATGTAGGTAATCTTCAAATCGTTTTCCAACAATATCATAAACCAACTGATCGCATAATAGAATCGGACGATTCCCCAAATCCAATATTGATTTGGCATTTTCGAACAAGGCATTTTCCCCTTGAATATATCTCGAAGGGCTAGCAAAAATTCTCATATGTATTTCCTCTCTATCTAAATGGAACGACCATTTTGAATAACAAACCAATCGTCAGAAAAATCATCAACCGCCTTTTGGATAGATGGCATGGCGAAAGCTGATTCAAAAACATCTGCTCCTGCTGTAACAGCATGCGCACCTGCAGCTAAAGCATTATTTACTTGTGCTACATTTTTAAAGGATGCAGCTAAAATCTTACTAGGAGAGTTCTGTCTATCAATAGCAAGAGCTAATTGACGAATGACAGAATTCGAATCAATGTTCAGATTTTCCATTCTATTATAATATGGAGCTAGGTAATCCGCTCCTGCTTCGATAGCTAATAATCCCTGAATAACTGTATAAATAGCTGTTGCAGTGATATGGTAGCCCTCTTTTTTTAGCACCTTTATTGCACGTAATCCAGCAGGAGTAACAGGTACTTTGATAAATATATCATCTCCTGCTTGTCTACGAATTTCATGAGCATCCTTTAAGATGCCTTCAAAATCTTGAGAAATCACCTGAACATGAATAGAGGGCGCAGAGCCAATCAATTCTCTCACATCTTTGATTCGTTCAAAAAAATTAATAGAACCCTCTCTTTTTGCAATAGTGGGATTTGAAGTTACCCCAGCTAGCGGTAAAATTTCAGACCATTTTTTAATCTCATCTAAATTTAATGTGTCAAGCATAAATTCCATAAAAAGAACCTCTTTATTTTACAATGTATGCTCAGTACGTCCTATAATATCATCTTGGGTTGCCTTAGAAAGAACATTGAAGAATGCAGAGTATCCTGCAACACGAACAATTAAATCTCTGTGTTTTTCAGGATGTTTCTGAGCGTCAATCAACGTCTCTCTGGAAACAACATTGTATTGAATATGGTACCCATGTAAACGATTAAAGAATGTTCGTAACAAAGCAATTAGTTTTAATTTATCTTCTTCTTTGGCTAACGTTTGAGGATTTACTTTCTGATTTAAGAGAACCCCACCTACGATTTCATCTGTTGGTAATTTTGAAACAGATTTTAAAACAGATGTAGGACCGTGTTGATCCATATTATGTGATGGTGAACAACCCTCTGCTAACGGTGTACCCGCGTTGCGTCCATCTGGAGTTGCTAATGTTCCACGTCCCTGTCCTACGTTGGCTGAGATAGAAGAGGTTCCTGAATAACGAATTCCTCCAATAGGGCCTCTTCCATAACGTGTATTAGGATATTTAGCAATTTCATCAACATAAATGTCATAAGCAGCAGTAACCAATTTGTCAGCATAATCATCATCATTACCGTACTTAGGTGCATCATGAATCAACATTTCTTGAATGACCTTACCTTCTTCTCCGGCATAATCTGTTTCCAGTGCATGCCAAAGCTGACTTGGGCTTATACGTTCTTCCTCAAATACCAATTTTTTAATTGCAGCTAATGAATCCGACAAATTTGCAATTCCAACTTGCAAACCTGATATATAATCATATACTGCTCCACCTTCTTTAAGGTGTTTTCCACGACCAATACAATCATCAGTCAATGCTGAACATAGAATATCAGGAACTTCTCGTTCCAATGATAAATCAATAGAATTTTCAACAATAACACTCATTCGTGTCAAATATCTTAGTGTTTTATCCCAAGCATTTTCTAATTCAGAAAAGTTCTTCATATCCTTAAAATGACCAAAGCTTGGTGCAAACCGTTTACCCGAAGCCGGATCAATTCCATCATTCATCGTGATAAGTAGAACCTTAGGGAAGTTCATATAACTCATACCTGTGCAACGATAGCCCCATTTCCCTGGAACTGCCGTTTCAACACATCCAATGGCACTGTAATCATAAGCATCATCTTCCAATACTCCTTTTGCAATAAAAGAAGGAATAATAATCTCATCATTATTAAATGCAGGCATACCAAAACCAAGTTTCATCACTTCAATACACTCATTCATGAAACGAGCATCTAAACCTGCATGGTAACGTACAGTTAGATTAGGTTGCGGTAGATGGGTTTGTGCAACTGATTTTAATACCAAATAAGATAATGGGTTAACAGCATCCTTCTTATCTCGAGTCTGTCCACCAATTGTAACATTTTGATATAAAGGACTTCCTGCTGAAGAAAATGTATGTGCTTGACTGCGAACCTTATTAATTGTAATTGTCTTAATCCAAAGATTTGTCAGACGTTCAACAATGCTATCTTCTGTTTCTTTACCACTTTCTAAATCAGCCTTCATATATGGATACATATATTGATCAAAACGACCATATGAAAGAGAGTGGCCATTAGATTCAATTTGTAAAATACATTGAATAAACCAAACTGATTGAATAGCTTCTGCAAAAGTAGTTGCCGGTTCATATGGGACTCGAGAGCAAATATCTGCAATCTCAAGTAATTCTTTCTTACGTTTAGGATTTGCATTTTCGGCTAAACTTTTAGCAAGATCAACAAAGCGATTTGCATATACTTTAATAGCATCGATTACGATAAATATAGAGTCGTAAAAATGATATTTATCAATACTTGCTGGATCTGTTAAATCTAGCGCTGCTTTCGCTTTACGAGCCCGCTCTTCAAAACCTCTTAAACCAAATTGCAACAGTTTCTGATAGTTAACTGCTAAGTGAGCATCTCCAGAATTCATCTTACCTTCCATACCGAAGAATCCTGTTTCCATATAAACAGACACTTCTTCAGGTAACAAGGCACCAGCTCTAGCACGTAAATTATTATTTTCCCAAAACGGAGCAATACTTCTAAGTTGTTCTTTTGTTTCTTCTGTAATATAGAAAACATCTCCATCACGCTTTTCAAAAAGATCCAACTCATTGAGAACAAATTCTAGCGTATATTCTGGAAAAATAGGAGCATCTTTATTGGAAGAAGCTTGATTTCCCGCAATCATAGATTCTTCTTCGATATAGATAGTCATATTTTCCAAAATTTCTTTGAGCATATAGGCGCGTTTTAGGACATTAGGTTGTTCCTTATATCGATCATAAGCGCGTGTTGCTAGAACTGCTCTCTCAGCATCAATATAAGGTTTTTTATTTAAAACATCTTCTCGATATTTGTTCATCCTTTCAGTAAGGCTTCCAAAATATTCTGTCTTGATTGTTGTTCTTGCTACTTCTGTATTTACCATCGTAAGCACCTTTCTTTCGAAAATATTTTTGTTTCTTTCGAAAATATAATACCTAATTTTTTAGAGAATTTCAAGCTTTTAACTAGAAAAACTTTAACTCCCTAATTTTTAGCACAAATGTGTGAGTTTAACAGTAACACACAAATGCCTCTAAGATTGTTTGATTTCATTTTGGTAAGCTAAACGATCTTGTATCTTAAAGAATGGAAAATAAACCACTGTAGACATCGCCAATACTAATAACTGAGTCACAACACCTTGCCATCCACCCACCAAAAATCCTGATAGAATAGCTGGTGTACTCCAAGGCAATGTTACCCCTGAGAATGGCTGCATGAAACCTGTTGCAATAGCTCCATATACTATCACAGCTGCAAGTACAGGAACAAGAATGAAAGGTACAAACATAACTGGATTCATGACAATCGGAAATCCAAATACAACTGGCTCATTTACGTTAAATATTGCTGGAAAAGCTGCAACTTTTCCTAACGCTTGGTATTGTTTTGATTTTGCTGCAAAAAGCATGGCAACTACAAGACCAAACGTAATCCCTGAACCTGATAGAATTAAAAATGAATCTAAAAATTGTTGAGTAACAATATGTGCACCATTTTCTAATGATAGATTACCAGAGGCTAACATAGCTTTATTAGCATCAAGATTAGATAAAAGCAGAGCTGTCACTACTCCATTTACTACCGATTGTCCATGGACACCAAACCACCATAAAAATGATATAAAGAATGCAATTCCAATCGCACCATACAAAGATCCAGTTAAACCTTGCAATGGAACTTGAATAACAGAATAAATCATTTCAATAAATGTTCCGCCATTAGTCAATGACTTCGCTAAAATATATACAATCATAGAAGATAAGAAAATTACAAATGCTGGAATCATTGCTTCAAACTGTTTGGCAATAGCTTGTGGAACTTGTTCTGGCATCTTAATAACAATTTTTCTCTTTATAAAGAAGGTATAAATACTTCCTACTACCAAACCTATAATGATAGCACCGATAATTCCTTGACCTCCAAACCAAACTTTACTAATAGCGTCCCCAATCGCCTCACCTTGTTTAGGGATATAAGATGATCTTAGCAAAATAAAGAAGGCAGATACAGAAAGAACCCCAGCTGGCAATGCCTCTACTCCGCTATTCTTAGCATAAGAATAGGCAATTGAAAAACAAGAAATTAGACCCATAATCGCAAAAGTTCCTGAATAGACTTGCATAAACGGCTCTGTCCAGTCTGCCCCAAATACACTAGCAATATTTTGATTCAATCCTTCAAAGGGTAATTGCCCCATAATTAAGAACAAACTCCCAACTACTGTTAATGGTAAAATAGCCAACATACCATCTTTTAGAGCTATAATACCACGCATATTCACAAATTTCATCATTGGTGCAATGATTTTCTGAACATCCATCTTTGCCATAATAAAACTCCTTTTCTTACCCACTAATCAAAGATAGGGCCAAATCTAATACTTTTTTCCCATCTAACATACCATAGTCCATCATCGGAATAACAGCTATCGGAACATCACACTTATCACAAATTTCTTTTGATTTATCTAATGTATAAGCAACTTGAGGCCCCAATAGTGCAACATCTAGATTTGGGGCATAATCCGCTAATTTAGACTGAGAAAACGCCTCTATTTCTGCATCAACTCCACTAGATTGCGCTGCAATTTTCATATTATTTACAAGCATACCAGTAGAAAAGCCTGCTGCACAAAACAAACCAATCTTCACCATTATATTTTCCTCCTCTATGTTAATACTCTAGTATTATTTTTTATGAAGTTCTTTTCTCAAACTAATAATTTCTTTGATTAAATTAATCTCCGTCATACTAGTCATGAGATGATCTTGTGAATGAACAAAGAGAGCTGTTATTTCTGTCTTTGTACCAGACGCTTCCTGTGCCAAGAATTTTGTTTGTAGATTATGGGCTTCTAATAAGGCTGCATCAGCTAACTGGATTTCTTCTTCACATCGTTCACATGTACCGTTTTTTATATAATCTAACGCTTTATAAATATGTTGTTTCGCATCGCCAGCATATAAAATTAAACCCATGATAATTTGATCTGGAACAATCATTTCCATAAATTCCTCCTCATTTCACTATGTAAAAAGCTTTTTTCATTTGAAATTTTAAAATTTTCTTTTGTAACTATAGAATACAACTACATAATAAACTTGTCAATCTAAAAACAACAAATAAACTATTTTTATTTATATAAGCACAAATGTGCAATCGACTAAAAAGAAAAACGATAAACTGAATCAGTCTATCATTTTCACTCACATAGAATCTCTCTAAAAGTCAGATCCCCATCTTCTTCCAAAACTTTTAAAATTGTATTTTTATCTGTAATCAAATGATTTACTAGATTAGCACGCAATACAGAAAGAATCGCAGATACTTTCGTATCACCGTAAGCAACAGCTAAACTTTGAGGAATATTTTTTAAATCTTCTAAAGAGATTGCTATCGTTCTTTCCTGTAAATTCTCATAAACTTCTTTACCTTTTGAATCAAAGAATCGACAACAAATTTCCCCTACAGTTTTAACTTTTGTCAATTCTTTAAAGTCATCCTCTGTAAGCATGTCTAACCATTGATGTTTTCCTTTATTACTAAAATCACCAATCCCAACCACAGCTATATCTAAATCTTTCCAACTATTTTTCAAATCTTCAAAATATCTTGATTGCAAAATGCCATCTGCTAACAATTTATTTTCTTGCACAATTGTTGCATTCATAAATGTACACTCTCCATGAAATTTTCGAGACATTTCATAAATCAGTGTATTCACATGGTATTTAGCGTGTATGTGACTAGGACCTCCTGCTAGAGGATGGAAGTGAACATTTCGGACACTTTTACTGTGGATTAAATCTACTAAATTACTTAAACTTTTCCCCCAAGAAAAGCCAATTTTCATATTATCATCAATTAAATTTCTAAGGACACCTGCTGCAACTTGAGAAATTCTTTCAGATAAAATTGTTGGATTATCATCAAATTCATTGGGAATAATCTCTAAACTTTCCAGACCATATTTTTCTTTTACATAATTTTCCAACTTAAACATATTGGTATCAAAATTCTCTATTTCAATTTTAACAATTCCTGCATTCCTTGCTTCTGTTAACATTCTACTAATAGAGGTTCTATAAATTCCTAATTTTGCTGCTATTTGTGACTGATTTAAGTTTTCAATATAATACAGATAAGCAATTTTAGAGAGCAGTTTATTCCTATCTTGATTCATACACTTAACCTCTTACGAAACTACCTTAACCATTATCCCAGCATTTTCTAATGTAGCTATATTTTGTTTAGAAAGTTTTTCATCTGTTATTACTTCATAGACTTGACTTAAAGCAAATCTTCTTACTGTACCCCTTTTATCAAATTTACTTGAGTCAGTTAGCACAATGACTTTATCCGACGCTGCTGAAATATATTGAACTACCTCACTGCGCATTAAATCTTTTCCTGTAAAGCCCATCTCTTTATCGTAGCCATCTGTCCCAACAAAAGCTTGACGCACATGAAAAGTCTGTATCATTTCTTTTAATAAAGGTCCTACGGTAACCTGTGAATCTTTCTGAAACTCTCCACCAAGAACAATAACACGACATGAATCATAACCTCTTACAAAATTTGCTATAAAAAATGAATTTGTTACAATAGTGACATTTCTTTTTTGCTTGCAAATTTCCTCAGCAAGTAAAGCACAGGTTGAACCAGATTCTATCATTATTGTTTCATTATCTGATACCAATTTTACTGCTTCTTGAACAATTTTTCTCTTAATTTCATAATTAATTGACAAGCGTACATTTAAGTCATCTCCACTATTTAACACAGCATATCCATGCTCTCTGTGTAATAAGCCTTTTGACTCTAATTTATCTAAATCTTTTCTAATCGTTACTTTCGATACATTTAATTTTTCCGATAATGTATTAACATCAATCTTTTCATATTCTGATACTAATTTAATAATTTGTTCCAATCTTTTCATTTTACACCTCCGTTTTATTCTACCAAAATAAAAAGCAAAAAACAACAAATTAAACTTTCGTTCGTAATTGTTTTTCTTTCGTTTTTGTGATAGGATAGAATTATAAAGAGGAGGAACTCTTATGGAAATATCTAAAGGAATTATTTTTAATATTCAACACTTTTCAATTCATGACGGTCCGGGTATTCGTACAACTGTTTTTTTAAAAGGATGTCCTCTGCGCTGTCCATGGTGTTCTAATCCTGAATCTCAAAGAATGAAACCTGAAAAAATGAAAGATGCTCAACGAGAAAAATTCACTTTAGTAGGTGAAGAAAAAACTGTAGAAGAAATTATTACAGAGGTATTAAAAGATAAAGAATTTTACGAAGAATCCGGTGGAGGTTTAACTTTATCAGGGGGTGAAATATTTGCTCAGTTTGAATTTGCTAAAGCCATCTTAAAGTCAGCTAAAGAACATCACATACACACTGCCATTGAAACTACTGCCTTTGTTGATCATGAAAAATTTATTGATTTAATCCAATATGTAGATTTTATCTACACCGACTTAAAACATTATAATTCTATAAAACATAAAAAAGTTACCGGGGTTTTTAATCAAATGATTATTAAAAACATTCATTATGCTTTTTCTCAAAAGAAAACTATCGTTTTAAGAATCCCAGTTATTCCTGATTTTAATAATAGTTTAGAGGATGCAGAAGAATTCGCTACTCTATTTAACTCATTAAATATCGACCAAGTTCAACTACTACCTTTTCATCAATTTGGTGAAAACAAATATCGTTTATTAAATCGGAAATATGAAATGGATGGAGTTGGCGCACTTCATCCTGAAGATCTCATTGATTATCAAAAGGTATTTCTGAACCATCATATTAATTGCTATTTCTAATCTAATACTCTTCGAAAATCAAATTCAAACCACGTCAGCTTCACCTTGCCGTACTCAAGTACAGCCTGCGGCTAGCTTCCTAGTTTGCTCTTTGATTTTCATTGAGTATAAGCATCTAAACATTCCTATTCTTCCTATAAAATCTATAATTTGTATGGGACGGTTTCAAAGCATTTTCGTTTTACATTAGAATAAACTAGAAAGCCGGACAAAAACTCAATTTCAGGAGAATATGAAGTAAATTTTCCCACAACAAAATGCATAATATCACGTATTGAAGAATCTTGATATTATGCGTTTTTTCTGATTATGTGACTATTAGTCCGTCTCGCTCCGTTAGGTGCAAGACAAAAAAAACACCCGCTATGCGGGTGCGCGTCGAAGGTTATACCAAAAAAACTCCGAACGCGATACAATAAAGGTGTTCAAGCCAATTGTAAAGCGAAAGGAGAAAAATATGGCACAAAAGGCTCATAGTTTATCGCACACAAAGTGGCACTGTTCTATCACATTGTGTTCACCCCTAAGTATAGACGAAAAGTAATCTATAATCAATATAGAAGTAGTTTAGGCGAAATATTTCATCGCTTGTGTAGTTATAAAGGAGTTGAAATTATCGAGGGTCACTTAATGCCAGACCATGTACACATGTTAGTAAGTATTCCACCAAGGATAAGTGTTTCGAGTTTCATGGGTTGTTTAAAAGGAAAAAGTGCACTCATGATGTTTGACAAACACGCCAATCTCAAGTACAAGTTTGGGAAACGGCATTTCTGGGCGGAAGGTTATTATGTCAGTACGGTGGGACTCAATGAAGCCACAATTAAGAAATATATTCAAGATTAAAGAAATTATCCAGTGGATGATTTCTTCACGAGTATGAAAATTTGAGAACGAATAAAGCATGATATAGCACTAGATAAATTGAGTGTAAAAGAATATGAGGATCCCTTTAGGGATAGTGGTAAGTAATACCAAAGCCTCTTTAGGAGGCAAGTGACGAGTCAAGAGCAATAAGGCTTGAACAAAGTGAAAGCCAGCGTCTTTAGGCGCTGGCTGGTAATTTGGGTTTATAGCCCTGGTACAAACCACCCGTTTGACGGGTGGTCATGATTTTAAAGACTTTTTCCCAACCTCTAGTTTGTTCTTTAACTTTCATTAAGTATAAAATCAACTTTTCTTATCAATTACTTGTCTTCTCCATCTTCTCCCGTCCTAACTCCCGGTCACTACGGTCACCGACAACTTCAACGCTAAACTGCCCGTCCTCATATTCAAGGATCGTCACGCTACCATTATCGAGACCATGCGGATGCATGCCATTAATCAGATAAACAATGGTTCCAATGGTCATTCCATGGCTCACGACAAGAGCATTGCCCCCACCTTGCTCTTCCATTTCTTTGGCAATCGCTTCAAAACCTTCCTTGATTCGACCACTGAGTTTTTCCCAGCCCTCAGCCCAACCAGCTGTATCAACCTCTACCAAACCCTCAGCCAGTTCAGCATAAGACAATTGGTGAACATGGTCCACATTAAAGATACGAGGAATAATGCCCATGAAAAGATCACCATCGTAGGCTCCGTCAAAGCTACCAAAACACCATTCTCTGATACGCTTGTCCATGCGATAAGGGATTTTCCCCTGCAAGCCAAGCTCGTCAAGGATAATTCCCATGGTCTGAATGGTGCGCCCTGAATCACTCGAATAAGCGCGCTCAAACTGCAGACCAGATTCTCGCAAACCGATTCCTAATTCTTGAATCCCTCGCTCACCTTCAGCTGTTAAGGGAGTGTCGCTCCAACCTTGCGCGCGACCAATCGTGTTAAACATAGTCTTGCCATGACGTACCAAATACAATCGTACTTTTACCATTTTCCGTCCTCCGTTTGCTTCTATTATATCATGGATGATAAAACAAAAGCCACCCATACAGGCGACTTTTGCAGGAGATTATTATGAAAAAGTTTAGGAGTTCTATTAAATAAAGATATTAGATGAAAATCAAATTCAAACTAAATCAGAGTTATCTGTTTCAAATAATATTAGGAGGTCTTTATTTAATGATTATAGTATACACATCTAACCTTAAATAGAACTTAAAATTTCTCCTATTTTCTTAATTTTTAAAACTATGAATTGGTGCTGGGATTTGTCCTCCACGAGAGATGAAATCAACAGACGAAGCCCCATTGACTTTCATAACTGGAGCTGTACCAAGAAGACCACCAAATTCAATCATATCGCCTTCTTTTCCTTTTGGAATGATACGAACAGCTGTTGTTTTCATGTTAATGACACCAATTGCAGCTTCATCTGCAATCATGGCCGCAATGGTTTCAGCAGGTGTATCCTCCGGAATGGCAATCATATCCAAACCAACGGAACAGATAGCCGTCATAGCTTCTAGTTTTTCCAAATTAAGAGAGCCATTTTGCACTGCAGCAATCATTCCTTCATCCTCGGAAACAGGGATAAAGGCACCAGACAAACCACCGACTTGGTTGCAAGCCATAACTCCGCCCTTCTTAACTTGGTCATTCAAGAGTGCCAAGGCAGCCGTCGTCCCGTGTGTCCCAACTGTTTCTAGCCCCATTTCTTCAAGGACACGTGCTACAGAATCTCCAACCGCAGGAGTTGGCGCCAAACTCAAGTCCACAATACCAAACTCCACACCCAGTCTCTCACTGACCATTTGACCAACCAATTGACCGATACGAGTGATTTTAAAGGCAGTTTTCTTAACTATTTCGGCTACTACATCAAAGCTCTGTCCACGAACTTTTTCCAAGGCACGTTTCACCACACCAGGACCGGAAACTCCGACATTGATGATAACATCTGCCTCCCCAACACCATGGAAGGCACCCGCCATAAATGGATTGTCCTCAACAGCATTAGCGAATACAACCAACTTAGCTGCCCCCATATCAGATAGAGTTGCCGTTTCCTTGATAACTCGTCCCATATCTGCCACAGCCGTCATATTGATACCAGACTTGGTTGAGCCGATATTGACTGACGAGCAGACCTTGTCCGTTTCAGCCAAAGCACGAGGAATAGAATTGATGAGAATCTCATCTCCCTTTTGATAACCTTTTTGTACTAAGGCAGAAAAACCACCAATAAAATCCACACCAATCTCTTTCGCAGCCTTATCAAGCGCTTTTGCCAGAATCACGTAGTCCGTCGCATCTGTCGCGGCCCCAATCAGAGAAATAGGAGTCACCGATACACGCTTATTAACGATAGGAATTCCCAACTCAGCTGCAATTTCATCGCCAACAGCCACTAAATTAGCTGCCTTGGTCGTAATCTTTTGATAAATTTTCTCCGCAGCACGATTGATATCTGGATCAATACAGTCTAATAGGGAAATCCCCATGGTAATAGTTCTGATATCGAAGTTCTGCTCCTCAATCATGGCGATGGTTTCAGTAACTTGTCTAATATCCATAATAACCTCCTAGATATTATACATAGCTTCGAAAATCGCTGCACTCTGAATATTGATTTTCACATTCAAAGTTTGCCCAAAGCTTTCAAATTCATTACGAAGATAAGTAAAATCTTGCTTTTTATCACTAGAGACAACAGCCATCATCGTGAAATATTCATCCAAGACAGTTTGAGAGATATCATCAATATTCAAACCCAATTCTGCAATTTTACCAGAAACACCTGCAACAATTCCAGATTTATCTTTACCAACAACAGTTATAATCGCTTTCATAAGCAAACTCCAATTCTTCTTAAAATAAGAAACCTGAACATTAAACAGGATTCTTTTCAAATAGTATAGCATAATTCTAATTAAAATACTCAAAAACGCCTGCTTACGAAGTTGTTCTTAAGAAAAAAACAATTTCGTAAACAAGCGTCTACTATCCCAACTTATGATGAGTGTTCCCGCTAGGACCGAAATCCTAGCGGTAGACCAGAGCTAGACTAAGAGCATAAGACTCCATCATCATAACACTCAACAAAATTGATGATTTTATACTAATTCGATAATCGCCATTGGCGCTGCATCACCACGACGTGGTTCAGTTTTAAGGATACGAGTGTATCCACCGTTACGTTCAGCATAACGAGGTGCGATTTCTGAGAACAATTTTTGAAGTGCTGTAGTAGAAGTGTACTTATCAGTTGCTTCATCATAGTTTTCAGATGCAATTTCATTACGTACGAAAGCAGCTGCTTGACGACGTGCATGCAAATCACCACGTTTACCTAGAGTAATCATTTTTTCAACAGTTTTACGGATTTCTTTAGCACGAGCTTCAGTTGTCACGATTGATTCGTTGATCAAAAGGTCAGTTGTCAAATCGCGAAGCATTGCTTTACGTTGTGAGCTAGTGCGTCCTAGTTTACGGTAAGCCATTTATTCCTCCTTTATTTATCTTTTAATCCAAGACCCAAATCAATGAGTTTGAGTTTCACTTCTTCCAAACTCTTGCGTCCAAGATTTCGTACTTTCATCATCTCTGCTTCAGATTTTTCTGTCAAATCATGCACAGTATTGATACCGGCACGTTTCAAACAGTTGTATGAACGCACAGACAAGTCCAGTTCCTCAATCGTACGATCCAAAATACGATCGTCAGATTCAGTATCAGCTTCTTTCATCACTTCAGTTGACTTAGCAATCTCAGTAAGATTTGTAAACAAATCAAGATGTTCTGTCAAAATACGTGCTGAAAGCCCTAAAGCATCTTCTGGAATAATTGTTCCATTTGTCAAGATTTCAAGGGTTAGTTTGTCAAATCCATCATTGCTACCTACACGAGCAGGTTCCACTTGATAGTTGACTTTTGTAACTGGTGTATAAATAGAATCTACAGCAAGTGTTCCAACTGGTGCATTATCCTTTTTATTTTCATCAGCAGGTACATATCCACGACCACTGTTAACAGTCATAGTCGCTTTTAGAGAAGAACCTTCACCGATTGTAAAGAGATAATGATCTGGATTTACAATTTCAATATCGCTATCTGTCAAAATGTCGCCAGCTGTTACTTCAGCAGGACCTTCAACATCTAGTTCGATGATTTTTTCGTCTTCAACGTACGATTTCACTGCAATTCCTTTAATGTTCAGAATGATTTGCATCACGTCTTCACGAACACCTGGAACTGTGTCAAACTCATGTAACACACCATCAATGTTGATAGATGTCACAGCTGCTCCTGGTAGAGAAGCTAGAAGTACACGACGAAGAGAGTTACCAAGAGTTGTACCGTAGCCACGTTCAAGTGGTTCGATTACAAACTTGCCATAATCTTTATTTTCATCAATTTTTGTTATATTTGGTTTTTCAAACTCGATCATTTAGTTACTCCCTCTTAAACGAAAAGCAGTGTAATGCGATGATTATACACGGCGACGTTTTGGAGGACGAGCACCATTGTGTGGCACTGGAGTCACATCACGAATTGCTGTTACTTCAAGACCAGCGGCAGCAAGCGCACGAATAGCTGACTCACGACCAGAACCTGGACCTTTTACAGTAACTTCAACTGATTTAAGACCGTGTTCTTGTGCAGATTTAGCAGCAGCTTCAGAAGCCATTTGAGCAGCGAATGGTGTAGATTTACGAGAACCTTTGAAACCAAGAGCACCAGCTGATGACCAAGCAATTGCATTACCATGCACATCAGTAATCATAACAATAGTGTTATTAAATGTAGCGTGAATATGAGCAATACCAGATTCGATATTCTTTTTCACACGACGTTTACGTGTTGGTTTAGCCAAGACTTTTACCTCCTATATTATTTTTTCTTACCAGCAATCGCAACAGCTTTACCTTTACGAGTGCGAGCGTTGTTTTTAGTGTTTTGTCCACGGACAGGAAGTCCACGACGGTGACGGATACCACGGTATGAACCGATTTCCATCAAACGTTTGATGTTCAAGTTTACTTCACGACGAAGGTCACCTTCAACTTTGATTGCATCCACTTCACGACGGATAGCATCTTCTTGATCTGATGTAAGATCACGTACACGAACATCTTCTGAGATTCCAGCAGCAGCTAAAATTTTCTTAGATGTTGCAAGTCCGATACCATAAACATAAGTCAATGAGATTACTACGCGTTTGTCATTTGGAATGTCAACTCCAGCAATACGAGCCATGTTTTCTCCTTTCTATCTTATCCTTGACGTTGTTTGTGTTTTGGATTTGCTGGGCAAATTACCATAACACGACCATTACGACGAATAACTTTACAGTATTCGCAAATTGGTTTGACCGATGGTCTTACTTTCATTTCTTATCCCTCCAAGTTTTTCGATTATTTAAAGCGGTAAGTGATACGTCCACGTGTCAAGTCATATGGACTCATTTCGACAGTAACACGATCTCCCGCTAAAATACGAATATAGTTTTTACGAATTTTACCAGAAACTGTTGCTAAAATCTGATGTCCATTTTCAAGTTCAACCGTAAACATTGCATTCGGCATTGTATCAACTACTTTGCCTTCAACTTCAATCACATCGTCTTTTGCCACGCAAAAGCACCTCCATAAATTTCGATTCGATGCCTCTAGACACAGAGACAACAATTATAAGTCAGACTATCTCAGTATAACATTTGTAGCGGATTTTTGCAAGTGTGAAAAACGCTTTATTTCAAATTTGTCAATACTTTTTCGATATCTGAGAAGACATCATTGATATCTTGATTACCTTCGATGTCATGAACCAAACCTTTGGCACGGTAATGAGCAATGATTGGTTCTCCTTGAGCAATATTCACATCCAAACGACGTTTTACTGTCTCAGGCTTATCATCTTCACGTTGGTAGTAATCTTCTTCTTTATAGTCAACTGGTGGGTTAAAGACCTTGTGGAAAGTTTCTCCAGTTACGCGGTGGATGATACGGCCACTCAAACGTTCCAAGAGGCTGTCAGGATTCACTTCAATATTGATAACACCTTCTAGTTCAATGCCAAGTTCAGCCAATGTTTTGTCCAAGGCATGGGCTTGTTCGATTGTACGTGGGTAACCATCCAACAAGAATCCTGTTTCTTTAATATCATCTTGTGAAAGACGTTCTTTTACGATTCCATTTGTAACTTCATCAGGAACCAATTCACCCTTGTCAATGTATGACTTAGCAAGAACACCCATTTCAGTTTGATTTGCCATAGCAGCGCGGAACATATCACCTGTTGAGATATGTGCAACATGGAATTGTTCTACGATTTTTGCTGCTTGAGTTCCCTTACCTGCACCAGGTAAGCCCATAATCAAAAGATTCATGATTTGATCTCCTTATTTTATTTTTAAATAGAAGCAAAAAGTCTTTTCACTCCTATTTAAAAACAAAATAGAAGAGGGGAGACCAAACTCTCACTAATGTTAGAGTTAAACCTCCACTCCCTCAGCATTTACTGACTCAGTAAATACTTTTATTCTGTTCTGTCCATGAAACCAACATACTTACGTTTCAATAGGTAACCTTCCAATTGTTTGATTCCTTCAATACCTGTAGAGATAATGATCAAAAGACTGGTTCCTCCAAAAGCAACTGCCTCTGAAAGTCCGAAAACATCTTTTGCTACGATCGGTAAAATAGAAATCACACCAAGGAAGAGGGAACCAACAGTTGCAAGACGACGAAGAAGTTTAGACATATATTCTTCTGTACCTTTACCAGGACGAACTCCGTGGATATAGGCACCGCTCTTTTGTAAGTTTTCTGCCGCTTTTTCAGGATTAATCTGTACAAACGTATAGAAGAATGTAAAGAGAATAATCAATAAAGCATACATGGCAATACCAGTTGGTGAAGTTGTTGCCAGCATTTCTTGTGCTACCCTTACCCAAGCCCAATCATGACCTGTAGCGCTCAAAAATTGAAGAATCGCCGCAGGCGCTGCAGTAATCGAACTTGCAAAGATAACAGGGATAACTCCAGCAGGGTTTACCTTCAATGGAAGGTAAGAGCTAGATGGAGCACCTTGTGCAACCTTAGTATATTGGATTGGAATTTTGTATTCTGCTTGTTGAACATAAGTTGTAAAGTAAATAATCAACAATACAGTAATAATCAAAATGATTACGAAAATGATAGATGAAGTGATACGGCTACTTGGGACGTTCACAAAGTAGTCTACATAGATGCCTTGAATCATCTCTGGAATTGAGGCAACAATCCCGGCAAAGATAATCATGGAAACACCATTTCCGTATCCCTTATCTGTAATTTGCTCACCCAACCAAGTGACAATCATACTACCAGCTGTTAAGATGATACCAATCGTCAGAAAAACTTGTGGAGTTAAAGCAGTTTTAATCAATTGAGCTCCAGCCAAGGTATTAAAACCAGCTGTAATCCCGATAGATTGCACAAAAGCGAGAACTAGAGCAATATAACGAGTAGCTTGATTCAATTTTCTTCGGCCTACTTCCCCTTGTTTTCCCCACTCTACAAACTTGGGTAAAATATCCATTTGCAAGAGTTGGACAACGATAGAAGCGGTGATATAGGGACTAACTCCTAGGGCAAAAATCGAAAAGTTTTTTAGGGCATTCCCCGACACCAAGCTCAACATGTTTAAGAAGGATAATCCACTTAAAGCATTCAAGCTATTGGCATTCACACCAGGAACTGTAATGCTAGTTCCGATACGAAAGACCAAAACGATAAAAATTGTAAATAAAATTTTTGATCGAACCTGCTTGACTTTAAGAGCTTCTCTTAATAATTTAAAAAACATAGGTCACCTCTCTTAGATGACTTCTACTGAACCACCTTTAGCAGTGATAGCTTCTTCAGCTGATTTAGAGAATTTAGCTGCTTTCACAGTCAATTTCTTAGTCAACTCACCGTTACCAAGAATTTTAATACCTGATTTTTCAGCTTTAACAATTCCTGCTTCGATAAGAACAACTGGAGTAACTTCAGCACCATCTTCAAAGACGTTCAATTGGTCAAGGTTCACAATTGCGTATTCTTTAGCGTTGATGTTAGTGAATCCACGTTTTGGAAGACGACGGAACAATGGAGTTTGTCCACCTTCAAAACCAAGGCGAACTCCGCCACCGCTACGAGCTTTTTGACCTTTTTGACCACGACCAGATGTTTTACCGTTACCTGATGAAGTACCACGACCAACGCGGTTACGTACTTTACGAGAACCTTCTGCAGGTTTCAATTCATGAAGTTTCATTTTTATTTTCTCCTCTTTTGTAAAATGCTAGCGCCGATAAGGGAGAAAAGGTTGTCTCCCCCATCAACTCGCCTATACGACGTCATCATAGATGACTATATCTAGTTTTAGGGGATGGTATACTGCACATCCCCTAAAAATTCATTAGTTTACTTCTTCAACTGTTACCAAGTGAGATACTGCTGTGATCATACCACGGATAGCAGCGTTATCTTCTTTAATAACAGAGCTGTTCAATTTGCCAAGTCCAAGTGCTACAACAGTTTTACGTTGTGATGGAATGCGTCCGATTGGAGACTTAGTCAAAGTAATTTTAATTTGAGCCATTTTATCCCCTTTCTTATGCCAAATCAGAAACTGAAATACCACGAAGGGCAGCAACTTCTTCAGCGCGTTTCAATTGTTTCAAACCTTCAACAGTTGCACGAACAATGTTGATTGGAGTGTTAGAACCAAGTGATTTAGATGTAATATCTGCCACACCTGCCAATTCCACAACGGCACGAACTGCACCACCAGCGGCAACTCCAGAACCTTCTACAGCAGGTTTCAACAATACTTTAGCTCCACCGAATTCTGAAAGAACTTCGTGTGGGATTGTTGTTCCAACCATAGGAACTTCGATCAAGTTTTTCTTAGCATCATCTACTGCTTTACGGATTGCTTCTGGAACTTCTTGAGCTTTACCAGTACCAAATCCTACGCGACCGTTGTGGTCACCAACAACAACAAGAGCTGCGAAACGAAGACGACGTCCACCTTTAACAACTTTTGTAACACGGTTGACAGCAACTACGCGTTCTTCTAATTCAACTGCATTGTCTTTAAATGCCATTTTCTAGTGTCCTCCTATTAGAATTTCAATCCGTTTTCACGAGCTGCATCAGCCAAAGCTTTCACACGTCCGTGATATAGATATCCACCGCGGTCGAACACCACTTCTGAAATACCTTTAGCGTTTGCACGTTCTGCAACGAGTTTACCGACAGCAACGGCTTGTTCAGTTTTAGTTCCTTTTGAAACTTCTTTGTCAAGAGTTGAAGCACTTGCGAGCGTTACACCCGCTACGTCATCAATCACTTGAGCGTAGATGCCTGTATTAGAACGGAATACGTTCAAACGTGGGCGATCAGCAGTTCCAGAGAGTTTTCCGCGAACGCGACGGTGGCGTTTTTGGCGGAGTTTGTTTTTATCTGGTTTTGAAATCACAGTTTTCACCTCTTTAGTTTTAAATCGTGTGCTATGCACAAAGTTGGAAAATAGGTTGGTGGTTGAGAATCAACCACTCAACATTATTTACCTGTTTTACCTTCTTTACGGCGAACGAATTCACCAACGTAACGGATACCTTTACCTTTATATGGTTCTGGTGAACGAAGGCTACGTACGTAAGCAGCTGTTTGACCAACTACTTCTTTTGAAATTCCGCTAACAACGATTGTTGTTGGGTTTGGAAGTTCAAAAGTAATTCCTTCTGGAGCTTCAACTTCGTCTGGATGAGATTTACCAACAGCCAAAACAAGTTTAGAGCCTTGAAGTTGTGCACGGTAACCAACCCCGCGCATTTCAAGTTCTTTCTTGAATCCTTCTGATACACCAACAACCATGTTGTTCAAAAGGGCACGAGTAGTTCCGTGGATAGTTTTCATTTCTTTTGAATCGTTTGGACGGTGAAGAG
Source organism: Streptococcus mitis SK1080 (assembly GCF_000220085.1). Lineage (GTDB taxonomy): Bacteria > Bacillota > Bacilli > Lactobacillales > Streptococcaceae > Streptococcus > Streptococcus mitis_K. Next base: position 168,359 of record NZ_AFQV01000006.1, on the reverse strand, counting down.
TTACTTCAGTACCTTCCACACGGATTTCAATATCTTTTGAGAACTCACGAGTAAGTTCTCCTTTAGGTCCTTTTACAGTTACAAGGTTGTCATTGTTAGTGAGTTCAACACCAGCAGGCAACACGATAACTTTATTACCAATACGTGACATGTTTATTTTCTCCTGTTAAATTGTCAGGCCATAACGACCAGTTTTCACGGGGTTCAGATACTTATTTAGCTCAAGAGCTGAACTGAACACGCTCTAACGAGCTTTGTATCTTGATTTGAGTTCGAGCTAAGAATTTGGTGAAAAAGATAAGTTTGTCTTGGAGCATCGCTCCTGCTACAAACTTCCTATTTTCACTGCATTCTTTTAACGCTCTCACATCATCAATTACCAAACGTAAGCGATAACCTCTCCACCAACATTCTTTTGGCGTGCTTCTTTATCAGTAAGCAAACCTTCAGAAGTTGAAAGGATAGCAATTCCAAGTCCGTTCAGAACTTTTGGAAGGTCTTCACGTTTTTTGTAGACACGAAGTCCTGGTTTAGAAACACGTTTCAAGTTAGTGATAACTTTTTCACCGTTTGGTCCGTATTTAAGGAATACACGGATGATGCCTTGTTTGTCATCTTCAATGATTTCAACGTTTTTTACAAAACCTTCGCGTTTAAGGATTTCAGCAATCCCTTTTTTGATGTTTGATGCAGGTACTTCAAGTACTTCGTGTTTTGCTTGGTTAGCGTTACGAATACGAGTTAGGAAGTCTGCGATTGGGTCAGTCATAACCATTTTGTTTTTCTCCTCTTACTAGTAGTTTGCAAGTTGCACTTGCTAGTTAATACATGATACAAAGAGCGTAACAGCAAGAGCAAAAATAGGCAATTTGATGCAGGAGCGATGCTCCAAAGAAAATTGGTCTTTTTTGCCAAAGCTGTAGCTCGTGTTCAAATTGGCAAGTCCAACTGAACCCGGGCTAAACTCTGTGTGAAAAAGATAAACTTTCCTAGAAACTTCAGTTTCTTCGACAAGTTTCCTATTTTCACTTGGAGTTTTGACGCCCTTGATATCTTAAATTACCAAGATGCTTTTGTTACACCAGGAATTTGTCCTTTGTAAGCTAATTCACGGAAGCAAACACGGCAAAGTTTAAATTTGCGGTAAACTGAATGTGGACGACCACATTTTTCACAACGAGTATAAGCTTGAGTAGAGAACTTCGCTGGACGTTTGTTCTTAGCAATCATTGATTTTTTAGCCATTAGATTTACCTCCTATATTATTTTGCAAAAGGCATTCCAAGGCCTGTAAGCAATGCACGTGACTCTTCGTCAGTGTTAGCAGTTGTTACGATAACGATGTCAAGACCACGAGTTTTGTCAACGTCATCGAAGTTGATTTCTGGGAAGATCAATTGTTCTTTCACACCAAGTGTGTAGTTTCCGCGTCCATCAAATGATTTTGTTGGAACACCGTGGAAGTCACGTACACGTGGAAGTGAAACTGAAACCAATTTATCCAAGAATTCGTACATACGTTCACCACGAAGGGTAACTTTTGCACCGATCGCAACACCTTCACGAAGACGGAAGCCGGCGATTGATTTTTTAGCTTTAGTGATAAGTGGTTTTTGACCTGAGATAAGTGCCAATTCTTCAGCAGCTTTTTCAAGGCTTTTAGCGTTTGATACAGCTTCACCAACACCCATGTTCAAAACGATCTTATCTACTTTAGGCACAGCCATCACTGATGAGTAGTTGAATTGTTCTGTCAAAGCAGGAACTACTTCATTAAGATATTTTTCTTTTAAACGATTTGCCATTATACTTCTCCTTTCCTTCGTGATTAATCAAGCACTTCGCCTGATTTTTTGTTGTAGCGAACTTTTTTACCGTCTACAAATTTGTAACCAACACGACCAGCTACACCATTTTTGTCCAAAACTTGAACGTTTGATACGTGAATAGCTGCTTCTTTCTCGATGATACCACCTTGAGGAAGCTCGTTAGTTGGACGTTGGTGTTTCTTAACGATGTTAACACCTTCAACGATAACTTTGTTTACTTTTGGAAGGGCAGTAAGGACAACAGCTTCTGTTCCCTTATCTTTACCAGCGATTACGCGAACTTTGTCGCCTTTTTTTACAAACATTAGGTTTCTCCTTGATTTTTCTTACGCCCATAAGGGCACCCTGGAGGTGAATCCAGGGGACTAGTTTGTTTCTAAAAATTAAAGTACTTCTGGAGCAAGTGACACGATCTTCATGAAGCCACCTTCACGCAATTCACGTGCAACTGGGCCAAAGATACGTGTTCCGCGAGGAGTTTTGTCTTCACGGATGATAACTGCTGCATTTTCGTCAAATTTGATGTATGAACCATCAGCACGACGAGCACCTGATTTAGTACGAACGATAACTGCTTTAACAACGTCACCTTTTTTAACCGCACCACCAGGAGTAGCTTGTTTTACAGATGCCACGATAACATCACCGATGTTTGCAAATTTACGTCCTGAACCACCAAGAACTTTGATAGTCAAGATTTCGCGCGCACCGCTGTTGTCTGCGACTTTCAAACGAGTTTCTGTTTGAATCATTTCAGTTTTCTCCTTTCAGGTTTGATTAGATGATGACCGCTTCTTCAACAACTTCTACAAGACGGAAACGTTTTGTAGCTGAAAGCGGACGAGTTTCCATGATACGTACGATATCGCCTTCTTTGGCAACATTGTTTTCATCATGAGCTTTGTATTTTTTAGAGTAGTTAATACGTTTACCATAGACTGGGTGGTTACGTTTTGTTTCAACTACAACTGTGATTGTCTTGTCCATTTTGTCAGATACAACACGTCCAACAAGAACTTTACGATTATTGCGTTCCATTGAAATTTCTCCTTCCCTAGTCTATTATTTCGCTTCAGATTGAACTGTTTTGATACGAGCGATTTGTTTTTTAACTTCTTTCAAGCGAGCTGTTTGTTCCAATTGACCAGTAGCAGCTTGGAAACGAAGTTCAAACAATTCTTTTTTCAATTCGTTTTCGCGCTTCGCGAGTTCTTCTTGAGAAAGACCACGAAGTTCTTTAACAAATTCTTTTACTTCATTAAGTTTCATGCCTTCTCCTTATTCTGCTTCACGTTTTACGAATTTACATTTAACTGGCAATTTGTGGCTAGCAAGACGAAGCGCTTCGCGAGCGATCTCTTCAGATACACCAGCGATTTCGAACATCACTTTACCACGTTTAACTGGTGCTACCCAACCTTCAGGTGCCCCTTTACCAGATCCCATACGCACACCGATAGCTTTAGCAGTGTATGATTTGTGTGGGAAGATTTTAATCCAAACTTTACCACCACGTTTCATGTAACGAGTCATGGCGATACGAGCAGCTTCGATTTGGCGGTTAGTGATCCAGTGGCTAGTTGTAGCTTGAAGACCGTATTCACCGAATGCTACTTCTTTTCCACCTTTTGCTTCACCGCGCATTTTTCCACGGAATTCACGACGGTGTTTAACACGTTTAGGTACTAACATTGGTTATTTACCTCCTTTAGTGTTTTTGCGAGCTGGAAGAACTTCACCACGGTAGATCCATACTTTAACACCAAGTTTACCGTATGTAGTATCTGCTTCTTCCCAAGCGTAATCGATATCTGCACGAAGTGTGTGAAGTGGAACAGTTCCTTCAGAGTATCCTTCAGCACGGGCGATATCTGCACCGTTCAAACGACCTGATACTTGAGTTTTGATTCCTTTAGCTCCAGCGCGCATTGCACGTTGGATTGCTTGTTTTTGTGCACGACGGAAAGCAACACGTTGCTCCAATTGACGAGCAATACCTTCACCTACAAGGTGAGCATCCAAATCAGGTTGTTTGATTTCGATGATGTTGATGTGTACTTGTTTTCCAGTCAATTTGTTAAGTTTTGCACGGAGTGCATCAACGTTTGCACCACCTTTACCGATAACCATACCTGGTTTAGCAGTGTGAAGTGAAACGTTAACTTTGTTTACTGCGCGTTCGATTTCGATAGTTGAAACTGCTGCGTCAGCAAGTTCTTTTTGAACGAATTTACGGATTGCAAGATCTTCATGAAGGTAATCCGCGTATTCTTTTTCAGCATACCATTTGGCATCCCAATCACGGATGATGCCGACACGCATACCAATTGGATGTACTTTTTGACCCACGATTTTACCTCCTTATTTTTCTGCAACAGCTACAGTGATGTGAGCTGTACGTTTATTGATTGGTGAAGCTGAACCTTTCGCACGTGGACGGAAACGTTTCATAGTTGGTCCTTCGTTTGCAAATGCTTCAGATACTACCAAGTTAGCTTTATCCAAACCAAAGTTGTTTTCAGCGTTAGCTACAGCTGAGTTCAAAACTTTCAAGATGATTTCAGCAGCTTTGTTTGGAGTGAATGTCAAGATTGCGATTGCATCGGCTACGCTTTTACCACGGATGTTATCAAGAACAAGACGTGATTTACGAGGTGAAACACGTACTGTACGAGCCATTGCTTTAGCTGAAGTAATTTCTGCCATTTATGTTCTCCTTATTTTCTACGTGTTTTCTTGTCGTCTGCAGCGTGACCTTTGTAAGTACGAGTTGGTGCAAATTCACCAAGTTTGTGACCTACCATGTCTTCTTGGATGTAAACAGGTACGTGTTTACGTCCGTCATAAACTGCAATAGTGTAACCAATGAAACTTGGGAAGATCGTTGAACGACGTGACCAAGTTTTAATAACTTTTTTCTTTTCGTCGTTAGCTTGAGCTTCAACTTTTTTCATCAAATGCTCATCGACGAAAGGTCCTTTTTTAAGACTGCGTCCCATTTTTATATTTTCTCCTTTAAATGTTGTACCACAGCGGCTTGCGCTCCTATGGAGCGCTACCGAGCTGGCGGATTTACTAGTTGCTTAAGCGACTAGTTTAATATTATTTCTCGTTGCGACGACGAACGATAAGTTTGTCAGATTTCGCTTTCTTGTTACGAGTTTTAAGACCAAGAGCAGGTTTGCCCCATGGAGTAGATGGTGCTTTACGACCAACTGGTGCTTTACCTTCACCACCACCGTGTGGGTGATCGTTAGGGTTCATTACAGAACCACGAACTGTTGGGCGGATACCTTTCCAACGGCTACGTCCTGCTTTACCAAGGTTTACAAGTCCATGTTGTTCGTTTCCGACAACACCAACTGTAGCACGGCAAGTTCCAAGAATCATACGAACTTCACCTGATTGAAGACGAACAAGAACGTATTTACCTTCTTGACCCAATACTTGAGCAGAAGCTCCAGCAGCACGTACCAATTCACCACCACGACCTGGTTTCAACTCAATGTTGTGGATCAAAGTACCAACTGGGATGTTAGCAAGTGGAAGAGCGTTTCCGACTTTGATATCTGCTTCTGGACCTGAAACGATACGTTGACCTACTTCAAGACCTTTTGGAGCGATGATGTATGCTTTCACACCGTCAGTGTAGTGTACAAGAGCGATGTTTGCAGAACGGTTTGGATCGTACTCGATTGTTTTAACAACTGCTTCAACGTTGTCTTTGTTACGTTTGAAGTCAACCAAACGGTAGAAACGTTTGTGTCCACCACCTTGGTGACGAACTGTGATACGACCGTTGTTGTTACGACCAGCCTTGCTCTTCAATGCAACAAGCAATGATTTTTCAGGAGTGCTTGTTGTGATTTCAGCGAAATCCAAAGAAGTCATATTACGGCGACCGTTTGTTGTTGGTTTATAAACACGAATTCCCACGATATTTCCTCCTTAGATTATTCAGCTTCAGCAGCAAACAACTCGATTGCTTTAGAATCAGCTGTAAGTGTGATGATAGCTTTTTTAGTTTTGTTAGTAAAACCAGTGTAACGTCCAACACGTTTAGCTTTTGGTTTTACGTTGATTGTGTTAACATTAGCAACTTTAACACCTTCGAAAGCAGCTTCAACAGCTTGCTTGATCAAAAGTTTGTGCGCACGAGTGTCAACTTCAAATACATATTTTCCTGCTTCAAGTTGAGCCATTGAGCTTTCAGTGATGACAGGTTTTTTGATAACATCATACAAATTCATTATGCAAGAACCTCCTCGATTTTAGAGATAGCTGCTTGTGTGACAAGAAGTTTGTCGCTATTTGCGATGTCAAGAACACTTGCAGTTGTAGCAGTTGCAACTTTCACGTTTGGAAGGTTACGAGCTGAAAGAGCTGCGAATTCATTTCCTTCTTCAAGGATAACAAGAACTTTAGAATCGATGCTCAATGCTGCAAGAACTTTTGCAAATTCAGCAGTTTTTGGAGCTGTAAATTCAAGAGAATCAACGGCTACAAATTTGTTTTCAGCAACTTTTTCAGAGTAAACTGATTTAAGAGCTAGGCGACGAACTTTTTGTGGAAGTTTGTAGCCGTATGAACGTGGAGTTGGTCCGAAGACAACACCACCACCACGCCATTGTGGTGAGCGGATAGAACCTTGACGAGCACGTCCAGTTCCTTTTTGACGCCATGGTTTGCGTCCACCACCTGATACTGCAGAGCGGTTTTTAACAGCGTGTGTTCCTTGACGAAGGCTTGCGCGTTGGCTGATGATTACATCAAACACAACTGATTCATTTGGTTCGATACCAAATACTGCATCGTTAAGAACAACTTCGCCCGCTTGTTTACCAGTTTGGTCGAATAATGTTACATTTGCCATTTTGACTGTATTCCCCTTTCCTTATTATTTACCAGCTTTAACTGCTGATTTGATAGTGATAAGAGATTTCTTAGCACCTGGTACGTTACCTTTGATAAGGATAACGTTCTTTTCTGGAACAACTTGTACAACTTCAAGGTTTTGAATTGTTACGCGGTCGCCACCCATACGTCCTGCAAGGTTTTTACCTTTGAATACGCGGTTAGGTGCAACAGGTCCCATAGAACCTGGACGACGGTGGTAACGAGAACCGTGAGCCATTGGTCCACGTGATTGTCCGTGGCGTTTGATAACACCTTGGAAACCTTTACCTTTAGAAGTACCAGTTACGTCAACAACGTCTCCAGCTGCGAATGTTTCAACTGTGATTTCAGCACCAACTTCCAAGCCTTCAACGTTTTTGAATTCACGAATGAAGCGCTTAGGAGCCGTGTTAGCTTTCGCTACATGTCCTTTAGCAGGTTTGTTGCTCAATACTTCGCGTTTGTCATCGAAACCAACTTGGATAGCGTTGTATCCGTCTGTTTCAACAGTTTTAACTTGAAGAACAACGTTTGGAGTTGCTTCAATAACTGTTACAGGGATCAATTCGCCAGCTTCAGTGAAGATTTGAGTCATTCCCACTTTTTTCCCTAAGATTCCTTTTGTCATGAGAAAATAGTTCCTTTTCTATATTTTTTATTCAAAAAGTTTTTAACGAGCGTTTTTTATGCTCAGGTCTAAGATACAAAGGGCGTCAAACTCAAAGTGAAAATAGGAAACTGACGCAGTGTCTAGCAGACACTAGGAAGTTTATCTTTTTCACACCGAGTTTAGCCCGTGTTCAATTATATTGAAACACCAGCCTCTGCTCTTTTATATTTTAGATTAAAGTTTGATTTCTACGTTTACACCACTTGGAAGATCCAATTTCATCAAAGCATCAACTGTTTTTTGAGTTGGGTTAACGATGTCGATCAAACGTTTGTGTGTACGCATTTCAAATTGTTCGCGAGAGTCTTTGTATTTGTGAGTCGCACGAATGATTGTGTAGAGGCTACGCTCAGTTGGAAGTGGGATTGGACCCGCAACTTGTGCACCTGTACGAGTAGCTGATTCTACGATTTTTGCAGCCGCTGTGTCAAGCGTACGGTGTTCGTAAGCTTTCAAACGGATACGGATTTTTTTGTTTGCCATCTTTTTCTCCTTTTCGTCTATTTAAGATAATAGGCTAGCTCCACAAGAAAACCGACGCGGTGTTGCGTGGCAATGCAACCGAGCGTGTCGCAACCTCTTGCATCAAAGCTAAGGCTGTAATTTACAGCACCATAATAGAATAACACAAAGCCCCTGCGATTGCAAGGGATTTGTTGCTGTTTTTTCGTTTTTTTACAATGAAACTGTTTTCTTTTTTATAGGTCATTTATTTAACTATTTTTTATAGAAGAAAGTTAGTCTCTCTTCACCTGTTCATAGCTTTCTTTTCCATCATTAAGCTTATCCCAAATCACTACTTGCCCACTTTTGAGGGATTTTTGCACATCGATAATTCGTTGATTGGAAGAACCTCGAAACTGGAGCATGAGATTTCTCTTAGTTCGGTCGTATCGTCCATCGACAAGAATGTCAATCAATGATAAGAGTTCCAGTTTATCTGGAGTTTCCAACATCATTTCTTCCCATGTATAGCCCGTCCAAGACCAGATGTCCTTGTCTGGCAATTCCTTCCGAATACGCTTAACGAGTGGCAAAAGAATGCCCGTATTGAGAAAAGGCTCCCCTCCCAGCAAGGTCAAGCCTTGAACATAGGGTTGGGCAAGGTCTGCCATAATCTGTTCTTCTAATTCTGCTGTGTAGGGAATTCCTGCATTGAAAGACCAAGTGGCAACATTATAACAACCCTCGCAGTGAAACATACAGCCTGATACATAGAGAGAGTTACGCACACCCTCTCCATCTACAAAGTTGAAGGCCTTGTAGTCAATGATACGACCTTGACTGAGTTCCTCGCTTTTCCATTCTTGTGGTTTTGGATTATTCATTCGCTACCTCTATCCAATAACGTTCGACTCCATTACGAACATCCTCAAGGAGCCCACCATTTGCTAAAATGACTGCTCTGCTAGCAGGATTATTCACGCTACAGGTCACAAGAGTTCTCTTGATGTTCTTTTCCTTAGCAACTTGCAAGCCCTGACGGAGAGTTTCCTTAGCATAACCTTTACCTCTTTCTGATGGACGAATGGAGTAGCCAATGTGGCCAGCATAATTCAGTAAACCCTCATTCAGTCTCAATCGCAGATTCAAAAATCCTAGAGCATGACCTACATCATCAAATGATACAAGTTGAATAGAAGGAACACGATTTTCAGGCAAGTTTATTCCCATCTCTTTTTGCATATTTGTTTCCAACCACTCTTCATACACAAAGTTCTCTGTATCCCAAAATCCACCATCATGGGCTGATTGGCTCTTTTCAAACTCTGCCATCATGTCTAAAACTGTTTCTTTATCTGATAATCTTGGTCTGCGTAATTCCATCCTTACCTCCCACTATGAGAAAAGCGAGAGCTGACTCTCACTTTTATTTTTTCTTATTCTTATTTAAAAATTGTTCTCTGAGGTTGAGCAAGCGTTCTTTTTTACCAGCTCCACCTTTAGAGTGTTTCTCGTGATAACGGGTCACTTGTGCGCGACCCTTATCGTCTAATTGATATTTCCCCATCTCATTTCTTTCTAATTTGTTACTTGATGGCCAGCTATTTTAATCGTTGAGCCATTCATATGTTTGACACGCGCAGCGATTTCCTTGTGACGTCCATTGACCATAGGTCTCGCTTGAGGATTGCCTAGATAGCCACAAGTCCGTTTAACAACGTCTACTGTTTTAGGGTCGCTATTGCCACAGTTAGGGCAAGCAAATCCTCTTTCAGTTGGTTCAAAATCCCCCTCAAAATCACACTTATAGCAACGGTCTATGGGAGTATTGGTCCCAAGATAGCCCACACGATCATAAGCATAATCCCAGACAGCTTCCAAGGCCTTTGGATTTTGCTGAAGGACTGGATACTCACAATAATGGATGAAACCACCTGACGCACCTGCTTCTGGATAGACTTTTTCAAAATCCAATTTTTCAAACGGTGTTGGATTTTTACGAACATCATAGTGGAAAGAGTTGGTGTAGTATTCCTTGTCTGTAATATCAGGAATAGAGCCAAACTTCTCTGTATCTAGTCGACAGAAACGGTCTGTCAAACTTTCAGACGGTGTTGAGTAAATAGAGAAATGATAACCGTATTGGTCTGACCACTCTTCTACACGGTGTTTCATATCGCGAATGATGTCTAGCGTGAATTCCTTAGCATCTGGATTACTTTCCCAGCTGTTACCAAAGAAAACAGTCGCTACTTCATACAAGCCGATATAGCCCAGCGAAACGGTCGCACGACGATTCTTAAAGAGCTGGTCAACACTTTCTTCTTTACCTAGACGATGGCCAAAAGCGCCGTACTGATAAAGGATAGGAGCATTGGCTGGCGTCGCCTCTTTCGTGCGTTCGACACGATAAACAAGAGCATCTTCTGCGATATTCATTCGCTCGTTGAAGATTTCCCAGAACTTATTCATATCACCTTCAGACTCGAGAGCAATACGAGGTAGGTTAACCGTCACAACACCCAGATTCATACGGCCTGAATTGACTTCTACACCATTTTCATCCTTCCATCCTTGAAGAAACGAACGGCAACCCATAGGAACTTTGAAAGAACCTGTCAACTCAACAATCTTATCATAGGACAAAACATCTGGGTACATCCGTTTGGTTGCACACTCTAGGGCCAATTGCTTGATGTCGTAGTTGGGTGTCCCTTCCTCTAAGTTAAGACCTCTTTTAAGCGTAAAGATGAGCTTAGGGAAGATGGCTGTGCGGTGTTCCGAACCAAGCCCATTGATACGAATGTTTAAAATTGCCTTTTGAATTTCTCGCTCAAATCGACTAGTTCCTAGACCAAAGCCTAGCGAAGTAAAAGGCGTTTGTCCATTTGAAGTGAAGAGAGTATTGATTTCATACTCGAGAGATTGCATGGCATCATAGATGTCTTTCTGCGTTTTCTTCCAAGCGTAATCTTCCCGTTTTTCAGGCAAGACCCATTCTTCTGCATCTTTGAGATGTTTTTGATAGTTCTTCTCTGCATAAGGCGCCAAAACTTCATCGATACGGTCAGCTGAACAGCCCCCGTACTGGCTAGAAGCAACGTTGGCGATGATTTGGGAAATCTGAGCTGTCGCAGTCTGGATAGACTTGGGACTTTCTACCTCTGCATTTCCAATCTTAAAACCATTTTCCAACATACCTTTAAAGTCAATCAAACAGCAGTTGGTCATAGGTGTATAGGGACTGTAGTCCAAATCGTGATAGTGGATATCCCCTTTTTGGTGGGCATTGGCTACGTGCTTAGGAAGCATTTGCAGTCCGATTGATTTCCCAACAATGCCTGCTGTCAAATCACGCTGGGTATTAAAGACATCACTGTCTTTATTAGCATTTTCATTGACAACTGCCTGGTCTTTGTTGAGAAGTTTATGGATACTAAAGTTAATATCTGTCGCTTTTGAGCGCTCAAAATCCCTTTGTGTCCGATAAGTAATATACTCCTCAGCCAGCGCATATTCTTTGGCTTCAAGCAGTTCATGTTCTACGATATTTTGAATTTCGTAAATCTTAACCCCCTTTGGAAAGCGACTATGAATTTCTGTGACAATTCGCTCGGTCAGAGCATTTAGGCGCTTTTCAACCAAGGGTGTCACATCCATAACCTTGTCAGCCGCCTTGTGGAGAGCCTTGTCAATCTTGTCCACATCAAATACAACACGTCTCCCATCTCGTTTCTCGACGAAGAGAGTTGGCAAAATTGTAATTTTTTCTTCTAGTGCAATCATATGCATGCTCTTTTCTAAAATGTTCTTTCTAAAAAGTATTATACCACTCTAAAAAGAAAAATCAATATCTTGTGTTAAAAATCCTAAAATTTTTAAAAATACACAAGATATTGATTTGGTTATTTGATTTTATAGACTTTAAACTCTGAGTAATCCGTCTTTACTTGTTGGTAATTTTCTTTCAAGATTGTTTCTACTTCAGACCAGACTGGCACTTTGTCATTTACCACAATCACCTTGGGTTGTTTTTCTTTCAAGTCATTAAGTAGCTTATTCCGGTTTTCCTCAGTTGCTGTATAGTGCATCGGGGACAAAATAGCCGATGGCGACAAACGCTCACTCTTACGATAAAGAGTTGCAGTATCATCCCATGCATAGATAGCATCTTCCGTACTTGTCTCCTCTTTCACCAAATCAGCAAGACGATCACGTTCTTGATAAGGTACCGGATAAAGGACAAACTTCATCAAAAAAGGAATAGACAAAAGATAGACAAGCCCTAAAACTGGCAGATATAGATTTCCTTTGAAGAAACGACTCCATAGACTAACTGGCGTTTCTCTTCGTCTTCGTCTAACACTACGCCCCCTCTGTTGACTCTTAATATTGGTTACCAATAAAAGTAGGAAAACAGGGAAGACGACCATCAAATAAGAAGCGTGCAGAGGCTCTTGTGAAAAGAAAAGCAAAATCAAACCTAAAATTGTCACAAGACTTGCAGGAACCGAAATGACGTATAGTTTAGAGGGCTTGGATTGAAAGAGACCTAAAAAGATACAAACCACAAATCCCAAACCAAGGGACAACAAGCTATAAAAAGCCATATTCTCTAAAATTTTAGAAGTGAAATCAAAGCGAATACTGTCAATAGGATAACGAATACCACTAATGGCATCCCCAAAACTTCCTGTTGCAACACTATAGTAGGCAGTTGGGTAAAAGACCAGTGAAAAACCTAAAGCCACTGCAAGAAACTGATAAAACCCATGCGCAAAGCGTCTATGCCCAAGGTTAAAGACCAACAAGCCTAAACTCACTACAGCAATAAACAGGAACGATGACAAGGGAGCAAAGAAAAATCCGCCTGCCAAAGCCAGCCCAATCCGTACAAATCCCTTGTCATGGCTTGGATTGCTTAGGTAAGCCGCAACTAAACTAAAGGCCGCGAATAAGAAGGGAAGCGCTAAAAGAGTCGCATAACCTCCACCAAACGCAAGACCTGTAACTAGCATATAAAAAATAGTCACCAGTTGTCCAGCTTGGTCTCCTTGCTCTGTCAAGGTGTCCGCTGATCTAAAAAGGAAAAATCCTCCTGCTACCAAGGCTAACCACTCAAAGATGGCAAAGAAAAATCCGCCCTGAGTCACGTAAGTCAGCAAATAATAAAGCAAGCCTTGACTTCCATAATAGTCGCTGTAAATCTTCCCTGTCTGATGAAGCGCCCAACCTGCATAAAAATCCTGCACTTCCTGTGCACTCATTAAATCGAGTAATAGCGGTACTCCTAGAGTTATCCCCGTTACAAGCGTACTCCATAGTAAAATTTTCACCAAAGGAAGACGACTTGATTCACGATGATGCGATTCTTGTTCGATTTGGTATTCTAGAGGTTCACGATTCTCCTGATGAACTTCTTCTACTCTACCATACACACTCATATCGTTTCTCCTATTCAATTTATCTGTCTTAGTATATCAAAAAGTCCTAGGATTGTCAGCTTGCGATGGCTGTTTGAGTGATTTTTTGTATAGTTTCACAAAGGTTTCAATTTCCCGAAAGCGGTGTAAATGTGTCTGTTTAAATGTTATGATATAATCCAATTCTTTCTGAGTCAGCATCGTCCCTCCCTATATCTTTCTATTCGTAAAAAGCAAGAAAAAGAGGACTCGGTCATTTCCTAAGTCCTAGATTTCTTATAAGATAGGGGCGAATAACTGGGCGATTTCTTTTACAAGCTTTTGATACCAGCTCGTTTTGATAGAATGAGGATAGACTTCCTGAGAATCTGCAAATATATTTTGAAAATCTCGGGCGATTTCCATTATAGAAGGAGTTTTATAGAGTAAAACTGCATTTTCATAATGGTGTACCAAGCTCCGGTAGTCGAGATTGATTGTCCCCACCACCGCAAAATCTTCGTCTACCAACATCTGCTTACTATGAATAAAACCTGGGCTATACTCATAAATTCGAACCCCAGCAGAAAGAAGGTCTGGATAAGCCCCTCTTGTGACTAACTGAATGAACTTCTTATCTGGTATGTAAGGGGTGATAATTCGAACATCGACCCCTCTCATAGCTGCATTTTTGATTGTCTCCGTTAAATCATAATCTATGATCAAATAAGGTGTCGTAATATAGACCGATTCCGTTGCTTGATTGATCAAACTCTGATAAACCTTTTTCCCTACCTGCGTTCGAAAAATTGGCTTGGGTCCACTTCCGTATGGAATGGTTAATCCGTCACTTGGAATAGAATGATTTTCTAAATGATATTGATCAAAATCACTAATCTCTCCTCGATTGATGTACCAAGTGGTCAAAAATAAGCGTGTCAGGGCTTTTACTGCTAGTCCGTCCAAGCGAATTCCACTATCCTTCCAATAACCAAATCTCTCGACGTGGTTAATGTACTCATCTGCCAGATTGACCCCACCAGTATAGGCTATCTGACCATCAACAATCAATATTTTTCTATGATCTCTGTTATTATAGGCCACTGTCAAACGAGGAATAACTTTATTGAATTTATGGGCCTCGATGCCCAGCTGACGAAGTCGATGTGCATAATCTCCTGTTAAAGTAGCCATACAGCCAATATCATCATAGAGCAGTTTAACTTCAATGCCTTGAGCGACCTTTTGCTCCAAGATTTCTAGAATACGATTCCACATCAAACCTTCTTCTATAATGTAATATTCCAAGAAGATAAATTTCTCAGCCTTTTTGAGATCTTCTACCATCTTTTTCCACATAGCTTCTCCGTTAGGAAAAAATGTAGAGGCAGTTTGATCATAGATATCGGCATTGGTATCCATACTCAATAAGGACTTGATGACGCCATATGCCGCCTTATCACTTTCTTTTAATTCCTCTTTTAGTAACTGGCTATTTGCTTCTTGGAAATGCATGGAGCCTAGCTTCTTCAGTTGTTTGATTTCTTTTTTGGACAATCGCCTTTCACCAAACATCAGATAGAGCAAGGGGCCAAATACTGGCACAAAGGCTACTAATAACCAGGTTACCTTATTCTCAGGAGTCGTATTACGGTTGACTATCGAAATGATTGTGATGATACTCAGTAGAATGAGGACAGTAATCCATAAAATGGGGGCCATGCGCCCTAAATAAAGAAAGAGACCAAAAACCAGACAAAGTTCAAGTAGCATAATCGAAAGACTAAAGCCATACTTGGACATCAATAATTGAAATTTTCTATATTTCATATCCCCTCCTTGATATTTTGAACACTAAAAACAGGTAATTGATACTAGTATAACTCAGGTATTCGGTAGAAGGCAAGTATTTATGATTATTTTCTAAGCAAAAGTAAAAAGGCTGAAAAATCCAGCCCTTCCTACTTGCATAGTCTTATTTAGTTAAAACGATTTGGTCCGATGGGTCTCTATCCATATCGTCTACGACGATTTGATTACCGTTTACAGTGTAAATTTTGACATCATCGCCAATAATCATGCGTTGATTTGCTGCATCAAATGTGACCTGTTTGACTTTCTGATCCCCGTCAGATTCGAGCTCAGTCCATGTACCAGTCGTTCCAGTGACCACTAAAGTGATACGGTCTCCGTCATCTTGGCCTGTATAAGTCCCATCAATATTAATTTGTTGAGCCTCGGGCGCATTTTGTGAAGAAATTATCGCTACCTGGTTTGAATTTTCTGCCGAAGATGAAGCAGCAGGTTGTGATTGCTGAGTTTGTTGAGTTTGTGCTTGAGCTGCTGGTTGTTGAACCTATTGAGCTCTTTGTGAACAAGCAACTAGCAAAGATACACTCGCTAAAGAAACAATAGAAAGTGCTGCTGTTTTGAATGTCATAATAAATGTCCTTTCTCTTGCCATGCTAGAGAAATAGATTTTTCCTTAGCCAGCAATTCATCTAGTATAACAAGTTCAAAAAATGTGGTCAATTTATCTGCTCACGGTCCAGCAGGTAGCCCCGTACTTCTGAGATAAAATAGAGAGACCCTGTAATGAATAACAAGTCTTGGGCATCTGCTCTTTCTTCGAAACTGCTGATAAATTCGCAATAAGAAGGAATTACATCGTAACCTGTTATATCTGTCTCATCTAAAGAACCCTGATAATCAAAGCCAGTTACCTTGAGTTCCACCTGAGGCAAATTCTCAGTCAGATAAGCCAACATCCCTTGATAATCCTTCCGCTTCAAGGCTCCAAAGAGGATTTGAGGACGATAACCTTCCTGCTCTTTTTCTTTGATAAACTCAACCAAGCGAGTCGAGGCAGGGAGGTTATGAGCACCGTCCAAATAAATCTGAGGGCGAATACGCTCTAAACGACCAGCCCAATGGGTCTTCTCCAAAGCCTGTCTTACAACCTGCTCATCAATAGATTCCTTTCCTTCCCTCATAAAGAGAAGAAAAGTTTGCAACGCCAAGGCCGCATTTTCCTGCTGATAAGCTCCTTCTAAACCTATTTTCAACTGTGAAAGGTTAGCCATAGAGCTCGAAAAATCGCCATTCAGCATTGAAAATTCCTGGCCTGCCTGATAAAGGTCAACAGCTAAAGATTCGGCTTTTTTCTGACAGACAAGTCTAGCTTCTGGAGGCAATTTCGCAATCACTGCCTTTTTACCAGCCTTGAAAATACCAGCTTTCTGCTCTGCGATTGCTTCTAGACTATCGCCCAAAGTTTCTTGATGATCGAACCCGATGGAGGTGATGACAGCAAGCTCTCCAGTTACCACATTGGTCGTGTCAAGTAAGCCACCAATTCCCACTTCTAGTAAAACCAAATCCACTTCTTGCTCCCTAAAATAGAGAAAAGCAAGCAAGGTCAGCAACTCAAAAAAAGACAACTGGTCATGAGTTTGCAGAAGCGTTTTCTCCATCTCCTTGACCTGATTAGCCAAACGGATGAAGTCTGCATCAGCTATTGGTTGCCCGTTAATGCAGATTCGATCATTGATAGAGACGATATGAGGGGAAGTAAAAGTCGCAACTTTTTTGCCATGTCCCATAAATAACTCCCTCATAAAAGCAATGGTAGATCCTTTCCCATTAGTCCCTGTTACGTGGATAATAGGGTAAGACTGCTCGGGATTTCCTAACAAATCCACCGCTTGCTGCATTCGGCCCAAACCTGATCGAAAATTCAAACCAATCCGACTATGGAGCCACTCTTCTACTTCAAACATATACATCTCCTTAATTACAGGTTCAATCAACTGCCTCAATAAAGTCTCATAACTAACAAAAAATGAGGTCAGGATTTTCGTCCCGACCTCTTACCTGGTTAGCTAATAACTAGCAACTATGAATATTAACGTGGGGTAAAAACGTCCCCCGGACGTTCCAACTCTTCCCGATTTCTGGGAGTTGGGCTGATACAGTCTCCCAGACTTACTTACGGTCTTTATTTTTAGCGTAAGGGTAAAAATGTTCACTGAACATTTTTACTCCTCCATAAAACTATTGAAGACTTCTTCAATCATGTTCCATTCGTCTTCTGAGTCTTCTGGGATTGGTTGCAATTCGCCTTCTGTTCCATCTTCGTTTTCGATGAATGAGTAAGCTTGAATTTCAACTTGTCCGTCTTCGTCTTCTTCTGCGTTAACTGGTACTAGAAGAACATAGTTTTTACCAAATTCTTCTTTTCCGTCAATGGTCAAAAGGATTTCAAACAAGGTTTCGTTTCCTTGCTCATCTACTAGTGTGATTAGTTCACGTTCTTCGTGTTCGTGGTTATGATCGTGTGACATAGCCTCTCCTTATATTAAAATTTTCTATCTAAATAATTTTGTAAAATCAGCTGAGCTGCTAACTTATCAATGACTTTCTTTCGCTTATTGCGACTGATATCTGCTTGTTCAATCAACATGCGCTCAGCAGCCACTGTTGTCAAGCGTTCATCTTGATAGTCTACTGGTAAACCAAAAAGCTCTTCTAGCTTTGCTCCGTATGCTTGACTAGCTTCCACGCGCGGTCCGCTTGTATTGTTCATGTTTTTAGGCAAGCCCACTACAAATCGTTCCACCTTATAAGTATCAACCAACTCCTTAACGCGATCAAAACCAAATTGGCCTTGCTCCTCATTGATTTGGATGATTTCAAGCCCTTGAGCTGTAAAACCGAGCGGATCGCTAATGGCTACCCCTACCGTTTTTGAACCGACGTCCAATCCCATAATTCTCATAGGTTATAGATCGACTCCTTGTCCTTTAAGGTAGTAGCGGACCAATTCCTCAACGATTTCATCACGCTCATACTTACGGATTTGATTTCGTGCATTATTATAACGAGGAACGTAGGCAGGGTCTCCACTCAATACGTAACCTACGATTTGGTTAATTGGGTTGTAGCCCTTATCGTTCAACGAAGCATAGACATCAGTCAAAGTTTCGCTAATTTCTTTTTTATTGGAATCGTCCAATTTAAAACGTACTGTTTCTTCAGTAAATCCCATTCTAACACCCTCTTTCCTTAGAATAGTACCATTATAGCATAATTCCTTACGTTCTACAATTCAGGCAGTCTATTTATTTGGATTTTCTATTGTTCTGTCGCGCCATTTGCCAATCTGTCTGAAATATATTTGCTTGGTTCATTCTTCAAAAGATTTTCTAAGCCAATATTCTTCAAATATTCTAACTGAGAAGCCTTCTTGACATCCAGAACTTGAAAATCAAAACTAGTCGTTGTTTGAAGTTCTGTTGCACTCAATAGTTTAGTTTCAAGCTTAAATCCTGCTAATTTACGAGCTGCTATGATGGCCTCATCCTTCTCCTCTGCCTCGAGAAGAGCTTTTTGGGTTTCTTCCACTCCATGTTGGTCGATATAAGTCTTCAACTCATCAGAAACTGGACGTTTTTGTTGAATCGTTAAACTCAAAAAAGTCTTGTCCTTGTATGTAATGGTTTGGGTTTGCTGGCCGCCATCATCTGACTTGGGCAAGACCAAAGTCTTGGTGACAACTGTATTCTTCTCAGCATTTTCAATAACTGGCAATGCCGACTGAAGCGTATCCTTTTCTGTTTTTGTAGCTGGTCCAGTTTCTTTTTTCTGTCCGCAACCAACCAGAACAAAAAGGAAAGCTAGGCTAACAAGAACTATTTTTTTCATTTCTTTCTTCTTTCTTTTTGAAATTAAAATAGAATAAGACTGGGAATTGCTCCCAGCCTTGATGTTTATAGAGCTGCACGCAAACGTGCTTCTGCATTTTCTACATTACGGACAGAGCGTGGTAGGAAGGCACGAATATCGTCTTCCTTGTAGCCAACTTGCAGGCGTTTTTCATCTACAAGGATTGGGCTCTTTAAAATTCTCGGTGTTTCCATAATCAGATTGAGGACTTCGTTGACACTCAAATCTTCAATATCCACTCCAAGGGCTTTGGCATAGCGATTTTTAGACGAAACGATGCTGGCTATTCCGTTATCTGTTTTGGTTAGAATGTCCAGTAATTCTTCTCTCGTAATTCCTTCTTTACCAAGGTTTTGTTCTTTATAACTTAACTGGTGGGCATTGAGCCAGGTTTTTGCTTTTTTACAGCTAGTACAACTTGAGACTGTATAAATTTTAATCATGTACCTACCCCTTTCGCTACATGTTACTATCAGTTTAGTCTATTATACCATAAAAAACATCCGACTTGCGACCTATTTTTAAATTTTTTTGACTTTTTTCGTCATTTTCGTACTTTTTTCTTGACAAATAACTAAATAACTATCAACTCTTTTGGAGCAAGGGTCAATAATTCACAACCTGTCTCTGTAATCAGAATGTCATCCTCGATACGAACGCCATATTTGCCTTCGATATAGATACCTGGCTCATCTGTCAATGCCATACCTGCCTTAATTGTCTCAGTAGATGTTTGGCTAAAGTATGGTTCCTCATGAATATCCAGCCCAATACCATGTCCGATACCGTGGGTAAAGTAGTCGCCATAGCCTGCCTCTATGATAATATCACGAGGAATTTTGTCAAAGTCACGGAAACCTAATCCTGCCTTAGCCTGATCAATCAAGGCTTGGTTAGCTTTTAGAACTGTATTGTAAATCTCTGCTTGCTCGTCGCTGACATGCCCTAGATAGATAGTCCGTGTCATATCACTGACATAGTGGTCGTAGAGGCATCCAAAGTCCATGGTGATAGCCTCTCCTAGTTGTACTGGTTTATGCATAGGATGGGCATGAGGTTTGGAAGAGTTGATACCGCTAGCTAGGATAGTGTCAAAAGACAAGCCAGATGCTCCCAACTCACGCATGCGGAAGTCAAGGAAGTTGGCAATCTCAATTTCAGTTTTTCCTGGCTTAATAAAGTCAAGCGCGTCGCGGAAAGCTTGGTCTGAAATAGAACAAGCCTTGCGAATAGCTGCAATCTCCGCTTCATCCTTAATCATTCGAAGACCTTCAACAAACTGAGTTTGTGGAAGCAAGTCCAAACCTGCAAAAGCTGCCTGCATACGGTGATAATAAGAGACTGAGATCTCATCTTCAAAACCGATACGAGACAAGCCCATGTCCTTGACAATTCCTGCAATGACAGCCAATTCATCACGATCTGCCACAATCTCAAAGCCACTGGTTTCTTGCTTAGCTGCAATGATATAGCGAGAGTCTGTCACCAAGACCTGACGGTCACGGCTGATAAAGACTGTTCCGTTTGAGCCCCAAAAACCAGTAAGGTAATAGACGTTTTTAAGGTTATTGATGATGATGCCATCTAGTTCTTTTTCTTGCATTTTAGCTAGAAATGCTTGTACACGTTTATTCATGATGTAACTTTCCTTTCAAATAATGTCCTGTGTAGCTGGCTTCATTGACCGCTACTTCTTCTGGAGTTCCTGTTGCGATGATGGTTCCACCACCGACACCGCCCTCAGGTCCCAAGTCAATAATATGGTCTGCCGTCTTAATGACATCCAGATTGTGCTCGATAACAAGGACTGTATTGCCATCGTCTACAAAGCGAGCCAAGACTTTAAGCAAGCGAGCGATATCCTCGGTATGAAGACCTGTCGTCGGCTCATCCAGAATGTAGAATGACTTACCTGTCGAGCGTTTGTGGAGTTCACTAGCCAGCTTCATACGCTGAGCTTCTCCTCCAGAAAGGGTAGTAGCTGGTTGTCCTAGTGTCACATAGCCTAGCCCCACATCCTTGATGGTCTGAAGTTTGCGTTGAATCTTTGGAATGTGTTGGAAGAACTCTACCGCGTCGTTGACGGTCATATCCAAGACCTGCGAGATATTTTTTTCCTTGTAGTGAACTTCTAGGGTTTCACTATTGTAGCGGGTCCCGTGGCAGACTTCACAAGCCACGTAAACATCTGGCAAGAAGTGCATCTCAATCTTGATAATCCCGTCACCTGAGCAGGCTTCACAGCGACCACCCTTGACATTGAAACTGAAACGCCCCTTCTTATAGCCTCGAATCTTGGCTTCATTAGTCTGAGCAAAGATGTCACGTATATCGTCAAAGACTCCCGTATAGGTAGCTGGGTTGGACCTCGGCGTCCGTCCAATTGGACTCTGGTCAATGTCAATCAAGCGGTCTACATGCTCAATCCCTGTGATGGTCTTGAATTTACCAGGCTTGTCTGAATTACGGTTGAGCTTCTGGGCAATAGCTTTTTTGAGAATGCTGTTGATGAGGGTCGATTTCCCTGAGCCAGATACCCCTGTAACGGCGATGAATTTTCCTAGTGGAAAGCGAGCTGTGACATTTTGCAGGTTGTTCTCACACGCTCCTGTCACCTCGATAAAACGACCATTTCCGACACGGCGCTCTTCTGGCACTGGAATGGCACGTTTGCCTGACAAGTACTGACCTGTGATAGACTTGCTGTTACGAGCCACTTGCTTGGGTGTTCCTGCAGCAACAATCTCCCCACCAAAAACACCGGCACCGGGACCAACGTCAATCAGATAATCCGCTTCGCGCATGGTATCTTCGTCATGTTCCACCACAATGAGTGTATTACCCAAGTCACGCATCTTTTTGAGACTGGCAATCAGACGGTCATTATCCCTCTGGTGAAGACCGATTGACGGCTCATCCAATATATAGAGGACTCCTGATAGGTTAGAACCAATCTGGGTTGCCAAACGAATACGCTGGCTCTCCCCACCTGAAAGGGTTCCTGCTGAACGAGACAGGGTCAGATAGTTAAGACCCACGTTATTAAGGAAGGTCAAACGGTCCTTGATTTCCTTGAGAATGGGACGAGCAATAATCGCTTCATTTTCAGATAAGATCAGCTGGCTCACCAAGTCCAAGTGGTCTGCGATAGACAGATCTGAAATTTCTCCGATATGTGGTCCTTGCTCGCCACCCACACGGACAGACAAGGCCTGGTCATTGAGACGGTAACCACGACAAGTTCCGCAGGTCAACTCATTCATGTAGAGGCGCATCTGGGTGCGAGTGTAGTCGCTGTTTGTCTCGTGATAACGACGCTTGATATTATTGACAACTCCTTCAAACGGAATGTCGATATCACGCACGCCACCAAATTCATTCTCATAGTGGAAATGGAATTCCTTGCCATCAGACCCATAGAGAATCAAGTTCTTATCTTCTTCTGACAAGTCCTCAAAAGGCTTATCCATATCCACTCCAAAGGCTGTCATGGCCTGCTCTAGCATGTTTGGATAGTAGTTAGACGAGATAGGATTCCAAGGTGCTAGCGATCCCTCACGTAAGGTTTTGCTGGCATCTGGCACTACCAAATCAGTATCCACCTCCAGCTTGATGCCCAAGCCGTCACACTCACTACAAGAACCAAAAGGAGCATTGAAAGAGAAGAGACGAGGCTCTAACTCTGGGACAGTAAAACCACAAACTGGACAGGCATAATGCTCAGAGAAGAGCAACTCAGAATCGTCCATAGTGTCGATAATGACATAACCTTCTGCAATACGAAGGGCAGCCTCAATGGAATCAAAGAGACGACTACGGATACCCTCCTTGATGACAATACGGTCAACCACGACATCAATATTGTGTTGCTTGCTCTTAGACAACTCTGGCACTTCGGTCACATCATAGACTTCCCCATCCACACGGACACGAACATAACCATCTTTCTGAACCTTCTCGATAACACTCTTATGTTGGCCTTTTTTCTTGCGGATGACAGGGGCTAAAATCTGCAAGCGCTGGCGTTCAGGTAACTCCAAAACCTTATCAACGATTTGCTCCACAGAAGAAGCCTTGATAGCCCCATGCCCGTTGATACAGTAAGGCGTCCCCACACGCGCATAGAGGAGACGCAGATAGTCATTGATTTCAGTCGTTGTTCCCACCGTCGAGCGAGGATTTTTACTAGTCGTTTTCTGGTCGATGGAAATAGCTGGGCTGAGACCATCAATGGCATCTACATCGGGCTTCTCCATATTTCCCAAGAATTGCCGAGCGTATGCTGACAAACTCTCCACATAGCGACGTTGTCCCTCCGCATAGAGGGTATCAAAGGCCAGACTGGATTTCCCTGAACCTGACAAGCCTGTCACAACAACCAGCTTGTCTCGCGGAATCTCCACATCAATATTTTTTAAATTATGGGCACGCGCCCCATGAATGACAATTTTATCTTGCATCTTTGTTCTTTCTAGTCCATTATTGCTTACCATTATACCAAAAAAAGTGAGATTCTATTACCCAAAAGGCTGAATTTGTAGTATAATAAAAAACTTCTTATTTTATGTTTCCTTAGGGCTTCCTAACCCTTATATCACGCGCTTTTGAACAAAAAATACTAACATTACTTTTTACTACTTGCTCCCCCAAAGTACGCAAAAAGGGGAGCAAAAAAGCCCCACAAAAGGGCTAAGATTTAACGAGTTCAGCAGGCAAGAAACTAGCACGTTCAAACGTGCTTTTTTATTGCTGGTTGCTGATAGGTATATTATACCATGAAGCGCGTGGTTTATATGATTATGACCTCACAAAAGCCCCCTGATTCGTTTCTGAGGGCTTCTAGTTTGTCCGTGGTGTTTTTTAGTTGTCCAGTACGAAACAAAGCAAAATAGGGGGCGAATATGAAGCCTCAGCCTACATTTGCCTACTTATATGCTTCTAGCTCTCCGTTCTGGTGGATTCTCGCAAAGTTTAAAACAGCTATCTGTTTATATCGGTGGTAGCTAGTGGATTTTGTCCCAGCAATTTCTAAACATTCGCTTACTGTTTTCTTCCTCATGTAGCAATAATGGATAATAAAGTATTTTCTGGCTCGCTTGTTCTCTATGCCATTGATGTCTTGGGCGAATATTTCCAACCCCTCACGGATTGCTTTTTCATGCTTGCTAGTCAAATTCCACTGATCAGGTAAGACAAGTTTCCAAGCCTCTTCATCTATTGTAACTTGGTTTTCACTCCCTGCCATCCTCTGGAATCTCAGAAAGTAAGTCATCCGCTCTCTGACGTTCATCATCGTTTTAAACTTATCCAGTTCCATTAGTTCGCTCCTTTATTGTGGTGGTATATCCCAAACAATACAATTTCCTACTGTGGTCTCTATGTAATTACAAGCCTCTTTCTCACTCTTAAAGGTCGTTACTACTTCTTTATTGCCTTTCCCATATTCTGGAACTCTTACTTCATATTCCCCATTCTCAAGAAAGGTCAGCCATACAATCGGCGTTATATCTTTAATAGTGTGTTCTTCCAATTTTTGCAGTCTTATCTTTAAACTTCTAACCATTCCCCTACCTCGTGTGTCATTCTGTCTAACTTATCTAAAAAAGGGGATTGCTCCCCCTCGTAAGATTTTATTGTGCTTCCATATTCTCATCTAGAAAATCTGAGTTTAAGAATAAAATCAATCCATCTACTCGTTGTTTTACAAATTTATCATCATCCATCAAGCGCTGGTAATTGATTTCATCAACCCCACGGCTAAACTTAGCCAACAAATCTTTAGTACGCTCACGGTTATCAATTGGAATATATTGGGCGATTTCAGCATTTTTAGGATTTCCATCTCCCCAGATATCCCCCACGGTACTTCTAATAAGTGACAAAGCTGTCCAATCATCCTTGTAGTGGTCTATCAACGCCTTAGCAGTTGAAACTTCTAGCGCTTCTTTTTCCAATAGCTTTAAAGTATTTTGTAGAGCCACTTGATAGCCGTAGTCAGTTAATTTTTTAACTTCATCCTCAGCACGTTTACGTTCTACTTTTTCTAATAAACCATCTGATAATGCTTTCAACTCATTGTAGTAAGCCCCGTACCAATTTTCCCACTTATATTTCAATTCTTCTAACTCATACGTCTTACCGTCTATGCTCAAATAATTGTTATTACGAATTTCGTCCATTTTCCCAGAAAGGTTATAAATAGCCCCTTTTAGTGATTCTGTTTTGGCCAATACTGTGCTTTTCTTCATCTATTCAGCTCCTTCTACTTACTTATATAGCACCATTACACCAGTGATTGCTTCTGTGTTGTTAGTAGCCTCTGAATATTTCACGTCTACCACTTGGACAGTTGCCATGAAGTCGTTGATTTCTTTTTCAAAGTCTTCTAGTGTAGTAGAGTTCCAGCGGTAATAATAAAATAATTTAATTTTCATAGTTCCATTCCTCGTTCTAATTTTTCTATCCGTGTTTGCAAGTCTTCTAATTCCATGCCACGGTATGCCATTTCTAATATTGTTTTAGCTGCCTGTACTCTTGCGTAGGGGCTTTTTTCTGGATCATCTGCCACCTCATACAAGACCTCAACAGCACGCCCACTGGCCTGTAATAATAGGCTTGTCGTTCGTCCTATCATGTCTTGTCTTAGCTTTTGATATTCGCTGAAAAAATTCCTATCTTTAAGATACCTATACGCCGTATTTTTGGCGATTCCAGATTTTTCAATAGCTTTTGTAATGCTTGGTTCACTAATCAAAGCCATCAAAAAGTATTCTTGTTTTGGTTTTAATTTTGCAATAGCTTTCTACCTCCTGTTAGTTTAAATGCTCACATCATCGATAAAGAAAATAGGATTGATATATTGCGCTTTATACTCTTCTGTAAGCCTAGCAATGTATTCATCGCATTCTGTTGAATCCTTAAAATCCCCACTATTGATAAACACAACCTTTTCACGATTTTTATTCTTTTGAATTCCTTCAAGACGTTTTACTTTACTTCCTAAACTCATATCCATTCTCCTTCCGCCAAAACAAAAAAGGACACCGAAAAGCCATTTAGCTTATTCAGTGCCCTCGGTTGTTCCGATAGACTCTATTTCTTTGTTTCAGTTCGCACCAAGTGGGAAAATCTACCATCTTGAAAATGCAAGGTCACACTCCCAAAAGTTGGGGGGGATTCTACTTCTATTCTACCACTTTTTTGGTATAAAATAAACCCTTTTTGTAGCAATCCATGAAAATCATCCATAGTTTTTACCCCTCTGTTTGCTTACAGCCTTTGAAGCTCTCACAAATACGTTTAAAGATATAGTTTAGTTTCTTATCCTCCACATACTCGGCGACAAGCGTGCCTTTGTTCTTATAAGTCAATGAGATTGCAGGTTGGTAATATGTTCCTGCCATATATCCCAGTAGTGCGTGACCTGCTACCATAGCAGTATCTAGGTCTTTAAATTCGTAAGTGAAAGTAAATGTTTTTACTTTATCTGAAAATGTTTTTAATGTCATGTTGTCTTTCTCCGTTTTTTATACTCTGATAGTCAATCCCCACAAGTTTTTTACGTTCATCGTGGATAATATATCCCTGTTGTATGGCTATAATTACAAAATGTTTTAGTAGTTGGTCTTCATGCTTCAAAGTCTGAATAAGCTCACTGTTTTTAAAAGTTTCCCAGTCAGAAATATAAGAAGCAGATTCTCCATCTTGTGGTGAAAGAAGATCCAACTTTCTTTCCTCCATCTTCTCGTATATCCTTTTTGTGCTATGCCTTAATCGTGGAGTTTTAGACAGTAATTCCCTAGATGGATTTCCAAAGTTCATACCTTGCCATGTACAGGTTAGCTTATCGAATACTAGATATTTTCTTGCTTTATCAAAAATATACCTCATCGGTTCGTTATCACCAGTCCACTTAATAACTTCTCCAATATTTTCCATGTAGGGCATTGTCTTGAATGCTAAAAAGTGCTTATCCTGGATAACTCGTTTTTTTAATCTCTTCTTTACCACCAGTTACCTACTCCATTTTTTTACAAGTTACACCCGCGCACCGTGGAAGTGTTGAAGGACAGGGTTACAGGGGGCGTAGCTCAATCGCCCCTGTTCCTGTACCTGTTCTTACTTCCACAATTCACGGACACTTGGACAAACTAGAATTGACGCTAGGCTATTCTAGTCATGTCCCTGATTTTGTCCCTGTTTACATTGTAAAATTTTACAACGCTTTACAAGTCTTTACATATTCCAATAAACCCCATAAAACCAATGCTTTAAAGGTATTATTTATTAGTTTACAAATGTAAAAAAACGCTATTTTACATCTTTTACACCGAGTTGTAAAGACTTGTAAATTTTACGTTTGTAAAGGTGTAAAATCTTGTAAAATTTTTACACTTTTTTTACAACTTTTTACAACTCTTTACATTGTAAAATTTACAAGTCTTTACACATTTTGAATTGCTAGTGAGCGGGGTTTTCTTGTATCAATCCATCTATAACCACTATGTTATTATCGGATTCATCAATCAATTTATCTAAGGTGGGTCTGCTGATTTTGGCAAAACGAGAAAGTTCTGACTTATTGGGTAATCTATTATTTACCTGTTCAAAGTCTGCTATCATAGATTTTAATTTATTCGTCGCTCTTTCTCTAATTTCTTCATTAGCCCACACCTTTTCTTTAATATCCTTTGGTAATGGTATTCCTGGTTCATGGTAAGCTAATATTTTCTCCTTATCGTTTATCAACTGTGGATAGTAGAAAAGAAAATTTTTCTCCCCGTCATAATCAACTTCCGAGGTGACCGCTTCAAGTCTCCAATAAGTTCGTGTTTTTAATGGCAAATCTATGTTATCAAAATTTTGTAGAATTTCTTGCGTTTGTTCAGTAGGTAAATGTTCCAGCGCTACCTCTATATGGTTTCGTAAATCCTCGCTTGTTGCTCTCTTGTTTTTGAAATTGATATAGTCATTTGTTACATTTAGCTGAAAATATCTTTTATTGTGCGTAGTCATTACATTCTTGGCCAAATCCCAGACAGCTTCTAATCTCTCTAGGCGTAACAATTCGGGATCTAATTCCATCTTGAAAAATTCTAACAAGCTATCGCAATGAGCTAGAGACTCTGACCACTGCGCAAAGTCTGAACTTTCCGTAGTCCCTTTCGGTCTATCTCTATGACTTTGTGTATAGATCAGGCCACCGCCTACGTGTTGGTTAATCTGTTGTAAATAATCCCCTAAGGAGCCCCCAAACTGTAGTAATTTTAAATTATCAATACTATCAATAATAACCACTTGAAAAACATTGTTTGGTACTTTATCTTTTACAACCTTGGCCAAATCTTCTAAGGCCGTTGACTTTGGAAGAGTTAAGATAGAAATATTGTCAAGATCTTTTTGCTCAACTTCTAAAAGTTGGGCAATCTGCATGAACTTACTAAAACAGTCGTTTTCTTTATGATTCGTATTGATATACAAGACGTTGAAAGCTCTTTTGCTCTTCCACTCTAACCAATTACTCCCCTGAGCTAAAGATAGGGCTAGAGAAATAACTACACTAGTCTTTAAGGATCTTCTTGGTGCCGTTATGCCCAATACTTGCCCGCGTCTCAACAATCCTGTCAAAATGCTAGCAGATGGCCCTATTGTCTCAGCAGGAACTTGTCCAAGTTTTTTTATTTCTGTCATTAGTTATCCTTTCTGGCTTTTCAATCGTTTCTTTTTCAGTTTCTTTAATTGTTGTAACTCTTTACGTTGCTCAAGAGTTAGTTGTCTATTTTTCCAAGTGTAGCCGTTGGTAGTCCGAACGGATCTTCTCTGTCCTGGGAATCTTTCAAAGCTAGCCATTCTCCACCCCCATAAACTTCATCAAGTCAGAAATTCTATAATAGATTTTCCTAGTATCTTCTAGTGGCGGCTGATACCGTCTTAGCCCTGCTTTTTCCCATTTTTGGAGTGTCATATATTTTATATCTAACTCGTCCATGACTTCCTGGGCTGATATTAAGCCTGTCAGTCGTGGTTTGACTGTATCACGCGCTTCCAGATATCTTTCCACTACCTCTAGAATGCCATGCGCTAGGTCTTGCTCGCTTTCTCGGCTTAGGCTAAACATATCCGCCCACCTCCTTCAAGGTTTCTTTGTAACTCTCTAAATCAGCATTTAAAAGGACAGTTAGGCGTTTCTGTTCTTCCTGTACTTGGTTATAGAATGCCTTTGCTCCGTCCAGTAGCTCCTCTTTGTTAGCAGGGATAAAATATCCTCTAAATGTTCCGTGTCGAACCCCAACAATAGGAACGCTATGGCGCGTGATTAGACGGCTGATAATATCTTGCACGGTTCTTTCTGTTAGCTTGGTTGTCAGGCTGATTTCCGCCCCTGTTATGGAGTTCTCAGCCCCTACCTTGATTAGTCTTAATACTCGTTTGTCATTCTCTGATAGACTCATTCAGTTCCTCCGTAAACTCTTACCCCTGCAAGCTGAATATAGCGCCCATAATCAGGTTTTAAATCCTCGCTAGGTGTTTCTATCGTCTGTTTACTTTCTCGCTCAAATTGGGCGCTTTTTTTGCGATCTCGGTGGTTTAAATAAAGCAGTAAGCCAATCAACACCACCATGAAGATAACTGCTTGTGTATCGGTCAAATCTAATTCATTCATGTCATACCCTCGCTTTGTAATTCTTGATATATTCCACTTGATCAGTTCGCTCCATCTTCAAAAACTCGTCCACCTCTTCGGTACTTACCTTTCTATCTACAAAATCAGCAATAAACTGGAAGAGGTTGGGGCGTTTCTCCTTGATTTCAGCCATTACTTCATCAAATTCTGCTTGTGTCATGTTGTCTAAATCTAGTGTCATTGCATTGCCTCCAGCTCTTTAGCGTCGTCATTGTTCAAAAGCAAAAAGGCTATTTCATTTAGACGATCGTATAGCTTTTCATTCTGGGCGTATGCTGTATCAGTGTATTTTTTAGCAAGCCATAAGAACGTGGTTGTATCATTCTGTAGTGCAAACTCAAGCCCTTCAAGAGCTAGGTTATTCATTTCTAAAACATTCATGATGTCGGTTAATTCGTTCCCTAATTCTGTTAGCTTCTTAGCCGATAATAGAACTTGCTGGCTTGATATTGCTTTTTTTGTTGTCATGTTTTTTACCTTTTTTCTATCTTTTTATACTTGCCACGATGGCTTTTAATGCTTTTTTTCTTGCCTACAGCCTCACGCTCAAAAGTTTGCCGACCGAGAGCGTGGGGCTTTTTTGAGTTGTTTCTTATACAGGATATCCTCACACTCAGACTCGCCAAATTGAAAGCGTGAGAAAGTACCAGTTTCAAGAGTTGGCGCTCTCCGTATGGTCAAATTGCCCTAAATATGCTATAATCTAGGTATAAATCTTTACTAAAACCTCTTTGATAATAGCTTGCCTGCTTTTTGTTAAATTCGTTTTAGTGTTAGTGTGAAAGGCTCTGCGGTGTGGTTATTGCTAAGCCTTTTTTATTGCTCTCACGCGCTTCTTTGGCGTGTTTTTTTATTTCTGAATGCCATAGCTTTGATTTCTTAATAGCTCCTTTCTATTCTGGCTGGAAATTTCTTCCGAGTAGTTCAATCCCCAGTGGTAAAGCTCCACTTAAGAAATCTGTAAATGTAGTGTAGTATTGCGATAAGTTTGCTCCTTTCTAGCTATAAAATAGTTCATCTATGGTTATATCTGATTTGATTTCTGCAACCATTGACTTAATCGCTAGGCGTTCTTTGTCATTGAATGGCGTTTTACCTAATTCTTTGTTGTTGTATGACTGCAAAGAAATTTTTAGATTGTCCGCCATTTGTTGCTGAGTTAGTCCTAACATAACCCGATAGCCTCGTAGTTTGCTCATAGGTTTCCCCCTTTCTAAAAAATCCCCCCTCCATGAATAGATTGAAAGTGTGAAAGGTTGGAGAGGGAAAAATTGATATAGTTTTCTATATCCTGATTTTTATTATATATAGTTTTTTATTACTTGTCAACAATATTTTTAAAAAATATATAGTTTTCTTTGATTTTTTAAAATCTCTTGTGTATAATCAACTATGAAAGGTAACGAAAATTATGAATAGATTGAAAGAATTGCGAAAAGAAAAAGGTCTGACTCAAGAAGAGTTATCCAATGAAATAGGTACTACTAAACTAACTATTTCAAATTGGGAAAACGAAAAGCACTCTATTGGATCCGAAAAGGCTAAACTGCTAGCCGACTTATTCAATGTATCCGTTGGATACTTGTTAGGGCACAGTGAGTATAGAGACAGCCAAGAAGCAAGTTATCAACTTTACCAAAAGGATCCCGATGATCCAAATAACCATGTAAAGGCTAGGGTTTATTCTATTCTTGGAGATGATTTAATGAAGGTGCTGGAAGAGCGATATATAACTGGTCATGATGAGCCTGATTATTCTAATCTTACTTCATTCTTATCTGCAGTAAATCAGCTTTCATATACAGATGAAGAAGAGTTATTACTAAATTATGGAATACTCCCTAAGGAAGATAAAAAGATAATAAAGAATCTGGTTTCTGATATGGCTGAAAAAGTAAAAATGGCTATTAAGATTAAGGAGGAACAAAAGAAAGAGAAAGAAAAAGAACCATGGAGGAAAGGATTCTAAACCCACGCGCCACAATGTTCAACAATCCTGAAGCGCGTGGAATTTACTTAGAAAATAAAAATTAGTTGATTTAACAACGTTTTTAGCCTACTTGGAATTTACTTGGAAAATAAAAATTATGGAAAATAGAGATTCAGAAAAATTATTAAAGTTATTAACTAAAAATGAAGATGAAATTATTGAATATAAAGTAAATAATAATGATCATGAACGTATAGGTAAATATATATCGGCTTTGGCCAATTCATCAGCAATTTTAAATCGACAATTTTCGTACCTAATTTGGGGCATTGATGATGATTCAAAAGAGATTGTTGGCACAAAGTTCTACCCAAAAACTGAAAAACATGGTGGAGAACCATTTATTACTTGGTTAGAAAGAATGCTAGACCCTCGTATTACAATTCGGTTTGAAGAATACGATATTGATCAAAATCATGTTGTCGTTCTAGTTATCCATATGAATGCTGGTAGACCTGTTGCTTTTGGAGGTAATCGATATATCAGAAGCGGATCATCTTTAAAAAATTTAAAGGATTATCCTGAAAAAGAAAGAGAGTTGTGGAAATCCTTTGAGGCACGATCATTTGAAAAAGAATATGCAAAAACTGCATGTACATTTGATGAAATCAAAGAATTACTTGATGTTAATTCTTATTTGAAAATGTTAGGCCACTTTGTCGGTTCAACTGACGAAGAAATTATTACTCATATGATAAACGACGGTATTGTAGAACCTTCTGGGAAAACCTTTAATTTGACCAATATGGGGGCATTTACTTTCGCAAAAAATCTTAAAAACTTTGAAAATCTATCATCACATGCTTTAAGAGTAATCAGATATAATGGTAATAATAAACTCAGTGCAGTAGCCGATAATACAGCGAGTAAAGGAGTTGCTGTTGGTTTTGATGGTTTGCTAAAATTTATCAATAGTCATTTGCCTAGAAAACCTGAGACATTAAAAGAAAACGGACAAATAACCTCTGATACGGATTATCCCCCTCTTGTTATACGTGAGATTGTTGCAAATCAAATAGTGCATCAGGATTTTTCTGTAAAAGGGAGCTCACCAATAATTGAAATCTTTGATAATAGAGTAGTATTTACAAATCCTGGTTCCCCTCTTAATCGTCCAGAAAGATTGCTTGACATGCCTCCATACTCTCGAAATGAAGATTTAGCTAATCTATTTCGAAAGATGCATCTGGTAGAATCGCGTGGTAGCGGTATAGACAAGATTATATTGACTCTTGAATTAAATCACTTACCTGCTCCCGATATCACTGCAAAAGATAATTATACTGTCGTTACTTTACATCAACGACGAACAATCCAAGAAATGGGTAACAGAGAAAAAATAAATGCTATTTATTATCATTCCGCCATACTCTACATTGAAGATGATTATATGACAAATAGCACACTTAGAGAAAGATTTGGATTGACAAATAAACAATCATCCGTTGCCTCTAAACTCATTTCTCTTGCATTAGAAAATAATAAAATAAAAATCTATGATGAAAATGCTGGTAAAAAGAATATGCAATATATCCCTTACTGGGGCATTGGTTACAATGAATAATCTTAGCCAATCTCCCGAAAACCAATTAAAATAGGGGCAAACTATAAAGCCCTAGCATGATATAAAACCTTTTTGATAATGGCTTGCCTGCTGATGTATTTTAGAAAGGTTTATCATCATGAAAATAACTGAAGTTATAAAAAAAGACGGTAGTAAAGTCTATCGTGCTAATGTATATCTAGGAGTTGACCAGGTAACAGGAAAGAAAGTTAAAACTAAGGTAACGGGGCGGACACAAAAGGAAGTTAAGCAGAAAGCTACTCAAGAAAAAATTGCTTTTCAGAAAGCAGGATCTACTAGACAAAAGGCTAGCACCATAAAAAACTATCAAGAATTAGCCAATCTCTGGTTAGAAAGTTATAAGAATACGGTTAAGCCAAACACTCAAGGCAATGTTAGAAAGTTAATTGATAATCATATATTGCCTATCTTTGGGGCTTACAAGCTCGATAAGCTCACTACTCCACTTATCCAGTCCATTATCAACGAACTTGCTGACAAGACTAATAGAGGGGAAAAAGGGGCTTTTCTACATTATGACAAGATACACGCTTTAAACAAACGTATCTTACAGTATGGCGTAACCATGCAAGCGATACCGTCCAATCCTGCGCGTGATGTTGTTTTACCTCGTAACACTCAGAAAGCAAAGCGCCAAAAGGTAAAACACTTCGAAAATCAAGAAATAAAAAAGTTTCTTGGTTATCTCGATAATTTAGATAGCGATAGATATCGTTACTACTATGAGACAACGCTCTATAAGTTCCTATTGGCTACTGGTTGCCGTATCAATGAAGCTTTAGCTCTTTCCTGGTCTGATATAGATTTAGATAATGCCGTGGTACATGTTACCAAAACACTAAATCGTGATTTAGAAATTAATAGCCCAAAATCTAAGGCTAGTTATCGGGATATAGATATAGATCAAGCGACTGTTAGCATGCTGAAGCAGTACAAACTACGCCAAACTAAAGAGGCTTGGAAGATAGGGCAACGTGAAAGTGTAGTATTTTCTGATTTCATTCATGAGTATCCTAGCAGTTCAAGACTTAAAAGAAGATTGCAAACACATTTTAAGCGTGCTGACGTTCCTAACATTGGCTTTCACGGATTCCGTCACACTCACGCTAGTCTCTTGCTTAACTCTGGAATACCA
This sequence comes from Streptococcus mitis SK1080, assembly GCF_000220085.1. Taxonomy (GTDB): domain Bacteria; phylum Bacillota; class Bacilli; order Lactobacillales; family Streptococcaceae; genus Streptococcus; species Streptococcus mitis_K. The sequence continues at coordinate 134,000 of NZ_AFQV01000006.1, read as the reverse complement.
TACAAGGAACTCCAGTACCGCCTAGGTCATTCCACTTTATCAATGACCATGGATATATATAGCCACCTCTCAAAAGAGAACGCAAAAAAAGCAGTATCATTCTACGAAACTGCACTAAAAGCACTATAGGGGGAGCAAAAAGGGGAGCAAATTTAAAAATCAACATTTCAAGACAAAGTAAAAATCCAATAGCAACAGGATTTTTGTTAGATTTATTTTGAAAAAGGCCGATTTTGTAGTATAATAGTACGGTGTGAAAAAATCTGAAAAATGAGAAAGGATAAGGGATATGAAACAAGTTTTTCTCTCTACAACAACTGAATTTAAAGAGATCGATACGCTTGAACCGGGTACTTGGATCAATCTCGTTAATCCGACTCAAAATGAATCACTCGAAATCGCTAACGCCTTCGATATTGATATTGCCGACCTTCGTGCACCACTCGATGCGGAAGAAATGTCTCGTATTACCATTGAAGACGAGTACACCCTAATTATCGTAGACGTGCCGGTCACAGAAGAAAGAAATAATCGCACCTACTACGTAACCATCCCGCTTGGTATTATCATCACAGAGGAAACCATTATCACTACGTGTTTGGAACCACTACCGGTTCTTGATGTCTTTATCAACCGTCGATTGCGTAATTTCTATACTTTCATGCGTTCGCGTTTTATCTTCCAGATTCTCTATCGCAATGCAGAGCTTTACCTAACAGCCCTTCGTTCGATTGACCGTAAGAGTGAACAAATTGAAAGTCAACTGCATCAATCAACTCGTAATGAAGAATTGATTGAGCTCATGGAATTGGAAAAAACCATTGTCTATTTCAAGGCTTCCCTCAAAACAAATGAGCGTGTGATTAAGAAATTGACCAGCTCAACCAGCAATATCAAGAAATACCTTGAGGACGAAGACCTGCTTGAAGATACCCTGATTGAAACCCAACAGGCCATCGAGATGGCAGACATTTATGGAAACGTCTTGCATTCTATGACAGAGACCTTCGCCTCTATCATTTCCAACAACCAGAACAACATCATGAAAACCTTGGCCCTTGTGACCATCGTCATGTCCATCCCAACCATGGTCTTTTCTGCCTACGGGATGAACTTTAAGGATAATGAAATCCCCCTAAACGGCGAGCCGAATGCCTTCTGGTTAATCGTCTTTATCGCCTTTGCTATGAGTGTCTCGCTCACTCTCTATCTCATCCATAAAAAATGGTTCTAAGAGGAGTTCCTATGTCTCAGATTGATCTACAAAAATTAACTAAGAAAAACCAAGAATTTGTCCACATCGCTACCCAACAATTCATCAAAGATGGAAAAACAGATGCTGAAATCAAGGCTATTTTTGAGGAAGTTATTCCCCAAATCCTTGAAGAGCAAGCCAAGGGTACGACTGCTCGTTCCCTCTATGGCGCACCAACTCATTGGGCTCATAGTTTCACTGTCAAGGAACAATATGAAAAAGAGCATCCAAAAGAAAATGATGATCCAAAACTCATGATTATGGACTCAGCTCTTTTCATCACTAGCCTCTTTGCCCTCGTCAGCGCCCTCACAACTTTCTTTGCGGCAGATCAAGCTTTCGGCTATGGATTGATTACCCTCCTCTTAGTTGGACTGGTTGGTGGATTTGCCTTCTACTTGATGTACTACTTTGTTTACCAATATTATGGACCAGATATGGACCGCAGTCAACGTCCACCTTTCTGGAAATCTGTACTAGTTATCCTAGCTTCTATGTTCCTTTGGCTACTTGTCTTCTTTGCAACAAGCTTCCTACCAGCTAGCTTTAACCCAGTACTTGCTCCATTGCCACTAGCTATTATCGGAGCAGTTCTCCTAGCCCTTCGCTTCTACCTCAAGAAACGCTTGAACATTCGCAGCGCAAGTGCAGGACCAACACGCTATTAAGAAGAATGATAAAAGCAACTGCAGATGCGGTTGCTTTTTCACGGCTCTTTCTTGATTTAAAAGCATTCTTCTGAAATCCCACATAGCTCTATCTAATCTTTTGTGATAAAATAGGCTCAATCTATTTCTAGGAGGATAAAATATGATTTCTACTATTGGTATTGTTAGTTTATCTAGTGGCATTATCGGAGAGGACTTTATCAAACACGAAGTGGACTTGGGTGCCCAACGTCTCAAGGACCTGGGACTCAATCCTATCTTTTTGCCCCATTCGTTAAAAGGCTTAGACTTTATCAAGGACCATCCCAAAGCACGTGCAGAAGATTTGATTCATGCCTTTTCTGACGATAGCATCGATATGATCCTATGTGCCATTGGTGGAGACGATACCTATCGCTTGCTACCTTATCTTTTTGAAAATGACCAACTCAAAAAGGTTATCAAACAAAAAATTTTTCTTGGCTTCTCGGATACAACCATGAACCATCTCATGTTGCATAAACTAGGAATCAAGACTTTTTATGGTCAATCCTTTTTAGCTGACATTTGTGAATTAGACAAGGAGATGTTGCCCTATAGCCTTCACTACTTCAAAGAATTGATTGAGACGGGAAGAATCTCAGAAATTCGCCCTAGCAATGTTTGGTATGAGGAAAGAACTGACTTCAGTCCCAAGGCTCTGGGAACATCTCGTGTCAGTTATGCCAATACCGGTTTTGAGTTGTTGCAAGGAAATACCCAATTCGAGGGGAAAATCCTCGGCGGTTGCCTCGAATCCCTCTACGATATCTTTGACAATTCTCGATACGCAGATAGCACAGAGCTCTGCCAAAAATACAAACTTTTCCCTGACTTGTCAGACTGGGAAGGAAAGATCCTCTTGCTAGAGACAAGCGAAGAAAAGCCTGAACCAGAAGACTTCAAAAAGATGTTGCGGACTTTAAAGGACACTGGCATATTCGCGGTCATCAATGGACTCTTGGTCGGAAAACCTATGGATGAAACTTTCTATGACGACTATAAAGAGGCACTATTGGATATTATTGACAGCAATATCCCGATTATCTATAATCTGAATGTCGGCCACGCAACTCCAAGAGCCATTGTTCCCTTCGGAGTCCACGCCTATGTAGATGCACAGGAGCGAGTCATTCGCTTTGACTATAACAAAAAATAAATAGTTTCTCTATTTTTGTGCTTTTGTATTCGTTTTCGTTACAATTTGTATCTGAATTTATTGCATTTCGCTAATTTCTATGTTATCCTTTTGAAGGAGGTGTATATGACAAAACAAAAAATTAATCGAATCGTAGGTTCTATTGGTGCCTTTATTGGAATTATAGTATTTATTGCCTACATACCTCAAATTATCGCTAATTTACAGGGAAATAAAGCTCAACCATTTCAACCTTTATCAGCTGCTATATCTTGCTTAATCTGGGTTATTTATGGATGGACAAAGGAACCTAAGAAGGATTGGATACTAATCATTCCAAATTCAGCTGGTGTTATTTTAGGTGGAATCACTTTTTTGACTTCACTCTAACAAATCTAATAGTATATATAAAAAGCTGGGAAAAATTTCTCAGCTTTTTTCTATATTCTCAAATATTCTAGTTACCTATACTCACTAATTGCTGCTTTTCCACTCACAATCGTTCTCATGGTCATCAACCAGGCCTGCTGCTTGTAAAAAAGACAAGACGGCGACTGGGCCTGTGAACTTGAAGCCTCGTTTTTTGAGATCTTTGGCTAATTTCTCAGACAAGGGTGTTTTAGCTGGGGCTTGGCGGTAATCGGGAACATCATTGACGATCGTTTTCCCCTCAACAAAGGACCAAAGATAGGCATCAAAAGAGCCATATTCTTCCTGTAGTCGTAAAAATGCTTGGGCGTTAGCGCGTGTAGCAAAAATCTTGGCTCTATTTCGGATGATGGCTGGATTATCCAGCAAGGCTTCCAATTCGGTGTCGGTCATCTCTGCGACCGCTTGAATTTGATAGCCATGAAAGGCTTCTCGGAAAGCTTGGCGTTTGTTTAGTACCGTTTCCCAAGACAGACCAGCCTGATAGGTTTCCATACACAACAACTCAAACAATGCTTGGTCATCATAGAGAGGCTGCCCCCACTCCTCATCATGATAGGCAATGTAGAGCTGATTGGTCATCTTGACCCACGAACAACGTTTTGTCATGTTCTGCTCCTATTTGACCAACATTTTAAGGGCCGACTTGATATAGTTCTCAGCTGTATCTGTCGTTCCTTCAAAGAATTTCTTGATTTTCTTGAGCTCGGTTGCCTTGTAGCCCAGAGCCAACATGGCTTCCATGGCTTCTTCTAATTCTTGGTTTTCAGCGCTAGCTTGCACTGCGACCTTGGCAGGAAGGTCATCTCCTGCAACTACTACCTTGCCTTCCAAGTCTAGCACCATCTGCTGGGCTGTTTTCTTACCAATTTTAGGGAACTTGGTCAAGTAGGTGATGTTCTTGGTTTCGATGGCTTGAACCAAGCCAGCATTGTCATCAGCAGCGATAATAGCAAGAGCTGATACAGGACCAATCCCAGATACCGAAATCAGACTGAGAAAGAGCTTTTTCTCATCTTCTGAGCGAAATCCATAAAGCAGATGGGCATCCTCACGCACAACCTGATGCACATAAATTTGAGCCTCTTGATTGATCTGTCCCGAGTAAGCATAGGGATTGGCCACATGCAGGATATAACCGATACCGTTGGTTTCAAGAACAATGTATTTAGCAGTAATTTTGGTAATGATTCCTTTTAAATATTCGTACATAGTTTTCCTTTTAGTTTAATATTTCCCCAACTCACGAAGACTGGTGTGATTTTCCTGAATGCGTCGGAACATCTTTTCCATATCCGACTTGGTGAAGTGCACCAAAACAGGACGTCCGTGGGGACAGTTATAGGGATTGTCACATTGAGAAAGCTGATAGAGGAGTTGCCTAGCTGAGTGGTCATCGATACGGTGATTGGCCTTAATAGACCGTTTGCAGGACATCATGATAGCCAGCTCTGCTCGGTATTTCTTGATAGAAACTTCCTTGGTCAAAAGGAGCATGTCGCACATTTCATAGATGCCTGATTCAATCTCTTCTTCTGCCATCCAAATAGGATGTTCACGTAAAATAAATTGATTTTCCCCGTACTCTGCTAGAAAGACACCCACTTCCTCTAAGAGAGGCATTCTTTCCTTGAGACGAAGGGCATCATCCGCTGGAAATTCAAAGATATAGGGCACTAGGAGTTGCTGTTGACTTTGGTCAACATTACCAATGCTTTCACGATACTCCTCGTACTTGACCCGTTCCTGAGCCGCATGTTGGTCTATGATGTACAGCCCATCTCGCCCTTGGGCAAAGAGATAGGTTCCATGCATTTGCCCGAAAAATTCCAACTCTGGAAAGCTTGAAGATTCTTCTCGCTCCAGCTTGTCATAAGCCTTATCCAGACTGGTTAAATCTAGCTCTGGGTGATCTAGCTGGTCGTAGTTAGCAGGCTTTCTCTCTGCAAAATGCAGTTTTGCTGGCTTGGTCAGCTGATCCAAGGTTTCCTTGGCAAAGAGGGTTAGAGCCTGTCCTTCATCAGTCAATTCTACCTGATAATCAGCCACCTCAGCTTGACTAGGTCTTGTCGGCTCAGTTTTCTCATAGTAGAGCGTATTTTCTTTGAGTGGGAGAATAGTTTGCTCCACCTTCTCACGATTGCGCACAGTCGATTTGGCAAGATTTTCTAAGGCATCTGGTATCAAGGTTTGTTCCTTGAGACTATTGGAAATAGCTTCTGAAACCAGGGTCATCAGTTCTTTTTCCTTGGAAATCCGCACCTCTTGCTTGGTTGGATGCACATTGACATCCGCTAGATAAGGGTCAATATGAATGTGAATGACAGCTAGTGGAAAACGGCCTACCATGAGCTTACTTCCGTAACCATCTAAAATAGCACGATTGAGTAAAAAGTTCTTGATATAACGGCCATTGATGAAGAGACTGATATAGTTGCGATTAGCCCGAGTCAACTCAGGCAAGGACACAAAACCTGAAATTTCGAAATCTAGGTCAGAATTTTCAATTTCAATCATCTTCTTAGCACTCGCCAAACCGTAAATCCCTGCGATAGCTTGGCGCAATTGACCTGTTCCCGCTGTTCGCGTCATTTCCTTGCCATCACTAATCAAGCTAAAGGAAATCTCAGGATGGGCCAAGCCCAAACGGTTGACAATATCAATGATATGAGACAGCTCTGCTTGCTGGCTCTTCATATACTTGAGGCGGGCAGGCGTGTTGAAAAAGAGGTCCTCCACACAAACCTTAGTCCCCACAGGACTAGTCGCTGGGATGACTTCTTCAACTTCACCCCCACGCGCAACGAGCTTAGTCCCATGACTCGCACCATCCACTGCTGTCAACAGAGTCAGTACACTGACAGACGCGATAGAAGGCAAGGCTTCACCACGAAAACCAAGCGTCCGAATCCGAAAAAGATCTGCCTGATTTTTTATCTTACTGGTCGCATGACGACGCAGGGCCAATTCCACCTCATCGTGGGCAATTCCATGACCATTATCTGTGATTTGAATCTTCTTGAGACCAGCTTCCTCAATCTCAATGATAATCTGACTAGAGCCCGCGTCAATGGCGTTTTCTACCAGCTCCTTAACAACGCTAGCTGGACGCTCGATAACCTCTCCAGCTGCAATCTGGTTTGCCAGCACCTCTGGCAATTCAATAATATGAGACATCTTTCAGCCCCTTTCTGTATCTGTTTTCCTAGAAATTGATTAGTGCTATTATACCATATTTCAGATAGGACAGAAAAGCAAGCACCACATAGGAGCCAAATCCCTCCACATAGACAAAGTCCCTTGCAAGGGGCTGAAAAATAGTGTTTAATAAAGGTGTACAAGAAGTGATCACAATTTTGTATGAAAAACAAGGAGAGAAATTTATGAAAGTAGAACTACAGATTAGTGAGACTTACGAAGAGGAAAAGTTGATTGTTCAAGCACCTCAGCCCACAGATAAAGTCCAGAAAGTCATCGAGTTTGCAGAAAATCTTGACCGAAAAGAAAAAATCAAAGGAAAAATCGATGATCAGGTCTATCTCGTTGAGATTGGTAAGATACAACGCTTCTATATCGAGAATCGGAAGGTTCTAGCAGAAACGGCGAGTCAGACCTACAACATTGATTTACGGCTCTATCAAGTCCTTGAACTCCTGCCAACCAATTTTATCCAAATTTCCCAATCAGAAATCATCAATATCGACTCCATCTCCCATCTCAAGCTTACGCCCAACGGCCTGGTAGAAATTTTCTTGAAAAACGAAAGCTTCACCTACTCTTCACGCCGTTATCTAAAAACCATCAAGGAGAAATTAGAACTATGAAAAAACAAATCTTCCACGACGCAGCTACTGGTGTCCTCATCGGCCTCATCCTCTCTATCATCTTTTCACTCATTTATGCACCGAGTACTTATGCCCCACTGAATCCCTACTCTCTCATCGGCCAAGTGATGGCTCAGCATCAGGTTCACGGTGCCCTGGTCTTGCTCTACTGTACACTTATTTGGGCAGCTATCGGTATGCTCTTCAACTTTGGCAACCGCTTATTCAGCCGTGACTGGAGCATGCTTCGTGCCACTCTGACTCATTTCTTCCTTATGCTGGCTGGCTTTGTCCCACTAGCAACTCTGGCAGGTTGGTTTCCTTTTCACTGGATCTTCTATCTCCAACTCATTATCGAGTTTGCGATTGTCTATCTCATTATCTGGGCTATTCTCTATAAAAGAGAGGCTAAAAAAGTAGATCACATCAATCAACTCTTAGAGCATAGAAAGTAAGAAACTCATAATAAGCGAATCCGAGAAAGAAACTTCTCGGTTTTGCTTTACCCTGCTGTACCTTGCTATCATAGCAGTTATTTTCAGATCTTCTTTGTAAATTTTCTGTAATTTTCTATCTTTTTTCAAAATATTCTTGCATTTTCCCAAAGTTTTTTGTAGAATATAGATTACATATCCAGATTATTCTGAAAATTCAAAAAGGAGCATCTATCATGTCGCAAGCTATTTCGTTAAATCAATCAACCTGGACAAGTAAACTAAAAGCAATGGGGCCTGGAATCCTAATGGCTTCTGCCGCTGTTGGCGGTTCTCACATTGTATCTTCTACTCAAGCTGGTGGTTCTTACGGGTGGTCTCTACTTCTCTTGGTCATCTTAGCCAATGTCTTTAAATATCCATTTTTCCGTTTTGGTGCTGAATACACCGCTGATACTGGAAAGACTTTGGTTGAAGGTTATGCCGAAAAAGGAAAACTCTATCTCTGGATTTTCTTTATCCTCAATATCTTTTCGGCTATGGTCAACACAGCTGGTGTCGCCATCCTGTGCTCAGCTATCATCGCCAGTGCCTTTCCAATGATTGGACTTAGCATCACTCAGTGGTCCCTCATTCTCGTTGCAATCATTTGGGCTATGCTACTCTTCGGAGGCTACAAACTCTTAGACGGCATGGCAAAATGGATCATGTCAGCTTTGACCATTGCAACTGTTCTTGCAGTTATCATCGCGGCGATCAAGCATCCAGAATACAGCTCTGATTTTGTCGAAAAAACACCTTGGCAAATGGCAGCTCTACCTTTCATCGTTTCCCTCTTAGGGTGGATGCCGGCTCCTATTGAAATTTCAGCTATCAATTCACTTTGGTCTGCTGAAAAGAAAAAGACCGTCAACTTTAACACAGAGGACGCTCTATTTGACTTTAACGTTGGTTACATTGGAACAGCTATCCTAGCTGTGTTCTTTGTAGCACTGGGAGCACTGATTCAGTATCCTACAGGGCAAGCAGTTGAAGCTGCTTCAGCCAAATACATCTCTCAATTCGTGGGCATGTATGCCTCTGTTCTTGGCGAATGGTCCCGTTACTTGATTACCTTTATTGCCTTCCTGTGTATCTTTGGAACAGTTATTACTGTTATCGATGGCTATTCTCGTGTCAATCAGGAATCTCTCCGACTGCTAATCAGTCAAAAAGAAGACAATCGTAAATCTTTGAACATCTGGATGACCATCACTGCTATCATCGGTATCGTCATTATCAAGTTCTTCGCTGGTCAGGTTTCAACCATGCTCCGCTTTGCTATGATTGGTTCTTTCCTGACAACACCATTCTTCGCTCTTTTAAACTACGCCTTGGTAACGCGTGAAAACAAAAATCTTCCTTCTTGGCTCAAACACCTTGCCATTGCAGGATTGATTTTCCTCTTTGGCTTCGCCATCTTCTTTATCTACGCACTCGCAATCGGAAAAGCAGGATAATCGACAAAGCGCGAGATGAAGATAAGGTTTCATTTCAAGAGAAAATTCAGCAAATATTTCTATGATAAAAAGCATAAGAACAAGGTTTTGAAGACCTGAACTTATGCTTTTTTACGTTCTCAAAGACTGCTTATACTCAAAAAGCAGTTAGCAAATCCCAACTGCCTCTTATAACTACCTTAATTCTCTCTTTCCAACTCATACAAATCTGCGATAATAGCTGCGACATGTTTGATATCTCCCAGCATACCTCGCATTTCAAAATCAGCCAAGACAGGGAAACCAAAACGTTGACTGTATTGCTTGGCTGTCAGGCAGTATTGGTTATTAAAGTTACGATTTCCTGAACCAACCACACCAAAACACTTACTAGCATTGTCACCATAGGCGATAAAATCCCCAACGGGTGTCGTCAAAATCTCAACATCTCCGTTATCAACGCCATTCCCACCTTCGAGATAGGTCGGCAAAAAAGCGACATAGGGATGGTCCATTTCATAGAAATCTTGGCCTTCCTTGACCAAATCCTTGATATGAATCTTTTGAACCTCAATTCCCTCGTACTGGGACAAGAGATAGTCTTTCAAGCGCGTCACAAAACTTTCAGTGTTGCCACTCAAACTAATATAAACTAAAGAAATTGTCTTCATATGTACCTCCATGATTTTATTTTTAATCGAAAAAGAACTACCAAGATTGTAACTTGATAGCTCTTTTTTGTCAATACTTAAGCAACTTCTTCTGTTTCCTCTTCTGCCAAGGCTTTCTGTTGTCGCCACATCTTATAGAAGACAAGGGCTAGGAAGAGAATATTGATGACGATATAGAAAATGCTGACAGCTTTTGAACCAATACTCATTGTCAAACGCATAGTCTCATCTTGAACCAACTGCACAGCGTCCTGTAAACCAACATAGCCATAAATCGAACCGATAATAGCTAACAAAACATAGCCAACATAAGTATAGTTTGCATATTGCAAATTCTTACGAATAAGGAAGACAATCGCTACTACAACTAAAATAGCAGATAGCACAATCAAAGCAACATTAAAAATAGAATGAGATATTTCTGCCACTCTATAGCTATAATTAATGCTATCTTCTACCTGCTGAGCACTGACCCCTGCAACCTGTTTCTGAGCGGCAGCGGAACGAAGGACTTCTTTGCTAGGTATGGGACCCAACATTCCAAACAGAGATGAAACTGAAATAAGAGCAGACAAGATTAGCAAGACCCATAGATAAATCGGTTTCTTTTTCATGATAGAACCTCCTGATGTTATTATTGATATTATAGCACCTTTTGTAAGGGAATACAAGTCTTATAGTATAGTTTCTACCTGTTTTCGGTAGGCTTTGGGAGACTTTCCGCACAATTTTCGAAACACTTTATAGAAATATCCAAGGTTACTGTAACCAACAGCATAACAAATATCTTCGATACTGTCACTGGTTGAAAGCAAGAGCTGCTGGGCGGCCTTAATACGTTGTTTGTTTAGTAACTCTGCGAAACTTGACTTGATACCTTCAAATTCCGAAATACCTGACTATTAACATCTTATAAACTACTAATTAACTTCGATGCTGTGTCCCATTTACAATCCCATCAAACCGTGGTACAATGAGAATTGTGAGAAAATTATCAGGAGACAATTCATGAAAAAATCTATCTTAACTACACTGCTCTTTGCAGTTCTTTACTTCCTCTGCATGGGGATTGGTGTCCTTTTGGGCAATATCTTTGACCAAACTGGAAACATGTTTTATGCGCCTGCCTTTACTGCCCTTGTCGGCGGTAGCGCCTATATGATTCTGGTCGCAAAAGTTCCGCGTTTTGGAGCCATTACCACTATCGGCCTTGTTATCGCTCTCTTTTTCTTGGGAACTAAACACGGTGCCGGTGCCTTTCTTCCTGGAATTATCTGTGGCCTGCTAGCAGATGGAGTAGCTAACCTCGGAAAATACAAGGACCAAACTAAGAATTTCCTTTCTTTCATACTCTTTGCCTTTAGCACATCAGGACCAATTCTACTCATGTGGATTACGCCCAAAGCCTATATGGCTACCCTTCTTGCAAGAGGAAAATCACAAGAATATATCGACCGTATCATGGTCGCACCAAACCCTGGAACCGTCCTTCTATTTATCACAAGCATTGTCATCGGAGCCCTAGTGGGTGCCTTGATTGGGCAAGCCTTGAGTAAAAAATTTGCACAGAAAATCTGATTACTAAAAAAGAGCCAGGCGGCTCTTTTTTATTTATGGCTCAAGACTTAGTCAAGAAGTCTCCCAAGAATTGATACTCTTCGAAAATCTCTTCAAACCACGTCAACGTCGCCTTGCCGTAGGTATATGTAACTGACTTCGTCAGTCTTATCTCCAACCTCGAAACAGTGTTTTGAGCAACCTGCGGCTAGTTTCCTACTTTGCTCTTTGATTTTCATTGAGTATGAATTTAAAGATAATCAAAATGATAATGATGGTTGCCAAGATAGTTTTATCGTGATTGTAGCGGTTAAATCCATAAGCGATGGCTACGTTACCAATACCGCCAGCTCCAACCGCTCCGGCCATAGCTGTTTCACCAACAAGGGAAATCAAGGTCACAGTCGTCACACGGATCAAATCTGGAAGACCTTCTAGTAAGCCTGATTTTCCTAGGTTAAAATTTTTGACCCGAAAAACTTCTTTTTTCTAGTGATAAAATCAACCCTATCACACTCACTACCAAAAACACACACCAACAAAGCCTGATATCTTGTAAAGCTAAGAAGGAAAATACAGACATCCCCAAGGGTAATGTTAGGGAAAAAATCATACTCAAGAGATTATTACTTCTAGCTAATACATCCGCGCTCAAATTAGACAATAACAGAGTATCTAATTTAGGCATTGATTTCGACATCAAATACATGACAAAGGCTAAGCAAACAACACCTACTAGAGGAGAAAAATCTAAAATATTAGCAGTAGCAAGCAAGACAAACAGACTTGCATTGAGCGATAGCAAACTTGAAAAAGACAATTTACCAAAATAATCATGGGGAGTTAAGCTACCAAGAATAGCTCCTCCCAAGCTAACACATTCGATTAAAAATAGGACCTGAGCATAGCTGAGATGATAGATAGTATGGTCCAATAAGTAAAAGTGATAAATACCTCCAACAGCTCCTCCTAAAGTATTCATTACCAAAATGACAAGAATCATTTTAAGCAATGATTGACTTTCTCTCTGTCTAAAAATATCATCCATGTCCGCATAGATTGCCTTAACTTGTTGAAGTAAACTAATCGACTTATCCTCTACACTTACAGACAAATGCGTCAATTCTCTTCTATTTTTGAACAAAATGAGAGAAGATAGTAAAAAGAAGCCAGCATTCACAATTGCAACAAAAGAAAAATTTTGGTGGCTTGTTGTGAGTAACCACACTCCTAAGGCTTGACCTCCTAGATTTGATAAATAGGAAACAAACTGAGTAAAGGAATAAGCTTCATAGAGCCTATCTTCCGAAATATTATGCTGGATAATCGGCATACGAAGGCCTGCTGTATAATCTGATAAAATATCCGAACAGATATTAACCATACAGATAACAGCAAACGTTACGAAGTTCTGGTCATGAATCACACTAGCAATCAAAAGAAATAGTAGACTTTGCACACAACCAACCCAGATAATTGTCCCTGCTTTATTCCGAGTATGATCAGCCTTAATCCCAACATAAAAAGTAAATAGGAAAGGTAAAATCGTAATCATATTCGCCATAAATACAGCTATATTTTTAAAGGGTAGACTCGCAGCATAAACGATAAATACCAGATTATAAATATAAGCTCCACTTGAACTCAAAAATCTTGATAAGGTCAGTATTCTAAATAAATGATGTCTTAAGAATAGTTTCATAACAGGCCTTTCTCACATTTCAAAGAGTATTCTATTGAATTCAGTCTAACAAAAAAAGCGGGGCTCCCCACTTTTTTGTAATATATTTTTTCTGAAAATAGAAACTCTAGCGCCTAGAAACTGCTAATTATCAATCCATCTACAAGGCTATTTATTTTTCATCAGTCGATGTAACGAGAATATATTACAAATCTTTATTTGAAAGCTGATTTGCAAAATAGTTTTCATAGTATCTTGCACCATCTACATACTCTAAATCTTGTAAGATTGTAATGCCTCTCTGGATTTTTTCAAGACCCTTATTTTCTACTTTAAAAATAGTATCATAATACCCTTTAGCAATCATATAAATGATTTTAAGATAAGCTTCAGATTCTGGTAAATCGCGGTTTTCAATCTGAAAGATAAAATAATCTGCTTTTAATTTATCCTTTTCCTCTATCGCTTTAAAGAGTCCATTAATCAAAATGGTGTCAATACCAACTTTGTTACTAGGTAAAGAGCCTAATAAATCCGTCTTTTGTAACATCTCCCTAGAATATTTAAAATAGAGGGGCAGAGGAAACAAAGTAGAAATCGTTGAAAATAGTTCCAATTCATAATTTCCCCAGATGTCAATAGTAAAAAAATAGTCATAGAGAAAAGTCAGTTCTTCATCCGTTGCCCTTATTTTTGAATCAAAAAACACAAGAAGGCTTTTGATACGAATCATTTGTAAAAGATAGCTTGTTTCACCACTTGATCTATACTTTTGAGTCGTCTCTTCATACAAGGAGTGTAGAGAATCAATCCCTTCTCTGTCATATAAATCCCAAAGATTTTCTTGAAAAGCCAAAACCTTTTTCTTAGAAAAACCACGTACCAAGTACATAAATTCATTCAAATCAGAGTGTATGTTATCTAAGGCAGTAATCAATTTCATAGAGGATAAATCTGCTTCTCCACGCTCAAATTTGCTCAGCATGGAATAAGTAAACTCTCCTCCCGTCGCCTCCTGTAGAGATACATTTCGACTCTTTCTCAATTCTTTAAAAACTTCTCCCAGATTTTGCATATTGACTCCCCACAATTCTTAACTCTCTTACTCATAAAAGTAACGGTTGATAGCAGTCAGTACAGAAAATTTTAAGTCTTGACTATAACGACAACTCCTATGAATGATGTACAGATTGCCTAGCTCTTTTTTATTTATGGCTCAATTTCTTAGTCAAGAAATCTCCCAAGAATTGGATTGCAAAGATAATCAAAATGATAATGATGGTTGCCAAGATAGTCACATCGTGATTGTAGCGGTTAAATCCATAAGCGATGGCTACGTTACCAATACCACCAGCTCCAACCGCACCGGCCATAGCTGTTTCCCCAACAAGGGAAATCAAGGTCACAGTCGTCACACGAATCAAATCTGGAAGACCTTCTGATAGGTAAACACCTACGATATCCCAGAAGGTCGCTCCGCTCGCTTGAGCCGCCTCAATGACACCGCCATCCAATTCAGCCAAGACAACCTGCACCTGACGGGCAAAGAAGGCAAAGACTGCAAAAGATAGGGGTACGATAGCTGCATTTGGACCAATGCTTGTTCCTACGATTAGATGAGAGAAGGGTGACAAGACTGCCAAGAGAATAATAAAGGGAACCGCACGGAAAATAGAGGTGATTTTATCCAAAATCCAGAAAACAACTTTATTTTCCAAAACACCACCCGGCGCTGTCAAGACAAGGAAAAGGCCTGCCACTAGCCCCAAGAAACCTCCGATGATAAAGGACAGAACTGTCATATAAAGAGTTAGGTAGATGGCTGTTCCCCAGCCTGCTTGACCAGCCCAGCCCATCTTATAGACATTTGGTAAATAGGTTTGAATCAATGATTCCATCTTACTGTCCTCCCTTCAATACTTTTAGTTGTACACCTGCTTGACGAATGGCTTCTTGGGCACCTGCTAGCGCTGCTTTTTCACCTGACAAGACTACAACCAATTCTCCAACAGGAGTGCCATCGAGGATTTCGATATTTCCATAGAGGATATTAGCTGTTACTTGGTAACGCTTGTACAATTCATTCAAAAGTGGCTCGTCTGTTGAAGCACCTGCGTACTTGAGCTGCACCAAAATGCTGTTTTCAGACAAGTGTTCCACGATTTCTTGCTTCTCGATTTTGACCATGGCTTCGTCAATACCAGTGGCTGTTGAGATAAAGTCTTGAGTCAAAGGTTGTTTAGGGTCTGAGAAGATTTCAAGGACGCTGCCCTCTTCAATCAAATGCCCATCCTGCATAACTGCCACACGATTGGCAATATCTTTGACAATCTGCATTTCATGCGTAATCAAGACAACAGTTAAGCCTAATTTTTGGTTCAAATCTTGCAACAAGGCCAAAATTTGCTTGGTTGTCTTAGGGTCAAGGGCAGAAGTTGACTCGTCTGAAATCAAGATTTTTGGATCATTTGCCAAGGCACGCGCAATGGCTACACGCTGTTTTTGCCCTCCAGATAGTTGTGAAGGGTAGTTTTCAGCACGATCCGCCAAGCCAACCAAGTCCAACAACTTAGCTACTTTAGCCTTCTTTTCTTCCTTGCTGAGTCCAGAGTGTTTGAGGGCAAAGGCTACATTCTCCTCTGCTGTCTTTTGGCTCATCAGATTGAAATGTTGGAAAATCATTCCGATATCCTGACGTTTACGACGTAACTGCTCGGCTGTCAAGGTCACCTTGCCATCGAAAATCACATCGTCGTCAATGGTAATTTTCCCTGCAGATGGTTTTTGCAAGAGGTTAATTACCCGTACAAGGGTTGATTTCCCTGCTCCAGAATATCCAACGATTCCGTAGATATCCCCTTCTTGGATATGAATGGTCACATCCTTGACCGCTGTGATGGTTCTCTTCTTTTGATGAAAAGTCACATCGATCTGATCTAACTTGATAATATCTCTACTCATAGCTTCTAATCAGCTCCTCTACTAATTCAATATGGGTATAATAATCGGCGATTCGCACGTTTTCATCTCCACCGTGGTCTCGGCTGTTGGCATTTCCTAGACCGAAGGCCACCATTGGCACCTCTAGGGCATCAAAGACCGTATGCATAGGCCCTGTCCCCGCTGTCGTCGGCAAGACTGAAACGCCCTGTGGATAGAATTTCTTGGCCAACTCGATTACATTGAGAATGGCTGGCGCGCTCATATCGCTTCGATAGCTCATCTCTCCCAAGGTATAGTATAATTCTACCCTATCAAAGCCATTTTTGTCTAGCTGTTTCCGAATTTTTTCCAGAACATCATGCGGTTCTAAGCCCGGAACCAGACGAACCTCTAGCTTGGCACTGGCTTCTGCAGGCAAAATAGTCTTAACACCCTGACCTTGATAACCTGACTGGATCCCTTCGATATTAAGGGCTGGCTCAAAAAAGAAACGTTTTAGAAAGGCTGCGCGGTCCTCTTGTAAAAGAGGCAATTCCAAACCATAAATCTGGCTGATTTCCCCTGGATTTCGTTGAGCGTAAGTGTCCACCAAGGCCAATTCTCGTTCATTTGGCTCCTGCACTTCTTCGTACAAGCCTTCAACCAAGATACGGCCATCTGCAGCGCGAAGAGACTGTAAGGCTTGGAGGAGATACCAAGGAGCTGATTCCACAACCCCACCATAACTCGAGTGGATATCCACATCAGCGCTTTTTACCTTGGCATCAAAGGTTACAATCCCCTTATTTCCACCAGAAATTTCCAGCTGTTCCAAGGCATTTTTGGTTCCTTGTTCCCAGACCAACAAATCTGCACCACGGAGTTTATCAGCGTGCTTTTCCAGATACTTGTCTAGGTCTGTCGAAGCCGATTCCTCCGCACCCTCCATGATAAAACTGATATTGACAGGCAGGTCATCATGGTGTTGCATGTATTTTCTCAAAGCACTCAAACGAGCTGTGATATGTCCCTTGTCGTCGTCAACCCCACGCCCATACATGAAACCATTGCGCACCGAAAGAGTAAAAGGATCCTCTGTCCACACCTGATCCCCATCAGCTGGCACAGTGTCATAGTGGTTATAGAAAATCAGGGTCTTGGCATCTGGACGCGAACTCTTGAAGTGCGCCATGACAAAGGGCGCTGTATAAGTCTCATCAATCTCCACTTCAGCCCCAACACGCTTGAAAATCTCACCCAGATAGTTTGCTACTTCCTTAAGTCCAACCTGCTGGGCAAAGACCGACTTCTTAGAAATCAAGGTACGCAAAACCTCAAAATAATGCTGGGCTACATGATCCTTTTCAAATTTTTCGATTTGTTCTTGTTCGCTAGGAAAAACCATATTCTCTCTACCTTTCTATGAACCTATAGTCTTCTTTACAATCCATGCTCTATACAAAAGCAAGAGGTGGAATTTTCTCTCCCACCTCCCTATTTCTTATTACCAAACTGGTTGATCCAAACCGTCTGATGTTTCTTCGATAACTTTTTTTACTTCATCTGTATGGTAAGCTGCAACAACTTTCTTGATAGCATCAGCTTTTGGTGATGTTTCCCAATCTTTTTTCGCAACGATGATGTTGTACCATTGTTTTGAATTTTCATCAGCTTGTTCTTTGAAAAGTGCTTTTTTGTAGTCCAATTTTGCTTCTGTAACGAAGGTATTGTTTACAACGGCAGCGTCAACTGATGACAATGAACGAGCTGTTTGGCTAGCGTCCAATTCAGTGATTTTCAAGTTCTTTGGATTCTCTTTGATGTTAGCAACTGTTGCAAGGGCAGTTCCAGAAACATCCAATTTAATCAAGCCAGCTGATTGAAGCAAGTAAAGCGCACGGCTTTCGTTTGTAGCGTCATTCGGTACAGCGATTTCTCCGTTTGCTGGGATGTCTTCTACTTTAGTGTACTTGTTGTCACTTCCATTCAAACCTGAGTAAAGGCGGATTGGAGAGATGTAAGTATCAGCAATCGCTACAAGGTCTTTTCCGTTTTCTTTGTTCCAGTTGTTCAAGAAGTTGTAGTGTTGGAAAGCGTTCAAGTCTACTTCGCCATCAGCAGTTGCCTTGTTTGGTTGTGAGTAGTCTGTGAACTCTGTAAATTCCAAAGTGATTCCGTCTTTTTTAACCAATTCTTGAACTTTATCCCAACGAGCTTCTTCAGAACCGCTACGGTTGACAGTTGCAATTTTGATAGTTGTTGCATTGTCTGCTTTCTTTTCTGAGTTTCCGCAAGCTGCAAGAGCCAAACCTGCGACTGTAGCAAGGGCTGCTACGCCTAACCATTTTTTGATTTTCATGATTCTTTCTCCTTAAAAATAATACCGTACTAGTATCTCATACTTTCTTCAATTGCACAAATTGTTATTAGATAATCAGATATATAGTTTAAAACTATATCCCTAAAAACTGAGAAATCACCCATCTTACTCAGAATGGATGACTTCAAGAAATTATTTAATATCAGCTTCTGCCGGTAGGTAAGTGTCTCCGAAGAATTGTTTAGACAATTTTTCAAGCGTTCCATCTTTGTAGAGTTCTTTAATGCGTTTGTCTACAAATGATTTCAACTCATCTTGACCTTGAGCAAGAAGTGGGTAAACGTACGGTTGTTGGTCGCTTGGAAGTTCGATAACTTTCAAGTTGTCCAAACCTTGGTTCTTGATCACTGTTTCAACACCAATTTTATCAAAAATCTTATAGTCAAATTGGCCATCGCTCAAACGTACCATGATTTGTTGGAAGTCTGCCTTAGTATAGTTAAGGATAGTTGGATTGTCCGGGTGTTCAGCGTTGTATGCTTCTAACTGCTTAGCTGATGTAGTGGCTTGAACGACTTCCGTCGATTTTCCACCAATATCAGCGAGAGACTTGATACTAGAGTCATCTTTCTTCACTACAAGGACATTAGGGTTTTGGGCAATTGGTGCGGCATAGAGGTATTTCTCCGCACGTTCTTTAGTGTAGCTAAGATTGTTGACAGCCATATTGTAACGGTCAGCGTCAAGACCAGCAAATACACCTGACCATTCTGTCTTTTCAAACTTGACATCATATTTGTCAGAATCTTTAAAGATAGCGCGAACGACTTCAATCTCGTAACCAGTCAATTCGCCATTTTCTTCATAAATAAATGGTTTTGGCGAGCCATTGGTTGCAACGATGATTTCTTTCTTGCTAGCTGCTTCTCCTTCTTTCTTAGCACCACCTGAGCAAGCCGCAAGCACACCTGCAGCAACAAGCGCAAGGGCCGCAAGAGATGAGTATTTAACGATTTTTTTCATGTCATTTCCTCCAAAATAGAATACCTTATAATCTTAACAGAAAAAGAGCATTTACGCCATTATATGATATCTATATCTGTGATAGGTTTTCTTTATGGCTAATTTATACTCAATGAAAATCAAAGAGCAAACTAGAAAGCTAGCCGCAGGTTGCTCAAAACACTGTTTTGAGGTTGGAGATAAGACTGACGAAGTCAGTTACATATACCTACGGTAAGGCGACGCTGACGTGGTTTGAAGAGATTTTCGGAGAGTATTAAAAGACCAAACGCAAGACTGCAATTAAGACCACTCCGAAGAGAACTGTTCCGACTAGATTGCGGTAACGAAAGGCTACCCAAGCAGTTGGAAAGACTGCTAAGAAGTCCAGCCATTTGATTTGAGGAAGGTTCCCAACCTTACCTGTCACTACACTTGAAAGAATCAAGGCAAAGATAATAGAAACGGGCAAGAATTTCAAAAAACGCTCAACGATTGCAGGCAAACCCTTATACTTGACCAAGATGAAGGGAATTATACGGGGAATCCAGGTCACAAGACCAGAGAAAATAACTGCTAACAAAAGATACTTACTGACCATCTAAAACCACCCCCATTGTACAACCTAGCAAGGTCGCAAACAGAACAGCTAGCGACTGAGACACCACTGTCAAGAGTAAAAAGAAGGATACCGCAACAACTGCTAGGATAATGAGCAGATTGCGGACAGGAATCCGTCTTTGCATAATCTGGAATTGCGAAGCAAAAATCCCAATGAACATCCCAACCAAGGCAAAATCTAAACCAAAGATTTCTGGATTTGGTAGCAGACCACCTAGAGCCGTTCCGACAACTGTCCCCACAAACCAAGCCATATAGCTGTTGAGATTGTTCCCATGCATCCACATAGGATTGACCTTGTCTGTATGAGCCAATTCGCCCATCAAAACACCATAAGTCTCATCCGTCAAGATACTAGACATACCGATATTGTGCCAGAGACTGGTATGACGGAAATAGGTCGACGCATGCAAACTCAACAAAAAGAGACGCAAATTAATCAAAAAGACCGTCATAGCAATAGCTGCCACAGGAGCTTGAACCGCAATCAGTGCCAACATGGCAAACTGGGCACTCCCAGCATAAACAAAGAGGCTCATCAAGGCCATCTCTACAGGTGTCACATAGGGCGCACCAATAATCCCACAGGCCAGGCCGATACTGACATAACCAAGGGCCGTTGGCATGGCTGCCTGCGCCCCCTCCCAAAATCCTTTTTCTTTCATCTTTCTCCTCGTATTGTCTTAATAAGTGGGCTGAAAAGGCTCCAGCCACAGCATGGACTATTATAACACATTCAGGAAAGAGAAAAAAGTCTGTTGATTGTAATCAGACAGACTCCATTTTATTCCATAGTATCAAAAGCAAGACTTGGTTTGGCATTGAGATTCAAGCTTGCAAAATTTTCTTTGTTCCACTCGCTGACGCTAGCATAGGCAATCATACCTGCATTGTCTCCGCAGAGGCGCAGGGGTGGAATGATAACCTTGACATCTGTGATTTCAGTTGCTAAGCGTTCTCTGAGACCTTTATTGGCTGCCACACCACCTGCCACAACCAGGGTTTTAACAGGGTATTTCTCCAAAGCCTTCTTAGTTTTTGCCATGAGAATATCCATAACTGCTGCTTGGAAGGACGCACACAAGTCCTCTGTTGACAAGCTCTCTCCCTTTTGCTCGGCATTGTGGTGAAGGTTGATAAAGGCAGATTTCAAACCTGAAAATGAAAACTCCAGATTATCTTCCTTAATCATGGCACGAGGGAAATCATAAATATCCTGTCCCTGATGAGCTAGCTCGTCAATCTCACGACCAGCAGGATAGGTCAAGCCCATGACACGGCCGACCTTATCATAAGCCTCGCCAACCGCGTCATCTCGCGTTTCCCCAACAATCTTGTAGTCACCAGCCTCCGAAACATAAACCAACTCTGTGTGTCCACCGCTAACCAAGAGGGCTAGCAAGGGAAACTCCAAAGGCTCCACACTCTGAGCGGCCATGAGGTGGCCAGCCATGTGGTTAACGGGAATCAGCGGAAGTCCATGTGCCCAAGCAAAGGCCTTAGCAGCTGACAAGCCAACTAGCAAGGCTCCGACCAAGCCCGGTCCATAGGTAACCGCCACAGCTGTCACGTCCTCTTCCGTAATCCCTGCTTCTGCCAGTGCCTCCTCGATACAGGCTGTAATGACCTCGACATGGTGACGACTGGCTACTTCCGGCACTACGCCGCCAAAACGTTTGTGACTCTCAATTTGACTAGCAATGACATTGGACAAGAGCTCATCATCATTTTTCAAGACGGCAACACTAGTCTCATCACAGGATGTCTCAAATGCTAAAATATATCTAT
This sequence comes from Streptococcus mitis SK1080, assembly GCF_000220085.1. GTDB lineage: Bacteria > Bacillota > Bacilli > Lactobacillales > Streptococcaceae > Streptococcus > Streptococcus mitis_K. Next base: position 112,194 of record NZ_AFQV01000006.1, on the reverse strand, counting down.
CCTTCATCTATTTCTCTCTTCATGATGATGGCGTCCTCTACTGGGTCATGGTAGTAGGCCTTTCGCTCAGCGATGACAGCCATCTTTTCTTTCTTGTAAAATGCTTGCGCTCGATGATTTGAACTTCTGACTTCGAGGAAAATCTCCTTATCTGTCGGCAATTGAACAAACAAGGCTGATGCAATTCCCTGACCCTGATAGGCTCCTTTAACAGCGATTTGCAAGACTTCTGCCTCAAATATATTTTCCTGCACAGCTAGAAATCCAATCACTTCTGCCCCATCATAAGCCAGAGCATACCAAGTCTGGTCTTGAGCCAGGTCTGCTTGGATTTGCTCAAGTGTCCAAGGACTGACTGGGTAAACAGCTGCCATGACAGCGTAGATGTCTTGAGCCAAGTCAGGCTGCTGTTGGATTCGTTTAATTTCTATCATAGGCGTTTAATGTAAGACTCTCCAGACTCGGTATGGTTCTTGAGCCAGTTTTCCTCAGCCTCGACTCGTTTGAGGTAATTCGGCACAAAATCATGCAAGGAGTCTGCTTCCTTGTCCCAGGCCCATAGAGCTAGATTAGCTGCATTAGGCAAGGTTTCTTTGTAATTAGTCCTTGGCAAGTGTTCTTGAATTTGCTCCACAAAGGGGGCAACTTCTCCGACAAAGGTTACCTGACTAGCCCCCTTGATTAACTCAATCACTCGCTCAAAGGGCAGGTGTGCTTCTGGCATGACAGGTTTAGCATTTTCATAAAATCCTGCGTAAACATTGTTGCGACGCGCATCCATCAAAGGAACGAATAAGCCTTCTTGTTGGTAGGGCACCAGAGCCAAGAGGCTAGACATACCAACTAACTCGATGTTCAGAGTGTGAGCTAAGGTTTTGGCAGTTGCTACCGCAATTCGCAAACCTGTGTAGCTACCTGGCCCTTCCGCCACCACGATTCGATCCAAATCCTTGGGCGTCCAGTCCAAACTCTCCATCAAAAAATCGATGGCTGGCATGAGGGTAATACTGTGATTTTTCTTGATATTAATCGTCGTCTCGGCAAGAATCTGCTTGTCCTCTAAAATAGCGAGAGAAAGAGCCTTGCTGGACGTATCAAAAGCTAATACTTTCATAACACATTCCTATCTTTTTGTCTGCTTACTATTATACTACAAAAGCTGGCACATGGGAATTTTCTTTATCCCCAAACAAAAATGCCCCAGCATGAGCAGGGCATCTAAGCATTTAATCCAAAGTAAAATACAAACCAAACGACATAGGTTACGAGGAGGAGAAAAAGCGAGTAGAGAGTCACAAAGGTAATTTTCCACAAGAACTTGGTTTGTCGTTGTTCCAGTTTGGCAAATAGAAGATTCCCTCCATAAACGCAAGCAACAAAAACGATAAAAGCTACCAAGCGAGCTCCGATAGCAAAAGCAAATAAGTTATACATAGGGCAACCTCCTTGACTTAAAAACTATATGGAATTAGGACAAGCAATAAATTTCACTTCCGTTATCAATATAACACATTTTTGTTTTTTTGCAAGCGTTTACTCGACGAATCGCCCCATGACTTTCTCGTTTCCGTCTTTTACTAATTTTTCATTTTGTGGTATAATTGAAATAATTGTAACGAATCAAGGTCAATCTAGACACAAAATGGAATGAAATCAAGCAAATCTATGCTAAAAGTTTGGAATAAGCTGACCTGTAAATAGAAAGGAACTATATGATTTACAAAGTTTTTTATCAAGAAACAAAAGAACGTAGCCCACGCCGTGAAACAACACGCGCACTATACCTAGACATCGATGCTAACTCAGAACTTGAGGGCCGTATCGCTGCTCGCCAACTTGTCGAAGAAAATCGCCCAGAGTACAATATCGAGTATATCGAGCTCTTGTCTGACAAATTGCTAGATTACGAAAAAGAAACTGGCGCCTTCGAAATTACGGAGTTCTAATATGGCCTACACTCTTAAACCTGAAGAAGTCGGCGTTTTTGCCATCGGTGGTCTGGGAGAAATCGGGAAAAACACATACGGGATTGAATACCAAGACGAGATTATTATCGTCGATGCTGGGATTAAATTCCCAGAAGATGATTTGCTGGGTATCGACTACGTCATTCCTGACTACTCTTACATCGTGGACAATATCGACCGCGTCAAGGCTGTTTTGATTACCCACGGACACGAGGACCACATCGGTGGGATTCCTTTCCTGCTCAAGCAAGCAAATGTCCCTATCTATGCTGGACCACTTGCCTTGGCTTTGATCCGTGGGAAACTCGAAGAACACGGCCTCTTGCGCAACGCCAAACTTTACGAAATCAACCACAACACTGAGTTGACCTTTAAAAATCTCAAGGCAACTTTCTTTAGAACCACTCACTCTATTCCAGAGCCTTTGGGAATTGTCATTCATACTCCTCAAGGGAAAATCGTCTGTACGGGTGACTTCAAGTTCGACTTTACTCCAGTTGGAGAACCTGCGGACTTGCATCGTATGGCTGCCCTTGGCGAAGAAGGCGTGCTCTGTCTCCTGTCTGACTCAACAAATGCAGAAGTGCCAACCTTTACCAACTCTGAAAAAGTCGTTGGCCAGTCCATCATGAAGATTATCCAAGGCATTGAAGGACGTATCATCTTTGCATCCTTTGCCTCAAATATCTTCCGTCTCCAGCAAGCAACAGAAGCTGCTGTTAAGACTGGACGTAAGATCGCTGTCTTTGGTCGTTCGATGGAAAAGGCCATTGTCAACGGAATCGATCTTGGCTACATCAAAGCTCCTAAGGGAACCTTTATCGAGCCAAATGAAATCAAAGACTACCCTGCAGGCGAGGTTCTCATCCTCTGCACAGGTAGTCAGGGTGAGCCGATGGCTGCCCTCTCTCGTATCGCCAACGGAACCCACCGTCAGGTACAACTCCAACCAGGCGATACGGTTATCTTCTCTTCAAGTCCAATCCCTGGAAACACGACTAGCGTCAACAAGCTAATCAACATCATTTCTGAAGCTGGTGTCGAAGTTATCCACGGTAAGGTTAACAATATCCATACCTCTGGACACGGTGGCCAGCAAGAGCAAAAACTTATGCTCCGCTTGATTAAGCCAAAATACTTCATGCCTGTTCACGGTGAATACCGCATGCAAAAAGTCCACGCTGGACTAGCGGTGGATACTGGTGTTGAAAAGGACAATATCTTTATCATGAGTAATGGTGATGTGCTTGCCCTTACTGCTGATTCTGCTCGTATCGCAGGCCATTTCAACGCCCAAGATATCTATGTCGATGGAAATCGTATCGGTGAAATCGGTGCTGCTGTCCTCAAAGATCGTCGTGATCTATCGGAAGACGGTGTCGTTCTGGCAGTTGCAACTGTTGACTTCAAGTCTCAGATGATTCTGTCTGGTCCAGATATCCTCAGCCGAGGCTTTGTCTACATGAGAGAGTCTGGAGACTTGATTCGCCAAAGCCAGCGCATCCTCTTCAATGCCATTCGTATCGCACTGAAAAACAAGGATGCCAGCGTGCAATCTGTCAATGGTGCCATTGTCAACGCTATTCGCCCCTTCCTCTATGAAAATACAGAACGTGAACCGATTATCATCCCTATGATCCTCACACCAGATGAAGAATAAAGCAAGAAAACAGCCCCGAAGACGGAGCTGTTTTTCTCTATGCTTTCTTTTGAGATTGAAACTCAATAAAAATCGAAATCAGACTAGAAGGCTAGGCGAAAGCATAACTTGAGTTAGGTGAGCCGAAGCCGACGACGTATTATTTTGATTTTTGAAGAGTTTTAGAAATACTACGATTTTTACCTTCCAGATACACCATCAAAATAGAAATATCTGCCGGGTTTACTCCCGAAATACGGCTGGCTTGTCCGATGGTTTCTGGATTGATGAGTTTGAACTTCTGACGGGCTTCTGTCGCGATAGAGTCAATGTCATCCCAGTCAATATTAGCTGGAATACGTTTTTCTTCCATACGTTTCATCTTGGCAACCTGGTCCATGGCTTTGGAAATATAGCCTTCGTACTTGATTTCTGTTTCAATCAATTCGATAATCTTATCATCCAAGTCCTCGGCAGCTGGTCCGATGAAGGCCACCACATCTTGATAAGAAACTTCTGGACGGCGAAGGAATTCCTTAGCTGTCACTGCATCGGTCAACGGCTTGAAGCCCATCTCCTCAACCTTGGCATTGGTTTCCTTGACTGGCTTGAGTTTGATGCTGTCTAGGCGCTTCATCTCATTATCAAATTGATTTTTCTTGATTTCAAAACGAGCCCAGCGTTCATCATCCACAAGTCCAATCTCACGCCCCATCTCTGTCAAACGCATATCGGCATTGTCATGTCGGAGAATGAGGCGGTATTCAGCACGACTGGTCAAGAGACGGTAAGGTTCAATGGTTCCCTTGGTCACCAAGTCATCAATCATGACCCCGATATAACCATCACTGCGCTTCAAAATCAACTCAGGTTTATCTTGGATTTTCAGAGCCGCGTTGATACCAGCGATAATCCCTTGGCCTGCTGCCTCTTCGTAACCTGACGTTCCATTTGTCTGACCAGCAGTGAAAAGTCCTGAGATTTTCTTGGTTTCCAAAGTCGCACGCAACTGGTGAGGCAAGACCATGTCATACTCAATGGCATAACCTGTCCGCATCATCTCTGCATTTTCCAAACCTTTGATGGAATGAACCAAGTCACGCTGGACATCCTCAGGCAGACTGGTTGAAAGTCCTTGAACATAGACTTCCTCAGTATTGCGCCCTTCTGGCTCAAGGAAAAGTTGGTGACGTTCCTTGTCCGCAAAGCGCACAATCTTGTCTTCAATAGATGGACAGTAACGAGGCCCCACTCCCTTGACCACACCTGTAAACATAGGCGCACGGTGGAGGTTGTTTTGGATAATCTCATGACTGGTACCATTGGTGTAGGTCAACCAGCATGGCACTTGGTCCTTGACATAATCCTCATCTCGTGAAGTGTATGAGAAATGATTAGGCGCTTCGTCTCCTGGCTGAATCTCTGTCACGTCATAATTGATAGAAGAAGCCTTGACACGTGGAGGGGTTCCCGTCTTGAAACGACCGATTTCGAGGCCCAGTTCCTTGAGATTGTCAGCAAGGTTAATAGAAGCCAAGCTGTGGTTAGGACCTGATGAGTACTTGAGGTCTCCGATGATAATTTCCCCACGGAGGGCTGTTCCTGTCGTCACGATAACAGCCTTAGCAGCATACTCTTGATGGGTCGCTGTACGAACACCGACAACCTTGCCATCTTCCACCAAAATCTCATCAATCATGGTCTGACGAAGGGTCAGATTTTCTTGATTTTCAACTGTCTTGCGCATTTCCTTAGAGTAAAGTTCCTTGTCAGCCTGCGCACGAAGGGCACGGACAGCTGGCCCCTTCCCTGTGTTGAGCATCTTCATCTGGATGTAAGTCTTGTCAATAGTCTTGGCCATCTCGCCACCGAGGGCATCAACTTCACGCACAACGATCCCCTTGGCAGAACCACCGATAGAGGGGTTACAAGGCATGAAAGCCAACATTTCAATGTTGATGGTCGCAAGTAAGACCTTACAACCCATACGACTAGCAGCTAGGGATGCTTCTACCCCAGCGTGTCCCGCACCAATTACAATAATATCGTATTCTTCTGTAAAGTTATAAATCATATTTCTCTCCTATTTCTCAAGATGAATGTGTCTTAGTTGGCCGTCCCAATCTGGCAGGGCTGTTTTTAAAAAGGCTGGAACTAACTGGATATTCTGGAGCTTATCCAAGTCAATCCACTCACAGGGCTGCCTTTTCTCATCTTCCTGCATGGTCAATGGGGCATCTTCAAGCAAATCCACCAGATAATGAAACTCGATATTGTGATAATAAACACCGTCCTGTTCAAAGCGATTTTCAACAACAAAAGCTAGTTGCCCAGCTTGAGCTTTGACACCCAGTTCTTCCCTCACTTCACGAACTACAGCGTCCTCCGTTCTTTCATTGACTTGAATCGCACCACCAATAGTGTAATACTTACCCTTGTCTTTGGTAACTAGAAGCTTGCGATTTTGGAGAATCAAGGCTGTCGCCCGAACACCAAAAACCGTATTGTCTACTTTTGTCCGAAAGTCTTGTTGAGTCATTTTTGTCCTTTCTCTTAAACGACACAAAAACAGTCAAAACTCCAAAGAAGTGCAGGACAAAAAAGCCTGCAACATCCATGAGCTTTGACCATCATTTCTATTGCTGTTATTATTGTAGCAAATTGAGAAAATTTGTCAATCTAAATGTACTGACAAACTTGTCCATCTCGATAAGCATTGTCAATCAAGCCACCACCTAGACACTCTTCGCCATCATAAAAGACAACTGCCTGCCCTGGTGTGATGGCGCGTTGCGGTTCCGCAAAGATGACTTCTGCCTTTTCTCCTTTGACATGCACTGTCACCTTAGAATCAGGCTGACGGTAGCGGAATTTAGCCGTACATTCGAGCGTAAATTCCTCTGGCATGTCACGGGTAAAGTGGACTTGACTGGCCTCTAGGCTGGTTGACATGAGCGAATCATGGTAGAATCCTTGTCCGACATAGAGGATATTCTTGCTTAGGTCTTTTCCAACAACGAACCAAGGAGCATTGTCACCGCCGTGTTGTCCGCCGATACCAAGTCCGCCACGCTGACCAATCGTATAGTACATAAGCCCTGCATGCTCGCCCATATCGCGACCATCTACAGTCATCATGCGACCAGGTTGAGCTGGCAGGTAGTTGCTGAGAAAGTTTTTAAAGTTCTTTTCTCCGATAAAACAAATCCCTGTCGAGTCTTTCTTCTTGGCAGTCGCAAGGCCTGCTTCTTCTGCGAGTCTGCGAACTTCAGGCTTTTCTAAATGTCCCAGTGGGAACATGGTTTTTTGAAGTTGTTCTTGCGAAAGCTGGCTGAGGAAATAGGTTTGGTCCTTGCCATTGTCCACGCCACGAAGCATGTGAACGATGCCATCCTCATCACGCGCCACTCGGGCATAATGCCCAGTCGCAACATAATCTGCACCCAAAGTCATGGCATAGTCCAAAAAGGCCTTGAATTTGATTTCCTTGTTGCACATAACATCTGGATTTGGCGTGCGTCCTGCACGGTATTCCGCTAGGAAATACTCAAAAACGCGGTCCCAGTACTCTTTTTCAAAATTGACAGAGTAGTAGGGAATGCCAATCTGGTCTGCTACCGCAGCCACATCCTTATAATCTTCGGTCGCCGTACAGACGCCGTTTTCATCTGTGTCATCCCAGTTCTTCATGAAGATACCAATCACATCGTAGCCCTGCTCCTTGAGAAGAAGAGCCGTCACCGACGAATCAACACCACCACTCATCCCCACAACAACACGTGTTTTAGAGTTATCACTCATGGTAAGTCTCCCATCTATTCGTTTATTTATACCCCTCAAAATTCTATTTACTATGACTTTCAATAGAATTTATTTGAGTACAGTCATTTCGTTTGCTTTTAGTAGTAAAATGGTCTGGAGACCATTTTAGCCTATCATCTTAAAATGGAAATATGATAGGCAACGAGTCGCAGGCATAACTTGAGTTCGCTCAATTAGTCTGGGAGACTGATTGAGGTTATAAATCAGACAAGCTCAGCTTGCATCTCATTTCGAGTTAACGACGTAATAAAAGATAAACGAAATGACTAGTTCACGATTGAAGGTCGTGTGTGCTTTAACGATTGAAGGTCGCTTGAGCAGTATTCATTATAACATGCTTGGTTGGAGAAGACAAGAAAGAGGCTGTCAATCGACCAACCTCTTATTCTAAACCTATCAATCTAGCACTTTTTAGCTTCATTCGCTTTCTTAGCAACTGCAATCTGGTATTTCACTTGGTCAAACCCTGTACCCCCCAAGGAATTTCGTCTTTGAACAGCAGTTTTAGATTGTAAGTAGACATAAATATCCTCGGCAATGAGGGAATGATAGGTTTGTAATTCCTCCAAAGTCCAATCTTGAATATTTTTAGCAGACTTGATAGAGTCTAACACTAATCTTCCCACAACCTCATGAGCTTCTCTAAATGGCAAGCCTTTCCCTGCCAAATAATCTGCCAACTCAGTCGCATTTGAAAAGTCCTTCTCTGTCGACTCTTGCATTTTTTCCTTGTTTACCTGCAAACTAGATAACATACCTGCCAACACATCAAGGGAATTTAAAATCGTTTCGACCGTATCAAACATCCCTTCCTTATCCTCTTGCAAATCCTTATTATAAGCTAAAGGCAAGGACTTCATGACTGTCAACAGTCCAAACAAATGTCCATAAACTCTACCAGTCTTTCCTCGAATCAACTCAGCCATATCTGGATTTTTCTTTTGGGGCATAATAGAGGAACCTGTTGTAAACGTATCTGACAAGGTAATGAATTGGTACTCAAAACTACACCAATTGATCATTTCTTCGCAAAAACGGCTCATATGCATCATGAGTATGCTGGCATTGGACAAAAATTCTAAGATAAAATCGCGGTCACTAACAGCATCCAAAGAATTTGTATAAGGTTGCTTAAACTCCAGCAAATCGCTAGACAATTGGCGATCAATGGGGAAAGTCGTCCCTGCCAAAGCTGCTGCACCTAGAGGGCATAAGTCTGTATGCTTCTGGTTAAATTCAAAGCGTTCACTGTCTCTTTGAAACATATTGTAGTAAGCCATCAGGTGGTGGGCAAAACTAATAGGCTGGGCATGTTGCAGATGGGTATAGCCCGGCATGATCGTCTCCACATGATTTTCCGCCAAGTCTAATAAAACACCCTTGAGATGAGCTAGTTTATCTAGGACATGATCTAGTTGCTCCTTGAGATACAAGTGCATATCTGTCGCAACTTGGTCATTTCGAGAACGAGCTGTATGTAACTTCCCTGCAAGGGGACCAATTTTTTCTGTCAGCAACACTTCCATATTCATATGAATATCTTCGTTTGCAATATCAAAATCAAGTTGTCCTTCCTCTAGCTCTTCTAAGAGCTCTTTCAAGCCTGCTTGGATCTTTTCTGACTCCTCCAAACTCAAAATGCCCGTCTGACCCAACATCTGAACGTGGGCTAAAGAACCAATCACATCAAATTTAGCTAATTTCTGGTCAAAAGATATACTCGCACCAAAGCGCTCTACCCAGTCTTCGACAGTACCTTCAAAGCGTCCACCCCATAATTTTGTATTCTTAGCCATATCACATCCACCTCTCTAGTCAATCGTCCTATTTGGCGCTTTTTTGAACCTCAGAATGAACCTTGGTTGGAAGTCCCCATAACTTAATAAAGCCAACAGCTGCATCTTGGTCAAAGGTATCTGCACTGGTATACGTCGCCAAATTTTCATCGTAAAGTGAATTTGGTGATTTCCGAGCCACGACCTGAGCGCTTCCCTTATAGAGTTTGACTTTTGCAGTCCCATTGACAACTTTTTGAGTCTCTTTAATATAAGCAATCAAGGCTTGCGTAGCCGGACTAAACCACAAAGCATTATAAATGAGATTTGATAATTCATTTTCTATGATTGGTTTAAAATGAGCCACTTCTCTCACAAGCGTCAAGTCCTCAATTTCCTTATGAGCTGTCAGCAAGGTCACTGCACCTGGACACTCATAGATTTCTCTTGATTTAATCCCAACCAAGCGATTTTCCACGTGGTCAATCCGTCCGACCCCATGTTTTCCAGCTATTTCATTGAGTTTTTGAATCAAATCCGCCAATTTTAACCCTTCTCCATTGAGGGAAACTGGAACACCTTCACTAAACTCAATCTCAATGTATTCTGGCGTATCTGGAGCTTGCTCTGGAGAAGTTGTGATGCCAAAGGCTTCTTCTGGAGCCTGATTCCATGGATTTTCCAAAATACCACACTCATTGGCACGTCCCCAAAGATTTTGGTCGACAGAGTAGGGATTGTCAAGGTCAGCAGGAACAGGTACCCCATTTTCCTTGGCATAATGAATTTCTTCCTCCCGAGACCATTTCCATTCACGAACTGGCGCAATCACTTTTAAATTGGGATCCAAGGCTGCAATGGATACTTCAAAACGTACTTGGTCATTCCCCTTACCGGTACAACCATGAGCAATTGTAGTCGCTCCTGTCTGATGCGCTATTTCAACCAATTTTTTAGAAATCAGAGGGCGACTCAAGGCAGATACCAAGGGATACTTTTGTTCATAATAGGCATGTGACTGAAGAGCCACTAGCACATAATCTGTAGCAAATTCGTCCTTAACATCAATGACATAAGATTCGACTGCCCCAACCTTGAGAGCCTTATCATGGATGAAATCCAAATCTTTCCCCTCACCCACATCCATACAAACTGCAACAACATCATAGTCTTTCTTTAACCAGGTAATAGCAACTGATGTATCTAAACCGCCAGAATAGGCCAAAATTACTTTTTCTTTACTCATGTTCTTTTCCTTCTTTCTATTTTTCAATGGACGCTTTAAAGGCATCCTCAATGAGTTTGTCTAATTCCCCAGACTCCTTCAACTTTTGAATGGTTTTATCGACTGCCTCTTTCAATTCCTTGCTATCTTTTTTCATGGCGACCGCGTAAGAGTCATCTTGCTCTTTTTCAAAATTGAGGTCTGCGATTGCTAAATCAGGATTATTTTCCACAAATCCCTTGGCAACTGGTTCTTCAAAGATAACGGCATCCACTTGTCCTGATTTTAAATCTGTGATTAAATTCCCATTTTTAGGCAGAGATACGAGGGAAGAATTTTGTAGCAAATCTTTCGCCATCGTCTCTTGAATCGAACCTTTCTGCGCTCCGACCTTTTTCTGCGCTAAGTCGTTGACAGACTGATAAGTGGCTAAATCAGATTTTTTGACAATGAGCTTATTTTTTGAAGTATAGTAGGGAGTTGAAAAATCGAACACCTTGCTCCGTTCATCTGTCTTAGAAACACCTGATATGGCAAGGTCAGCTTTTCCTGATTGAACACTAGCCAGTACATTGTCAAAACTCATGGGAGATAGTTCCAATTCGACACCTAGTTCTGTTGCGATAGCCTTGGCTAATTCGATATCTGAACCCACAATCTGATTTTTCCCATCAACCACTTTTTGGTATTCAAATGGAGCAAAATCTGGATTGAGAGCTACAACCAATTTTCCTTTGGACTTGATAGCTTCAATTCCAGCCGATTGATTGTTACTACAAGCAAATAGTAGGGGGAGCATCACTAAACCAAACATCGTCATCAACACCTTCTTCATCTTATTCATAACAAAACCTCCTTTATGTTTATTCCTTTTGATTGTATAAATAATACACCCATCTTCATTCTTTGTCAAGCCTAAATTGGAAAAATTTTCAATTTGAAACAAAAAAACCTAGAAATACTACATAAAAATGTCATTCCTAGGCGTATTTATGCTATTTCTCTCTGGAAAACATGAGTATTCAGTCAGTCAAAAGAAGCCGAACGAACTCATTTCCCCTCGCCCAATTCAATGATACGATGACATTGTTGGGCTACATAAGCATCGTGGGTCACAATAATGACTGTTTTCCCTTCTCGATTCATCTCTAAGAGAAACTTCAAGACCAAATCTCTATTTTCAGGATCCAGCGAACCTGTCGGTTCATCGGCTAAAATCAGCTGGCTGGGTTTTAAGATGGCTCTAGCAACTGCAATTCGTTGTTGCTCCCCACCAGACAACTCGGAAACCTTTTGATGCAACGTAGCTGACAAACCTACTCTCTCTAAAATCTCTTCCACCTTTTTGAGCTTGTCTTTCTTAGACAATTTTACATATTTCAGCGCCAGCATAAGATTGTACTCGACCGTTTCATCATCAATCAGGGCAAAATTTTGAAACAGATAAGAGATATGTTCACGGATTATTGTTTGCGACTTAGCAGAATTGACCGCTAGATTTGTCTGGCCAAAAATCTCATACCGTCCGCTATAATCACCATCTATCAAACCTAATAAATTTAACAAGGTCGACTTACCACTACCACTCTTACCAACAATAGCTACCAAATCCCCCTGATCAATCCTGAGAGACAAGTGATCCAAAATCACTTTTCCCCCAATGGTTTTGGTAATATTTTCCAACTCAATCATAAGATGCCCCCTTTCAATAACTCTACTAGACTTCTTTTCTCCATCCTAGAAGCCAAGCCTAGCACAAATAGTATATCCAAACATGTAAAGCCTGCAAACAGCAGGAGTGGCAAGAGCGCATGGGCAAAGAAAATCAAGACTAGAAGAGGGAGACTATAGCCCAGCAAGAGCAGAACTAAGAGAGGACGGTAGCGATCGACTAGTTTCCACCCCATAAACTTCTTGGTAATGATATCCCTGCGCTTCAATAAGAAAGTTGTTACTAGTAAGAAGTAGGAAATCATCATGCTAAGGAGACCAAACAAAGCAAAGAGTAGGTTAAAATTCCGAACAGCATCTCGATAAGAATCCACTTTCTCTTGTTGAATGGCTTGAATAGATGAAAATTTTAAATAATTTCCATCTGACAATTTCTCAACTAACTCTGTAATCTCTTTTTGATGTTGAACCGTATTTTCAATTTTAATCGGATTATTTAAGCCAGTTGTTGACAGGGAGGCTTTCTCATCCCACATCATATCAGAATCATTGACCAAGCTAATAATTGGATTGGAGAGATTTTCCTTTCGCTTATCACTATATGGGAAAAATGACCAATCTCCTTCATAATAGGCAATCTCGACATCCATCTCCTCTATCGTTCGTTTTTGCTGCTCTTCATACTTCATCGAATGAAAGGCAATTAACTTCCCCAAGAGCTGATTTTTATCTTCTTCACCTTTCGTACTTGCTGGCATCAAAATAACTTTTTTAATACCGGTATCTGGTAGCTTGAATCCCTTGCTCTTTAGAAAATTGCGATTGGCATAGTAAACATCCACCGTATCTGTTAACTGATATTGCTGAATCTGTTCTGATTGGACAAAATTTTTTACAGGAAGACTGCTACTCTGCACATAGCCCGCCTGCGTTTTTTCTACCAAATCCTGATAAAATCGATAGAAATAATCCAATGCCTTCCCTGAGCCTGCCAACTGCTCTTGCCACAAGTTATCATTGAGTTGGAAAGTTTCTAAGGTCAGATAATTTCCTTGGCTGATCCACTGTTTCTGGTAATCCAACTCTTTGTTTTCTTGCTCCAAACTTTTTCCTACCCCAACTAGCAAGACTGTCAGTAAAATGGTAGTTCCAATTTTCATCAAATAATTAAAGAGTAGACCAAATTTGACAGATGAAAAACCTTTCAACATGGAGCTGACTGTCATTTTCTGGATTAAGAGGTAAGTCAACCAACTGATAAAGAGATAAAGCTGCAACAGCAAAAAATGAGACAACCACAGCATAGGAAACAAATCTTTTGGCTTATAATCAAGCAAGAAAAACACGCCTAGATTGATCACAAGAGCCCCACCTAGGAGGAGGTAAAGGTTGCCTTTTACAACATCAGCTAAAACAGCCCTATCTTGAAAACCAAGTAATTTTTGTACCCCAACTCTTTTCATCTCCATCATCGGTTGATACACTGTCACTAACACAAGAAGCAAAATAGCCAAGACAAAAACAATGGCAGATAAAAGCAAATCTCGATTTATGACTTCCACTGCACTTTTGTAGGTCGGCTCTAGCAAGGTAGCCTGGTCTATCTTGAAAAAATCGCTCCATTTCTGTACAATCCTATCCTTGTCCATCTCTTGTGTAGAAGTTATCGTATAGCGACCATTTAAACTACGAGATGTATCCTTGATATAGGTTTGAAAAGTCATAAGCTGAATAGGTTTGGCTTTTAGAAAGGTCGGAATCGTACCAAGTTTATTGGAAATTTCTTTATTACTATAGACTCCTTCACCATCTGTGGTAAAATCAAGAGAAGAAATCCCAAACTCTTGGTAGGGGAAGGTATCTTTATCAAAAACACCAGACTTGACCACCTCATCACCACTGTCTGTTTTGATGATGGAGACTTTATACTCCTTTGATACATCCTCAAAAAATCGAAGAACAGACGCTGCAGGTTCGTTAATATCTTTCAAATACAAATCCAAAGAATCTACAGTCTTGCCCATCTCCTGAATCCGCACTATTTCTCGTGTAACATTTACATTCAGGACAAAAAACGTAGTACACAGTAAGAGCAAGAGCATACAAAGATGACTGATTTTTTTCATAGAGATACCTCCCGTGAAGAGACGAAACTGGGAAAAACTAACTTTCCAATAAAGCCACACAGTGATTCTCTCAGCTTAATTGTGTTCAAGGCTGAAAACACTGTGTGGTTTTTGAATGTTTAGAGGTTAGTTTTTTGAGCAATCGTCTATCAAAATGTCCGTTTATCTGTCAATAATCCGAGAAAATCTTGTCGTTTCAAGTCGGAGAAGTGTTTGGTAGAAAGACTTCCTTTTTGAAGTCCATCATCTCTAACCTGCAAATAATAGCTATGTTGGCTTGTTTTAATTGTCAAAAAATCGCCAAATATAAAAACTCTTTTCCAGTTGCGAATCTCAAATTCTTTCATCTCTGATTTTGGAATGCGGATAAGTCCTTGTCGCAAATCACGATGGTGCTCACTTGTGAAAGTCATCCCATTCCCAAGATTTCTTATCAGTAGTTCATCTGGAGTCACCATCACCAGCGCTATTTTAGTTAAGAAAATTTCAACTGTTGGTGGTAAAATCGCCAAATTAAACCAGGGATGTAGGTAGCGATAGGCTAAGAAATAATGAGGCTCCTCACCCAATCCTAGTTGTTTATATAATGTCTTAACCTCACTGTCTAATCTCGCTTCAAAAGACACATCCGAATGCTCTTCTTCCTTCTTCTGATTAAAATAACGCATCCAGACTATAAAACCTATAAAGACTATAATAAATATTCCTGATAAGAGATATTTTACATTGTAGTTCATCACTTAACCTCCTGATTCACGACTCTACCTAAAGCAGAGGCCTATCTATTTTGAAAATAGTTCCATAACAACTTTAAATAAGATGGGTGTCATTAAAATTAGGATAATTCCTATCACAAATATCATGACTACTCGAAAAAGTTCCTTATTTTTAAACATTTTTCCACCCCTTTTCTAGCTACATCATTATAGTCATTAAGCTCATTCTAAAATTACATCAAGCTTATTTTACTTTTATTTTCTACTTTTTATATTACTATGATACAATATTTTTAATAGGATTTTATTATTTGTTAACTTTTTTCACGAAAAGGAGAAAATCATGCGTTATGATTTCGGAAAAGTATATAAAGAAATACGTGAATCAAAAGGATTGACCCAAGAAGAGGTCTGTGGAAATGTCATCTCAAGAACCAGCTTATCAAAAATTGAAAGTGGTAAAGCAACTCCCAAATATGAAAATATGGAGTTTCTTCTCCGGCAAATCAATATGAGTTTTGAAGAGTTTGACTATATCTGCCACCTCTATCAACCGAGCCAACGAACAGAAATCATGCAAACCTATCTCAATATGAGTTCTATCATTGGCAGCAGTGGTCTAGTTGATTTTTTTGAAACATGCCAAAACTATCTCAAGACCCATCATGACCTCCCTATAGAAGAGATCAGGGATATGCTGGAAATTGTCATTCATATCCGTCGACATGGTACAGAGCAACTATCAGACCAAGTGAAACAGACTATCCAAAAACTGTGGGAAAAAATTGAAAAACAAGATACATGGTATGAAAGTGATCTAAAAATCCTCAATACCATCCTTTTCAGCTTGCCCATTGAACACCTCCATCTCATTACTGGAAAAATCCTGCAACGCTTGGAAGTCTATAAAAACTATCAACATCTACATGACTTGCGAGTGACAATCCTACTCAACCTTTCCACTATTTACTTATACAATCAAGACAAAAACATGTGTAAGCAAATCTGCTATACTTTACTAGAGGATGCCAAGAAAAAGAAGCACTACGATAGACTTGCTATCTGCTATGTCCGTATTGGGATTTGTAAGGATGACGCTAGACTTATCCAAAAAGGTTTCTCCCTTCTGGAGCTGACCGAGGAAACTTCTATGCTGTCTCATCTCAAAAAAGAAGTGGAGACCTATTATCAACCGAAGGAAATATAAAAAAGTCGAGGGATTTCCTCGACCTTTTCATATTATTCTGTTCGTTAGTTCTTAATACCAGCCATTGTTAAGCCAGAAGTTTTTAGCAGCAGTCCATGAACCGTAACGTCCTGCAACATAGGCATCTGCTACACGTTCTTGGTTTTCAGCTGAGTAGTCACCGTTCAAGTATGAATCTGTCAATTGGTAGCGTCCAATGTAACGTCCGTTTGTAGCTGTGTAGCTACCACCTGATTCTTTTTGAGCGATCCATTCTTTGGCTTCTGCTTCAGATCCGCTTACAGTTGAAGCAACTGTTTCTTCTGCTACTGTTTCACTTACTACTGGAGTTTCTTCCTCTACCTCTGTAGTTTCTGCCACTGTGGCTGAAACAGTTTCGTCTTGGGCAGCTGGAGCTTCATAAGTCGTTGAAGCTGTGGCTACTGGCGCTGCTGGACCGTCGATAACCAACTCTTGACCAACATAAATCAAATGAATGTTGTCAATATGATTGTTTTCTGCCAATTTTTCAACTGTTGTGTTGTGAGTTTCAGCGATTTCTGAAAGTGTATCACCTTCTTTAACAGTGTAAGTTGATGATTCTTGAGCAGATACAAATGATGGAGCAAATACTGCAAACAAGGCAGCTACTCCTGCAAGAGTTGTTTTAATCTTTTTAGTTGTTAATTTCATATTTGAAAATTCTCCTTCTTTCTATAGTTCTATCATACCCTTTAAATATTACCGTTTCTTGACACTTTTATGTAGAAATATTACAAAATTATTTTTTATTTCCCTAAATAATGTGTTTTTTGTCATAAAAGATACTATTTTTATGCTATTTGAGGTATTAGAAAGGTTTTCATCTACAATTAAAGCCAAGCCCCTCATTCTTTGATATAATAGAGATAAGAATTTTTATAAGGGGAAACTGATGAAATCACTTCGTTTTCAATCTGTCTTTGATATCATCGGACCAGTTATGATTGGCCCATCTAGTAGCCATACAGCTGGTGCTGTTCGGATTGGGAAGATTGTATCTTCCATTTTTGATGATACTCCGACAGAAGTCGAATTCCAACTTTTTAACTCATTTGCCAAGACCTATCGTGGTCACGGGACAGACCTAGCCCTTGTTGCAGGTATTTTGGGCATGGATACAGATGATCCTGAAATCCCAAACAGCCTGGAGATTGCCCACAAGCGTGGTATCAAAATTGTCTGGACCATTCAGAAAGACAGTAATGCCCCTCACCCAAACACCACTAAAATTACCGTTAAAAATGCGCACAAGACCATCAGCGTGACTGGTATTTCAATCGGTGGCGGGAATATTCAGGTAACCGAACTCAATGGCTTTGCCGTCTCTCTCAATATGAATACACCGACTATCATCATCGTTCATCAAGATATTCCAGGTATGATTGCCCTCGTTACGGAGGCACTTTCCCGCTATGATATCAATATCGCCCAAATGAACGTTACTCGTGAAAAAGCTGGTGAAAAAGCCATTATGATTATCGAAGTTGATAGTCGCAACTGTGATGAGGCCATCGAAGAAATTCGAAAAATCCCTCATCTCCACAATGTCAATTTCTTTAAATAGGAGGAAGCATGTTTTATTCTATCAAAGAATTGGTCGAGCAAGCAGATCTGGACTTTCAAGGAAATGTCGCAGAACTCATGATTACAACTGAATTTGAATTGACCGGTCGCGAACGTGAAGAAGTCCTCCTTCTCATGGAACGCAATCTGGAAGTCATGAAAGCCTCTGTCCAACTTGGCCTCAATGAAAATAAATCTCGTAGTGGCCTGACAGGTGGAGATGCTGCCAAATTGGATCACTACATCAAAAACGGAAAAACTTTATCAGATTACACGATTCTCTCTGCTGCCCGAAATGCCATCGCAGTCAATGAACACAATGCCAAAATGGGCTTGGTTTGTGCCACTCCGACCGCAGGAAGTGCTGGCTGTCTGCCTTCCGTTCTCACTGCTGCTATTGAAAAATTAGACCTCAGCCACGAGCAACAGCTGGATTTCCTCTTTGCTGCCGGTGCCTTTGGACTAGTCATCGCAAACAATGCCTCTATCTCAGGTGCTGAAGGTGGCTGTCAGGCCGAAGTCGGTTCGGCCTCTGCTATGAGTGCTGCCGCCTTAACTCTAGCTGCCGGTGGAACACCTTATCAGGCCAGTCAGGCCATTGCCTTTGTCATTAAAAATATGCTGGGCCTTATCTGTGACCCTGTTGCCGGCTTGGTCGAAGTTCCCTGCGTCAAGCGCAATGCCATGGGAGCCAGCTTTGCCTTCATCGCAGCAGACATGGCCCTGGCAGGTATCGAATCTAAAATTCCTGTGGATGAAGTTATCGATGCCATGTACCAAGTTGGAGCAAGCATGCCAACTGCCTTTCGTGAAACAGCTGAAGGTGGTCTCGCTGCCACCCCTACTGGTCGTCGCCTCCAAAAAGAAATTTTCGGAGAATAAGCTTATCAAATAGGAGAAACTATGACCTCTATCACAGCGATTTTTTTTGATCTGGATGGAACCCTCGTTGACAGTTCTATCGGGATTCACAATGCCTTTACCCATACCTTTAAGGAGCTAGGCGTGCCTAGCCCTGATGCCAAAACGATTCGTGGTTTTATGGGACCACCTCTCGAAAATAGTTTTGCGACCTGCCTTCCCAAAGACCAAATTTCTGAGGCTGTGCAGATATACCGTTCTTACTACAAAGCAAAAGGCATCCATGAAGCTCAACTCTTTCCTCAGATTGTAGACTTGCTTGAGAAGTTATCGAGCAATTACCCTCTTTATATCACCACTACAAAGAATACTCCAACCGCTCAAGACATGACTAAAAACTTGGGAATCTATCATTTCTTTGATGGCATTTATGGTTCCAGCCCTGAAGCACCCCATAAGGCAGATGTCATTCGCCAAGCCTTGCAGACACATCAACTAGCACCGGAACAAGCCATCATCATCGGAGATACCAAGTTTGATATGCTAGGAGCCCAAGAAACAGGCATTCAGAAATTGGCCGTCACTTGGGGATTTGGGGAGCAAGCAGATCTACTAAACTATCAGCCTGATTATATCGCTCACAAACCCTTAGATGTTTTGACGTATTTTCAGAAGAAAATGAAGTAATACTCAATGAAAATCAAATAGCAAACTAGCAAACTAGGAAACTAGCCACAGGCTGCTCAAAGCACTGCTTTGAGGTTGTAGATAGAACTGACGAAGTCAGTAACCATATCTACGGCAAGGCGACGTTGACGTGGTTTGAAGAGATTTTCGAAGAGTATAAATCTCTACATAACAAAACGCATATTACCAAGGTTCTTATGAACAACTTGATAATATGCGCTTTTCTTTTTTATTCAACGTGGGTTGTTTGATTGGCAAAGGCGATAATGGCTTGCTTCAATTCATCTCCACTGAGAGTGCGGAACTCTTCAATTTTTTGATTGATGGATTCTAAAGGCATGACATTAACCTTACCAACGAAAATCTTATCCATAACTTGGTTATCAACAAGTTCGGTTGATACCAAGAGTTCTTCGTAAAGTTTTTCGCCTGGACGGATTCCAACTTCAACAATTGGAATTTCGCTTTCGGTGTGTCCACTTAGAAGCACCATTTTCTTAGCCAAGTCATAAATTTTGACTGGTTTACCCATATCAAGAATAAAGACTTCCCCATCCTTGGCATAAGCACCAGCATGGATAACCAGACGGCTAGCTTCTGGAATGGTCATAAAGTAACGGGTCATGCGGAAGTCTGTCACCGTTACAGGCCCACCTTCAGCAATCTGGCGTTCAAAGACTGGAATGACACTACCACGACTACCAAGAACATTCCCAAAACGAACTGCACAGTAGGTCGATTGGCTACGTTGGTTAAAGCCAGTGACAATCAACTCCGCCACGCGCTTGGTTGCTCCCATAACATTGGGTGGATTGACCGCCTTATCCGTCGAAATCATAACCATCTTAGGTACCTTAGCTTCATCAACGGCTCTAGCAACATTGTAGGTTCCACGGATATTGTTTTTGAAGGCTTCTTTTGGATTGCGCTCCATCATCGGAACGTGCTTGTGGGCAGCAGCATGATAAACAATAGCTGGCTTGTACTGCTCAAATACTTGCAAGAGACGGTCGTAGTCTTGAATATCTGCTATAACTGGCACATAATCAATCCCTTGGAACTTACGAATCAATTCGTGATAAACAAGGTAGATTGAATTTTCACCGTGACCAAGCAAGACGATGCGTTCAGGATTGAAACGACTAACTTGGCGACAGATTTCAGAACCGATTGAACCTCCAGCACCTGTAACCAAGATCGTCTTACCTGTCAGTTCTGCGCCCAGACGCGATTCATCAAGACGAATTTCCTGACGGCCCAAAAGGTCTGTGATATCAATTTTTTGGAAGCCAGTAGCTGCTTGGTGAAGTCCCTGAACAACTGTTTCAACTTTAGGCATCTTGTAACATTTGACACCCAACTTATTACACATCTGCAAGATACGTTCATATTCTGACGGATCCAGCGACGGAATCGCAACGATAACACGCTCGATTTGATGACGTTTAGCTAATTCAGGCAGATCATCATATGAACCCAAAACAGGGATTCCACCAAGTTTTTGACCTTTTTTCTTAGCATCCTTATCCAAAATACCGACAAGTTCTAATTCACTAGTTGGATGTTGGTAACTATCCATAAAGAGAGCCCCACCATCACCAGCACCAATCAAGAAGGTCCGACGGTGTTCTCCATCACCACTGCCTTTTTTGCGTTTAGAGTAGATTAACTGCCAAGTAATCCGTGGCAATAAAATCAAGAAGGTACTCAACAAGATAAAGAGAATGATGAAACGGATTGAAAAAAGTGGCAAGAAGGCATAGCAGATACTATATGACAAGACGCTGCTCGCAGTCACACCAAAAAAGATTTTCATAAAGTCCGTAATCTTGCTGTAACGACTAATACTAGCGTTTAATCCCCAAAATCCAATCATCAATTGATAGAACAGGAAGGCCAGACTCGTATAGATAATGTAGTCAACAGGTGCTGGATTAATCAGCCCATAAAATAAAATATAAGATACAATGATGGAAACCACCATACTGAAAATATCAAATATTCCCCAGAAAACCTGCTTTTGTTGTTTATTTAAAATTTCCACCAGATCAATCACATAATCTGTGAGTTTTTTATTCATAGAAATTTACTCCTCCTTAAAAGAGCTAAATGGTTATATTGTTATTATAACACTTTTTCTCTAGTTTACGATTTGCTACAATCTTTTAATTGCTTTTTCGTAACAGTTTCATAAAAATAAACTGTCTGACAAATCCTGGACAAAGAGCGACCACCATCTGAATGGCAACACTCTTGGCATACTCCATGTAAGAAATTTGCCCTCTCTTCAGCATTCGTTGACGAGCTTGACGATAGAGTTTGAGGTAACGCAGTCCTCCACGACGTTCAAACATCCCTGCTCCAACACGAACCTGACACAAGATTTGATCCAGATTTCCAGTCTTAGCTCCTGCAGCAATCATATTAAGCCAGAGGAGGTCATCCTCCATATAAAGGCCATCCTCATAGTTGCCTGCCTTGAGAACCATGTCCTTCTTGAACATGACAGTCATGTGGTTAAAGGCACTTCTCATCCTTTGATAAGCTACAATCTCTGCATGTTGAGTCGGAACACGACGGTAAGAAACAATCTCATCAGGATTGTCAATAAACTCTGCAATATGGCCACCTAATAGGTCGAGCTTATCCTTCTCCATTAGCTGAACCTGTTTCTCAAAACGATCTGGAACTGCTATATCATCCGTATCCATACGAGCGATGATATTGTACTGACACTGCAAAACACCCTGTCGAAGAGCCAGACCCAAACCTTGATTCTGCTCAAGAGGATAGCGTTTCACTGGAATATCAGACTCAGCTTCAAGCTGGTCTAATACCTGATAGAGTTCAGGTGTCAAAGGCCCATCCTCAACCAGAACCAATTCGCTCGGTTTCAGGGTCTGATTTTGAACACTCTCAATAGCATCCTTTAAAAATGTCGGATTTTCCTTGATATAGACCGACATCAATACGCTGATTTTTTGCTTTTCAGACACAGTTTTTCTCCAATGTATAGATTTCCTTCCACTATTTTATCATAATTTTCAAGACTTTCCTATTTTTATCTTGAAAGCCGAAAACCTTACTTGACATTATAGGGAAAAAGCCTTAAAATAAGCTGTTATTAAAATCAACTAGAAGAGGTATTATATGAAAAAGCAATCACTTTTTTTGTTCCAGGTATTATCCTGATTGGTGTTTCCTTGCGGACTCCTTTTACTGTTTTACCCATTATTTTGGGAGATATTTCGCAAGGTCTGGGGGTAGAAGTTAGTTCACTTGGTGTCTTGACCAGCCTGCCTCTCCTCATGTTCACCCTCTTCTCGCTATTTTCTACCCGACTAGCTCAGAAAATTGGCTTGGAGCATCTCTTTACCTACAGCCTCTTCTTCTTGACCATTGGCTCACTTATTCGACTAATCAATCTGCCCCTGCTCTATCTAGGAACCTTGATGGTTGGGGCAAGCATCGCAGTCATCAATGTGCTGCTTCCTAGTCTTATCCAAGCCAATCAACCAAAGAAGATTGGTTTTCTGACCACCTTATATGTAACGTCTATGGGGGTTGCGACGGCTCTGGCTTCCTATCTAGCTGTGCCCATTACACAAGCCAGTTCTTGGAAAGGGCTTATCATCCTCCTCACCCTGCTCTGTCTAGCAACTTTTTTGGTCTGGTTGCCCAATCACCGCTATAATCACAGACTGGCTCCACAAACCAAACAAAAAAGCCAAACAAAGGTCATGCATAATAAACAGGTCTGGGCAATTATTGTCTTTGCAGGTTTTCAATCCTTGCTCTTTTACACCGCTATGACCTGGCTACCTACCATGGCTATCCACGCAGGCCTATCCAGTCACGAAGCTGGCTTGCTGACTTCTATCTTCTCTCTGATTAGCATTCCTTTTTCAATGACCATCCCAAGCCTGACAACCAGCTTGTCTACTCGCAACCGTCAGCTTATGCTCATTCTGGTTTCACTAGCTGGTGTGGTCGGTATTTCCATGCTCTTTTTCCCAATCGGTAATTTCTTTTACTGGCTTGCCAGCCATCTCCTCATCGGAACCGCAACCAGCGCCCTCTTCCCTTATCTCATGGTCAACTTTTCACTCAAGACAAGCGCTCCTGAAAAGACAGCCCAATTGTCTGGTTTATCTCAAACAGGAGGCTATATCCTAGCAGCCTTTGGGCCGACCCTCTTTGGTTACAGTTTTGACCTCTTCCACTCTTGGGTGCCAGCTGTAGCTGCCCTCTTACTCGTCGATATCCTGATGACTGTGGCCCTCTTTACAGTGGACAGAGCCGATAAAATTCTCTAACCTTCTAGTTTTGCCTAGAATTGATGAGAGATCCCGCGGTTTTCATTTTATTAAAAGTAAGATGCCAAATTTCAAGTTCAAGTTAGCCATGAAGAATAAATTCTCTAGGTGACTTGTAGTTCAAGCATTTTTTAGGATAGTTATTAATCCAATTTTCGATGAATGCGACTTCTTTGGGAGTCGTTTTCTTAGTTCCTTTAGGTAACCATCTACGAATGAGCCTGTTGTGATTCTCATTAGTTCCTCTTTCCCAAGAGGCATAGGGGTGTGCATAATAGATGTACTCCTCAGAAAATACATCAGACAAGCGGTTAAATTCTGTACCATTATCTGCTGTGATGGAAAGAATTTGATGTTGTTTTAAAGCCCGATTGACCGACTCAGCGCTTTTATTTGGAATCAATCGGATAATCGCCTACAGTTAAGACCAGTAAACAATAGTTTTTCGCTCTTGTAAGCAGAACCGTATCAATCTCATAATACCCATTCTCCAAGCGAAGATTGATAGCTTCAGGACGCTGTTCGATGGATTGACCAGCAGGTTTAAAGTTGATGCTAGCCTGTTTCTTAACCGCTTTTCCTTTTCTAGGATAAAGCAGATCCTGTTTTGACAATCCTAATTTTCTATGATGGATCCAGTAGTAGATGGTAGAAATTCCCACGTTAACGCCCTTAGCCTTGACCAT
This sequence comes from Streptococcus mitis SK1080, assembly GCF_000220085.1. Classification (GTDB taxonomy): domain Bacteria; phylum Bacillota; class Bacilli; order Lactobacillales; family Streptococcaceae; genus Streptococcus; species Streptococcus mitis_K. Next base: position 87,912 of record NZ_AFQV01000006.1, on the reverse strand, counting down.
CATTTCAGACGAAAACTTTTGGTTATGATAGTGGAGAATCTTTTCCTTCATCTCCTTGTTCAATCTTGATTTCTTGACCGAGCGCTTGCGATTATTTTCATAAGACTGTTGAGCATAGTCGGCAGAATAAACCACTTTGAAGCGCCCTTTTCCAAGACATTGTCGGACTGTCCCACTCTTGATTTCAGTATGGATGGTTTGAGGATCTTTTCCAAGTAGAGAAGCAATTTCTCTATTTGATTTTCCTTCTTTTTTCCATCGTTCGATTAAGGCTATCAAATGAAATCGAGGACTAGCTATCAGCTAGTTGAACCATCTAATTTTTAGGAAAGCTAGGTGGCTAACTTCATTATAGAACTTTCAAAAAAACAAAAAAAGCACTAAGGGAAAACGCCCCAAAGTGCTTAATATCAAGGCTCCAAAGCCTATCTTATTCAATAAAATATTACAACATTTTGTTGTAGAATTCAACGACAAGTGCTTCGTTGATTTCTGGGTTGATTTCGTCGCGCTCTGGCAAGCGAGTCAATGAACCTTCCAATTTTTCAGCGTCGAATGATACGAATGCTGGACGTCCAAGAGTAGCTTCTACTGCTTCAAGGATAGCTGGAACTTTCAATGATTTTTCACGAACTGAGATTACTTGACCTGGAGTTACGCGGTATGATGGGATATCAACGCGTTTTCCGTCAACAAGGATGTGACCGTGGTTTACGAATTGACGAGCTTGACGACGAGTAGTCGCAAGACCAAGACGGTAAACAACGTTATCCAAACGACGTTCCAAAAGAAGCATGAAATTGAAACCTAGGATTCCGCCTTTGATTTTTGTAGCTTGTACGAACAAGTTACGGAATTGTTTTTCACCTACACCGTAAGTGAAACGAAGTTTTTGTTTTTCAGCCAATTGCAAACCGTATTCTGACAATTTAGAACGGTTGTTTGGTCCGTGTTGTCCTGGTACGTAGTTACGACGTGCCAATTCTTTACCTGTACCTGTAAGTGAAAGGCCAAGGCGACGAGCTTGTTTCCAAGATGGTCCTGTATAACGTGACATGTGAATGTCCTCCTGATATAAATAATATTTCGGTGGAAATAGTCACTTAGAAAGCCCTGATTCGTGCAGATGCCCTTCGCCTAAACAGCCAAGGTTACTTATCATAAGACACCTGTTGACGAGCTTCATGCTTTCCTGCTGATATTTCGCACAAAATCCATTCTACCATGAATAGCTAGATTTGTAAAGGGGGTTTAAGCTTTATTTTCATTACCAGAGAGATTGAGAGCAAGGGTAAAGGTGCTTCCGAGGCCGTACTGGCTGGTAACTGTGATTTCCCCACCCAATTGATGGGCCAATTCACGCGCAATCGCAAGTCCTAAGCCATGACCACCTGTTTTCATGTTACGCGAAGTTTCTACACGATAAAGGCGTTTAAAAATATTTTCCAAATCCTCTGGTGCAATGCCCTGCCCCTCATCGGTCACACTGATTGAAAGCTGGTTATTTTCCAGCTTAGCCACCACTTCCAGCTTGGTTCCTGGAGCTGAGTATTTAAAAGCGTTATTGACCAGATTCACCAAGATACGAGACAGTTTGGCATAATCTCCCTCAATCCGGGCAGACTCTGGGATTACCTGCAAATGGACATCTCGCTCCTCCTGCTCAATCAAGAACTGAAATTCACTCATGCACTCAATCAAGAGCTGGTCCAGAAAAATGCTGTCTTTGCTGGTCGTTTCGACCTGATTTCTAGCTGTGTTTAGGGTCAAAAAATTCAACTCCTCAACCAGTTTATTGAGTCTTTCCGTCTGACGCCCAATGGTTGCTAGATAATGGTCCTGTTCTCCTTCCTTGATAACCCCATCCAAAATCCCTTCTACCGTCGCTTGGATCGAAGTGATGGGGGTCTTGATATCATGCGAAAGTTGAGCAATCATCAAGCCCTTTTCTCGTTCGCTTTCTTCCAAGGAATCAAAGGTGGCCTGCAAATCATGGGACATTTCATTGAAAGCTTGGCCTAATTGCTGAAATTCTACAGGGCCTTGAACCTCCAGATTTGAAGGAAAGTCCTTGTCCGCTACACGCTTGGCATGTTCCTTAAGTTTGCCCAATGAAGTAAAGACCGGCGATAGGAGAAAGAGACTGATCCCAGCACCGATAAAACTAGCCACGAGAGTCATACCCACTAGGAAATAAATTTCTCTTTCTTCAATTAGCATTCGCTGGATGGCCCAAAAAACCACGATAATCGTTAGGAGTGTTGAAATGACATACCCCACTAAAATATAACTTTTTAATTTCATTAACTACCTCGTGCTTTCTCAATTTTGTAGCCCAAGCCCCAGACGGTTTTGATGGTGGGTGTTTCTGAACTAGCATGTTTAGCCAACTCCTGTCGAAGAGCATGAATATGAACATTCAAGGTATTGGTGTCATCCACATAGTCTTCTTGCCAGACCTTTTCATAGAGGTCTGTCTTAGAGAAAACCCGCTCTGGATTGCTGGCTAAAAGCCATAGAAGTTCGAAGGATTTGACGGTCAAATCAAGCGCCACATCTCCGACTTGGACCTCATGGCTACCGTGATTCATCCGTAAATCCCCTAGACTGACGACTTCTGTCTCACCTCCACGATGAAGGCGACGCAAGATATTGTGGACACGCAAAACCAGCTCACGAGGGCTAAAGGGCTTGGCAATAAAGTCATCTGCCCCTAAGCTCAGGCCGTAAATCTTATCCTGCTCGCTAGTCTTAGCCGTGATAAAGAGAAAAGGCTGATCTGGAGATTGATACTGAACCTCACTAATCAAATCATAACCATCCATCCGAGGCATCATGATATCTGTAATAATCAAATCAATCGGTTTTCGCTTGAAGATTTCCAAGGCCTCTACTCCATCATGAGCCACCAAAACCTGATAACCTGCCTGAACCAGATAGCGTTGATGAATATCTGTGATTTCTACCTCGTCGTCAACGAGTAAAATTGTCTTTCCCATCTGTCTCTCCTTTGAAAAAAACAGTGCTATACCACAATAGTATAACACTATTTTAATCTCTTTACGAACATTCTAAACGATATCTAGATTTTTCATATCCTAGATAGAAAGTCTGTAGCTAGACTAGTCATTTTCTTCTTTTTTAGCTTTCAAACCGAGGCCACCTAACAGTCCTGCTAAGACTAATCCAAAGAATCCAATAGTAGCCATTGATGTTTGGGCTTCACCAGTATATGGAAGCATGTCTTTTTGGTCTTTCATTTGATTATCCATCATTGGACTTGACACCTTGTTATTAGATGCCATCTTGCCTTCATCAGACATTTTGCTTGAGGTTGCTGGAGCTTGATCTTGTTTCATGCTTGGTGTTGCCATTGACTGGCTAGCATTCATGGTTTTGTCTTGCTCTTTGTTAGGCATCATCTTATCCTGACTAGCAGCTGGCATTTTAAATTTCATCTCATCCTGATTGGCACTTGGCATTTGAGCGTTCATCTTAGACGCATCTTGATGACTATTCATCATTGGAGCCGGCATAGCTGAACCATTAGAAGATGGGACGAAACCTGATTGCATCGGAGTAAGAGACTGATGTCCATTCAAGTTTACTGTCAAATCCTTAGTCGCTACAAGATTGCTCAAGTCTGCCTTGCCATCTTTAGCACCGTACACTTTAATAGTAGCTTTATAACTTTGAGTACCATTTTGTTTTAAGAGGTCAAGCAAATCTTTGTCTGATTTACCTTGAGTTCCTGCCAAGTCTACTTCATAGAAGTAGAGGCCTTTGCCTAATTTCTCTACTGGTGGGAGAGCGGGATTTTTAGCTGAACCATTGTCTGACCATGGAGCCTTGTCGGATGCTTTCAAGATAAGACGAGTCAACATACCGTCACCAGCGAAGAATTCATATGGAATGACTTGGTTGACACCAGCTGTGAATGGACCTGGGAAATTAGCTTTATCCAAGTAAGTTGCTGGAACGTCCACTGTGTCTTTAGTATTGTCAGCCACGCCTTTTTGTACTTCGGCTGGGGTAGTTAAGCCGTTCAAGTTGACATCCAAATCCTTAGTCGCTACGAGATTAGTCAAATCGGCCTTGCCGTCTTTGGCACCGTACACCTTGATAGTAGCTTTATAGCTTTGTGTACCATTTTGTTTCAAGAGGTCAAGAAGCTCTTTATCTGATTTACCTTGAGTACCGGCCAAATCCACTTCGTAGAAGTAGAGGCCTTTGCCCAATTTCTCTACTGGTGGAAGAGCGGGATTTTTAGCTGAACCGTTGTCTGACCATGGAGCCTTGTCTGAGGCCTTCAAGATAAGGCGTGTCAACATGCCATCGCCAGCGAAGAATTCATATGGGATAACTTGGTTAACACCGGCTGTGAATGGACCTGGGAAGTTGGCCTTATCCAAGTAAGTGGCTGGGACGTCTACTGTATCTTTGGTGTTGTCGGCTACGCCTTTTTGCACTTCAGCTGGAGTGGTCAAACCATTCAAGTTTACTGTCAAATCCTTAGTCGCTACAAGATTGTTCAAGTCTGCCTTGCCATCTTTGGCACCGTACACTTTGATAGTTGCTTTATAGCTTTGAGTACCGTTTTGTTTCAAGAGGTCTAGAAGCTCTTTATCAGATTTACCCTGAGTACCTGCCAAGTCTACTTCGTAGAAGTAAAGGCCTTTGCCCAATTTTTCTACTGGTGGAAGAGCGGGATTTTTAGCTGAACCATTGTCTGACCATGGGGCTTTGTCTGATGCTTTCAAGATAAGGCGTGTTAACATACCGTCACCAGCAAAGAATTCGTATGGAATAACTTGGTTGACGCCGGCTGTGAACGGTCCAGGGAAATTAGCTTTGTCTAGGTAAGTGGCTGGAACATCTACTGTGTCTTTGGTATTGTCAGCCACACCTTTTTGGACTTCGGCTGGGGTGGTTGCTGGTTGAGCTTCATTTGCTTCACGGTCTTGTCCAGAAACTGTAGGCGCAGGATTTGTCGCAGGTTTAACCGCATCCTCTGTTTCTTTCTTAGATTCTGGTTTTGCTTGCACTTCTTCTTTTGGCGCTACCACTTGGTCTTTATCAGCTACATTCACTTTTTCTGGAGAGCTTGTAGCATCCAAGCTTGCTTTAGGTGTTGAGTCTGCCTTCTCTGAAGGAAGAGCTGTATCGACTGCTTCTTTGAGAAGTTCTACTGGTAAGTCACTCTTTTCACTCACCGAAGTAGCATCTGGCACAACTTGAGCAGGGGTCGGATTGACCACATCGGCACGTACAGAACTTGGCTGACCAACTAGGACAAAGAAGCCACTGGCTACAACAACTGAGGCAACACCGACACTAAGACGGCGAATAGACCAACGAGTATATCTTTGATTTGGATTGAATTTCATAGGATTCTCCTTAGAGTTTTTCTTTATTTGATGACTCTAGTATAATCTCCTAAAATTAAAAAGGATTAAGAAAAAGTTAAAATTTTTCTTAAATCCCTCTTATAAAATACTTATATTAATTAAATCCATAAACAGACTTGGTGATTTGATAAACGACATTGGAAAGTTTGCGAGCTGGCAAGACTGAATGTTTGGTCAAACGGCTCAACATGGTTTTACGAATGGCCTGAAAGACCTCTGGATTTTTCTGCTGAATATAAGTCCACAGCTCACGTTTTTTTGCAAGATGCTCTGCTGTTCCAGCTCGGTTGAGTAGGGCACTGGAAATCACCGTCGTGATTTCAATGTGATTCAGCAGATATTCTCGCATTTTAGGGTGGCTTACTTTAGATAAATCAAGCTGGTCTACTAAAAGACGATTAACCTTGAGTTGCTGGTCAATGCGCTTAATCATCACTTGCTCATTGACAGACTGGTCCTCACGCCCAATCAAATAACGATAGAAATCGACAGGCAAATAGTACATGGTCTTAACCTGCTGAAGGGGGGTAAAGACAAAGAGATTATCGACATAAAAAGTATGCTCAGGCAATTGGAACTGGCTCGCTCGCAACAAATCTGTCCGGTAAATCAGCGAGTGCATCATGATATACTGGCCTTTGGAGAAATTTCCGACCTGGTCCCAGCCAAAAATCTGCTGGACAGGCAAGACTGACTCGTAACTCATACTCTTCTTGCGAGACTGACCTTCCTTTTCATAGACAAAATTGGTCACAAAGGCATCTATCTCTTGACCCTCGCTCTCTAGTTCCTGCAAGGTTTCAAGAATTTTCAAGTAGGCACGAGGATCCACCCAGTCATCACTATCAACTACTTTAAAATAGCGTCCAGAAGCCTCTGCTAAGCCGCGATTGACAGCACCCCCATGGCCTTTGTTTTCCTGATAAATGGCTCTGACAATGTTAGGATACTTGCTGGCTAAACGCTCAGCGATTTCCTGAGTCTGGTCCTGAGACCCATCATTGATAATCAAAATCTCAACTTGCTCACCACCAATCACTAGCGACTCCACACAGTAATGAAGATAGGCTGCGGCATTATAGCTAGGGATGGCGATAGACAATAACTTCATAATCTACTCCTTTAGGGGACTGATTTTTTCTTACTCTCTTGTCACTTCTTTCTATTCTACCATAAAGTCCAGCTTTTGAAAGACTTTTACTAGAATACAAGGGTTGCTATCTCTATTTGCTATTTTGGACATCAAAAAAGAGGGGATCCCCCTCCTTACGAATTTAATTCTGCCAAGTCATCTAGATACTGGTTGTTAATGACCGCCAAGATATAGGCATCTGCTTTCAAGAGGTCATTAGGACCAAACTGGACATCCAGTGGTGAATTTTCTTGTTCACGAAATCCTAGGACATTGAGGTTATATTTGCCACGTAAATCCAGCTGGCTCAGGCTTTGATCTGCCCAAACACTCGGAATTCTCATCTCCACGATAGACACATTTTTGTCCAGCTGAAAGACATCAACATTGTTATGAAAGAGAATGGTCTGCGCTAGAGACTGCCCCATTTCATACTCAGGTGAAATCACCGAGTCAGCACCGATTTTTTCTAGCACCTTCTTGGCTGTCTGGCTTTTGACCTTGGCAATAACCCTTGGTACACCTAGACTCTTACAATGCATAACTGCAAGTACACTCGACTCCAGATTTTCCCCTGTTGCCACTACAACCGTATCACAGGTATCAATTCCTGCAGTTCTGAGGAGTTCCTCATCTGTGATATCACCAACTACTCCACGCGCCAAAACTGGCTCAAATTGATTGATGTGCTCTGCGTGGTCATCAATGGCAATGATATTCATATCTTGCTTGGCGAGGGCCGTCAGGACACTACTCCCGAAAATCCCCAAGCCTAAAATTCCAATCGTACGATCTGACATCGTTCTTCCTTTCTTATCCAATACTAATATCTGCTTTCATATACTGAATCAAATCTTTCTTATCAGGCTGGTAATCCGCTAGACTAACCAGCAAGGTTAAGGGACCGATACGGCCGATAAACATGAGCACCATGACAATGCTGAGAGCTAGCTTGCCCAATTCTGGCGTCAGATTTGCCGTTACCCCAACTGTCGCAAGAGCTGAAATGGTCTCAAACATGAGGTAAATAAATCGCGGTGTTCCTTCTGCCGTAATTCCCAACAACATCAAGCCCAACAAGAAGGTCATCAAAAAGATAATGAAGACACTAAAGGATTTTTGGACTGTTCGAGTCTCAATAGTTCTCTGCGCAACATTGGCATGAGGTAAACCCAGCAATTCACTACGCGCAAAGACCAATAAGACAAAGAAAGTCGTAATCTTAAGCCCCCCAGCCGTTCCTCCAGGCGCCCCTCCGAGAAACATCTGTAGGATATAGATAAACAAGGTCACAGGCCGAGCTTGGGTATAGTCAATAGAAGCAAAGCCGGCCGTTCTCATGCTGACGGTTTGGAAAAAGCTGACTAGCACTTTCTCTGGAACACTGAGATTACCAATCGTTCCTGGATTGTGCCACTCCGTAAAGAGTGTAGATACTGTCCCAAATAGCAAAATCCCTGCAGTCAAGAAAAGAACTAGTTTGGTGTGGAAACGCAGACGGCGTTTTTTCTTCTTGTCAAACTGGGTTGCCAAGTCAAACCAAACCATAAAGCCGAGACCACCCGTGATAATCAAGCCAGCAATGACCAGATTGATCAAGGGATCCGTCTGAAAAGCCACTAAACTGCTACTGCCGAAATTATCAAAACCAGCATTACAAAAGGCTGAAATGGCTAAAAAGATAGAGGTACAAATGCCTCGTCCCCAGCCAAACTCAGGAATAAAACGAAAACTTAGTAGGAAGGCACCCAAGCCCTCCACCAGAAAAGTTGTCAAAAAGATGGACCGCATAAAGGCCTTCAGCGACCGAGTCTCCCCGTAACTAAAACTCTCCTGAATGGTTTCACGACTGCGAAGACTAAGCTTTTGCTTCCCCTGAATATAAAAGACCCCGATAAAGGTCATGAGCCCCAAGCCACCAATCTGTATCAAGAGCATACAAATCAACTGACCCCAAACATTATAGGTAGTAGCTACTGGTTGCGTAAAAAGGCCGGTTACACAGACCATAGAAACCGTCGTAAAGAGATGGTCAAAGTAAGTAGCCTGCGAACCACTTGCCTGAACAAAAGGCAAACTCAAAAGGAGAGAACCTATAAGAATAACTCCAGCGAAACTTAAAAAGATGCGACGAGCTGGCGAAAGTCCACCCAAGGCTCTTTCAATTTTTTTCACAAATAATTTGAATAACATACATCCATTGTACCATAAAAAGTAGGAGAGTAGCTATATCTGAAAGGCTATCTCAAGGCAGAGTTCCAAGGCCTTCTCGAAAGCTTCTGAACCCCAGTCACGACTATCGTACTGGTCCAAGTCTGCTAAGGAATCAGCTGTGAACAACAATTCTCCCCAGAGAACCCCACGCAGTTGGGCTACTGCCGCAAGCGCAGAACACTCCATCTCCACAACAGCACAGCCTTCTTCCTTACGATAAGCCACCTTTTCAGCCGTTTCTCGGTAAAAACCATCTGTCGTCCAGGTCATGACTTCTTCATAAGGAATCCCTCTGACTTCCAAAACTCGCTCAATGGCAGCAATAGCCTCTGGCTGAATTTCCATATAACGACAAGGTGCCACATAGTGATAACTAGCTCCTTCATCTCGCAGAGCGCGAACAGGGACTAGAAAGGTATTTTCTTCTATATCAGCTAGCACACCACAGGTACCGGTGGAAATAATCTGCTCCACACCATAGCCAATCAACCAATCCATAAACTGGGCTGCTGGAGCGGAGCCAACAGGTGCCTGAGCCAGACAGATCTCCTTGCCCTTGTAGTTCACGACATAGACTGGATAGGTCTTGGTGGCAGAAACGAATTCGCCGACACAGTCCGCTCCTACTTCCCTCGCATAGCGGTCAATCTCCTCACCTAAAAAAGCATAGACACACTTCTTGGGCAAGTGCAAATCCAGCCCCTCATGATCAGGCATGATAACCGCCTGAGGATTATCATCAAACTCTAAAATAGGAATCGCATGTTTCTGAATCATAACCCACCTCCTCTAATTTTGTACTATTGTATCAAAAGCTGACCGAGTGTCAAGGAATTCTCTTTAGCAAGCCAGAAATCTCCTCTTCCATACACTTGAGAAATCGTTGCACCGCTGGAGAAGTCGGTTTCTGTTTTGGCAAAGCGATTGAGGACTTATGAAGAATACAAAATCCAACAACAAAAAAGACATGAATCTGAAAAAAAGACATGAATCTGAAATAAGCAGAACATGTCTTTTTTAGCTTGTTTGAAAGTCAAGTAAATAAATCTTAGCTCTTCTAGAACTCCCTTATTTCCACAAACCACCTAAAATCTGTTTTTCTAATAAGTCTAGGTCCTCTTCCTTTATTTCTCCGTTGTCGCTAACGATATAAAGTTGAGCGAAGTAAGCCAACAATGGACCAACACAAATACGAACCATTTGAGGAATCGTTAACTCTGGATTTACACGTGGATCTGCTAGCAATTCTTTATGAAGCACTCGAAGTTTATCTTGAATAGCATTCCAGATAAAAATCTGTTCATTTTTTAGTTTCTTATTTGAAAAACTCTCCTGCAGAATGATTTTCATCAAAGCACGATTTTTTTTGAGATAGCTCATACGATCGTGGACAAGATAACGAACCCTCTCTTCTGTCGTTTCAAAAGCTAAGAGTTCCTCAACAAAACTACCGAAAATGCCTGGGACTACAGGATGTAAAATAGCCGTCAGTAGATCATCCTTCGTCTTAAAATACTTAAACAAAGTTGCCTGGCTTAGTCCAGCACGCTCAGCTATGTGAAGAGTTGAGGTCCCATGGTAACTCCTAGTTGATATGAGATCCACTGCTGCCTGCATGATTTTTTTCTTTCCGTGAGGGTAATTCGCTTCTTCTAAGTAATCTTCAAACGATTCAAAAACAGTCTTATCCATCTAATCTTCACACCTTTTTAGCATTATTTATGTTGATTTCTAAACTTTACGATAACGACGCAATCCAACAATATTGAGAATTGTTAAAATGATCAAGAAAATCATTAAAACACCAAGATTTGGCAAAATATCACCAAGATTGTGTCCGTAAAGAATAATCTGGCTTATTGCATCACCAGAATAGGTTAATGGCAAAAATTTCCCCACAGTTGGAGCCCATGCTCCCATGGATGACAATGGAATAATCCCTGAGAAAAAGAGTTGAGGCATAATCACGAGAGGAATAAATTGCATCATTTGGAATTCTGATTTTGCTAGAGTAGACAAGAGAATTCCAAAAGCTAGTGCTACAAGAGCCAGTACCACATTAACTATTATAACATTTAAAATATTTCCTACAACTTCTACATCTAGTAGCCAAATTGCTGCTAAGACGACAACTGCCGTTTGAAAAATCGCAATAATACCGTAAGACAACATATAGCCATAGACAATTTCAGAACGTTTCACTGGGGTTGCTAACAAGCGATCCAAGGTTCCACTTGTGCGCTCTTTCAAAAGTGCCATACCAGAAATCAAAAAGACAAAGAAGAAGACCACAAAGCCAATTAAAATTGGAATCATACGTGCAAAGAATCCAGTATTTTTATCTCCATATTGGTAAGATTCTTTGATTTCAGGCGCCTTTGCATCTAATTTCAATTGTGGAAGAGCTTGTTTGATACGAGATAGTAACTGATCGGTGCCTTCACTGGCGATACTTGTTCGTAACACTTGTCGTATCATAGATGTCTTGGAGGCATCTGTATTTGCGTAGTCGACCTGATACTCACCGTCTTTATAAGAAATCACAGCATCGACTTTTTCATTTGCTAGCGCTTCTTTGGCCTGATCTAAGTCTTGATAAGTCTCGATGTCCACATGATCAAGCTCATCCATTTTCGTTATCAAACCAGTTGGTAGATCTTGTGTCGCTAACTTGACATTCACGGTTGTACTAGCTGAAAACATGAGGTTCATCAGCCACATAATAAATACCGGCGCTACAAACATCATAGCCAAGGTTCGTTTGTCACGAAGCAATTCTTTGATAACTTTTTTAGCAATAGCAATGGTTCTCATCTTACTCTCCTTCTGCTTTCAAAAATACTTCTTCAATACTTGAAACTTGATAACTTTCTTTTAAGTGTTGCGGTGTATCAAAAGCAATGATTTTTCCACCTAATAATAAGCCGACCTTATCCGTTAACTCTGCTTCATCCATAACATGGGTAGTAACTAATATCCCAACCCCATTGTCTCTAAGCGCGAATAATTCTTTCCAGATTTTCTTCCGAAGAGAAGGGTCGATTCCAACTGTCGGTTCGTCCAAAATCAAGAGCTGAGGATTCCCCAGAAGCGCGATGGCTAAAGACAAGCGTCGCTTCATTCCTCCAGAATAACCGGATACCGTTTTATTCAAATGCTCTGTCAGATCCACAACTTGAGCCACATGGGCAATTTCAGCTGTCAGATCTCTTTTGGATAGCCCTTTTAGCTGACCAAAAAATTCCAGATTTTCTTGACCTGACAAAGCCTCATATAAGGCATCTGACTGGGCCATATAACCAATATCTCCTAAAATATGACGATTGGGCATAGTATGATCCAATACCAAAGCAACCCCTCCGTCAGCTTTTTCCATCCCTAACATAGTCTTAATCATAGTCGATTTACCAGCACCAGACGGACCTATTAAGCCTATAATTTCTCCCGGCTGCAATTCAAAGCTGACATGATTCAAAACCATTTGACGACAAAAAGACTTATCCAAATCTTGTAAATGTAGCAATTTTTTCATATGCTTCCTCCTAGGTGAGTGTTTACTCACTTACTGAATATAGACCTATTATAGTGAGTGTTTACTCACTTGTCAAGAAAAAAGTTGAAATTCTTTAAAAAATAAAGCACCAGATTCGTATCTGATGTTTATAATGCACATGTCTTATTTCTAAAAATGTTTTTGAACTTCCTCTCTATACTCCGAAATGGTCTTTTCTGTCCACTTTTTAAAGGCCTATTTTCCCTCTACTTTTCTCGGCTAATCCAACCATCGTCATTGCTATCGCAACTCTAATGACCTTGGTAATGGGAATTCATTTTACTCATTTTTATATGAAACAGACTAAGAAATTTTCAAGACCTAATTGAAACCAAATTAGCCCTTGGAAGTCAAAAAATCCTCGAACTCTACGCTGACCGTCTAGCAGAATCATACCAAATGCGGCATGGCATTTCTAAGAATTCGGTTAAGGGACGTAACCTACAAGCTGCTTACGTGGATGGATTTACTTTGAGAGATTTCTTCGCCTTCAACCAAGGACTAAATAAAATGGGTGACCAAGCACTTCCTTTTAAAATTCACCCTGAACATTTTGTATTTGCTGGAGTTCACGGTGGACAGGAAGTGAGGAGTTGATTGGAGAGTACGGTCAACCAACTTATCAAAAAATCTTTATCAGTCTAGATACTGAAAAAACAGGCGTTCCGTATGCCGATACAAAAATTTCTATGGCAGGTGATACTGCTACTCTCATGTCCGATACAAGCCTTGATATCAAGATGTATGGTATGCATCAGTTCAAGATGAAAAAAGGTGGACTCCGCATCAAATTAGGCGTCTTTTCCCCAGAAGCAACCCCAAGCTAGATGGAGCTCGGTCACCAAGAACACCTAGCAGTTGAATTTTTCAATTCCCTCACAATCGCCTACCAAAACAAAACATTTAAGGGAAAACTACTCAATACCTTCTTAAAATTCAAGAAATTTAAGTAAACAAAAACGGATGACTGAACAATTTAGCCTTTGAAAGCTACGATTATAAAATCCCTCGTAACATATCAATTTATCACCCATATAAAAAGATAGCCATTCTAATTGAATGCTATCCTTTTTTGTTTATCCTTGTCCACCAGGGGCTGGACCTCCAGGACCTCCATTCAGACCTCCGCCTCCAGGCATAGAATTGACAATATCTATTTGTTTTTCGCCGTTGATGTAGATATCCCCACCTGTGTAAGTTGCTGTTCCATCAAAGTCAAAGCCTGATTGTCCTATCAATTTAATGGTTCCACCGGTAACCATGATATTCCCGTTTGAGTCAATTGGATCTGTGTCCCCTTGACCGACTTCAACAGTTAGATTGCCACCTGTCATGGTAAAGTAAATATCACTTTGCTGGGCATTTTTATTAGCTGCATTCACACCATCATCTGTCGAGTAGACATTGATATCACCACCATTGATCGTAATGGATTTCCCTTCAATTCCTTCAGTCGCATTCTTGACTGTGTAAGTACCACTATCAATCACTAGATTTCCAGAAGCGTGAATGCTGTCCTCGCCTGCTGTGACTGTTATGGTATTGTTCGCCAAATACATATTTCCGACAGTCATATCGTCATCATTGTCAACTTTGACACCATCTTCCTTAGCATCGATAGTCATGGTCGCACCAGTGACATTAAGTTCATCATTGACATTAAAGGCATCGCCAACTGATGTGACGTTAAAGGTTCCACCTGTGATGTGGAGGGTGTCGTTAGCCTTGATAGCATTGCTTTTCTTGCCATCTACATTGAGAATCCCTGAGCCATTGATGGTCAAATCAACCTTAGAAAAGAGAGAGGCATTTGCCTTTTCATCACTGTTAGAGCTTGAGTCAGAGAGACTGTTGGTGGTTCCCTCTGCTAGAGTGAGGTAGACATGACCTGCGCTTGTAGCCGAAATAGCCGCATCTGTATTGGTCATGGTCACGCCTTTTAGGACAAGTTTCACATCATCAGACTTATCAGCTACGATTTTAATTTGCACTCCGTCAGACTGACCAGAGATGACATAGGTACCTGCTTTTGAGATGGTCACCGTTGAGCCAGAAACTGTCACACCGTCTCCAGAGACCTTCGCAGACGAGCCAGATAACTCAATCTTAGAAGCAGTGCTTTCATCATAAGAAGTGTCGTAGTCCTTTTCTGTAAAGTAAGAAGATTGACTGTTTTTAGCTGAAGTTGTGATAGCAGTGGTATCTGCCGCTGCAGTTGTACTTGACTTGGTCGTTGACTGCCCACAAGCTGTCATCAAGGTCAAAGCTGTTAAACTGGTTAAGATTAGAGTCCATTTTTTTGATTTCATACCTTTTCCTCGCCTTCCTTTAGCTTGACCTTAGTTTACGGGAGGAGTCTGAAAAAATCTGAACTTTTTCTGAAAGTTTTCTTAAGTTCAGTTTCAGTTAAGTTATCTTTAACAAAAGTTTTAGGAAAATTCCATAGACTAATTACTAGCAAGTTCAACTTGCCCAGACACACCCATCTGCTAATAAGATAGAGTGCTGAAACAGTTTGATAAAGGAGACAGGATTTATGAAACCAATTGAAACAAGCTTTAAACGAATTGAAACTAAATATGTCGTTGCCAAGACTGACTTGGCCGATTTAATAGAAGACTTAAAAACATACCTCGTCGAGGATGATTATCCAACTTCTACCATTTCTAATATCTACTTTGATACAGAGCAATTTGATATGATTCAGGATGATAGCCAAGGTACTAAGCGCAAAGAAAAGATTCGGATGCGAACCTATCTCAGTCAAGTCCAGCCCGATAGTCAGGTATTTTTAGAAATCAAATCCAAGGACAGGACTGGTGTCGGGCGAAAATATCGTCTCTTGTCAACTCCCCAGTCTATCACCCAGTTTATGACCAAAGGACAGCTGGATAGCAGCATCAAGGACCAAATGATGATTGAAAAAATCCAGCAACTCCAAGAGGAATATCAACAAGCCATCATCCCTCGTATGTATATCTACTACGACCGCTTTTCTCTCAAGGAAAAGAAAGAGATTAGCGGTTTTCCCTACAATAAAATTCGTGTCACCATTGACCAAAATCTAACCTATCGTGATGAGAATGTCAGTTTATTTTCAGGAAAGGACGGTTTCCCTCTACTAAACGAGGACATTGTCATCATGGAAATTAAAGCTCCAGGTAGAAAACCCCAATGGCTACAAGATATTCTCGACCAATATGGACTGGTAGAGCAGAAATTTTCAAAATACAGCTGCGCCTACCACAAGTCTCAAGGGCTGGACTATAGCCCACGACCAAGCACAGAAAGTGTAGGTACTACTTATGTCTAATCTTTTCAACTCTATTTTCAACGACACAACTGCTACTGCCAATCCTATCCAGCTCTTTCTAGCTCTCTTAGTCAGCCTAATCTTAGGTTTGGCACTGACCTGGGCCTACAAACAACGTACTCTCTATACACGGGAATTTGCTGTTAGTTTGACCCTACTCCCCTGCTTGATGACCTTGGTCATCTTTCTGGTAAATGGCAGCCTAGGAACCTCTATCGCCGTTGCAGGAACCTTTAGCCTCATTCGTTTCCATTCAGCTACCAGTGGCTCACGGGAGCTAATTGCTATCTTTCTTGCCATGATTATCGGGCTGGCGGCAGGGACAGGCTACCTAGCCTTAGCTGTTCTCTTCACCGTCTTTATCTTAGCGGTATGGCTTCTTTTGGAAAAACAACAAAGCAAGAGTAACCACCAACGTCGCAGACTATTAACCATCACAATTGCCAACCAAGAAAAGAAATTCCAAACTATCCAATCTGGACTATCACAATTCTGTACTGAGTTAGACCTCATCTCCATTGATACCAGCAATGACGGAGCACAGGTCACCACTGTCTATGAAGTGGATTTCAAGGCTCAAACCGATGATTTCCAAATCATCCATTACCTCACTAAAGAACAGGATACTTACCAGGTTTCCCTGACCAAGAATGCCAAGAAGAGAAAGAATTTGTAATTTTCAAATCAAATAGCAAACTAAGAGTCTCTTGAGTGCCGCCATTCTTTACCAATCAAAAAACTCCGTAGTCTCTAGCGCCATAGATCAGGCTAGAGATTACAGAGTTATTTTTTAATCTAAACTTCCTACAAGAGTATATTATCTGCTGAAAGGATATGGTATTTGTAGGGAATACTTTAAAGAGTTCTTACAGGAAGTCAGTATTAACTAGTTATATTAGGTTTAGTTTACCCATTCACCATTACCATTTACACGGTAACCATCTGGTGTTGTTGTACTCACAGCCAAAGCTCCAGAACCGTAGGCATAGTACCAATGTGGTCCAACTTTAAACCAACCGGTCTTCATGATACCTGCTTCGTCAAGGTAATACCAAGTGCCATTTTCCTTGTACCAGCCTGTCTTCATAGCTCCTGAGCCGTCAAAGTAGAACCATCTGCTACCATCTGTTCCCCATCCTGTAAACATAGCACCTGAATTGCTCAAGTAATACCAGCTACCAGAAACTTTTACAAATCCAGTCTGCATGATACCTAAGTCATTTAAATAGTACCATTTACCATCTGTTTTCACCCAGCCTGTCTTCACATCACCAGACTCATAAAAATACCATTTGCCATTAGATTCCACCCAACCAGACTGATCAGACGTAGACGCTCTAAAATCTTTCAGTGGTTTTTCTACAACCGTAGCTTTAGTTTTAACTGTTGAAAGGTTTGAGGCAGTCACTTCTGTATACTGAACAGCAGAACCATATCCACCAGCCAATTCCTCTGAAGAAGCATCATCACCTAGAGTTTGAGCAATTGTAATAGCTTTGTATTGATTGTTAGGATTTTTAAAAGCTGCCATCCCCATGTGTGTAAATTTAGGGTTAATTAGCGACTCATAGTGACCAGATTTCCCATTGTCTGAACCACTATTTTTTTTCTGCACATAATCTGCTTTTTCAGAACGCCATTGTTCAATAGCTTTTAGAAAACCGTCATGATTCCATGCCAAATTTTCTCCCATTATACTATTAGAAGTTGGAAAGGCACTCCAAAGATCTTTGCTAGAAAGACGATCGTGCTTCATAGTCACAGATGCTTCTGTAGCTCTGACAAAAGCTGCCTTTTCTAGATCAGTTGACCATTTGATAGGGACATACTTATCTACCAAACCTTCATCCGCTGCTTCTTTACGAATAGCATTAATGGCATCCAAAATAGATTGTTGATGAGGAGCCACAAATTCTCCTTTGATTCCAACCAAAACATTGCCACTAGAAGGTTTTAGCACCTCTGAGGTCAATACATTACCATCAGCAGATTGCGTTGCCACCAATCTGTCATTCGCAAAAACATCATTTGTCAAAACTGCTCCTGCCAAGGTCAAAGCCAAGGCACTAGCAAATACAATTTTCTTCATTGTTTACTCCTTATATCTTTTGAATCGTATCTTGATAAATACTTTTTGACACTTAATTATATCATATTTTCCTACTATTTGTCTCTGCTTATCTATTCCTACTAATCTAATTTAGCAAAAATCGTTCCTACACCTCGAAAGTAGGCGCAATGATTCTTTTACTTCACAACAAGTTCATAACGTGTCTTACTTGTGAAGGTTTGACCGGCTTTGAGAATGACTTGGTCTTTAAGGTCACTGTGAATGGCATCTGGTAAAGCTTGCGCTTCAAGAGCAATCCCATTGTGCTGCACCATTGGCTGACCAGCCACAAGTACACTCTCATCCACAAAGTTTGCTGTGTAAACCACAAAGCAAGGAGCCTCTGTCTTGAAGAGCAGGAAGCGACCTGTTTTTTGATCATAAAGGAAACCAGCATTGTCATGGCCTGCAGGAAGGGCAAATGGATGATCCAAACCAGATACCAGCTGGATTTGCTCATCATCCTCTGCAAAGATGTCTTTCAACAAGGCACCATTGTAGATGTGTTTAACCACATCACGATTAGTATCTGGAATTTTGGCAGGAACACCGTCGGGAGCGATTGGATAAATTCCCTCTGTGTTTAGCTGGAAGACATGACGGTCAATCGTCTGCGTGAAATCACCAGACAAGTTGAAATAGCTGTGGTTGGTTGGATTGACCAGCGTATCCTGATCTGTTGTTACCTTGTAGCTGATTTCATAGGCACCAGTTTCTTCCAAGTGATAACTGATCCAAATCTTGAGATTTCCAGGAAATCCCCCCGTCCCATCTGTACGCTCTGTGTAGAGTGTCAAGCCATGATTGCTTACTTCTTCAACTTCAAACAAGCTGGAATCCCAACCAGTTGAACCACTGTGGTTACAGTTGCTAGCATTGTTGACTTCAAGTTCATAGGTCTTGCCATTTAATTCAAAACTCGCACCTGCAATACGTCCTGCTACAGGACCTACGCTCGCTCCATGCTTAGGACTATTGCCTACATAGCTATCAAAGTCATCAAATCCCAAAATAACGTTGGCAAAATTTCCAGCCTTGTCAGGCGTGACATAACGCAAGATGGTCGCACCATAAGTCATAACTTCAAGTTGGTAGCCACCGTCTGTCTCAAAGCGATAGGCCAAGACATCCTTGCCCTCAACATTTCCAAATACACGCTCTGTGTATACTTTCATTTTGTTCTCCTTTTACTATTTCTCTCAAGCAAACAAACCATAGAAAGCCTACTGACAATCTATGGTTTATCTGATGATTTACAAATACTCTTGTCAAGAATTCACAAACATTTCCTTACTTTTGATATTCGTGGATGATAACACCTTGTACCACACGGTTTACGGTACCTGTAGGAGAAGGTGTATCTGGTTTATTTTCTACCTTGAGTGAAGTCAATAGGGCAAAGAGTTGGGCATAAACGATGTAAGGGAAGACACGGTAAATATCATTCAAGACACCGCCACAACCAAGTGCCACTTCTTTGACATTTTCAAGACCAAAGGCTTGATCACTCAAAAGCACAACACGACGAGCAATCTGGTCACTAGCAACTTCACGAACCAAGTCCAAGTCGTACTTACGAGTGTAGTCTGTCGTTGTACCAAAGATCAAGACAACTGTATCTTCGTTGATCAGTGATTTTGGACCGTGACGGAAGCCGACTGGGCTTTCATACATGGTCGCCACTTGACCAGCAGTCAGTTCCAAAATCTTGAGCTGAGCTTCATGAGCAAGACCGAAGAAAGGACCAGCGCCTAGATAGATGACACGGTTAAAATCTAGGTCAACAAGCTCTTTGACATCTTCTGCATCGTCTAGAATTTTACGGGCAAGACTAGATACAACTTCAAAACGTTCAGCTTTAACAGCAAATTCTGTAGGATCAAAGAGCAAGAGAGCTGTCAACATCATAGACGTAAAGCTAGAAGTCATAGCAAAGCCAGCATCATTAGAAGCAGATGGTTGCAAGAGCAAGAGATTACGGTCATCGCCGTGGGCTTGAAGAGCCAATTTCCCATCCGCTGCGCAAGTAATCGTCACTTGGTAAAGCTCATCCACCAAGGCCTTGGCCAAATCAACAGTCGCCACACTTTCAGGCGAGTTCCCACTACGAGCAAAAGATACAAGGACAGTTGCCACATCTTTTTTCAAGTAAGTTTCTGGATTGGCAACGATATCTGTTGTCGCAATGGCATTGAAATTCCATTTGCGTTCGTCGTAGACTTCCTTAAAGTAAGGTACCAAGGTATCTCCCACATAAGCAGAAGTCCCAGCACCTGTCAAGATAACCTTGATATAGTCATGTTTATCAGCAATCCCTTGTAGGAAAGCTGCAATTTCTTCACGTTGTTCTTGATAAGATTCAAAAGCTTCTTTCCATACATCAGGCTGTTGGTAAATTTCACGTGTAGTGATTTCTGCGCCCAATTCAATCAAGTCTTCTTTTGTATAATGTAGCATTGAGTTCCTCTTTTTCTATTAAATATGGGAATGGGAGTAAGCCCCATTCCCATGTATATTCTATATAAGTTGTTCTGACGATGTTCACGTTGTCACATGAATTGAATCGAGTTCCAACTAAAATCTTTGGGAAAAAGACCGATTATCGTCGGAGCATCGCTCCATCCTCCTATCGCCTATTTTCCCTATGATTTTCACGTTATCACATCGTATACTCAATGAAAACCAAAGAGCAAACTAGGAAACTAGCCGCAGGCTACTCAAAGCACTGCTTTGAGGTTGCCGGATAAGACTGACGAAGTCAGCTCAAAACACCGTTTTGAAGTTGCAGATAGAACTGACGAAGTCAGTAACATATACCTACGGCAAGGCGACGCTAGTATGGTTTAAAGAGATTTTCGAAGAGTATTATTCATCTTCGTCATCATCGAAGCCAGCTAACAGGTCATTGACTTTCACAATGCTTTCTGCAGCACGGTTCTTATAGTCCGCATCTGCGCCTGTAAGGCTCGCATTGATAAATTCAATCACCATTGGAAGATTCATCCCTGCATAAAGTTCGATGTCACGACCCTCCATGATCAAACGACTGACCACGTTACAAGGTGTCCCACCGAGAAGATCCGCAAAGACTAGGAAATCATCCACTCCTTCAATAGCAGCTTCGAATTTTGCAGTAAAGTCTTCTGGCCCATCTTCTGGAAGAAGAGCTACTGTGTAAATATTGCCTTGTGGGCCCATAATCATTTCTGTGCTACCTTTAAGTTCTTCACAGAAACGACCATGGCTCACCAAAATTAATGATTGCGTCATAAATTATGCGCCCATTCCAAGTACAAATTTACCAAAGGCAGAAAGAGCCAAAGCAAGTACGATAATAATACCGATAGCTTTAGTAGAGTTCATACCTTTCTTACCAAGCAACCAGAAGATAAAGGCAGTAAAGATTGCTGGAAGCAAGCGTGGGAAGATTTGGTTCAAGATGTCTTGGAAGTCAATCATCTTCTCACCGATTGCCCATTTGTAAGAAATTTCAAAGTTGATCATTGTTGCTACAAGAGCACCCATCATGAAGACACCAAGTACAGATGCAGCGTCAATCAAAGCTGTCAAGGTACTTTGCATGTTGTTGATAAGGTTAACCCCTTCTTTGTAGGCAAATTCCAACTGTTTCCAACGGAAGATATCATACGCTACTGCAACTGCAATCCAAAGGAAGATACCCCAAGGTTGACCACCGATAGCCATAGTTGCTGCGATAGATCCCATGATAGCAGGTACAAGTGAACCAAAGATTGTATCTCCAAGAGGAGCGAATGGTCCCATCAAACCTGTCTTGATACCATTAACGGCATCTTTTGAACCTACACCATCTTTTTCTTCCATGGCAAGGTCAAAACCAGCGATAATGGTATGGAAGAATGGTGAAGTATTGAAGAATTGAGTATGAACTTTCATCATTTCTTTCAATTCAGGAGTTCCATCCCCATACATTTTACGCAATTGAGGCAAGATCATGTAAAGGTAACCAGAAGCTTGCATACGTTCGTAGTTCCAACCTAATTGGAAAGTAAACAAGCTACGTTTGTTGATTTGATTAAAATCTTCTTTTGTAAGTTTGTAATTAGAATTCGTCATCTTCGATTTCCCCACTTTCTGATGGTGTAGAAGGTGCTGCCACAGCTACTTTTTGGCTATTTTTGAAGTGAAGCACTGCAAGGAAGATACCTACGATAGAGATACCAATCATAGACAAACCTTTGAAGTTGTTCACGAAACCAATTTTTTCAGCAACTTCAGCAGGAAGAGTACCTACGATACCAGCAACAGCGCCACCAAGACCTGTTACATATGAGTAAAGAACAGTCAACATAGCTGTCAAACCAAATCCCATAGCAAGGTAGTGAAGGTTACGTTTAACTGGAAGGTAACGAAGCAAGATTGCAAATCCAAGACCTGGAAGCATACGTCCTGCGAGTGTCAAACCATCTGCAACCCATTGGTATTTTGTAACGAAATCTACTACGTGTTGTACAAATTCACCACCAAAAGCAAGGGCAAAGAAGACTGGAAGGGCACGAGATAGAGCCCAAGGAATCGCACCAAGTAGGTAGTTGCGTTCAATACCTTTATAGTCAAAGCGTTCGATTGCAGCATCCACACGGTGAGCAAAGAAAGTAGTTGTCATACGTCCAAGAACGTCGAAGTATGTCAAGAGAGTTGCTACTGGCACAGCGATTGTTGTAATCGCAAGTGCTGTATCAATCCCTTGTGAAACAGAGAAGGCTGTCGCAAGAACCGCACCAGAAGTTGCGTCGATACGAGAAGCACCACCGAAGGTACCAACCCCAAGAACGAATAGCTGCAAGTTACCACCGATAAGCAAACCAGTAGTCACATCTCCCATGATTAAACCAGTAATGAAACCAGCAAATACAGGGGAACCTGCAGATGAAACGATCGTCAACTCATCACAGATTTGATAAGCTGAGTACAAAGTGAGAAGTAAAATTTGCCACCATTGTATCATAACAATGACCTCCTAAAAAATTTTTTCCTATTTTAATAAGCTCAAAAAGTCTGAAATTGGATCATTTGGAACCATTTGAGCAGTAAGTTTAACACCTTTTTCTGCCAGTTTGTGGAAATCTTCCACATCCTTGTCTACTACGTTGATAGAACGTGTGATGGAACGAGTTTCTGGTGTTTGAGACATATTCCCAACATTAAGGGTTTCAAGTGGTACACCTGCTTCAACCAAACCAAGGAAGCGGTCTGGTTTACGAGCCACGATAAAGAGACGTTGGCTATCGTATTTTCCAGCAAGAATATTGGCTGCCGCTTTTTCAATTGGCAAAATACTCAATTTTACACCTGGTGGTGTCGCAAGTTTCAAACCACTCTTTTCAACGTCGTTGTTGACAACTTCGTCATCTACAACCATAATACGTGAAACATTTAGTTTTCCAGCCCAAAGATTGGCTACTTGTCCGTGGATCAAACGTCCATCGATACGGCATCCTACAATTGTCATAAGTTTTCCCCCTTTATGTGTTTTAGTGTAGGTTTACGAGTTAAATGAATCTCTTCTTTATATTGGCCCTCTGTTTCAAAGATGATGATGCGGTTGGCACCTTCCTTGAGATAGCTATGAGGGATATAAAGCGAGAGGGTTGGGCCGACGTTCCAAAAACGTCCTAGATTCTGCCCATTGACAAAGGCAACTCCCTTACCAAACTCAGACAAGTCTAGGTAAGTATCTTTTGGCTCTTGGACTGTAAAGTCATAAGCGTAAAAGGCTGGTTGTCCTTCTGTCCATCCTTTTGAAAAATCAATTTTCTCAGGATTGTCTAGTGGGAGTGGATAGTGTTTCCAGTTTAGTAAGAAGTGCAAATCCTTACAAACCCCTGTCCGAATTCCCTTACGTTGCGTATCCGCTAAGAACTTATGCCCATAGTTGACACGCCCCATATTTTCTATCAATATGTCAATCCTAGATAACGCTTTCTTTTCGCCTTGATAGAAAATATCTTCCCCAATCTCTGTCTGATATTGGGTTTTAACCCACTGACCATCGACATAAAGCTGAGCCCTATCTCGACCGTCAATGATACGAAGTCTTTCTTCTTCTGCATCCCAGTTTGTTTCGGTTCGATAGAGTAGATAGCCATAGCTTTGTCCCAACTCCTCCATCTTTTTAGGATAGAGGCTTTCTACTGGACTTGACAAGCTATCCAGAGTTTCAAACAAGGAAACTTTTTCAACTAGTGGAATAGCATCCAACTCCATACTCTCTTTGTAGAGTGGTTCCAGCTGCGGATACTCTGGAAAATGTGTTGCCATCATCTTCTTGACTGCCAGATATTTGGCAGTTGGATTTCCTTCTTCATCCAGAAGGGCATCGTAATCATAAGATGTAACTTGTGGCAAATCCAAGGTTCCTCGAGCCGAGCAACCATTCATGAAGCCAAAGTTTGTACCACCGTGGAACATGTAAAGATTGATGGAGCCTTGTTCCAAAACCTCTCGAACTGCATCTGCCAATTCCTTAGGATCCCGTGTGATAATCGGTTCTTTCCAACGATTGAACCAGCCATCCCAGAACTCCATACACATGAGCGGCCATTTCTTGCCATGTTCATCAAAGAATTCCTGCATCTGTGAAAAGTTGTACGGAGCTTTAGAACCAAAGTTGCCTGTTACAAAGAGGTCATCTTCGATTAAGGTTCCAGCTTTCAGAGTAGCTCTCCATGGACCATCTGATGTAAAGAGAGGACAGGTTACGCCACGCTCTTCCATCAACTGTCGAATTGCTCTCAGATAAGCCTTATCTTCTCCATAAGAACCATACTCATTTTCAACCTGCATCATGAGGATATTGCCACCATTGTCCAACAGATGTGGAACCAATCGTGGAAAGAGCTGATCATAGTAGCGACCGACAGCCTCAATATAGGCTGGATCTGATGAACGAATCCTCATATCCTTGGTTAAGAGCCAGGCTGGTAAACCACCGAATTCCCACTCCGCACAGATAAAGGGAGAGGGCCGTACAATAGCGTAGAGACCCAAGTCTTGCGCTGTCTGTAGAAATCGCTCCAAATCCAGAGCTCCTTCAAAATGAAACTCACCCTCACGAGGCTCGTGTAAATTCCAAGCCACATAAGTCTCTACCGTATTAAAACCAAGAGCCTTCAAGTTATAGAGCGAATGATACCAATCCTCTGGAGGAACCCTAAAATAATGAATGGCGCCAGATAAAATCTTAAATGATTTTCCATCGAGATAAAAATCATCTCGTATCTCAAATCGTGTCATAAAACTACCTTCTGACTGCGAAAGTTTACGCTTTCATTTGTTGTTATAGTAATTATAAACCAATCTGTTTGAATTGTCAATAGAAATTGTCGGAATATTTACTGTAATTTTACTATTATACACACGTTCAATTAGTTTCAAACATTTTTAGACCCATTTCAAACGCTCTTTAAATTCGGAATAGAGAACCTAAAATAATTTTGTATAAAATACATTTATAAAATACGAGCAATGCTTATGTAGCTTAATTTTTCAAACTATTATTCTAATTTTTTATTCAAAAGACTACTATTTTTTTCGCTTTTATGGTAAAATTTTCTATGGAGAAGGAAAATAGAGGTAAAAATATGGCAATTCCCAAATATCAATACATAAAAGACGAATTAAAAAATAAAATCATCTCTGGGCAATTTAGCAGCGGAGATAAATTTTACACTGAAGCAGAGCTCATTTCAATGTACGACGTCAGTTCTATCACAGTTGTCCGCGCCTTAAACGACCTTGCCAAAGATGGCTATATTGTCCGCCAACAAGGAAAGGGTACATTCGTTTCACGCGCACGCAAACACAAACTCGTAGAGTTTTCAGATGTAGAAGTTTTTGAAACTAAAGATGATAAAGTGACCGTCCTTTCTATTGAACGCGGAAATAAATTAAACTACTTAGAAAAACTTGGACTACGCGGTGACCAGTTCTACTACAAGATTGAACGTATACGCGCAACGAATGGTGTCGTATACATCTACCACACATCTTACATTCCAGAACAATACATCAACGCAAATTATCCAAATCTTGAATATTATAGCTCTATCTATAACCGTTTCAAATTGGATTACCACATTCATATGAATGATGAACATTTTGAAGAAATCAATGAAATAACATTTCCAACTCCAGAACACGCGGCTTCGGTCCTCGGAGTCGATGAGCAATTCCCAACCGTTTTACAAACCAAGACTACTAAGTTAGAGTCCACTGGCCAAGTTCTCGCATACAGCGAAACTTATAAACGAGCGGATTACTACAAGATTAAATTCATCTCATGTGACCGTGATCACTAAGAAGAAAGCCTGAGTCTAATCGCTTGGGCTTTTTCTATGCTTATCATATAACATAGTAGATTGAAATAGAATATAGACAAATCGATTAGGAAATTTAAATCAATTTCTAGTAATATTTTAGAAGTCACAGTATACTATTCTATATTCAACATATTATAAATATTGGTTATTTTTTTCAAAAGCACTTTAATAAAAAAGAAAAATCGAAGTTCTGCTACTCCAGTAAATAGAGTAATAGAACTTCGATTTTATTTTAATTATCCTAAACCAAGACGTTCAAAGATATCATCCACTCGTTTGGTGTAGTAAAGAGGGTTGAAGATTTCGTCGATTTCTTCTTGTGTGAGACGTGATGTTACTTCTGGATCTGCTTCCAACAGTGGTTTAAAGTCCACTTGGTTGTCCCAAGAGTAGGCTGTTTTTGGTTGCACCAAGTCATAGGCTTGCTCACGGGTCATCCCTTTTTCAATCAAGGTCAACATAGCGCGTTGGCTGAAAATCAAGCCAAATGTCGAGTTCATGTTGCGAATCATGTTTTCTGGGAAGACTGTCAAGTTCTTGACAATATTTCCAAAACGGTTGAGCATGTAGTCAATCAAAATGGTCGTATCTGGTGTGATGATACGCTCAGCTGATGAGTGAGAGATGTCACGTTCGTGCCAGAGAGCCACATTTTCATAAGCCGTAATCATGTGCCCACGGATAACACGCGCCAGACCTGTCATATTTTCAGAACCGATAGGGTTGCGTTTGTGAGGCATAGCAGATGAACCTTTTTGACCTTTGGCAAAGAATTCTTCTACTTCGCGTTGTTCAGATTTTTGCAAACCACGAATCTCCGTTGCCATACGCTCGATAGAAGTCGCGATGCTGGCAAGAACCGCAAAGTACTCAGCGTGAAGGTCACGAGGAAGGACTTGTGTTGAGATTTCTTGGGCACGGATACCAAGTTTATCGCAGACGTATTGCTCAACGAATGGTGGGATGTTGGCAAAGTTTCCAACCGCACCAGAAATCTTACCAGCTTCCACACCAGCAGCCGCATGCTCGAAACGCTCGATGTTGCGCTTCATTTCGCTGTACCAAGTCGCCAATTTCAGACCAAAGGTTGTAGGCTCAGCATGCACCCCGTGGGTACGACCCATCATGATGGTGAACTTGTGCTCCTTAGCCTTATCAGCGATGATGTTGGTGAAATTTTCAAGGTCACGACGGATGATGTCGTTGGCCTGCTTGTAAAGGTAACCGTAGGCAGTATCCACCACGTCAGTAGAAGTCAAGCCGTAGTGGACCCACTTGCGCTCTTCGCCAAGAGTCTCAGAAACTGCACGTGTAAAGGCAACCACATCGTGACGCGTTTCCTGCTCGATTTCAAGAATACGGTCGATGTCAAAGTCCGCCTTCTTACGGATCAAAGCCACATCTTCCTTAGGGATTTCCCCTAACTCAGCCCATGCCTCATCAGCCAAGATTTCCACCTCAAGCCAAGCACGGTATTTATTTTCTTCACTCCAAATGTTCGCCATCTCAGGGCGAGAGTAACGGTTGATCATGTTGTTAATTTTTCCTTTCTTCTTAAGCTGTTGGGAATAAGCTATCTAGGTAAACCAGGATTTCTACTCAAACTCCTCTTTTCCAATAAACACAGACGGGTAATGATCTAGTGTATTCAAATCCGTATCCAGCGGTACATCATAGATAGCTAAATAATTTTCGGGGTATTGTGTAGCTAGTTCTGCATATTTCGCTTGGACCTTATTCTGGTCAGCACTAGCAAACAAGACTTCAACAACTGCTCCAGTCTTCTCTTTTTCGATAAATGCGTTGACAATGAGTTGAATCATAGTAATGGCAAAGTCCGTAGCCTGTATTCAGTTTAGAGGATACGAGGCCTTTGTTCCTTTCTTTTTGTTTATTTTATTCTATCAAAGATTGGACGTTTGGGTTCAAACTAGTAGAACTTGGTGTCCTTGCTAGTTTCTATCTTCATTTCTAATTATTTCAATCGCTTTATACACAGTATAGGCAGAACATCTAACCTTTTTAGCTATCTCTATATTCATTCCCGAATACGTTTGTTCGATAGAATTATACTCTTTCTTAATTTTTTTGAATATTTTATTTGGAATATCATTCAACAAAAAGACATCTTTCTTTTGAGTAAATGCTCCAACTCCATTTACATCATATTTAGTTGCAAAATAAATCAAAAATTTATCAACAGTCGATCTACTTCTCAAATTCCAAATATTGTAACTATTTTCTCTCAAAAACTCTTCTAAAGTCTCAGATATACATTCAAAATCTAATTTAGATAAATTATCTAAGTCAAAATTTGATATTTCCCCATGCCCAAATCCAAATTTACCTAAATATAGCGCAAATGCCAATACAGAAAATATTGGAGTTAAAATCTCAATATTTTTTCTTGAATAGCGAATTAGACTCTTATCGTTCAAATAATCTTGTGCATCTTGATAAATTTTTATTATTCTTGGCCATAAATTTATGCTTATACCATTATTATAAAACCTGAAGTAATTATCAGCTAAAGTTGATTCATCTAATTTATATGCTCTATGCGGAAGCTTTAAAACAAGACAACAATATGCTTTTGCTAATATTAGAGGAGTAACTGTTTTTTCATCATCATATTCATCGACAAGTTGATTTGACTTTCTATTATATTTAATTTGATAGATAGATAAAATCTCCTCAATATCTTTTTGTACAGTATCATTTGAATGAATTAATGAATATAAAGATATTGCCGTTTGGTTATTTGTAGACTTCGTTATTTTCTCTTTAACATTCTCATTATTAGTTTTTATGATTTTAACTATAACACTTCTACGCTCACTTTTTATATTATCTAAACCATTTTCAGTTACATATCTATGTATATTGTAAGAAGTCTGAAGACCATTGACAATCTGTACATCCTTTAAAATCAGTAATTTATTTGTCTTATTTCGAACATCCGAAACAATAATTGTTATTCCATTATTCAATAACCAGAAGTCAATACCTTGACTATTATCGTTTAATGATTCTAGAATATCTTGGTTTGTTTTATTATTTCCTAAAAAATTCCTAACATTTCTGTCAAAAAAATACTGTTTTAGTTTTCCTTCTGAATCTGTTATAAAATCATAAAAATCTTTTATATTTACCGTCGTAACAAAGTGTTCATCTTCTTGAAAGGATGAACTTATTGTAAGATCTGAAGCGTCATTAACTTTCGTTGTACATATACGGAGTAATTCATCTGCACCCAAAAATTTAAATTCACATTTTTCAATTACACTTAATAATTTTTCTGTTTGAGATTTTATCTTTTGAGATTTTTTTAATATATTGTGGTTCTCAGATAATACTTCATTAGTATCGCCTCTACTAAAATAATAATAATACACGTCCAGTTTACAATCCATGATTAAACTTCTAAAAACACGATGGAATATTTCTCTTTGTTTTATTAATTTATTATTAAATTTACTTGTTAAGTTATTTGGTTCAATAGATAAATCAAATAATTCAGAAATGCTAGAATCAATACTCTCAAGAGGATGCAGTATAAATGTATCACTGTATTTTGAGGTAAAGATATGAACCTCTATCTTAGCATAGTTTTTTACTAAATTTTGAAGATCTTCTTGAATTAAAATTCCATTTACAAAAGTGTAGAAAGCATCTATTCCACCATCATCACTACCA
Source organism: Streptococcus mitis SK1080 (assembly GCF_000220085.1). Taxonomy (GTDB): domain Bacteria; phylum Bacillota; class Bacilli; order Lactobacillales; family Streptococcaceae; genus Streptococcus; species Streptococcus mitis_K. The sequence goes on along the minus strand of NZ_AFQV01000006.1, from coordinate 58,126 downwards.
TCTACGATACCTGACTTAATTTCACTTTCCGATAATCCGTAATGCTTCAGGATTTCTGATAACATTAAAAATTCAAATTGATCAGCATCAGAACCATTTTTAACATTTTGTTTAGACAAATACTCATCTAAAAGTATCAAACTATTACTCATTTACTTTTCCTCCTAAAAATCAATCCCTTTCCCAAACTCAACCACATTGTCTGGTTCATCACTAAACAAAGTCACATGCCCCATCTTGCGGTTGTGCTTCGCTTCTATTTTACCATACATGTGGAGGTAGGCGCTTGGATTTTCTGTGACATATTTTTCAGCAGCCTCGACGTGTTGCCCGAGAACATTGAGCATAACAGCAGGCGCATGTAGTTTGATGGCTGGTAAGGGTGCTCCGAGAACGCCTAAGATATGGGTATCAAACTGAGAAAAGTCACAAGCTTCGATTGAGTAGTGGCCTGAGTTGTGTGGTCGTGGAGCAATCTCATTGACGATGATATCATCAGCTGTCGCAAACATTTCTACGCAGAGAGTTCCAGAGAGACTCAGCTGTTCTGCGATTCGCACTGCCATGGCTTTGGCTTTATCAGCTAGACTTTCTGAAATGCGAGCTGGGACGATAGTCTTTGAAAGAATGTTGTTTCGGTGCATATTTTCCTGAACTGGGAAGACTGTCACATCCTTGCCATTTCCTGATAAGATGACAGAAATTTCAAGGTCAAAATTGACAAATTCTTCCAAAACACAGTCAGCTGAATCTACTAGTTCATAGGCTTCTTCCAAATCTTCTGCTGAGCGAATGACCTTTTGACCATGTCCATCGTAGCCACCAGTCGCAGTCTTGAGGACATAGTTTTTGGACAAGTCAATCTCCGCCAAATCTTGGCTTGAAGTCACAACCTTGTAAGGTGCCACTGTTACTTGAGCCTTATTTGACAAAAAATCCTTTTCAAAGATGCGATTTTGCGAAATACGGAGCAGGTCAGTACCTTGAGGAAGTTGTCCATCCTTGATGACAGCATCCAGACCATCAGCATCGACATTTTCAAACTCATAGGTGAGGACATCGCAACGCTTAGCCAACTGACGCAGAGCATCCACGTCATTATAAGGAGCAACGATGATCTCCGCCACGCGAGAGGCCGGGCAATCCGCCGCAGGATCCAGCGCGATAACCTTGTGCCCCATGTAGATAGCAGAAATGGCCATCATCTGACCCAGCTGGCCGCCACCTATAATTCCGATTGTTTTAGGTGAGCTCATTTGTAGACTCCTCTGCGATTTTTCCTTGCTCTTCTGCAAAATCTGCCAATGCTGTCGCGATAGCCCGATCCTCTACTGAGAGGAGACGGAGAGCGAAGAGGGCAGCGTTAGTCGCACCTGCTTCACCAATAGCCATAGTTGCGACTGGCACACCACCTGGCATCTGCACAATGGAATAGAGTGAATCCACGCCACTAAGGGCACGAGATTTGACTGGCACCCCAATGACAGGAAGGGTTGTTTTGGCAGCTACCATTCCTGGCAAATGGGCTGCGCCTCCAGCACCTGCGATGATAACCTTGATGCCACGACTACGAGCTTCTTCGGCATGTTGGAACATGAGGTCTGGTGTACGGTGGGCAGAAACAACTTTCTTTTCGTAGGCTACACCGAAGCTGTCTAGGACTTCTGCTGTTTTTTGCATGGTTGCCCAGTCTGATTTTGAGCCCATGATGATGGAAATAATTGGTTTAGTCATAATTTTTCCTTTTTTCTTCTTTTTTGATAATGGTCTTAGGTGGTGGGGACGGAAGCAAACCTTCGGTTTCATTCCTAAAATTTGAGCCTAAGGTCTCAAATTTTCCCTAGACCAGAACAGAAATTGTTCTGGTCTTTTCACCACGGCGACCATTATCGTACTTGGTGACTTCGTCGCTTTTTTCTTTATCGAATAGCCTTGCTTCCGATATCTGTTCGGTAAAAGAGGCCTTCTGTTTTTTGTTGGGCGAGTTCTTGATAGATGGTACTTTGAGCTTCTTTGACGGTTTCTGCTGTGGTGACGAGCATATAAACTCGTCCGCCATTTGAGAGCAGTGCTCTGCTATTTTCCGCAAACTTAGCTCCTGCATAGTAGGTGATAATGTCGCCATCGGTTTTGGCTGGCAACTTGACACCTTTTTCATAGTCTAGCGGGTAGCCGTTTGATGCGACAACCACACCCAGAGTCACACCCTTATCCGTCCAGGTGATGTTTGGCTCCTTGCTATCCAGAATATCTGTAATATTTTGTGCAAAGTCAGATGTCAAACGAGGCAAGATAATCTGTGTTTCAGGATCTCCAAAGCGAGCATTGAACTCGATGACTTTAGGACCTTCTGCTGTCAGGATAAGCCCTGCATAGAGGATGCCAAGATACGGACGGCCTTCTTTGATCATCCCTTCAAGGACTGGCTTGACAATAGTCTCAACCGCTGTATCAACTACACGCTGTGGTAAGTGTGGAACTGGCGCATAGGCACCCATACCGCCCGTGTTAGGGCCCTTGTCGCCATCATAGGCACGTTTGTGATCCTGAGCCGTTGGCATAACGTAGAACTTGTCCCCATTGACAAAGGCAAAGAGAGAGAATTCTTCTCCGTCGAGGAATTCCTCGATGACCACACGCGCTCCTGAGTCACCAAATTTATTGTCCAAAAGCATCTCATGAGCGGCTTCGACCGCTTGCTCAACCGTCTCAGCAACGACGACACCCTTCCCAAGCGCCAAGCCATCTGCCTTAACTACGATAGGCGCACCCTGCTTTTCGATATAGGCTTTTGCTTCCTCAAAGTCTGAGAATGTGCCATAGGTTGCTGTCGGAACGCCATATTTGACCATGATTTCCTTAGCAAAATCCTTGGACCACTCCAACTCTGCCGCCAATCTTGTCGGACCAAAGGCTTTGAGACCAGCTTGGTTAAAATTATCCACGATACCAGCTGCAAGGGCGTCATCTGGCCCTATAAAGGTCCAAGCAATATCGTTGGCTTTTGCAAACTCAATCAATTTAAAATGTTCGGAAATAGAGATATTTACCAATTCCAAACTATCAAGAGTCATCCCATCATTCCCAGGAGCTACAAATACTTTTTCAACGTCTTTTGACTCAAGCAACTTCTTAGCAATCGCATGTTCACGACCACCCGAACCGACAACTAACAGCTTCATTCCTCAACCTCTTTTGCGAATTATTTACTAATATTATATCACAAACGTTCGCTTTAATCTTGTTTCACTTAGTATTTTAAGCTAAAAAAGGAAAGAAACTGTTTTCTTCCCTTTACCTTCTTAATGTCTAAAATGTCTCACGCCTGTGAAGACCATGGTCAGACCATATTTGTCAGCAGCTTCGATGGATTCCTGATCACGGACGGACCCACCTGGCTGGATGATAGCCTTGATACCTGCTTTGGCGATTTCCTCCACGTTATCCGCAAATGGGAAGAAGGCATCCGATGCAAGAACAGCACCATCAAGACGATCTTTAGCTTGTTCAATCGCAATACGAACAGAAGCCACACGGTTGGTTTGACCTGGGCCAACGCCAAGTGTCATGTGGTCATTGGTCACGATGATACCGTTTGATTTGACGTACTTGATAGCTTTCCAAGCAAACTCAAGAGCAGTCGCTTCTGTCTCAGTTGGCTGGCGTTTGGTCACCACTTGCCAGTCAGCTGGGCTTTCTTTGACCACGTCTTGATTTTGCACAAGAAGTCCACCCACAACACCTGTGTATTCTGCTTCTGCTTCACTGGCATCTTGTGCGTCAAATGGCAAGGCAAGGATACGCAAGTTTTTCTTTTTATTAGTCAAAATAGCTAGCGCTTCATCCGTATAGCTTGGTGCGATGATGATTTCAAGGAATACACCATGCATCTTTTCAGCTGTCGCAGCATCCACCTCACGGTTGAGAACGACAATTCCACCAAAGATAGACACTGGGTCAGACTCATAAGCGTAGTCCCAAGCAGTCTCGATGTCATCAGCCTGACCGATTCCACATGGGTTCATGTGTTTGAGAGCAACAACGGTTGGACGGTCTTTGAAGTCACGGATAATACGAATGGCCGCATCAGCGTCACGGATATTATTGAATGACAGTTCCTTACCGTTAAGCTGTTTCGCTGATGCAATAGAATAATCTGTCGGCAAAGCTTTCTGGTAAAAGTCTGCATCTTGTTGAGGGTTTTCACCGTAACGCATAGCTTGTTTGAGGTCATAGGTCAAAGTCAACTTTTCAGGTTTGCTTTCCCCCACTTGAACTGTGAAATACTCTGCAATCAAGGCATCATAAGCCGCTGTGTGACGGAAAACCTTGGCTGCCAAACGTTGACGCGTTTCGTAAGTCGTTTCACCATTGGCTGACAACTCGTCCAAAACCACTGTATAGTCAGCAGGGTCTACCACAACCGTCACGCTGGCATGATTCTTCGCTGCCGAGCGAAGCATAGATGGCCCACCGATATCGATGTTCTCAACCGCATCAGCGTACCTCACGTCTGGTTTGAGGATCGTTTCCTTGAAAGGATAAAGGTTGACCACTACAAGGTCGATAAGCTCAATTTGGTTCTCCTTGGCCGCTTCCAAGTGGCTATCCAAATCACGACGGGCGAGGAGCCCACCGTGGATATTTGGATGAAGGGTCTTAACACGGCCATCCATCATCTCTGGGAAGCCCGTCACATCATCGATCGCAATAGTCTCCACCCCAGCATTGTCAAGGGCAACCTTTGTCCCACCTGTCGAGATAATATCCCAACCAAGTTTTTTGAGTTCTTGGGCAAATTCAACAATGCCCGCTTTATCTGAGACGCTGATTAAGGCGCGTTTAGTCATGTTAGTTATCTTCCTTTTCTAATATCATATACTTCACTTCGTATAAAATATCTGTTAAATACACTTCTTTTGAAGCCTTTCCAAATACAGGATATTTAATAATTTTTTTAATCCCACTATCTATAAGTTTGATTAAAATTACCATTATAGCTACAATAATAATTATATTTCCAAACGTTTCTCCAGAAATGTTTGTTTTATCTTCAACGAATAATCTATTTAAAGCCAGAGTAATAGTTGCTGTTACCAAAACTTTCCCAATAGTACCTATAGCTTTAACTATATTTTCATATTTTTGTAGCTGACTATTTCTTTTCTCGCTTAAATCATTAACCAACATATCAGCGACTTCTTTAGCATTATCTCCGTAAAGATATTTCAATCTATACTTGACTTTATCACATAATTTGGTAAATTTACTAGGCACCCCAACTGAAACTTCATCAAATTTTATAGTATAAAATAAAACTAATACTGTAAAAATTATGGTAAGAAAAATAAGAATATTCCTCAAACAAACAAATTTAGGGAAAAATTGGAATACAATTGCAGCTCCTATGATAAACAGTATCCATAAGATAAAGTATATCATCAACCTTTGTCTCTCTTTCCGTATTTCAGGATAAAATTGTTTTTCATATTCATTAAAGGATGCTTCAAATTCTTTTATATTTTTCAACAAATCATCAACTACTTTATTCATAAAATTCTCTTATTTATCCTTTCCACTCCCAAACTATCCAGCACCTCTGGATAGAGCTGATACTCCGCTTCATGAATACGTTCTTCAAAGCTGGCTATGGTATCATCAGCTAACCGTGGCACACGGACTTGTTTGATGATCTTACCAGTATCCACACCAGAATCTACCCAGTGAATGGTCACACCAGACTGATCCACGCCAGCATTCCAAGCGTCCTCAATCCCATGAGCTCCTGGAAATTCTGGCAAATAGGCTGGATGAATGTTGATAATCCTGCCTTCATAAGTTGCCAGTAAGGTAGGCCCAACAATTTTCATGTAGCCTGCTAGACAAACCAAGTCAATCTGGTGCTCTTCTAATAGCTCAACAAGTGCTGCTTCGTAGTCTGCCTTGCTCTCAAACTCCTTGAGTTCAAAAGCATAGGACAGAACGCCGAGTTTGTCTGCACGTTCGAGCACATAGGCTTCATGATGGTCTGAAAAGACAAATTCCACTGGAAATTCTTCGGCAATCACCTGAAAATTTGAGCCATTACCAGAGGCAAAAACCGCTATTTTTTTCATTTGATGATGACACTTTCGTTTTCTTTTTTGACAATGCGACCAATTTCATATACTGGTTCATCCAACAATTCCTTGACACGACTTACATTTTCAGGGCTAACTGCTAGCACAAGTCCCACACCCATATTGAAGATTTCAAACATTTCTTCATGTTTGATCTGACCGTATTTTTCAAGGGCTTTGAAAATTGGAAGCACTGGAACCTTGTCTTCTTCAATCTCAGCAGCCAAGTCAGCTGCAAACATACGAGGGACATTCTCAATAAAGCCACCACCAGTGATGTGGGCAATGCCGTTGACCAACCCTTCCTTGATGAGTGGTAAGACAGCCTTGACATAGATACGAGTCGGCTCAAGAAGAACTTCCTTGAGTTTCTTGCCTTCCAATTCTGGCAAGATTTCCTCACCTGTGTAATCCGCAAAGACACGACGGACGAGAGAGTAACCATTGGAATGAATCCCACTTGAAGCAAGTCCGAGAAGAACATCTCCCTCTGCCACTTTTGAACCGTCAATGATTTGAGATTTTTCAGCCACACCGACCGCAAAACCAGCCAAATCATAGTCATCTTCGCCGTACATGCCAGGCATTTCAGCCGTTTCCCCACCAATGAGGGCAGCGCCTGCCTGCACACAACCTTCTGCCACACCAGCGACAACTTGTTCTAGCTTAGCTGGTTCATTCTTCCCTGTCGCTACGTAGTCAAGGAAATAGAGGGGCTCCGCACCTGCAGCAATGATATCATTGACACACATGGCCACACAGTCCTGACCGATGGTATCGTGCTTGTCGTACTTGATAGCCAGCATGAGTTTGGTTCCGACACCGTCAGTTCCTGAAATCAAGACAGGTTCTTTAACCCCAGTCTTTGAAAGGTCAAACATACCACCAAAGCCACCCAGAGCTCCCATGACACCTGCACGCTCCGTACGAGCCACGTGCTTTTTGATTCGTTCAACAACTTCATAACCCGCTTCAACATCCACACCAGATTGAGCGTACGCATTTTTATTTGCCATTTTATTTTTCCTTTTCTTTTTTTGGGAAAGACTGCGACGTATTTTTAGGTAAACAATTATTTTATCTAAAAATACTAGTCAGGTCTCTAGCTTTGGTCCTATAGGAGAAAGCGTCTACTGACAAATGCTTTAGCTTTTAGTCAGTAGTGAGACGTGGAGCATAAGCATTTTTATTTGTCATTTTGTCTCCTCTTCCTTTCCTTTAATGGAGAATCTTTATCCGCCTATTTGTAAAAACTGGTCTTTTCTTCCAAACTTCTACGATAGTCTTCTTCGTAGTCATATAGAGGTGTTGGGTAATCACCGTCAAAGTAAGCAACACAGAGACCACCATTTGGCGCATCCGTTTCAATCCCAATTGACTCAATCAAACCTTCAACAGACAGATAGGTCAGACTGTCCGCACCAATGATTTGGCGAGTTTCTTCAACCGTATGATTGGCCGCAATTAGCTCCTGACGGGTCTGGATATCAATTCCATAGAAGCATGGATAAGCTAGCGCTGGACTACCAATGGCAACGTGAACCTCAGTCGCACCCGCTTCTTTCAAGAGCTGAACGATACGACGAGAGGTTGTTCCACGTACAATAGAGTCATCAATCATAACCACACGCTTGCCTTTTACAACACCAGAAACAGCAGAGAGTTTCATCCGCACTCCTTGCTCCCGCAATTCTTGAGTCGGTTGAATAAAGGTACGTTGGGTGTATTGGTTCTTAATGAGGCCCATTTCATTTGGGAGCCCGGACTCTTCCGCAAATCCCATAGCCGCGCTGAGGGAAGAATTGGGCACACCGACCACAATATCTGCTTCATGCTTGAATTCACGCGCCAATTGGGCACCCATACGTTTACGTGCCGTATGGACATTGACACCATGGATATTAGAATCAGGGCGGGCAAAATAGATATACTCCATAGAACAGATTGCTAACTGAGTATCATCTGTATAGCTGTCATACTGAATGCCCTTGTCATCAATGATCACAATCTCACCTGGCTTCAAATCACGAATCCATTCAGCACCAATGACCTCAAAAGCACAGGTTTCAGAGGAAACGACTACTGCTCCGTTGGCCATTTTCCCGATAGAAAGTGGACGGAAACCATTGGGGTCAAGAGCCGCAATCAACTTATCCTCAAACAGCAAGATATAGGCAAAACCACCTTTGACAAGGCTGAGCGCCTCCTTAATTTTACCCATCAGGCTAGGATTATGACTGCGACGAATGAGGTGAGCTAAGATTTCCGAGTCCGAAGTAGCACTGAAAATCGCGCCTCTATCTTCCAATTCTTTCTTGAGAGAGGCCGCATTGGTCAGATTCCCATTATGAGCCAAGCCAAACTGCATATCGTGAAAACGGAAGAGGAAAGGCTGGATGTTATCTACAGAAGCTTCGCCAGCAGTCGCATAACGCACATGCCCAATCGCACCAGTTCCTGTCAATTTATCTAAGTTAGCAGGATTTCTGAAGACTTCTGATAGAAGACCCATATCGCGATGCCGCTTTAGTTTCCCTTGGTCATTGGAGAGAATTCCTGCCCCCTCCTGACCACGGTGCTGAAGACTATGGAGACCAAAATAGGTCAATTTAGCAGCATCTGGATGTCCCCAGATACCGAAAACACCACATTCTTCATTAAGAGATTTTACTTCGTATGTCATTTTATATACCTAATTTTTATTTGTGTAGCACCAAGAGCTAAATCTACATGACTTTTACATTACTGATACTATCTATTAGAAAATCTGCAAGTCTTATTTTCCAGTAAAGTATTTAACCGCTGACGCGAACAGGTGCTGGTCTTTATTTCCTGGGATGTTTTGGAAAAGACCGTCTTCATAACGTTCTGAGTGGCCCATCTTACCAATGATTTGGCCGTTCTTGCTGGTAATTCCTTCGATGGCATGGACAGAACCATTCGGATTGTACTTAGAGTCCATACTTGGTTTGCCGTTAAAGTCAACATATTGGCTAAAGATTTGACCATTGTCACGGAGCTCCGCAAATTCCTCAGCCGTCACGACAAACTTCCCTTCACCGTGCGAAACAGGAATGGCATGGATATCGCCCACTTGCACCCCAGCAAGCCATGGTGAGTTAGTATTGGCAATGCGAGTTTCTACCATCTTGGCCACGTGTTGGTTGGCATCATTGTAGAAGAGGGTTGGGCTCGTACTGCTTGCATCTTCAAAGTTCCCGTATGGAAGAAGACCTGATTTGACGAGGGCCTGGAATCCATTACAGATACCGATAATCAAGCCACCACGAGCGATAAAGCTATCAATAGCTACACGCACTTTTTCATTAAGCAGAATATTGACAATAAACTTGGCTGAACCATCTGGCTCGTCCGCAGCTGAGAATCCACCGGCAAAAAAGAGAATGTTAGCTTTACTGATGTTGTCAACCATAGTTTCGACTGACTTGACAATAGCTTCTTCATTCAAGGTCACAAATGGCACCAAGTTAACTTCTGCACCTTCTTTCTCAAAGGCCTTTGCTGAGTCATATTCTGAGTTGGTTCCTGGGAATACTGGGATGTAAACCACAGGTTTTTCAACCTTTTCTCTGGCTTTAATCACAACATCTGATACCACAGCTGGTACTTCAGCCAGTTCTTTCGCTTGAGCAAATTCTGTTGGGTAAACTTCCTCCAGTTTGCCTTGGAAGGCACTGTCAAGTTTCTGTCCATCTAGCTTCACACCGTTGACAAGGAGTGTAAAGTCTGCTTTCGTTTGACCGATTTTCTCTACTCCAGCAATTTCTTCAGGAGATGTGAAGACAAATCCGCCCAATTGAGCTGTCAAAGCCGTTTCAAGTTCAGGCAAGGTTACTTCTGCACCGATATGATTTCCAAAGGTAGCAAGGGCCAAACTTTCAAGCACACCACCGTATTTAACAGCTGAAGCTGCTGTTACTTTGTGAGCCTTTTGAAGGGCTTCAAACTGAGCAAAGTTAGACTTAATCAAGTCAAAATCAATCTCTGCAGCAAGAGCTTGACCTGGGATGTAGTAGATGTTTTCACCAGCATTCTTGAACTCTGGCGAAAGCACCTTACGGCTATCTGCCGTCGTCACCCCAAAGGCTACCAAAGTTGGTGGCACAGTTAATTCTTCAAAGGTACCAGACATAGAGTCCTTCCCACCGATAGATGGCAAACCAAGCTGAATCTGAGCTTCGATAGAGCCTAGGAGAGCTGCTACTGGCTGACCAAAACGCTCAGCTTGTTTGTCCATGCGTTCGAAATACTCTTGGTAAGAGAAACGAGCCTTAGACCAGTTGGCACCAGCAGCCACCAAACGAGCAGTCGCTTCAATAACCGCATAAGCAGCACCGTGGTATGGAGACCATTCTGCTACATAAGGGTTGAAACCTTGAGCCATGACTGACGCAGTATGAGTCACACCGTGTTGAACTGGCAATTTCTGCACAGATGCCTCAGTTGGTGTGAGTTGGTAACGACCACCAAGTGGGTGATTAACCGTAGAGCGTCCAACAGAGCAGTCAAAGATAGTCTGTAATCCTTTTTGACTGGCATGGTTGAGGTCAGATAGAACCGTAAGGGTATCTGCTTCAAGTGTGTCAGCGCTTGTTGTACGCTCTTCTGGGAGTTTGACATCCTTGTCCACCACCTTTGCATCAACGACCACACGCACACCATTGGTGTCAAGGAAACGACGTTCCAAGTCGACAATGATTTCACCATTCCAGTGCATGACTAGATTTGGTTTTTCAGTTACTGTCGCAACCACAACAGCATCAATATTCTCTTTGTTACATTCTGAAACGAAGGCATCTACATCCTCAGGACGAACCACCACAGCCATCCGTTCTTGAGATTCAGAGATGGCAATTTCGGTACCATTCAAGCCCTGATATTTAAGAGGCACCTTGTCTAGATCAATTTCAAGACCGTCTGCCAATTCACCGATGGCTACACAGACACCACCTGCTCCAAAGTCATTGGACTTCTTGATAAGACGAGTGACATCGCCATTACGGAAAAGGCGCTGAATCTTGCGTTCTTCGATAGCATTCCCTTTTTGAACCTCAGCTCCAGCAGTCTCTACAGACTCAACTGTTTGAACCTTGGAAGAACCTGTCGCACCACCGACACCATCACGTCCAGTCTTACCTCCAAGGAGGATAATGACATCACCCGCTTCCGGTTTTTCACGGACAACATTGCCCTTTGGAGCAGCACCGACAACTGCACCAAGCTCCATGCGTTTAGCTACAAAGCCTGGGTGGAAGTATTCACGAACGTAGGTTGTTGCAAGCCCAATTTGGTTACCGTATGAAGAATAACCATGAGCCGCTGTCTTAGAAATGACCTGTTGTGGTAATTTCCCAGCACGCGTTTCCGAAATCGGTGCGGTAATATCACCGGCACCTGAGATACGCATAGCTTGGTAGACATATGAGCGACCTGACAATGGGTCACGAATGGCTCCACCGATACAAGTAGCCGCCCCACCAAATGGCTCAATCTCAGTTGGGTGATTGTGGGTTTCGTTTTTAAACATGAGGAGCCATGGTTCTTTCACACCATCAACGTCCACTTCAATTTCGACTGAGCAAGCATTGATTTCGTCTGACACTTCCATATCATCCAAACGTCCATTAGCACGCTCATAACGACCAAAAATAGTGGCCATGTCCATCAAGGTTTGTGGCTTTTCAGAACGCCCCAACTCATCACGCATGGCAATATATTTTTCATAGGTTGACTGCAATTGCTTTTGGAATTTCGATGCGGAGAAATCAATCTGTTTCAACTCTGTCTCAAAAGTCGTGTGACGGCAATGATCAGACCAGTAAGTGTCCAAAACCTTGAGTTCAGTCTCAGTTGGTACACGCCCGATTGACTTAAAGTAGTCCTGGATAAAGAGCAAATCATCCACTTCCATAGCCATCCCTTGCTCGGCCTTGTAGCGGGCAAAGTCTTCTGCCCTATAGCTTTCAAAGAAAGTCAATTTAGGAATGGTCTTGTCTGACTCAGAAAATTCCTGCTTGGCAATCCCTGTCGTGATATCCTTGAAACGAGAATCAACTGGGTTGAGCAAGTAGTTCTTGACTGCTTCCAACTCAGTCACATCAATATCTTTATTGACTAAGTAAAGTTGAGCGGTATTGACTGTTACATCACTCGAACTTCCTAGTAAAAGCAAGGCTTCCTGTGAAGATGCTGCGCGCTGGTCAAACTGCCCTGGTAGGCTTTCAATGGCAAAGAAAGCATAGTTGGCAAGATCCGCCTGCACAGCCGCTTCGTCCAAGACATGGTCTGTCACCTGCTCAGAGAAGATGTGTTTCTCTGCAGGTGCAAACAAACCCTCTGCCAAATCAAAGACATCATACACTTGCACAATACGAATACTTTTCAAGCTTGAAAGTCCCAAGTTATGCTGAAGTTCTCTAACTAAACTTTCTGATTTGACCTGAAAATCAGCCTTTTTTTCAACAAAAATACGTTTATCCATCAATTCTTATTCCTTTATTTCAGCTCTTGCAATGTTCCAACGACCTTGAGGTTGTTATTTCAACCCCTGCAACTTTTCCCAAACAATCTCGTAAACGTCGGTTAGTTCTCCCAATCCTCTACGGAGTGAAAAGGTCTGGGGAACCTTTTCAGCCTGAGTCCTTTTAGTTGAGAGACGAAGGTTTTCCGTTGCAAACAGATTATTTCAACCCCTGTAACTTTTCCCAAACAATCTCATAAACGTCGGTTAGTTCTCCCAATCCTCTACGGAAAACATCCTTATCCATGTGGTTGCCATCCGCATCCCACAAACGGCAGTTATCTGGTGAAAATTCATCTGCTAAGATAATCTTGCCATCCTTGTCAAAACCGAACTCTAGTTTAAAGTCAATCAACTTAAGCCCAATCTCAGCAAACCAGCCCTTCAAAAGTTCATTGATACGACGGGTTTCCTCCTTCAAGTAGGCAATCTGCTGGTCATTCGCAATCTGTAGGAATTTCACATGCTCATCATTGATGAATGGATCATCCAAATCATCATTTTTATAGTAAAATTCAACAATCGGAGTCTCAAATGCGATTCCCTCATCCACACCAAAACGTTTTGAAAAGGAACCAGCCGTGTAGTTGCGAAGCACGACTTCCAAAGGAATAATCTTAACCTTTTTATTGAGTTGTTCCGTATCTGAAAGTTTCTCCACAAAGTGAGTCGCCACACCAGACGCATTTAATTTCTCAAAAATAAAAGATGAAATCTGATTATTCAAGACTCCCTTACCTGCAATCTGCTCCTTCTTAACACCATTGAAAGCAGTCGCCTGGTCCTTGTAAGTTGAAATAATAAGATTTTCATCCTCAGTTGTATAGATATCTTTAGCTTTTCCCGAATAGATCAATTGTTTTGACATTTTAAAGTTCGCCTTTCGTATTACTTGAGCACATTCTACCATAAAAAACCTAAAATTACAAGAATTTTAACCGAATAAACAACGTGGTGGTCTCAAAAATCATAAAGAAAAAACTGCAAGAAAAAGATTTCTCACAGTTTTAAAATCATTTAACTATAAAAACACGAACATTACTCTTTGTTCAAAAATTGATCCAAATAATAACGCAGGTAACTTTTCTTACCTGTAATCATCTGTAGACGACCTTCCACCCCGTACCGAAGTTTTTCAGCCTGCTCAGAAGTTAGATTAGTCTCCGCCTCGATTTTAAAGAAATTCCCTTTTTCAGTCTTGGTAGCTGTCGCATCAATACTTGTAATAGTAGAATCTAGGAAAAGTTGATTCTTGGCATCATGAGTCGTCGTATAACGAACAGAATCACCGACCTTGATCCTTGCTACATCTTTTGAACTTAGATAAGCTGTGAGTTTGGCTTTCCCTTCTTTTTCCAAAGACGGATAGAGTTGGGCTAGTAGAGTCCCCTCTGCTACCATGGTAGAATCACTGGTCTCAGGATTAAGGTGAATCACCCCATCCTCACTCGCCGTAATTTTCCCCTTGTCTAAAAGATTTCCCTGAACCTTCTTACCTGACTCTGCCTCCAAGATTTTCTGGGCTAGAAGGGTCAATTCCTGACCAACCTTTGCCAAGTGTTGGGATTTGAGAGACTCCAATTGACTGCTTAAACCAGACGCATAGGCTTGCTGGGCACCCGAACCTGCATATTGGACACGGTAAGTAGCAAGACTGGATTCTAACTGAGAAAGCTGTGCTTCAACCTGCGCAATAGCCTGGGCCTTAGATTGCGAATTTTCCTCGCCCTGAGACTGGTAGGACTGGTAGAGAGAGTAGGCTAGATTCTGACTGGTCAAGGAAGCACCTGTTTCCATAGCTGACTTAGCTGTCTGGTAATCGCGAATTTTAGCCTCTGTTTGGCTGATGAGATTCCCGATTTCAGCTTGGGTTTGACTAGCTGCTGCATTCTGGGACGCGATGGTCTCATTTTGTTGCGATGTACTAGCCCTAAGACTGCCTGCTTGACTGAGGTAGTCACGAAAGGTGGCTTGGTAGCCAAACTTATCCTCCTCTGGAAAGTGGTTCTCCCCTTCTTGCAGACTTTTTTGCAAATACTCCAATTGCTTTTTTTGATCCTTGAGCATGTCCAACTGACTAGCATAGGCCTCCGCTTGGATACCCTCTGCCCCTTCCTGGTATTGAACTAAAAGATCCCCCTGCTTAACCAGCTTATTTTCTTCCAAATGATTGACAAGAATACGATTGTTGCTAGTTGACTGGATACTTGCAAGAATACGACTAGGCTCGACAGTAGCTCTAGTTGACAAACTCATCTCCTTCTCTGCAAATGTTGCAAAGCCAAGCAAAAACACGAGCAGAAGGGACATGGGTACAATCACTCGACTGGAAAAATTATGGTAACGACGATTATAAAACTCCGCACTTTCTAAAAATTCTGGTTTCATCCTCTCCTCTTTCTAGCTATTCACCAAATGGGCGTAAAAGCCACCCCGTGCAAGCAAATCAGCATGCTTTCCTTCTTCAACAATCTTGCCCTGATCCAAGACAACAACCTTCTCTGTCCGCTCAGCAATGGTCAAACGGTGGGCAATGAAAATCAAGGTCTTGTCCAAAGCCATGAGATTATCTACAATTCTCTTCTCAGTCAAAATATCCAAACTGCTGGTCGCCTCGTCCAAAATCAAGACAGGGGCATCTGTCAAGAGAGCACGCGCCAGAGCGATTCTCTGCCGTTGACCACCTGAAATTCCTGCCCCGTCCGAAGTCAATTCTGTCTGGTAATTCAGTGGCATGCGCTCAATGTCCTCCCGAATCTCTGCCAATTCGACCGCCCGTAAGATATCTTCCTGTGTCGTCCCTTCCTTGGCTCCAAGGAGAAGATTCTCCAAAATCGTTCCGTTAAAGACATAGGGCTGTTGAGGCAGATAGTTGATATACTGGCGCAAGGCCTTTTTATCAATCTGATTGAGATTGACACCACCCAGACTAATCTCTCCCTGACTTGGGTCGTAAAAATTAACCATCATCTTGGCCAAGGTCGTCTTACCTGACCCTGAAATTCCCACAAAAGCCACCTTAGAGCCTTTGGGAATGGTCAAATTGATATCTGACAAGACATCTCGACCATAGCCATACTTGTAGGAAACCTGCTTGAAAGTCATCTCTCCCTTCATCAAGCTCAGATCCTCAACTGTTTTCTTCTCCTCAAACTCAGAAGCTACCAGATAAACCTCATTCAGACGGTTATTGGCAACCTGCGCTGTCTGAAGCTTAGTTTGCAGGTTGATGATATTCTCCAAAGGATTGGTAAAGTAAACCAGCAAGGTATTATAGGTAATCAACTGCCCCAAACTCATCTTGCCATCCATGACCAGAACAGCCCCCATCCAGAGAATGCCGACATTGAGCAAGAGATGGGCAACTTTTTTCAGAGCCTTTTGCTGACTCTCTGCTCGACTATAGGTAAAGGATTTTTTCAGATAATCCACAAATTCCTTGTCAATCTTTTGGTAACGCTGACTTTCACTGGTCAAGGACTTGATAGTCTCAATACCGTTGATGTCCTCAATGATAGAAGAGGATAGAACCGCATTGGCTTCCATGGTGTCCCGGTTCATCTTTTCAAACGGCTTCATAAAAGCAAAGATAATCACTGTATAGATAGGAAGTGCCAATAAAGTCATGAAAAAGAGATTGGTATTTTGTGAAAATAAAACAAGAGAAATAATGACAACCGTTGACACATCTAGGAAAATCGAAAGAATGGTCGAAGCCAGCGCATCAATGATACTGTTAGCATCTGTAAAACGAGACACGATTTCCCCTGTCCTGCGTGTCGCAAAAAAGGACATAGGCAGGTGAAAAACATGCTTGATATAGGACAAAATCACATCAATCGACAAGCGTTGCCCCAAAACAAGTAAGAGATACTCCTGAGCGTAAGACAAGATCTGCTGAAGAATATAAACAATCACCAGCCCAATAGAAATAATCCCCAGTGTCGAACGCATCTGATCTGGCACATAGGTATCAATGATAGACTGCAGATAATAAGAACCCACAATGTTAATCAAGGTTACCAAGAGTGTTGCCAAAACGATATTGGCAATCAAGCCACGCTGCTTCACTAATATAGGGATAAAAGAGAGCAAACCATTCTTTTGATCCTTATGAGGCTTGTAGTCTGGACTAGGTGCCATAAAAAGAGTCACTCCTGTCCATTCTTCCGCAAAACGCTCACGTGGCAGTTTGGTCAATTTCACCCCAGGATCTGGATCGGCAATATGAATGCTATCCTTGTCCTGCCCAGTCACCACATAGTAGTGGAGCAATTTTCCTTCCTTAAGCACATGGGCAACAAAAGGAAAAGTCAAATCTGGCAAGTCAAAAAGCGTCATATCCGCCTTAATTGCTCGCGTCTCAAAACCAATCTCCTCTGCCACCTTGACCAAGCCCAAGGCCGTCGTCCCATCCATAGTCGTCTTGGCCAATTCTCGCAAGTGAGCCAAAGAATAGTAACTACCATAGTAGCCAAAAATCATAGCTAATGAAGCTACACCGCAGTCCATCTGATCCACCTGCGGACGATAGTGACGTTTCCCAAATTTCATATTCATCTCCTTTTCCTAATACTCAATGAAAATCAAAGAGCAAACTAGGAAACTAGCCGCAGGCTGCTCAAAACACTGTTTTGAGGTTGTAGATAGGACTGACGAAGTCAGTCACATATATACGGCAAGGCGACGTTGACGTGGTTTGAATTTGATTTTCGAAGAGTATAAACTCATCTGATAATAACTATCTTACCCCAATCCCCAAACAAAAACTGGACTTCCTTCCCAAATGCGCCTATCTCCCTCCCAACTGCACTTTTTGGATAAAAAAATAGGCAGAAGCAACGTCCTACCTACTAAAAATATGCTATTGAAAGGAAAATGATTTTTTACTGACACCCTAGGCAAGCTTGGAACAAATAAATCATTGATAGTAACATTTACGACATCCTATTTATTACTTCAATTACTAATGTCCCTGCTATTTCTAAGCCACCTCTGGTATAATCTATTCACAGTCAGAATAGATAACACCGTTCTAAATTACGATTCATAGTTACTCCTTTTTTTGATTCGTTACTATAAGACACCTATTCCCTATAGAGCGTCTACTGCTTCAAATTTATCTATTCTTTTTTTCTTTACTTCTGTATAAAAGAATGAAGACCATCATAAATAATGCAATCGTGGGTATATTAAAATTATCAAACCAAGTAGGTCAAGATACTTTATTTATGTCAGCTACTAATCTGATGATGATATAAGACATTGAACTAAGTAATACCATGATTTCAGGCAAAACTTTCAATACTGATTTAACGAATTTTTTAAAAAACATAGAAATGCCTCTCTGACAACAATCAGATTATGGTCTATTCGCATAATACCCTAAAGCTGCTCCACCAGCAGGAAGTAATAATCCTTCGATAACAATCAATAAACCTACTTCAACTTATTTACTTTGCTCTACGATTTCAAATTGATTCAAATTTTGCATGTTATACCCCTCTTTAAATAATACTAGCCAATCCAATAGTAACTCCCACTAATAAACCTACCATCCCTGAAGCTGATATAATAATAGCCGCAAATTCGTTTGAAAAATTCATTGATTTCTCCACAGTGTTTTATCTTATCTGAAGTAACCCCATGCAGCTAGCCCTACAGCGGATAAACCACCGACAACATACCCTGCAACCTTGATTCCTACTGGAACTGCTACTACCGCTGCAGGAAGTACTCCTCCATCAACTGTTGCTAGTTCTTTTTCTGTCATTGCTGTAAACTGATGATCATTTACTAAAATATTCATTTTAAGTTCTCCTTGTTCTTATTTACTTTTAATTTAAATATTTCTTTTTTATTAATATAGTATGTCAATGCTACTAACAAAATACAGCTCTCCAACGATACCTTTTCTAAATTAAGTAGAGAATAAATTAATAATATGCTGTAAGCTGTTAAAGCAAATCCTACATATATTTTTTTTAACATTCTATTCATAAAACTTACCCAAAGTTTTATTTTAGATTTTTTCCAACTTGATAAAGACCTGCTCCTAGTATAATAGCCCCTCCTGTTACAGAAAAACCTTTAAACGCAGCTACTCCAAACGCAACTACTAGTGGTGCAATCCCCCCATCTACATTCATCAACTCTTCTTCTGTAAGAGCTACAAAGTTCTGTTCCATTTTGTCAAAATTTGTCATCTTTTTTCTCCTTTATTTCTATTTTTTAGTTTACGATTTCTGGATCTTAAACCATTTTAAAAACCAGAATAGATAAATTACTGAATTCCTTTTCGTCTCACTTATCTATTTGAAAAGTGATTTAAAATGAACAGGTAAATTTCATTTATTTTAAATACCATTTGATAAACCATGGCAATAAGATTGGTAAATACATCGCGTAGTCTCCTTCCTTTTCGTCTCACTTATTTATTCGAAAAATAATTCGAAAATGTACAACTAAATTAAATTTTATTTCAAAAATAATTTAATGTACCATGAATAGAAAATCGGTAGATACATAAGCCAGACTCCTTTCTGTTTCCTCTTACTTATCTATTCGAAAAAAATTTCAAAAATGTACAACTAAATTAAATTTATTTGAAAAATAATTTAGTAAACCACGGATAAAAAATTGGTAGATACATAAACCAGGCTCCTTTCTTTTCCCTCTTACTTATCTATTCGAAAAAAATTTCGAAAATGAACAACTAAATTAAATTTTATTTAAAAAATAATTTAATGTACCATGAATAGAAAATTGGTAGATACATAAAGCAAACTCCTTTCCTTTTCCTCTTACTTATCTATTCGAAAAACAATTCGAAAATAAACAACTAAATTAAATTTTATTTAAAAAATAATTTAATATACCATGAATAGAAAATTGGTAGATACATGAATTAGACTCCTTTCTTTTTCCTCTTACTTATCTATTCGAAAAAAATTTCGAAAATATACAACTAAATTAAATTTATTTAAAAAATAACTCAGTGAACCATGGGTAGAACATTGATATAAACATGAACTAGGCTCCTTTCCTTTTCCTCTTACTTATCTATTCGAAAAAAAAGCCAAAAAAAATAAGAATATCAGAAAATTTTCCGACATTCTTATTGATAAACTCATCCAAGTCTAACAAATATTAGACATTGAGATGTTTTTTAAGGGTTCTTCTGGCTGTTCGTGATACGGGGAAATGCAAGCCTTCTAACAAGGTCACTTCTGTGGCAGTCATCTCTTCAATGGCTTGTAAACTGACTAAAGTATTGCGATTAGCATAGACAAAGTAATCTTTTTCAGCCTTGGCAGCGATATCCTTGAGACTGCCATAAATGGTCTTGATAGAATGATTGGCATAATAGACCTTGATACGATGGGATTCCACTGAGGTTTCAAAGGCTAAAATCTCATGGTAGGGCAGAGTGAAGCCCCGTCTTCCCTCAAAACTATAGGTGAAGAGACGCATATTTTCCCTCTTATCTACTGCCAGTACATAGTCCAGACAGCGCTCCATCTGATGACAGTAGTCCGCCTCTGGCTGATCCTTGGAAATAAAATCCAAGGCAGACAAGTGGTAGCGAAAAGCTAGAGGCAAGGCCTCCGAGTGTGTGGACACAAAGACAATGCTTGTAAAAGGATCCCGCTCCCGAACCTGTTGAGCAACCTGAAAGCCCCGTTCACGCTCTCCATCAATCTCTAAATCCAATAAATAGAGCTGGTAATGGTCAAAATACTGAGAATACTTTTCAACATCTCCATAGTTTTTAGCAATATCAATTTCCAATCTCAAATTGCGAGAGCGACCGATATCTAGTAAAGTCTGCTCTATCCGTCCTTGCTGGACTCTATCGTCTTCCAAAACTAAAATTCTCATTCCTCTCCCCCTCGTTTCTCATCCTTAAATGGCAATTCTAAATCTTGTCTAAAAGTCGTCTCTCCTAGCTGGGTATCTAAGTTTAAATCATAATGAAAAACCATATCCTCCAAGGTCGCTAAACCCAGTCCACTGTGGTTTCCCTTGGTAGAGTATCCCTTTTGACTGAGAATGCTGGGATTTAGTTCTTCCTTCTTACGAGTGTTTTCAATGATAAAACGGACACTCCTATCACTTGCCAACAAAGCAACCCTAATCTGCGGATTTTCCGCCTCACTGGCTGCCTCTAAGGCATTTGTCGTGAGGATAGAGAGGATACGGATAGCCTCCAACATAGGCAAAGCCAGCTCTTCGACAACCCCCACCGTCTCCAAACTAAAATGAATTCCCTGATTATCTGCCACAATCATGGCTTTTGCCAAGGTATTACGAATGGCTATGTCATGGATATTGTGAAGATTAAAGGCCGTGTAGTCCGCCTTTCTCAGCTTTTCATTGGTCTTCAGAAAGACATCTTGATAAATGGTAGACACCTCAGCCATATCTTGATTCGCTATGGCAGGCTCCATGCTAGCGACAATCCCTGCAAAATCATGACGGAAACCTCGAACCTCATCATAGAGATGACCCAACTTATCCACCATCCCTTGCAAGGAACGATTTTCTTCTTCCTGTCTCTGAATGGTCTGCTCATCACGATAAACCTGCTCTAAGTGTCTGATATAAAAGAGCCAGGAGAAAAAGAGAATGAAAATCAGGAGAGAAATGGTCGTGTCAAAGCGAACGTAAAAAGAACTATTTCTATTGGTCATGAACGAAGAGAATATCCTAAATCCAGTCAGAGGTAGGATAATGAAAAAGCTCTTACGATAGTGGGTTTTAAAAGTATCTGAAAAGAATAAATCCAAATCCAAAGACCAACGCTTCATAATTTTACAACATAGAAAGATTGATAATAAATCAAATATAGATATATATAAAGTAGAAAACGAATCTACGAAACAACAATGCTCACCAGATAATACACGAATCCAAATTGTCAAAAATAAATAACGAATACTTTGAAAGAAGAGAAAAAGATACAGAGAAAGAAAAAGAGATTCCCCTTTTCCCTTGTGCAATACTAATAAAAAAATACAGTAAAAGTAGATAAGAACTCCTATATGAAATAATTCTCCAAATGTTTGACGAGCAGATAAACTAATTAAAAATATAAGTATCCAATAACGTTTTTTATAAAATTCTGGGGAAATTTGAGCACCCAAATAAATAGTAGGCACTATGGTTGAAACGACTACCAACAGTAGATATATCACAGAAAATAAGAATTCTAAAATAAGCATAAATAAATCTAATCTCTAACTAATACTGTGAATTTAAGCAACGTGTCTACCCGTACCAAATAATTTATTGCACCATTTTACAGTATCTTCAAAAATCCCTCCACCATTCACTTCCTCCAAAACCTCTGGAGTTAACTCTTCAAATTGTTCCAATTCTACAAATGTATTTTTCATTTCCATGACAGACTCCTTTTCATTATTTTATAGATAACTCTATCCCCTGCTCCATCTACAAAAGGCTTTAGTTTCCTTTTAAAATACAAGAAATCTAAAGCCTCCTGAAAATGGTATATTGGTTAGAGCGTTAACGATTAGTTGTGAAGATGTTATTTTTATTTAACCACAACCACTTTATAATATTCGTTTGAGTGTGGAGATTCAATCTTAATTTTTTCACCGTATAAACCATCGATTTCTTTATCCAGATAATCTGAAACTCCTGATGGCAAGCGTTTCATCTTAAGAATTTCACCAGATTGATCCGCATAGGCTAGGAAGTGATAGTGGGTTGTAGCCATACCATCATCAATTAATACAAAGTAACCTGTTTTGAGCTTACCTTGCTCATTTTCTAAATAGTATAGTTTATTGTTATTGATTGTAAAGTGGGTAGCTCCAAGACGAAGTCGTGCACCTGGATTTTCTAAATAGACATCATTGCCAACTTTTTTAATCTCTGAATAGGTTGTCATTGCTGGGATATTAACCACACGATGTCCATTTTCATCAAAGTAGTAGCGATTTGGTAAGTTTTGGAAGTTCTGTACAACTGCCTTAGGATCAATTTCTTGTCCTTCTTCTTTATTATCCACTAAAGCTAAGGTAGTATTTGCAACCTCATCTCCATATTTATTAGAAAACTTCTTGAACTCTGGTCTGATATACCAAGCATTTTTTTCAATAATAACATCGTCACCTTTAGCATTTAGCAAATATTCTTGCCCATCTCCAAGTTTGACAATATCATGAATACTGTATCCAGCATCTTTTCTATTTGCTAGATAGCCATTCTTACCAATAACATAACTTTCCCCATCACTGGCTGGGACAGCTCTATCTGCGACCATAGCACCTGATTTTTCAAAGTAAGACCATTTACCATTTGGAGTCGCCCATCCTGTTGCCATAGCGCCACTGTCTTTGAGGTAATACCATGTAGATCCTTCTTTGTACCAACCTGTACGCATAGCACCACTATTTGCTAGTGAGTACCATGTGTTTCCTTCCTTGTACCAGCCTGTGCGCATAGCACCACTATCTGCTAGAGAATACCAAGTATTGCCGTCTTTGAGCCAGCCTGTCTGCATTTTACCAGTGCTGTCGAAGTGATACCATGAGCCAGCATTTTGTACCCATTTATCCTTAGCTAGACTGCCATCTTGTGAAAGATTCCAGTCAGCACCATTTTTAACCCAAGTATCTGCAGCCTGTGCTTGGTTGATAGACAAAAGCAGACCAGCACCTACAAGCAGACCAAGAGTGAGTAGTTTAGATTTTTTCATAGCCATTTCCTCCTTTATTGAATAGCTATAGGAGGGTTTCCCCTCTTTATTTAGCTATATTCTAATACTTTTCATAATCAAAGTCAATAATATTGTGAAAGATTAGACAATATTACCAATATCTACGAATTGTATTTTGAGTAATACCGTATTGATATAACTCTATAAAAATCCTTTCTTTTCTCCTTTTTGGAGATTGATTTTTTCTGACTCTATTATATCCCTTATTTCTCCTCAGATTTCTACTGTCCCTAGAAAGACTAAATCTGTTCCTAAACGGTCACTTATACTCAATGAAAATCAAAGAGCAAACTAGGAAGCTAGCCGCAGGTTGCTCAAAACACAGTTTTGAGGTTGTGGATAGAACTGACGAAGTCAGTAACCATACCTACGGTAAGGCGACGCTGACGTGGTTTGAATTTGATTTTCGAAGAGTATTAAGCCAAATAAAAAATTCCAAAGCAAGTGCCTTGGAACTCCTATATCTACTCAACAATCACTTTTGTCATATCAAGAGCCATTGGTTGATAGTATACATCAGGGTGCTTATTATCCCTAATAATCTCACCGTATTCAACAAAACCAAACGATTTATAAAAATTAATCACTTTATCTTCATTGACACTATCCAAATAAACCATTTTACCCCCTAAAATGCTCTGGGCTAATTGAATTTTGTCAACAACTAATTCCATAACTTGGTGACCAGTAATTTTATTAAAGTGTAAATTTCTTCCAAATTGAGCAATCAAAAGTCCTGGTATATAATTTAAGTTTCTAGCGTTTTTCCCACTTAAAACAAAAGATTTTTTGCTATCATTATCTAATTCTTGAACATTAACAATTTTTAATGTTAGTGTAAAAAAACCTAAAATCTCAAATCTCTCTTCTGATATCTCTTGATCAATAATAATAAAATTTCTCGATTTATGTGTCAGCTCTGTTGTAATTGCGTCATTTTTAAGATACTCTAACATATCCTCATTTTTACCAAACGACACTTGCTCAGAAACAATCTTAGAGAAGTTCTCACGGACTTTTTGACGTATTCTCCGTTCATTAGTATATTCAGGATTTCTAGTAATAACGGTTTGTCGTATGAATTTGATGACATCCCCTAGTGGTAAGGCATATAATTTCATACTTTATCTTACCAGCTTCTCTAGACCTAGTAAGGAAGGTTGTTCTTGTTTATCTGTATTCTTTTTGATAATATCAAGCAACAAATCAGTTGATTTAGAGGCTTGAATTTTTTCAAAATCTTCTTTTGTGAGTGTGATATCACGAGTAATACTAAATGTAGCCACGAGTATACTTCCTTTCTCTTCTAATAAGTCCATTATAACGTGTTTTTCCCATTTTTACAAGGATATCCGATATTCCTCATTTCTAAAAACCATCTACTTCCGTTGCCTTGGAACTCCGATTGCTATTTTCCTTGAATAATCTTAACCACATCTCCTACGCTCTGCAGTTGATCAATTTCCTCGTCACTGATTTCGATATTAAATTCATCTTCCAGTGTCAAGATAAACTCCATCAAGTCGACTGAATCAGCATCCAAATCGTCTTTCAGACTCAAGGATTCTGTCACGACAAAGTCCTCTCCCTGTCGCTCTTGGATAATGGTCACAATACGGTCAAAAATTTCTTTTTCTGTCATCTCTTTTATTCTCCTGAAAATTCACGCGCAGTCTGGGCAACTACGTCTGTTTCTAGCATGGTACGAATCTGGCGAATTGTACTATAAACAGCCTTGGCATCGCTTGAGCCATGAGTCTTGACAACAGGTGCCTTGACACCAAACAAGACCGCTCCACCAACATCTGAGTAGTTGAGCTGTTTTTTCAAACATCTGAGGCTGTCCTTGAGAAGGAGTGCGCCTAGTTTCGCTCGGAGACCACCACCTGTAATAGCTGTCTTGAGCAATCCCATGATTCCCATGGCTGTCCCTTCAATGGATTTGAGCACAGCGTTTCCCGTGAAACCATCTGCCACAACAACATCCGCAACGCCATTCATCAAATCACGCGCTTCCACGTTTCCGATAAAGTTCAAACTTTCATCAGCTGCTAGTAATTCGTAAGTTTCCTTACGAAGCGGGTCACCCTTGCTACTCTCTGTTCCATTGTTGAGCAAACCAACACGTGGTTGCGCAATTCCACGGACATTTTTAGCATAGAAGGAACCGAGGACAGCGTATTGATGGAGGTGCTGGGCTGTATTTTCCGCATTAGCACCGAGGTCTAGCATGTCAAAACCTTTCCCATCTACAGTCGGCAAAGTCGACATAAGCCCAGGACGATCGATGTTCTTGATACGACCCACGATGAAAAACCCAGCCGCCAACAAAGCACCTGTATTCCCAGCTGAGAGAACAGCGTCTGCTTCGCCTTCTTTGACAGCCTTGGCCGCCAATACCATACTGGCATTTTTCTTCTTCCGAATAGCTCTCGTAGGTTCATCGTCTGAATCAATCTTCTCATCCGTATGGATAATGCTGACGCGCTCTGTCGCTGTCAGATATTGCTTGATTTTAGCTTCATCTCCGTAGAGTTGAACCTCGATATCTGAAAAGTCAGCTAGGGCTTGATTGACACCCTCAACGATGGCCTGAGGTGCGTAATCGCCCCCCATGGCATCTACTGCGATTTTTTTCATTTCTTTTCCTCTTTTAGTAATTGTCCCCAGTCGGATAGGGAATCAATAAATTTCTTTGATTTTAGGTGAATCCCAACGTACTCTTCGTAGAGTTGATCCATAAATTGGCGTAGCTCTTGCTTGATTTCAGGATTGAGCGAAATGGTCTCCAAGGTCTCAAAATCAATGGCTTGAAACTGATTGAGCAAATAAGGGATATTGGGATTGAGATGACAACGTCTCTCATCCTCATGATAATGCTCTGGACAGAGGCAGGCTCCATATTTGAAAGAAAAGTCAAAAGCCTGACCGATCCGATGGCAAAAGACACACTCATTAAAATTGAGGCTGATCCCAAATCGAGTCAAGATTTGAATTTCAAAAATATTAGTCAAAACCTGATAATCCAAGCCAGCTTCCATCAACTCCAAAGTCTTTTGCAAAAAAGCAAACAAGGGAGCATCCTGCTGATTATCCTGCAAACTAGCATCGGCAAGAGCTGCCACGTAGGTCGCATAGGCCATGACAAAGAGATCACTATTAATCTTGGGAAAGGTCATCACCTCATGATAGTCCTCGATGTAACTGAGCCCATCATCATTGATTCGTAAGAGAAATCGTGCCAACACCAAGGGCTGAATAACAGGAGCCAGTTTGGACTGGCCAGCATGTTTGACAAAAAACATGCGCTTGCCAGCCTGCTCTGTAAAAATCTTGACGAGCTTGTCATCCTCACGAAAATTGCGATTGTAGAGCACCAAGCCTTGACTCGTGATAGACTGAATCATGCTTCTCTCATGTACTCCTCAAGTCGTTTCATAGCTTCTGTGATAGTCTCCATGCTGGCTGCATAAGACAGACGCACATAGCCTTCTCCGTAACGCCCAAAGGCAGCTCCAGGGATAAAGGCAACGGCCTTCTTCTGAGCAAAATCCTTTAGAAAAGCAAAGGAATCTTGATTGTAGCCCGCTGGAATCTTAGCAAAGATATAGAAGGCACCGTCTGGTTTGATAATCTCAAAACCAAGAGCAGTCATTTTCTCGATAATATAGTCCCGACGCTGGATGTATTCCTTCTTCATAGGTTCCGCATCATTTTTACCAGCCGTCAAGGCTTCCACCGCAGCATGTTGCGCCATGGTATTTGCGGCAGTAACCAAATACTGGTGACTCTTGATCAACTGGGCTGTAAAGGCTGCAGGAGCGAAAATCAGACCCAAACGCCAACCTGTCATGGCATGTGATTTAGATAGACCATTGATAATAATAGCCTGGTCTCTCAACATAGTTCCCAGAGACACATGGGCTTCGCCTGTGTAGGTCAATTCTGAGTAAACCTCATCACAGACAACAAAAATTTCGTACTTGCGTAAAACAGCTGCCAAGGCCTCCAACTGCTCCCGACTGTAGGTAATTCCTGTCGGATTTGCTGGATAGTTGAGAATAACCGCCTTGAGCTTGTCTCCCTGCTCCAAAATGGCCTTCTCCAACATTTCAGGAGTTAAGACAAACCCATTTTCAGTCGTATCAATCTCGACAACCTCTGCCCCAACTAGATTGACAATCGGTTCATAACCCGGATAAGCAGGAGCTGGCAAGAGCACCTTGTCTCCCTCTTCCAAAATAGCTGTCAAAGTCGCAGATAAAGCCTCTGTCGCTCCGATAGTGACCAAGATTTCATTTTCAGGAGCATAGTCCAGTTGGTACTTTTCCTTAACAAAGTCACTGGCCGCCTGACGTAGAGTCAGCAGGCCACTCATCCCTGTATAGTAGGATTGGTTCTGGTCAATCGCTCGCTTGGCCGCCTCCTTGACATGATCTGGCGTT
The DNA here is from genome assembly GCF_000220085.1 of Streptococcus mitis SK1080. Taxonomy (GTDB): domain Bacteria; phylum Bacillota; class Bacilli; order Lactobacillales; family Streptococcaceae; genus Streptococcus; species Streptococcus mitis_K. The sequence goes on along the minus strand of NZ_AFQV01000006.1, from coordinate 30,274 downwards.
GTAAAATCAGGTTCCCCCAAAGTCAAACGCAAGACCCCAGGAATCTCCGAAATAGCCTGGTCAAACTGACGAATCAACGAAACTTGAATCTTATCTAACTGTTTATTAAAGCGCTTAGTTAAGTCCATAGATACCTCCTACTGTAAAAACGTATCTCTATTATACTACAAAAGCCCCCCGACCGCAAAAATACATTATAGAATAACGCTAGCATAACAAATTGAAGTGTGTTAATTTAAATTGATTACAACACTATGTTTTTAGAATACCCAATGAAAATCTCATGAGACTAGGAATCGAGGTGAAAGCATAACTAAAGTTAGGTAAGCCGAAGATGACAACGTATCATGAGATTTTCGACGAGTATTGAGGTTTTGATAATCTTCGTTACAACTATTCTAGCCCCGTTACTGATTACTATTATCGGTAATGTCATTTCTGAGTGGATAGTCAGAAAGTGGTTAGATAAGCGCGACAAAAAATAAAACCTGAGTTTAGTTTTAATGTAACTGGACAAAAAGAAATACCAGAGGTGGAGCTCTAGTATCTTTGTTTTTGCCAAGACTTCGTTACAGTTCTTGTAAGATTATTATCACATGATTAGCGCGCCTTGTCAAATAATTGTTAGCTCCACTTTCTATTTTACTTTTCCTCTCTACAGGTCTATAATGGTAACAGATTCTATTTGGAGGTTTTTATGTCATTTCTATCAAAAAATGGAGCAGGTATCTTGACCTGCCTTCTCATTTCTATCCTATCTTGGTACTTAGGCGGATTCTTCCCTGTCATTGGCGCGCCCGTCTTTGCAATTTTCATAGGCATGCTTCTCCATCCCTTTCTCTCACCCTATAAACAACTGGATGCTGGATTGACCTTTAGTTCTAAAAAATTGCTCCAGTATGCCGTTATCTTGCTTGGTTTTGGTCTCAATATCTCGCAAGTCTTCGCAGTTGGGCAATCTTCACTCCCTGTCATCCTATCCACCATTTCAATAGCCTTGATTGTTGCCTACCTCTTCCAGCACTTCTTTACACTGGATACAAAACTGGCTACCTTGATTGGAGTAGGTTCTTCTATCTGTGGGGGTTCTGCCATTGCGGCGACAGCGCCTGTTATCCATGCTAAGGAAAAGGAAGTAGCCCAAGCTATCTCCGTTATCTTTTTCTTCAATGTCTTGGCTGCGCTCATCTTTCCAACGCTAGGTACCTGGCTTCATCTATCAAATGACGGCTTCGCCCTCTTTGCAGGGACTGCGGTCAATGACACTTCCTCTGTAACCGCCACAGCCAGCGCTTGGGACAGTCTCTACCAGACTAATACCCTCGAATCCGCAACCATTGTCAAACTTACGCGGACTCTGGCTATCATCCCCATCACTCTCTTTCTCTCCTACTGGCAAAGTCGCGAGCAAAAAAATAAGCAAGGCTTACAACTGAAAAAAGTCTTCCCACTGTTTATCCTTTACTTTATCCTTGCATCTCTCCTAACCACCCTACTGACCTCTCTCGGTGTGTCCAGTAGTTTCTTTACCCCTCTCAAACAACTCTCCAAATTCCTCATTATCATGGCCATGAGTGCTATCGGTCTCAAAACTAATCTGGTCGCTATGGTCAAATCCAGTGGAAAATCCATTATTCTCGGAGCCATCTGCTGGATTGCCATCATCCTCACCAGTCTTGGTATGCAGACCCTTATCGGCATTTTCTAATACTCTTCGAAAATCTCTTCAAACCACGTCAACGTCGCCTTGCCGTAGGTATGGTTACTGACTTCGTCAGTTCTATCCACAACCTCAAAACTGTGTTTTGAGCAACCTGCGGCTAGTTTCCTAGTTTGCTCTTTAATTTTCATTGAGTATAATAAAAAGGTAGCCCACAGCTACCTTTTTATTATGCTTCCTCAATCAAGCGTGTATGTTCTCTCTTGATGCAACGATTCATCACGATATCATCACATCCACCAGCACGCAAGATTTCTTCTGCTTCTAGACTTTCAAGTCCTAGCTGTGCCCAAAAAATCTTGGCATCAGCTTTGAGAAAATCACGCGCCACATCAGGCAGAAACTCGCTGCGACGGTAAACATTGACAATATCTACAGGAAAAGGAATCTCAGCGAGACTAGCATAAGCCTTTTCACCCAAGATTTCTCCACCTGCCGCCTTGGGATTGACTGGGATAATTTTATAACCCCGAGCCTGCATTTCCTTAGTCACTCGATTGCTGGTTGTTTCCTCACGGTCTGACAAACCCACAACAGCAAGGGTTTTACTCGTTGCTAGATACTGACGAATCACACCATCACTTGGATTGATAAATTCTTGACTCATAGAAATCCTCCTTTTTCATCAGTATAGCACATTTTGAAAAGGCTTGCATAATTCTACTACAAAAAGGAGGACTAGCCCCCTTTTTATTTAGCCTCGTACCAGGTTGCCCCTTCATTCTCATCTGCGATAAGAGGAACACTGAGTTGAATGGCTTCTTCCATGGTTTGTTTGACCAATTTTTTCATCTCTACCAATTCAGATTTAGGCACTTCAAGGACGATTTCATCGTGCACTTGTAACAGCATCTTAGTCTGATAAGCACCTGCAACCAAGGCTTTATCCAGCTGAATCATGGCAATCTTGAGAATATCTGCTGCCGAACCCTGGATAGGTGAGTTGATAGCCGTCCTCTCTGCGAAACCACGAATGTTAAAGTTACGCGAATTGATATCTGGCAACTCACGACGACGCTTGAAGAGGGTCTCCACATAGCCCTTATCACGCGCCTCACGCACCACTTCATCCATGTAGTTTTTGATGCCTGGGAAGCGTTCAAAGTAGGTATCAATGTAGGCTTTGGCTTCCTTACGGCTAATGCCCAGGTTATTAGACAAACCAAAGTCTGAAATCCCGTAAACCACTCCAAAGTTAACTGCCTTGGCATTGCGACGGTCGTTTGCAGTCACATCCTCAGGACGCTCAATGCCAAAGACCCGCATGGCTGTCGAAGTATGGATATCTGCCCCCTCTTGGAAGGCCTTAATCAAGTGCTCATCCTTAGAGATATGCGCCAAAACGCGCAATTCAATCTGTGAATAGTCCGAGCTGAGCAGCACACTATCCCCCCACTCAGGCACAAAAGCCTTCCGAATCAAGCGCCCTTGTTCCAAACGCACAGGAATGTTTTGCAAGTTTGGATCCACACTAGACAAACGCCCGGTCTGGGTCAAATCCTGCACATAACGAGTATGAATCTTGCCATCAGCCAAAATCCAGTCCTGCAAGCCAATCACATAAGTCGATTGAATCTTGGCAATCTGACGGTAGTCTAAGATTTTCTTAACAATTGGCGCAATAGGAGCGAGACGCTCCAACACATCCACTGCTGTCGAATAACCGGTCTTAGTTTTCTTAGTGTATTCTAGAGGTAGCCCCAATTTTTCAAAGAGAAGCACGCCCAACTGCTTAGGTGAGTTGATATTAAACTCCTCACCAGCCAGTTCGTAAATCTCCTGAGTGAGCTTTTCAATGACAAGCTCATTTTCAGCCTGCATCTCAAGCAAGGTCTCTTTCTTGACCGTAATCCCAGCAATTTCCATCTTGGCAAGTACAAAGGCAAGAGGTTGCTCTATATCATAAAGAAGCTCTAATTGCCCATTTTCGATAAGTTTTTCAAGCAAAACAGGCTCTGTTTCGACCAAAACAGCAAGCTTACGAGCCAAGTGTTCCAAGAATTTCTCGCGTTCAGGAATGGCTCTCTTGACTCCCTTACCATAGAAAGTCTCATCATCGACCAAATAAGTCTGACCATAAAGACTAGCAATAGTCGCAATTTCATTGTCCTCCACAGTCGAAAGGAGGTATTTAGCCAAACGACTGTCAAAAGCAGGCACCTGCAAATCCACACCCAAACGATGCAAGAGAACTTTAGCTTTTTTAAAATCATAAACTCTCAGAGGTGTTTTTTCTAGAAAGTCCTTGAAAATCGGCTCTTGCAAAATCTCAAGCTTGTCTGTAGCATAGAGCTTATCCCCACAAGACCAGGCAAAACCAACCAAATCATCCGTATGGTAATTCTCACCAAAAAGCTCAAAATGGAAGATAGACTCTTCACTCAGCATATCTTGACTGATTTGGTCAACAATAGTAAAATTCAAGCTCTTAGCCACATCAGCTGACGACACATTTAAAGCCTGTTTGAGCTGTTTGAAGCCCATCTCATCGTAGAATTTCCCAAGATTTTCCACATCTGGACCACTATAGACCAAATCCTCCAAACCAATCTCAATCGGTGCCTTAGTATCAATGGTCGCCAGTGTTTTAGACAAAAAGGCTTGTTCCTTATCATTGATGAGATTTTCCTTCATCTTAGAAGCCTTCATCCCATCGATATTTTCATAAATACCTTCAAGCGAACCATACTCCAGCAAGAGCTTGATACCCGTCTTTTCACCGATTTTGGTCACCCCAGGGATATTATCCGACTTATCACCCATAAGCGCCTTGAGATCGATAAACTGAGTCGGTGTGATACCCAGCTTTTCCATAAGATATTCTGGCGTAAAGGCCTCAAACTCAGCCACACCTTTCTTGGAAATTTCAACCACTGTATGCTCATCCGTCAGCTGAATCAAATCCTTGTCCCCACTGACAATGGTAATATCAAAACCATCCTGCTCTGCTAGTTTATCCAGTGTCCCAATGATGTCATCCGCCTCATACTGAGCCAACTCATAGTGACGAATCCCCATATGATCCAGCAACTCACGAATAAAGGGAAATTGCTCACGAAACTCATCCGGAGTCTTAGCCCGACCACCCTTATAGTCCGCATACATCTCTGTACGGAAGGTCGTCTTCCCCGCATCAAAAGCCACCAAAATATGACTAGGCTCAACCCGCTCCAACAAATGGCTCAACATCAACTGAAAGCCATAAATCGCATTGGTATGCAAACCAGCCGCATTCTTAAAACGGTCCAACTGCTGATAGAGCGCAAAAAACGCCCGAAAGGCAACAGAAGACCCATCAATCAATAATAATTTTTTCTTATCCATACACCCATTATAAAGGAAAGCACCAAAAAATACCATTGGAAAGAGCCATACCCAATATTTTTCATACTTTTTCCGAATAAATAGATAGAAGCATCAAATCTAGTAAACCTAGATTAAAAAATGTGCTATAATGAAAGGAGAAGAAATATGACCTTACGTCATCCGGGCATCAGCCCAACTAACGATTTGGTTGCTAAGAAAATCTTTAGCAATCCAGAAATCACTTGTCAATTTATCCGCGATATGCTGGATTTACCAGCCAAAAATGTAACCATTTTGGAAGGAAGTAATATTCATGTCTTACCTTCCCTGCCGTACTCGGCGAAGGATTTCTATACAAGTATAGATGTTTTGGCTGAGTTGGATAACGGCACTCAAGTAATTATTGAGATTCAGGTGCATCATCAGAATTTTTTCATCAATCGCCTATGGGCTTATCTATGTAGTCAGGTCAATCAAAACCTCGAAAAAATTCGCCAACGAGAAGGTGATACACACCAGAGCTACAAGCATATCGCACCTGTTTACGCAATAGCTATTGTGGATAGCAACTACTTCTCAGATGATTTGGCTTTTCATAGCTTTAGCATGCGAGAAGATACGACGGGTGAAGTCTTAACCATCACCAATAATGGACAAGAAAACCATCTGGTTAAGATGGCATTCTTGGAATTAAAAAATACAGAGAAACCAGCAAGGACGAGGTTCGCAAGCCATGGTTGGAGTTTTTCGGTAATAAACCCTTTACTCAACAACCCGAGCGAGCCATCAGCCAAGCAGACCAACTGCTAGACTACAAGAGCTGGTCCGAGGAGGACAGGAAGATGTTTAGTCAACTACGTATGCGTGAAGAACAGGCATTATTAGCACACGACTATGCCTTGGAACAAGCGGAGGAAAAAGGCTTAGAGCGTGGTCGAGCAGAGGGGATTGAACAAGGACTGGAACGAGGACGAGCAGAAGGCATTGAACAGGGACTAGAGCGTGGGAAAGTTGAAGGACAAATTTTTACCTTTCTTGATTTAGTTCACCAACATGTTTTAAGCTCTGAATTTGCCAGTCATCAGCTGGGTATGACTGTCTCTGAGTTTGAAGAATTATTGAAAGACCATCATAAATAAAAATTAAAAAATACAGAGAAACCAGCAAGGACGAGGTTCGCAAGCCATGGTTGGAGTTTTTCGGTAATAAACCCTTTACTCAACAACCCGAGCGAGCCATCAGCCAAGCAGACCAACTGCTAGACTATAAAAGCTGGTCCGAGGAGGACAGGAAAATGTTTAGTCAACTACGTATGCGTGAAGAACAAGCCTTGTTAGCACAGGACTATGCCTTGGAACAAGCTGAGGAAAAAGGCTTAGAACGTGGTCGAGCAGAGGGGATTGAACAAGGACTGAAACGAGGACGAGCAGAAGGCATTGAACAGGGACTGGAGCGTGGGAAAGTTGAAGGAAGGGAAGAAGGGAAACTTTTTGCCTTCTTAGACATGGTCCGCCAAGGTCTCCTGACTTCCGAGGTTGCCAGCCAGCAGTTGGGCATGACCGTCGCTGAGTTTGAGGCACTGTTATAAGATTATACAATCACTAATAACATAAAAGCGAACAAGAATGAAATATTGTCTTGTTCACTTTTTATTTTCTACTATCCAACAAAGTCCTCACGCGATTATATACAAAAAAAGAGAAGGTAACAAGTCCTTCTCTTTCATATTTTTAACTAATTAGTTTTTACGTTTTACAAATGGAAGGGCACCAAGGAGCAAGCCTAGGAATCCTAATGATGCAATTGCAGCATTATCTTTGCCACCAGTGTTTGGAAGTTCTTTCTTATCTTCTGCTTTTGCAGCTGGTGCTTGATAAGTGTTGTCTTGACTAGTACCTGCTACAGCTGGAGCTGTCGGTGCTGGTGCTGGTGTTTCAGCTGTTGGTGCAGCTGGAGTATCTGTTCCAGGAGCTGGTGTAGACGGTGTTGTTGAACCTGATGTAGGACGATTGCCTTGTCTTGGCGCGTCATCAAGATTTACTCCACCATTAAACTCTGGAAGTTCTGGTTGTAGAACTGTATCACTATTTGAAGATTCCTTTGCTTTAGCAGCTGCTATATCTTTAAGAGTTTGGTTGTACTCATCAGTAAGCCTGTTGATTTCTTCAGTATAAGCTTGTAATGGTTCATTATATTTATCAAACTCTGTTTTAGCTTCCTCTGTAGCTGCTTGAAGTTTGTTCACAGCCTCTTGTAATTCATCAACCACTTCTTTAGTAGCATTGTTATCCTTTGCTGCTTTTAGGGCTGCTTTAGCTTTCTCTAAAATTGCATTTTGTTTTTCAAATGCTGCTGCTTTTTTCTCAGCTTCTGCTTTGTCTTTTTCAGCTACTTTAGTTAATTTTTCAATCTTTTCAGCTAAATCATCAGCTTTATCTTGCAATTTTTCTGATTCTGTCTTAGCATCTTCTTTAGCTTTATCTGCTTTATTAATTTCGTCGATTTTCTTAGCTTCTTCAGCGTCTAATTTTTTAGTTTCGTCAACCTTTTCAGGATCTTTATTTCTAGTGTTATAGTCATTTTCTAATTCTTTAAGAACATCTCCTGCAGTCAAGTCACCTTTTTCAACTGCTTCTAAGATAGCTTCTTTACCAATTTCAGCTTTTTTCTCAGCAATGGCTTTTTCCTTGTCTGTGATGCTTGCATCTTTATTGATTTCAGCGATTGCAGCTTCTTCAAGTTGATCTAAAGCGTCTTTAAGAGCAGTTCTAGTGTCAGCTTCATCTTTTTTAAGTTCTTCAACTTTAGCTTTAGCTTTTTCTGCTTCTTCTTTAGCTTTAGCTAATTCAGCTTCTGCATCAGCTTTAGCTTTTTCAGCTTCCGTTTTTGCTGTTTCAGCAACTTTTACATCTTCAACTTCTTTTGTAGCTTTAGCAGTAGCTTCTTCAACTTTTTTAGTTTCTTCAGCAACTTTTTTCTCTAACTCAGCAACTTTAGCATCCGCTTCTGCTTTAGCTTCAGCAGCTTTTTCAGCTTCTGTTTTTTCTGCTGGTTTAGCTGGTTCTTCTTCTGCTGGTTTAGCTGGTTCGTTAGCTTCTTTTTCTTTAGCAGCTTTTACTTCATCAAGAGCTTTGTTATACTCGTCAGTAAGTGCATCGATTTCAGCTTTGTAGCCAGCTAATGGAGAATTTGCTTCGTCAAAAGCATTTTGAGCAGCATCACGTTCTTTTTCGATAGCTTTTACAGCTTTATCTAATGAAGCGACGATATCAGCATCAGAACCATTTTCTTTAGCAGATTTTAATGCCTCTTTAGCTTCTTTTAAAGTATCTTCTTGTTTTTTAAGAGCTTCAGCTTTTTTATCAGCGTTAGCTTTATCAGCCTCAGCAACTGCAGTTAATTCTTCGATTTTTTCAGCTAGGTCATCAGCTTTATCTTGAAGTTTTTCTGATGCAGGACGAGCAGCATCAGCTTTTTCAGCTTTTTCAATTCCAGCTTTAACGTCTTCTGGTAATTCATCTTTAGTTTTGGCTTCAGCTGAAGTTGTAGCAGTACTGCTTGCAGTGTTATTGTCGTTTTCTAATTCTTTAAGAACATCACCAGCTTTTAAATCACCAGCTTCTACAGCTGCTAGTAAGTCTTCTTTACCAAGTAATTTTTTTGCAGCTTCTTTGTCTTTGATATTAGAATCAGCGTCGATTTCTTTTTCAAGTTTAGCGAAAGCTTCTTTTAGAGCTTCTTTTGAATCAGCTTCTTCTTTTTTAGCTTCTTCTTCTTTTTTAGCTTCTTCTTTAGCTTTAGCGTCAGCTTCAGCAGCTTTTGCTTTAGCAGCAGCTAATTCATCAGCAGCAGTTTTCTTAGCTTCTTCAGCTTTAGTTTTAGCAGCATCAGCTTCAGTAGCTTCTTTTTTCTCAGCTTCAAGTTTAGTAGCTGCTTCGTTAGCTGCAGTAGTTGTTGTATCTACTTTCGCTTGAGCTTCAGTAACTTTTTCTTCCTTAGCTTTAGCATCAGCTTCAGCTTCTTTAATCTCTGGACTTGTAACTTCTGATTTAGAAGTGTCAGTTGTTCCAGCTGGTTGAGCTAGAGTAGTATCATCAGCTTTCACGACTGACGGCTGAGATGCAGCTAAAGTCGCTCCCAAAACAGCAACACTAGCTAAGCTAGCAGTGAGAAGTTTTTTTCTATTCATAAAGTATTACCACCTTTAATATCTTTTTGTCGCAATTATACCATTTTCTTTAGAAAAACTCAAGAAATAAGGCCCATATCCACTATTTGTATATACCTGTATATACTGTGTAAACATCAGAGGTAATACCATACTCCCCTTTGATTTCTGAAAAGTATTACCATAAAAAATTTTTGCCATCCAGTAACTTTGCGTCTCCAGTAATATAGGTAAAACTCATACCCTACCATTGTTAAAGGGCATTTCTCCCATAGATGAACAGCACACCTGTCGCAATCAAAAAAACTAGGAGAGATTTCTCCTAGCTTTAAATTATCTTAGATTATTTAACCCATTCACCGTTTCCGTTTACAGTATAACCACCTACAGTAGTGTTTACTGCGATAGCTCCTGAAGCAGTTGCGTAGTACCATTTGTCTCCTACTTGGAACCAGCCGTTAGCTTTCATGGCACCTGTAGCGTCAAGGTAGTACCAGCTACCGTTGTTTTGAATCCATTGGCTAGCTTTCATAGCACCTGAAGCATCTAGGAAGTACCATTTACCACCGTCTTGCAACCAACCTGTAACGAGTTCACCTGAACCGTTTAGGTAGTACCAAGTGTTGCCATCTTTAACCCAGAATTTTTGCATTTCGCCTGCTGCGTTAAAGTAGTACCAAGTGCCATCTACTTGTTTCCAACCAGTAGCTTTATCACCAGCAGTTGAGTAGTATGCCCACATACCTGCATGGTTTTTGTACCAACCAACTTTAGTATTGTTTACGTTTGTATCAGCAACTTCAAATACAGAACGGTTGTAAGTCAAGCCTTTATCAGCAAATTTTTCTGAAACCATAGTTTCAGCAGTTTCAAGTGCATTCTTAGCTGCATCACGTTCAGCGCGAGCAGTCTCAATAGATGCTTCAGCTGCTCTAACTGCTTCTTCAGCTGCTTTAACTTTCTTACCTAAGTCAAATGAAGCTTCAAGAATCTTAGATTGATCTCCTGCCATATAAGCAACAACTGCTGCTTTAGCGGCATTATAACGACCAATATTGAAAGCATTTTCTTTTTGTTCTGCTACTTTTTCTGAAAGTTGCTCATTAAGCTCATTAGCTTTCTTAACAGCAGCTGCATAGTCATTATTTACTTTTTGTAATTCATTGTTGATTTCTGCATCAACTTTTGCTCCCGCACTTTCAGCTGCTTTAACTGCTGAAGAATATTGAAGTTCCAAATCTAATTTCTTAGCACGCAATTCAGCGACTTTATCATTAGCAACACCTAATGATGCTTTGATATCTTTAATCTCGTCTGCGATAATACCAACCTTATGTGTAGCATTAGTAATCGCTACATCAAGCTCAGCTACCTTGCTAGCTAATGCATTAGCATCACCTTTCATATCTTCAATCTTGATTTGTTCTTGTCTAAGAGCCTCAAGATTAGCATATGCAGCTTTAACTGTTTCAGGAAGTGCTTTATATGCTGCCTCTTTAGCAACATAATTAATATAAAGTTCTCTTAAAGTTTTTCCACCAAATTGTTGTTTATTCAATAGATTGTATTGGAAATCTCTAAGTTCTTCAGCTTTTGCTTTAACTTTAGCTTTAGCATTAGTATCAGTGATTCCAGATAAAATGCTATTAAAATCTACAATATCTGCTGAAACAGCTTGTGTAGCACCAAATGTAGCAAGAACTACTGCGCTTGTCAATAAAACTTTTTTCATCGTTTTATCTCCTTTGTTTTCTTTAAAATATTTTTTTCGTAAGACTATCTTACTACCATACAGTATATAAATATTTGCAGGATTTGTCAAGGGTTTTCTTTAACTTTTTACCTATTTTTTCAAAAAAGGTGAAAAAACGTCTTTGTGAGATGAAATACTCTTCAAATATCGTATCTCCCAAGTGAAAATCTCACAAATTTCTTAAACCCTGAGTCAAACCTCACATATCTAATCCATATCGATAGTTGGATAGAACTCACTTCTATGGTATTATCCTATAACCCCTTCCAAATGTCAAGCAAAAATGACAAGTATTTTAGAAATAACTCGCCATTTCATTAACTTTCTACTATTTAAAATGTGACCTCATAGCAAGGACTCAAACTCAGTAACTGACATGCCCAACTGTTCACTCGCAAATTCAGAGGTTAAAACATGTTGGCGTACTAAATCTAGAAAGGTAAAGATTTTCCCACGCTCCAGTCCCTGTTCAACGCCTTCTGCTCGTCCTTGTTCAAGACCCTCTGCACGACCACGTTCAAGACCTCGCTCTAAACCTTTTTCGATTCCTTCCGCTCTAGCTGTTTCCAAGGCATAGTCATGAGCGAGTAAGGCTTGTTCTTCACGCCTGCGTTGTTCACTAAACATTCTCCTGTCCTCCTCGGACCAGCTCTTGTAGTCCAGCAGTTGGTCTGCTTGGCTGATGGCTCGCTCGGGTTCTTGGGTAAAGGGCTTGTTGCCGAAAAACTCCAACCATGGCTTGCGAACCTCATCTTTGCTGGTTTCTCTATATTTTTAGGTCTTATTTATGATGGTCTTTCAATAGTTCTTCAAACTCAGCCACGGTCATGCCTAATTGCTCACTCGCAACCTCAGGTGTTAGAAGACCTTGACGTACTAGATTTACTAAACCTACTTTTAATCCCTCTTCTCGCCCTTTTTCAATACCCTCTGCACGGCCACGTTCAAGTCCTTGTTCAATACCACGCTCCAGTCCCTGTTCAATACCTTCCGCCCTAGCTGTTTCCAAGGCATAGTCATGAGCGAGTAAGGCTTGTTCTTCGCGTCTGCGTTGTTCACTAAACATTTTCCTGTCCTCCTCGGACCAGCTCTTGTAATCTAGCAGTTGGTCTGCTTGGCTGATAGCTCGCTCGGGTGCTTGGGTAAAGGGCTTGTTGCCGAAAAACTCTAACCACGGCTTGCGAACCTCGTCTTTGCTGGTTTCTCTGTATTTTCTTAATTCCAAGAACGCCATCTTGACTAGATGATGTTCCTGTCCATTATTGGTGATGGTTAAAACCTCACCTGTCGTATCCTCGCGCATACTAAAGCTATGAAAAGCTAAGTCATCTGAAAAGTAATTGCTGTCCACGATTGCGATAGCGTATACTGGTGCAATGTGTTTGTAACTCTGGTGGGTATCACCTTCTCGCTGGCGAATTTTTTCAAGATTTTGATTGACCTGACTGCACAGGTAAGCCCACAGGCGATTGATGAAAAAATTCTGATGATGGACTTGAATCTCAATAATTACTTGCGTTCCATTGTCCAACTCCGCCAAGACGTCTATACTGGTATAAAAATCCTGCGCTGAATAAGGCAGGGAAGGGAAGACGTGAATATTGCTTCCCTCCAAAATGGTCACATTTTTAGCTGGCAAGTCCAACATATCGCGAATAAATTGACAAGTGATTTCTGGATTGCTAAAGATTTTCTTAGCTACCAAGTCATTAGTCGGGCTGATGCCCGGATGTCTTAGAATCATCCTTTTCCTCCTTCTATTATAGCACATTTTTTAATCTAGGTTTGCTAGATTCACTGCTTCTATCTATTTATTCGGAAAAGAGACGAAAAAAATAAAAGTTATTAAAATTATTGTTTATCCTTAATTTTGTCTGTATTAAAAAAGGTTTCGACACCTAATTTTTAAAATTAAAGCACACTGAATCTAGGAACGATTTGAATCATCTTGACCTGCTCTTGGTATTCTTGACTGAGTTTCCAAATCTTCTTTACAGACGGAAAGAGCATCATCGTGTTCCTTGATGATTCTGATTTTCTCACCTTGTTCAGCTATTACATCGTCCGCTATAGCGATTCCAAAATCTCGCATCTTATCCTTCATTCATCTTGGTAATCAACTTCTTAATGTTTGGTTTCTCATCTGGATTGTCAAAGATTCTCTGAATAATAGCTTGAGCAAATAAATCATTCCTTAGTTCAACCAATCCACAATATATCTTTCCAATTGCTTGGCAAACCAATCTTACTAGATAATATGATATTTGACTTTTCCATCAACTGTGCCTCTAAACTCATTAAAAAATCGTTCCAATCTTGAACAAAAGAATGTGAATGATGTTGTATAAGATTTTTCATAGCTAAAAGATAAGCAAATAAATCGTTATTATGGGTCTTTTTCTTTTTAGTCTCTGCATTCTTGTTTATTTGACGCAAATCAGCTGAAAAGAAACTTGGACTTGCTATTGTAAAATTTTGACCATATAGTCTTAAATGATGTGCTGTCCTATTTCTCATATACCATGTAGCTGAAACCCAGCCAAATAATTTACTCTGGATTTCTTCTCCATGAATTTTAGAATTTACCACACCAGTTGATAAAAATGTAGTATCTATCCAATACTCCCGGTACTCTTTTTTCAGTGCACTTATAAAACGAGTTGTTTCCCCAAAAGTCATCTCTTGAAAAAGCACCCAAATTGGGAACTTAGAACCTTTATTTTTGATATGATGCTGTATTGACAGACTTTGATTCTCTGATAAATGTTTTTCTATAATTGAAATAAATTCGTTATATAATTCAGAGTTTTCATAAATAGTTTCATCCAAGTAACACTCACCTTTTTGATATTTTCCATTATATTGCTGACAAAGCGATTCAATAAAAGTTGATTTTATAAACTGCTCTAATCTACCAGAAAATATAAACAGAAACTGTGACAACCAGTCATTAAATTCATACAATGAAATCGCTGCTTGAAATTTTCCTTTATGAAGATTATCTGGAACCTGTTTAATAAAAGCAGAAAACGAATAGTAATTATGGCAACGTAAAAAATTTTTGGAATCTAGTTCCTCTTCAGGTGACATATCTAGCTTATCTGAAAGATAACTTACCAAATCTTCAAGAGGTAAAAATGCTTTCATTTCTCTCTTTAAATCTCTTGACAAAGAAATACTATTATCAGTTGTGTACATCATTAACCTTCTAAATTTATAAAAAAATGACTCCAGTTGCTATGAAACAGGGAGCAAAAGGAGTGCTTGTATCTAAATACTATACTATTCTATAAAAAAAGTCAAGTCAACTTGATATTTTTTCAATTTGTGTCTAATTGTTCACTCGTAAATTCGAAAGGCAAAGCATGTTGTCATACTAAATCAATAAAGGCAAAGATTTATCCTTCAACTTTCCCGCGCTCCAGTCCTTGTTCGATACCTTCCACCCTAGCAGTTTCCAAGGCATAGTCCTGTGCTAACTGTACTGCACCCCAAAAGTTAGACAAAAAAATCTAACTTTTGGGGTGTTTTTATTATGAAATTGACTTATAAAGATAAAGTTCAGATCTATGAACTTAGAAAACAAGGACAAAGCTTCAAAGAGCTTTCAAATATATTTGGAATAAACATTTCTAATCTTCAGTACATGATTAGATTGATTGATCGTTATGGAATAGAAATTGTCAAAAAAGGAAAGAATTGTTACTATTCACCTGAACTAAAACAAGAGATCATTGATAAAGTTCTTCTCGAAGGTCGTTCTCAAATAAGGGTGTCTCTAGATTATGCTCTTCCAAGTGTTGGAATGTTGCCTAATTGGCTGGCACAATATAAGAAAAACGGGTATACTATTGTTGAGAAAACAAGAGGGAGACCATCTAAAATGGGACGTAAGCCAAAGAAGAAACCTGAAGAGATGACAGAGCTAGAGCGACTTCAAGCAGAAAATGAGTACTTGAGAGCGGAGAATGCCATTCTAAAAAAGTTGAGAGAACTCCGATTGAGGGACGAAAAGGAGCGAGAAGAAAAACAGAAATTGTCCGAGGATTGGTAACGGAGTTTGCCTTAGAGATTCTTCTAAAGATTATTAAGCTAGCTCGTTCAACCTATTATTACCAGCTAAAGCAGTTAAATAAAAGCGATAAAAATCATGATATTAAAGATGAAATTCAAGCTATTTTTACTGAGCATAAAGGAAATTATGGTTATCGCCGAATGACTCTAGAATTGAGGAATCGTGGTTTTGTAGTGAACCATAAGAAGGTCCAACGTCTGATGAAGATCCTTGGTTTAAGTGCTCGGATTCGTCGTAAACGAAAGTATTCTTCCTACCAAGGAGAGATTGGCAAGAAAGCAGATAACCTTATTCAACGCCAATTTGAAGCATCGAAGCCAATGGAAAAGTGCTACACAGATGTAACAGAGTTTGCCATTCCGGCAAGCAGTCAAAAGCTCTATTTATCACCAGTTTTAGATGGTTTTAACAGTGAAATTATCGCCTATAATCTTTCTACGTCACCGAACTTGATACAAGTGAAAGATATGCTAGAACAAACCTTTACAGAGGAATATTACGAAAATACAATTCTCCATAGTGACCAGGGATGGCAATACCAACACGATTTCTATCATCATTTTTTAGAGGATAAAGGAATCCAGCCATCTATGTCGCGTAAGGGAAATAGTCCAGACAACGGCATGATGGAATCCTTCTTTGGTATTTTGAAATCCGAAATGTTTTATGGTTATGAGAAGACGTTTAAATCACTTAATCAATTGGAGCAAGCTATTGTAGACTATATTGATTACTACAACAATAAACGCATTAAGGTAAAATTAAAAGGACTCAGTCCTGTGCAATACAGAACTAAATCCTTTACTTAAATTATTTGTCTAACTTTTTGGGGTCAGTACAAACAAGGCCTGTTCTTCTCGCATACGTAGTTGGCTAAACATCTTCCTGTCCTCCTCGGACCAGCTCTGATAGTCCAGCAGTTGGTCTGCCTGGCTGATGGCTAGCTCGGGTTGTTGGGTAAAGGGCTTGTTCCCGAAAAACTCCAACCACGGCTTGCGAACGCTATCTTTGCTGGTTTCTCTGTATTTTCTTAATTCCAAGAACGCCATTACTGTGATGGTATTACAAAAGTGCTTCAAACTCCGCTACTGACATACCCAATTGTTCACTCGCGAATTCGGAAGTTAAAACATGTTGGCGTACTAAATCTAGAAAGGTAAAGATTTTCCCACGCTCTAAACCTTGTTCAATACCTTCTGCACGACCACGTTCTAAGCCCTTTTCCTCAGCTTGTTCCAAGGCATAGTCCTGTGCTAACAAGGCTTGTTCTTCGCGCATACGTAGTTGACTAAACATTTTTCTGTCCTCCTCGGACCAGCTCTTGTAGTCTAGCAGTTGGTCTGCTTGGCTGATGGCTCGCTCGGGTTGCTGAGTAAAGGGTTTATTCCCGAAAAACTCCAACCACGGCTTGCGAACCTTGTCTTTGCTGGTTTCTCTGTATTTTTTTAATTCCAAGAATGCCATCTTAACCAGATGGTTTTCTTGACCGTTATTTGTGATAGTTAAGACCTCACCTGTCGTGTCTTCGCGCATACTGAAACTGTGGAAAGCTAGATCATCTTGGAAATAATTACTATCCACAATAGCTATTGCGTAAACAGGTGCGATATGCTTGTAACTCTGGTGGGTATCACCTTCACGTTGGCGAATTTTTTCTAGATTTTGATTGACCTGACTGCACAAGTAAGCCCACAAACGATTGATGAAAAAATTCTGATGATGAACCTGAATTTCGATGATAACTTGCGTACCATTATCCAACTCCGCCAAAACATCTATACTGGTATAGAAATCCTGTGCCGAGTACGGTAAGGAAGGCAAGACATGAATGTTACTTCCCTCCAAAATGGTCACATTTTTAGCTGGTAAATCCAGCATATCGCGAATAAATTGACAAGTGATTTCTGGATTGCTAAAGATTTTCTTAGCTACCAAGTCATTGGTTGGGCTGATACCCGGATGTCTGAGAATCATCCTTTTCCTCCTTCTATTATAGCACATTTTTAAATCTAAGCTCACTAGATTCACTGCTACTATCTATTTATTCGGAAAAAAGACGAAAAAACCTGAGAATCATCTCAGGCTTGGTCATTAAATTTTTTTCTCAATACCGAAAAGTGGAGAAAGTGGTCGTTTTTCATGAATACGTACGATAGCATCCCCCAAGAGATGAGCGATTGAAATCTGCTCAATCTTATCAATCAAACGCTCTTCTGGCAGATAAATGGTATCCAAAACAACCAATTTCTTAATAGCTGAATTTTGGATATTGTCCATAGCAGGACCAGAAAGCACTGGGTGCGTACAGCTTGCATAGACTTCAACAGCACCAGCTTCCGCAAGAGCATCTGCCGCATGACAAATCGTTCCAGCCGTATCAATCATATCATCAATCAAGATACAAGTCTTGCCTTCTACCTTACCGATGATGTTCATGACTTCACTGGTATTCATCTTATCAACACTACGACGTTTGTCAATGATAGCGATAGATGTTTTCAAAAATTCTGCCAACTTACGAGCACGAGTCACCCCTCCATGGTCTGGGCTGACAACCACATAGTCAGAACCAATCATGCCACGACGCTCAAAATAATCCGCAATCAGAGGAGCCCCCATCAAGTGATCCACAGGAATATCAAAGAATCCTTGAATCTGCGCAGCATGCAAGTCGATGGTCAATAAACGATCCACTCCAGCTACTTCAAGCATATTTGCGACAAGTTTTGAAGTGATTGGCTCACGCGCTCTCGCCTTTCTATCCTGACGTGCATACCCATAGTAAGGCATGACAACATTGACAGATTCTGCACTCGCACGTTTCAAAGCATCTACCATAATCAAAATTTCAAGCAGATTGTCATTTACAGGCGAGCTAGTTGATTGTAGGATAAAGACGTGTTTCCCACGGATTGATTCTTCGATGTTGACCTGAATCTCTCCATCTGAAAATTGGCGAACACTTGATTTCCCCAACTCTATCCCAATCTCCTGCGCCACACGTTCTGCCAATTCTTTATTAGAAGAAAGGGCAAACAGCTTTAAATCAGAAAAAGACATGATTTCCTCCGGTATATATGTATCACTTGTGCTTTTCACAAGATTTTCCATATACCATTGTAGCGCTTTTTACACTATTTTTCAATCAAAAATAAAAGAAGGGCACCATATTTGTACCCTTGCATCATTCTTTTGAAAAATATTCTAATTCATTATCTCATCGTTCTTCTCAACAAAACGATAAGCCTGATAAAAACCATAGAGAGTAATAGCCATAGCCACTGGAATCGCTAAAGGCAACTCTGTCTCTAATTCTACAAAAGGAGAATTAAACAAGAAATGAGTTCCCAAGGCTAAACCTAGGAAAATAACCCCCTCTTTCTTGCCAACCTTCTGTCCTTTATAAGCTCTGTAAAGCAAGTAAACACCCACTACAGCCAGACCTGAAAAAGTCCAGTGAGAGGCAATTCCTGAGATGATACGCTCCAAAATCCTTGAAATGGTAAAATCAAAGCCCTCTGGCAAATCTGTACGAATGTAGCCAATATCCTCAATCATTTGGAATCCCAAACCAGAAGCAATCCCTAGTAAAAACAAAGATTTTAATTTTCGTACAGGAACCAGAGCCAAAACAAAGACAAGTGGCAACAATTTCAAGGGCTCTTCTACCAAAGGAGCCACAATAGCACTTTCAAAGGCATTTAAAAATGCACTATCTAGGAAAAGAACGCCAAGCAAATCATGGATATAGGTATTCGCAAAGCTAGATAGCCAGCCTGAAAGGAACATCCCGCCCAATAAAGACAAGATCAAGGCGTTCTTTGGCAATTCCCATTTTTTCCCAATACGGAAAAGGAAATAAAGAGCCGGAATCATGTAAAAGAGAGCTAGAAAGATAGAAACTCCCATTAGTCCATATTCCGCACCTGACATCGAACCGTCCGTATAGTAGATGGTTTCATACTGCAAACCAATACATAGCAATAAAATAAAAATAAATAAAATACTGTTTTTCTTCATACACTTTCTTTCTAAATGAATTTTTTACAATTCTACGACTGTCATACTTCCTGTATCCACATCGTAAATGGCACCAGAGATAATGACATCGTCTGGTATTAGGGGAGATTCGATAAGCAATTGCATGTCCTCACGTACACTCTCCTCTATATCTTGGAAGGGCAAAAAATCCTGATCTGACACATCGACACCTAGTTCCTCTTTCAGATACTCCTGAAAAGGACCATTTTCAAAGGTCTGAGCACCACAGTCTGTATGGTGCAGCACCACAATCTCTCTTGTCCCCATTTGTTGTTGGGAAATAACTAGCGAACGAATCATGTCCTCAGTCACCCGACCACCTGCATTCCGCAAGATATGAGCATCCCCAAGTGCCAAGCCCAGAGCTTGCGCAACGTGCAAACGTGAGTCCATACAGGTCACAATGGCTACTCTTGTTTTGGGTTTAAGTGGCAGATTTAATTGCCCATGTAGGGCAACATAAGCCTGATTGGCTTGCATAAACTGTTCAAAATACGACACGATTCCCTCCTTGAAAATTTGATAGTCAAATATTTCTCCTATCTTATCATTTTTAAGAGGATTTGTCACGGATTATGCAAAGACCTTT
Source organism: Streptococcus mitis SK1080 (assembly GCF_000220085.1). GTDB lineage: Bacteria > Bacillota > Bacilli > Lactobacillales > Streptococcaceae > Streptococcus > Streptococcus mitis_K. The sequence goes on along the minus strand of NZ_AFQV01000006.1, from coordinate 10,622 downwards.
TTCAAAACTTCCTGAATCGTTGTTACTCCAATGACCTGAATTTCCTTGGGCGGAGTGATGCCTGTCAAGGAATTTTTGGGTACATAGATTTTTGTAAATCCAAGCTTAGCAGCTTCATTGATGCGTTGCTCGATACGATTCACACGCCGAATTTCTCCTGTCAAGCCCAGTTCGCCTACAAAACATTCCTGAGGATTAGTTGGCTTGTCTTTATAGCTCGAAGCAATAGCAACCGCAACGGCCAAGTCTATCGCAGGTTCATCCAATTTGACACCGCCAGCAGATTTGAGATAGGCATCCTGATTTTGCAAGAGAAGACCTGCACGCTTTTCCAAAACAGCCATAATCAGACTAGCACGATTAAAATCAAGTCCTGTCGTTGTACGCTTGGCATTTCCAAACATGGTCGGTGTCACCAAAGCCTGCACTTCCGCCAAAATCGGACGCGTTCCTTCCATGGTCACAACGATTGATGAACCAGTTGCTCCATCCAAACGCTCTTCTAGGAAAACTTGACTCGGATTGAGTACCTCAACCAATCCACCCGACTGCATCTCAAAAATCCCAATCTCATTAGTGGAACCAAAACGATTTTTGACCGCTCTTAAAATACGGAAGGTATGATGGCGCTCCCCTTCAAAGTAAAGCACCGTATCCACCATATGCTCCAACATACGAGGACCAGCTAATGTTCCTTCCTTGGTCACATGCCCTACAATAAAGATGGCAATGTTATTGGTTTTGGCCAGCTGCATAAGTTCAGCCGTCACCTCACGCACTTGAGAAACAGACCCCTGCACCCCTGAAATCTCAGGAGACATAATGGTCTGGATAGAGTCAATGATGAGGAAGTCTGGCTGGATGCGCTCCACCTCAGCTCGAACACTCTGCATATTGGTCTCTGCATAGAGATAAAACTCGCTATCAATATCTCCCAAGCGCTCTGCTCGTAGCTTAATCTGCTGGGCAGACTCCTCCCCACTGACATAGAGAACTGTCCCCACTTGAGACAACTGGGTTGAGACTTGTAGGAGAAGGGTTGATTTCCCAATCCCAGGATCCCCACCTATGAGGACGAGACTTCCTGGTACCACTCCGCCTCCAAGTACACGGTTGAATTCCTCCATCTCCGTCTTGGTTCGATTGACATTGATTGAAGTCACCTCAGCCAATTTCATGGGCTTGGTTTTCTCACCTGTCAAGGACACACGCGCATTCTTGACCTCGGCAACCTCAACCTCTTCTACAAAAGAAGACCAAGACCCACAGTTGGGGCATCGTCCCAGATATTTAGGGGAATTATACCCACAATTTTGACATACAAATGTCGCTTTTTTCTTTGCGATGATAAACCTCTTTCTATATCTCTAACTCATACTCAATCACTTGGCAAAAATCAATCTTCTCGTCTGGTACAAATTGGCGCATGAGCATTCGATGAGCAACAACTACCACAGTCTGATATTCTCGATACTTAGACATACATTCTAGAAACCGAGACTTCATCTCCGCAGCTGTCTCATATTGAATAGGACTATTAGGAAGTAATTCCCCCTTATTTTCTAGAAACATAGTACGAGCTTTTTCAAAATTATCTGTGCCACTTTCATAGACCTGCCATTCATGTAATAAAGGCTCTACTCTTAAAGGAAGTCCCGTAGCACAGGCCACATAAGAAGCCGTTTCTAAAGCTCTTGTGACTGCAGAAGATACGATTATTTCAGCTGACGAGAGTAAAGGATTTTTGCTCAGTTCCTGAGCTTGCTGCCGTCCCTTCTCAGACAAGGGTGCCAAATCTATCCCAAATCCCGTATAAGAACGCTCCTCTAACTCACGGTAATCTGGCTCCCCATGACGTACAAAGATAATCTTCATTCTAGTGCCCTGTCGATCCAAATCCACCAGTTCGAACGCCATCAGCCGCATCTCCATCTGCAATTAAGAAAGGAGCAAAGACAGCTTGGACAACACGTTCTCCAACTTCGAGAATCACCTCTTGGTCTGTGATATTCTTCATCTGCGCAAAAATATGCCCTTCATTTCCAGGATTTCCATAATAGTCCCCATCAATGACCCCAACAGAGTTAATCAAGACCAAGCCCTTCTTACGAGGGTTTGAAGAACGATCATAAAGGTAGAGAACCTCCGTCGGCTGCATATAAGCCTTAACCCCTGTCGGAACCAAGACAATCTCTCCTGGCGCAATAATTGTACGCACAGCAACCTTTAAGTCGTAACCAGCCGCATGCGCTGTCTCACGCTTGGGCAATAAATTTTCATCTGTAAAACTAGAAACCAATTCAAAACCACGAATTTTCATCATCTTCTCTTTTCTATTATCATTTATTCTAGATTATTCTATCTTATTTATTCGGAAAAAGCACGAAAAAAAGAGCACACAATTCAAATCGCTTAGGGCTGCTGGATTCCTCCCCTGACCCGCTTCACGCAGAACTGTTGCTCCACTATTTATTATATCACATTCCTATTCATTTTAAAAGCAAAATTATTTTTTCCGTCTATTTCTAAAAAAATCCTGCATGATAGCTGCGCATTCATCTTCCAAAATTCCCGTTTCAACATCCACACGATGGTTGAGACGCTCATCTGTCAAGATATCGTACAAACTCCCAGCAGCGCCAAATTTCTGATTTTTAGCCCCATAGACCACGTTTGGAATACGGGCGAGTCCAATCGCCCCACTACACATGACACACGGCTCAATGGTCACAAAAAGCGTGCAATCCAGCAAGCGCCAGCTCTCCTCACTCAGGTTCGCATTCTCTATTGCCATAATCTCCGCATGCATAACCGCTCGTTGCAATTCCTCACGCGCATTATGCCCACGGCCAATGATTTCTCCGTCCTTGACAATCACACAACCAATTGGAATTTCATCGTGTTCAAGAGCAATCTCAGCCTCTCTCAAAGCTTCCCTCATAAAGACTTCTTTTTCTTCAACTGTATAATTCATCAATTTCCCTTTTCCTACTTGTCGATTTTATTATTATATCATGAATCCCAAGACAAAAAAAGCCACCGAATGCGGTGACTTTATAGGGAGATTATTATGAAAAAGAAAAGTTTAGGATATTTGTTACAACAAGTTAGGAGGTCTTCTTGTAACTGTTTATAGTATACCCGACCTATCTTAAACAAATCTTAAAAATCTCTTAGGACCAAACACTTTCTAAAATATTTGTTTGTTCACGACCAGGACCCACTGAGAAAGTAGAAATACGAACGCCAACCAATTCACTCACACGACGAACGTAGTTACGCGCATTCTCAGGAAGATCTTCCAAATTACGAACTCCAGTAATATCTTCTGACCAACCTGGCAACTCTTCATAGATAGGCTTGCAACGTTTCAATTGCTCAAGACTAGCTGGATAGTAGTCAATACGTTGACCATCCAGATCATAAGCCACACAGATTTTCACTGTATCTAAACCACTCAAAACATCGATAGAGTTCAATGAAAGGTTAGTGATACCAGAAACGCGACGGCTATGACGCATCACAACTGAGTCAAACCAACCCACACGACGTGGACGACCAGTTGTTGTACCATATTCATGACCTACTTCACGGATACGTTCTCCCACTTCATCAAACAACTCAGTTGGGAAAGGACCGTCTCCTACACGACTGGTATAGGCTTTACATACACCAACAACCTTGTCAATCTTACTTGGACCAACACCTGAACCAATGGTCACACCACCAGCCACAGGGTTTGATGACGTAACAAATGGATAGGTCCCTTGGTCGATATCTAGCATAACACCTTGTGCACCTTCAAAAAGCACACGTTTACCGTTATCAAGCGCATCATTCAAAATGACAGATGTATCTGTCACATATTTCTTGATTTGTTGACCATATTCGTAATACTCTTCAAAAATATCATCAAAAGCAATCGCTTTACTGTCATACAATTTTTCAAAAAGACGATTCTTTTCAGCAAGGTTACGTTCTAAACGCTCACGGAAAATGTCTTTATCCAAAAGATCTGCGATACGAATTCCCACACGAGCAGCCTTGTCCATATAAGCTGGACCAATTCCCTTAATTGTAGTACCAATCTTATTGTCGCCCTTAGCTTCTTCTTGCAAACGGTCTAACTCGATATGATAAGGTAAAATAACATGCGCGCGATCAGAAATACGCAAGTTATCCGTTGTCACACCCTCCTCATGAAGATAGCTCAACTCTTTTACAAGAGATTTAGGATTTACAACCATTCCGTTTCCAATAACAGAGATTTTTTCAGGGAAGAAAATCCCAGATGGAATCAAGTGCAATTTAAATTTCTTACCATCAATCACAATCGTGTGACCTGCATTATCACCACCTTGGTAACGTGCAATCACTTCTGCATTCGCTGAAAGGAAATCTGTAATCTTCCCTTTCCCTTCATCACCCCACTGGGTACCTACAACAACAACTGAAGTCATAATCTTGTCTGAGCCCTCAGGCTCTTCCTTTCTCACATACATGGCAGGACTCTCACCTGCAATTATATCTTACAATTTATTATAAGAAAAAATCGCCTTTTTATCAAGAAGAAACAATAGAAAGATTTGCTATTTCCAACTATTAAAAAATATTTTAGAAAAATAACCAGCTATTTATTATTATATTGCCATAAAAAAGTAAGTTTGTTCGGAAATTAACTCATATTGTCTCAACAAGCAACAAAACCTTGTTTCATTATCAATTTTTCAAGATACAAACGATAAGCAACACGATAATGGTAAACAATAAAATCCCTACGACACCCAATGCCATATCTAACTAAATAATAAATCAAAAATTTAAAATGAAAATGTTCCCAGTCCCAACTATTACCAAAGAAAATAGCATACTCTTCTTCGATACTGTCATAGAAATCAGTCATCTGATCATAAATACTTTGTAGCATAAGCATACACTCCTTTACTTTTTATGATCTTATTCTAACAAAAAATTTTAATTAATCATTAATAATTTCTGAATTGTTAAAATACCAACCTCAACAAGAGAAAAAATAGGAAAAGTTGACAGAATAGAAACAAATTTACTACCTATTTTTCAAACTATCTTTAAAACATTTCTCAAAGATAACAAGAAAATTGTCAATGTCCTTAAACTAGCCTATTCTAACGCCAAACTAGAAGTCACTAATAATCCCATCAAACTTATCAAGCGCAACGACTTTGGTTTTCGGAACTTTAAAAACTTCAAAAAACGGATTTTCATCGCTCTAAACATCAAAAAAAGAAAGGACGAAATTTGTCCTTTCTCGAGATTAGCTTTTCTGGCTCTATAATATTTGTAGTGGGTAAATCCCCTATAGATATTATGGAGCCTATTTTAATGTAGAAAAAAGTCCCATATCATCTATAATGAAAAGCGACCAAACCATCATTAGAAAGATTCATATAGAACAATTACATTTTATCACAAAACTACTAGACATTAAAGACCCTAATATTCAAATTATAGATATCATCAATAGAGATTCCCACAAAGAAATCATTGCTAAATTGGATTATGAGGCTCCATCTTGCTCTGATTGTGGAAGCCTAATGAAGAAATATGACTTTCAAAAAACCTCTAAGATCCCTTACCTCGAAACGACTAATATGCCTACTAGAATTCTCCTTAGAAAGCGTCGATTCAAGTGCTTTCACTGTTCAAAAATGATGGTGTCTGAAACTTCTATCGTCAAGAAAAATATCTCGCTTCATTAGGTGCGAGATAGATTATTAATTATATAACAAAAAAGAGGTCAAAACCTCTTTTAATTAACTACTCCGCCAGTAGGACTCGAACCTACGACATCATGATTAACAGTCATGCGCTACTACCAACTGAGCTATGGCGGAATAAAGCTAAGCGACTTCCATATCTCACAGGGGGCAACCCCCAACTACTTCCGGCGTTCTAGGGCTTAACTTCTGTGTTCGGCATGGGTACAGGTGTATCTCCTAGGCTATCGTCACTTAACTCTGAGTAATACCTACTCAAAATTGAATATCTATTCAAACCAAGAAAACCTCTCGCTTTCATATTCTCAGTTACTTTGGATAAGTCCTCGAGCTATTAGTATTAGTCCGCTACATGTGTCGCCACACTTCCACTTCTAACCTATCTACCTGATCATCTCTCAGGGCTCTTACTGATATATAATCATGGGAAATCTCATCTTGAGGTGGGTTTCACACTTAGATGCTTTCAGCGTTTATCCCTTCCCTACATAGCTACCCAGCGATGCCTTTGGCAAGACAACTGGTACACCAGCGGTAAGTCCACTCTGGTCCTCTCGTACTAGGAGCAGATCCTCTCAAATTTCCTACGCCCGCGACGGATAGGGACCGAACTGTCTCACGACGTTCTGAACCCAGCTCGCGTGCCGCTTTAATGGGCGAACAGCCCAACCCTTGGGACCGACTACAGCCCCAGGATGCGACGAGCCGACATCGAGGTGCCAAACCTCCCCGTCGATGTGAACTCTTGGGGGAGATAAGCCTGTTATCCCCAGGGTAGCTTTTATCCGTTGAGCGATGGCCCTTCCATACGGAACCACCGGATCACTAAGCCCGACTTTCGTCCCTGCTCGAGTTGTAGCTCTCGCAGTCAAGCTCCCTTATACCTTTACACTCTGCGAATGATTTCCAACCATTCTGAGGGAACCTTTGGGCGCCTCCGTTACCTTTTAGGAGGCGACCGCCCCAGTCAAACTGCCCGTCAGACACTGTCTCCGATAGGGATCACCTATCTGGGTTAGAGTGGCCATAACACAAGGGTAGTATCCCAACAACGTCTCCTTCGAAACTGGCGTCCCGATCTCGTAGACTCCTACCTATCCTGTACATGTGGTACAGACACTCAATATCAAACTGCAGTAAAGCTCCATGGGGTCTTTCCGTCCTGTCGCGGGTAACCTGCATCTTCACAGGTACTAAAATTTCACCGAGTCTCTCGTTGAGACAGTGCCCAAATCATTACGCCTTTCGTGCGGGTCGGAACTTACCCGACAAGGAATTTCGCTACCTTAGGACCGTTATAGTTACGGCCGCCGTTTACTGGGGCTTCAATTCATACCTTCGCTTGCGCTAAGCACTCCTCTTAACCTTCCAGCACCGGGCAGGCGTCACCCCCTATACATCATCTTACGATTTAGCAGAGAGCTGTGTTTTTGATAAACAGTTGCTTGGGCCTATTCACTGCGGCTGACTTAAAGTCAGCACCCCTTCTCCCGAAGTTACGGGGTCATTTTGCCGAGTTCCTTAACGAGAGTTCTCTCGCTCACCTGAGGCTACTCGCCTCGACTACCTGTGTCGGTTTGCGGTACGGGTAGAGTATGTTTAAACGCTAGAAGCTTTTCTTGGCAGTGTGACGTCACTAACTTCGCTACTAAACTTCGCTCCCCATCACAGCTCAATGTTATAGAACTAAGCATTTAACTCAATTCACACCTCACTGCTTAGACAGACACTTCCAATCGTCTGCTTTAGTTAGCCTACTGCGTCCCTCCATCACTACATACTCTAGTACAGGAATATCAACCTGTTGTCCATCGGATACACCTTTCGGTCTCTCCTTAGGTCCCGACTAACCCAGGGCGGACGAGCCTTCCCCTGGAAACCTTAGTCTTACGGTGGACAGGATTCTCACCTGTCTTTCGCTACTCATACCGGCATTCTCACTTCTATGCGTTCCAGCACTCCTCACGGTACACCTTCATCACACATAGAACGCTCTCCTACCATACCTATAAAGGTATCCACAGCTTCGGTAAATTGTTTTAGCCCCGGTACATTTTCGGCGCAGGGTCACTCGACTAGTGAGCTATTACGCACTCTTTGAATGAATAGCTGCTTCTAAGCTAACATCCTAGTTGTCTGTGCAACCCCACATCCTTTTCCACTTAACAATTATTTTGGGACCTTAGCTGGTGGTCTGGGCTGTTTCCCTTTCGACTACGGATCTTAGCACTCGCAGTCTGACTGCCGACCATAATTCATTGGCATTCGGAGTTTATCTGAGATTGGTAATCCGGGATGGACCCCTCACCCAAACGGTGCTCTACCTCCAAGAATCTTTATGTCGACGCTAGCCCTAAAGCTATTTCGGAGAGAACCAGCTATCTCCAAGTTCGTTTGGAATTTCTCCGCTACCCACAAGTCATCCAAGCACTTTTCAACGTGCCCTGGTTCGGTCCTCCAGTGCGTCTTACCGCACCTTCAACCTGCTCATGGGTAGGTCACATGGTTTCGGGTCTACGTCATGATACTAATTCGCCCTATTCAGACTCGGTTTCCCTACGGCTCCGTCTCTTCAACTTAACCTCGCATCATAACGTAACTCGCCGGTTCATTCTACAAAAGGCACGCTCTCACCCATTAACGGGCTCGAACTTGTTGTAGGCACACGGTTTCAGGTTCTATTTCACTCCCCTCCCGGGGTGCTTTTCACCTTTCCCTCACGGTACTGGTTCACTATCGGTCACTAGGGAGTATTTAGGGTTGGGAGATGGTCCTCCCAGATTCCGACGGGATTTCACGTGTCCCGCCGTACTCAGGATACTGCTAGGTACAAAGACTATTTTAAATACGAGGCTATTACTCTCTTTGGCTGATCTTCCCAAATCATTCTTCTATAATCTTTGAGTCCACATTGCAGTCCTACAACCCCGAAGAGTAAACTCTTCGGTTTGCCCTTCTGCCGTTTCGCTCGCCGCTACTAAGGCAATCGCTTTTGCTTTCTCTTCCTGCAGCTACTTAGATGTTTCAGTTCACTGCGTCTTCCTCCTCACATCCTTAACAGATGCGGGTAACAGGTAGTACCTGTTGGGTTCCCCCATTCGGAAATCCCTGGATCATCGCTTACTTACAGCTACCCAAGGCATATCGTCGTTTGTCACGTCCTTCTTCGGCTCCTAGTGCCAAGGCATCCACCGTGCGCCCTTATTAACTTAACCTTATTTTTCTGACCTTTCAGTCATAAACTCTTATTAATACTACAGCGTTTTCGGTTTATTTTCTTGTTACTATTTGATATAGATATTCAATTTTCAATGTGCATTACTTGGTGATCTCTCACCAATGGAGCCTAGCGGGATCGAACCGCTGACCTCCTGCGTGCAAAGCAGGCGCTCTCCCAGCTGAGCTAAGGCCCCACAAGACCTCTCAAGACTAAACAAGACCAATGCGCAGTTCCTTATCCTTAGAAAGGAGGTGATCCAGCCGCACCTTCCGATACGGCTACCTTGTTACGACTTCACCCCAATCATCTATCCCACCTTAGGCGGCTGGCTCCTTACGGTTACCTCACCGACTTCGGGTGTTACAAACTCTCGTGGTGTGACGGGCGGTGTGTACAAGGCCCGGGAACGTATTCACCGCGGCGTGCTGATCCGCGATTACTAGCGATTCCGACTTCATGTAGGCGAGTTGCAGCCTACAATCCGAACTGAGACTGGCTTTAAGAGATTAGCTTGCCGTCACCGGCTTGCGACTCGTTGTACCAGCCATTGTAGCACGTGTGTAGCCCAGGTCATAAGGGGCATGATGATTTGACGTCATCCCCACCTTCCTCCGGTTTATTACCGGCAGTCTCGCTAGAGTGCCCAACTGAATGATGGCAACTAACAATAGGGGTTGCGCTCGTTGCGGGACTTAACCCAACATCTCACGACACGAGCTGACGACAACCATGCACCACCTGTCACCTCTGTCCCGAAGGAAAACTCTATCTCTAGAGCGGTCAGAGGGATGTCAAGACCTGGTAAGGTTCTTCGCGTTGCTTCGAATTAAACCACATGCTCCACCGCTTGTGCGGGCCCCCGTCAATTCCTTTGAGTTTCAACCTTGCGGTCGTACTCCCCAGGCGGAGTGCTTAATGCGTTAGCTACGGCACTAAACCCCGGAAAGGGTCTAACACCTAGCACTCATCGTTTACGGCGTGGACTACCAGGGTATCTAATCCTGTTTGCTCCCCACGCTTTCGAGCCTCAGCGTCAGTTACAAGCCAGAGAGCCGCTTTCGCCACCGGTGTTCCTCCATATATCTACGCATTTCACCGCTACACATGGAATTCCACTCTCCCCTCTTGCACTCAAGTTAAACAGTTTCCAAAGCGTACTATGGTTAAGCCACAGCCTTTAACTTCAGACTTATCTAACCGCCTGCGCTCGCTTTACGCCCAATAAATCCGGACAACGCTCGGGACCTACGTATTACCGCGGCTGCTGGCACGTAGTTAGCCGTCCCTTTCTGGTAAGATACCGTCACAGTGTGAACTTTCCACTCTCACACTCGTTCTTCTCTTACAACAGAGCTTTACGATCCGAAAACCTTCTTCACTCACGCGGCGTTGCTCGGTCAGACTTCCGTCCATTGCCGAAGATTCCCTACTGCTGCCTCCCGTAGGAGTCTGGGCCGTGTCTCAGTCCCAGTGTGGCCGATCACCCTCTCAGGTCGGCTATGTATCGTCGCCTTGGTGAGCCGTTACCCCACCAACTAGCTAATACAACGCAGGTCCATCTGGTAGTGATGCAATTGCACCTTTTAAGCAAATGTCATGCAACATCTACTCTTATGCGGTATTAGCTATCGTTTCCAATAGTTATC
>NZ_AFQV01000007.1 GCF_000220085.1 Streptococcus mitis SK1080 | reverse complement strand
TATGTCATCTCCGTATCAGTTTCTTGATCTTTAGTAATTGGTTTTCTTAAGTTATTCACTGTTACTCTAGCAGTTTCAGTACTAGCTCTGTCATTAGAATTACTTTGGACTACATCTGCATAAACCAATTTACTTCCTAAAAAACTTGTTAAAACAGCCGTAGCTATTAAAATCTGTTTTGCTATTTTTTTATTTTCCATTTTTATTTCCTCATTATTTACATACAACTTCCTCAATAACAAATAATTTTGTAAGATATTCTGGAACACATAGTGCTAAATTACTTAAACTGAATTTTATTCCAGCATTCATTAATTCATCTCCATAAAAGAACTCATCAAATCCAGAGACGGAATAGCATTTATCTTTATCTAAACCACTAAAATAAACTCTTGTATAACCTGGGTTCAACTTACTATTCAATTGAGCATACAGTAAAATCGACTGGCATTTATTCTTTGAAACAACTTGCCAACTAGCAGAATCACAACTAAAAGGACTGTTTATCCTATAAAAATCCCCATATTGAAACAATGAACGATATTTTTTATAAAACTGAATTTGTTCTCTCACTTGTTCTTTTTCTTCTACCGACAATCTCGTAACATCTAATTCATAACCGAAAGAACTAAAATAAGCTACATTTGTCCTAGTGTCCAAACTCGTTTGTCTTCCACTTTGTTCATTTGGAGAAATAGAAACATGGGCTGTCATCATTGATGGAGAATATCCATAAGAAGTTCCATGCTGAATTTTCAATCTTTCTATCGGGTCCGTATCATCACTCGTCCACGCTTGCGGTGCATAATACATAAGTCCTAAATCAAAACGTCCACCACCTGAAGAACAAGATTCAAATAGAACTGAAGGGAACTTAGTTATTAAACGATCTAACAACTGATAAAGACCTAAGATATATCGATGACCAAATTCCATCTGCTGTTCAGAATCAAGTTCAATACTATAAATATCTGTTATATGACGATTCATATCCCATTTGATATAATCCAGATTTGTTTCGATTATGATTTTAGAAATAGAATCAAAAAGGTAATCAACAACTTCCTGTCTCGTCAAATCCAACACATATTGATTTCTTCCTACTGACTTCTCTCTGTCTAACAAATGGATAGTCCAATCGGCATGATTCTTGTACAAATCACTATCAATAGAAATCATTTCAGGCTCAAACCACAAACCAAATTGTAAACCTATTTTGTGAATTTCATCTGCAAGAAATCCAATACCTTCAGGAAGGCGACTTCTATCTGTTACCCAGTCACCCAGAGAACTTTTGTCATCTTTCCTATGACCAAACCAACCATCATCCAGTACAAATAATTCTATCCCTAAATCTTTAGCAGCCTTTGCTAAATCTAAAATTTTTTCTGTACTCAAGTCAAAATAAAATGTTTCCCAACTATTGAGTATTATAGGACGACTAGCTTGAGAAAAATTAGGATTAACTAAATGATGTCGATAAAAATCTGATAGTTGTTGGCTCATCTGATTCATCCCTTGATCAGAATAGGTCACAATTGCTTCTGGTGTCACAAAACTTTCGGCAGGATTTAATAAAAAACGAAATTCTACTGGATTTATTCCTACCGTTACTCTAGCTGTGTCAAAATGGTCAACTTCAATCATATTTTGAAAATTTCCAGAATAGATAAAGTTAAAACCATAAACCTCACCACTATGCTCGGTAGTTTCCCTCCTTGATAGCATAAAGAAAGGATTTTGCTGAGGACTTGATGAGTATCTCAAGCTATCTATTGCTTGAATACCTGGTCTAAGCGAAGTTCTATATAACTGACGTTCCCTCAGCCATGCTCCAGAAAATTGAATAAAGTCATATTGACTATCAGGTAGATCTAGCTGTAAGCTCATTGCTTTCAAAAGAGTCAACTTATTATTGCTATTATTTAAAAATTCCGTATTTCTAACTAAGACATTGTATTCCGGAAAAATTGTGTAATTTAGTCTAACAGTTAAATCTAATATGGAATCTGTTAAAATAATCGTTAATGTTTCCGCACACTGACCAATATCATCAAATGTTGAAGGTAGAGAGTTAAGACGATTTTTCCCTTTTTCAAGTTCAAAACCTTGATATTTTAGTGTCGTTATCCTACTACCATTCATTCCTTGAACTTGAAAGGCTGGATGCCGAAAATCTCCTTTCCCGTATGAAGAATATTCATTTTGTATCATAGACTGTTGAATATCCTCAAATTCTTCAGAAAAAGATACTTCAAATCCTCTTTTT
>NZ_AFQV01000008.1 GCF_000220085.1 Streptococcus mitis SK1080 | reverse complement strand
TATATTCATCCATAAATTGTTGTAAACCAATAGACTTTCCATTGAAACGTCCTTCACCCAAGGTTTTGTTAAATATCAATACATCGCACAGGTCGATATCACATTTTTTAAAACATATTTCACCAGGGTATGATTTTCTTTCACCTTCCACAAATTCATATATTTTATTAACTTTTAACGTAAAAGTTTCGTTGTGATATTTGATTTCTTTCACCCTGCTATCATGAAGGCTGAAAAGGATGTTGCTACTTCTATCGTGTATAAACTTCATACTGTTCCTCATAAGTTCACCTTAAAATCTAGTTACTTAGCTACTTTTTTACATAAAAGGTCGCTCTTCCTTTACCATGTCTTTCAATGTACGATTCCTCAGTTAATTGCTTAAGCATATTTTCGATTGTAGCCTTTCCTACACTTGGAACTAATTCCATCATATCGCTTTTAGTAAATTTACCTAATTTCCTATCAATTGCATTTCTAACAAGTTCAATTGTAGGCACTTTTTCGTCTACATAATCAACCCTTTCTTCAAAATCAATATAAGCAGCTAATATCGTTCTAAGAATATATTTTATAAACGGCACAGGATCTTCTTTGTTTTCATGCCAGCCTAACCCACTTTTTTCTAAAGCAACATAATAACTGTCTTTGCTTTTTTCTATCTTACTTTCTAAACTAATGTATTTCCCAATTACATATCCTTGTCTGTATAGCAAGAGGGTTGTTAATAAACGACTCATTCTTCCATTCCCATCATTGAAAGGATGAATACAAAGGAAATCATGGATAAAAATTGGAATTAAAAGTAATGAATTTACTTCTTTCTTATCAAAAGCCCTGTTCAATTCATCACAGATTTGCTCAATTGCTCCTGGTGTTTCATATGGAGATAATGGCTTAAACCTTTCTACAGCATTACCCTCTTTATCTTTTTCCACAATAGAATTCTGCGTATTTTTATATCGACCACCAATTCCTTTTTCACTATACTTAAATAGTTCTCTATGAAGTTGCAAAATATAGTTACTGTTGATTGGAATATATTCATAACTTTCATGAATCGTATTTAATACATCTCTATATCCAAGAATTTCTTCTTCATCCCTATTTCTAGGAGTTGTTTTTTGATTCATTAACTCTTTTATTCTGACTGCTGTAGTAACAATTCCCTCTATTTTATTAGAATCCTCTACACTTTGAATTTTAGCAATCTCTACTAATTTATCTAAAACAGCAGGCTTGCGTGTCAAAAAAACTTCTTGTTTTCCTTTGTGCTCATGAATTTGTGAAAGAAGATTTATAATTTCACTATCCCACTTACTTCTTGCTAGATTTTCATAACTAAAAAGTCGCATTCGCCTACCTCCTTTTCTTTTCGCCTAATTATATCATATTTTTAGGTGATTAATAAGAACTTAGGCGATTATTTATACTTACCCAAGTTGTAAAAAAATGAGACAAAAAACATCGTTATTTTCTGTTAACATTGTTTCATCAATCTTATTTGACAAAGATCCGATTTTACCATAGAAGGCTTGAATTAAATTTACAGACTTTTTATCATAGGATCTATTTTATTTTCTTATAAATCTAACATGTATACAGTCTCTGGTGTTATTACACTCTCTTCAGTATAAATCATCCAATTACTTACATAATTAATAGAATATGTCCCCTCATCACCTTCATGTAAATCTGGAATATGATATGGTTCTTGAGTCAATACTGCCTTGAAACTATCTCCTTCCATAGAAATAGCTTCAAACCAAATATGTTCAAGATTTGTACTATCCAAATTACCTTCTTCATCTATTGTTTCAAGTCCTAATTTAATAATAATAGTAATATCTTCATTACCTTCTTGTTTTTTCTTAAGCATTCTTTCAACATAAGAAAATCTTTCTCTAGCTAAATCACTCATTCTAGCAGTTTCTTCAGTACTTAAGAACATTAATGGGTTATTATCAAACTTTTCTGTAAATTTT
>NZ_AFQV01000009.1 GCF_000220085.1 Streptococcus mitis SK1080 | reverse complement strand
CTAGGAAGCTAGCCGCAGGTTGCTCAAAGCACTGCTTTGAGGTTGCAGATAAAGCTGACGTGATTTGAAGAGATTTTCGAAGAGTATAAAATTTTGTTTTATTTAATTATATATATTTGTGTAAACTTAAAAGCCCGATGTTTCCATCAAGCTTTTTTTTATCCATGTACACGTTTCATATAGTCTTGGTAACTTTCGGTATCCATGAGTTGTTTAGCGTTCTTGACGCGGTCTGCTGTTGGAGGTTTGACCCCTTCGAGGGAATATGGAATTCCCAATTCACGCCATTTAAACTCACCCATAGTATGATAAGGTAGAATTTCAAACTTATCAACATTTTTGAGGGTCTTGACGAACTTCCCAAGTTCAATCAAGTCATCATCTCTATCTGTCAATCCTGGAACTAGCACGTGGCGAATCCAGACAGGTTTTCCAATATCTGATAGATACTGGGCACAAGCCAAGATATTTTTATTGGTTTGGCTAGTAACAATCTTGTGCTGTTCTTCGTTGATTTCCTTGATATCCAAGAGGACCAAGTCAGTGACAGCCATGAGTTTGTCAAACTTTTCAAGGTAACGTGGTTTATTACGGAAAGGCAGTGCACAGGTATCCAAGGTACAGTGGATTCCTTGTTCCTTGGCCTTGGTAAAGAGGGCAATCAAGAAATCAATCTGCAAGAGGGCTTCTCCTCCACTGACTGTAATCCCCCCCTTATTTCCCCAGAAACCGCGGTAGCGCAAGGCTTCCGTCAAGACATCATCTACCGTCCGTTCACGTGACTTATTGGACTCCATAGCCCAAGTGTCCGGGTTGTGGCAATACTGGCAACGCATGTGACAGCCCTGCAAAAAGACAATAAAGCGAATACCAGGCCCATCTACTGACCCAAAGCTTTCTGTCGAATGCACCATTCCTGTCACTTGTCCATAATCAATTGTTTCTTCAGACATATCGTTACCTTCCTTGAAAACGTTTTATAGTTTTATTATATCACGACTTGAAGGAAAAACAAGATTTTTGCCTATTTTTTAGAAAGCAATCTGTTTTTCAATTTTATTTTCAATTAATTATCATTTTATTCTTCAAAATCAAAGCCATACAAGGTTGCAAAGTAGTCCTCAGGGCGCTCTGCACGGCGGATTTGACGGGCTTTTCCTTCTTCGGTATAGAGGATTTCCGCAGAACGAAGTTTGGCGTTGTACTGGTAGCCCATTGAAAAACCGTGAGCACCTGTATCATGAATTACCAGCAAATCACCGATTTCTGTATGAGGCAGTTCGCGATTTACTGCAAATTTATCATTGTTTTCGCAGAGTGAGCCGACCACATCTACCACTTCAGCTAGTCCATCTGGATGGGTCACGTTAGTAATGTGATGATAAGCTCCGTACATAGCTGGGCGCATAAGGTTGACTGCTGATGCATCCACACCGAGATAGGTACGGTAGGTTTCCTTCTTATGAGTCACTCTTGTGACCAAAGCACCGTGAGGGGCTAGCATAAAGCGACCCAATTCGGTGAAAATCTTGACCTGACCAAGACCTGCTGGCGTAAGAACCTCTTCATAAACCTTACGAACTCCCTCACCAATCAAGGCAATATCATTTGGCTCCTGGTCTGGACGATAGTTGACACCAATACCGCCAGAAAGATTGATAAAGTCTAGCGAAATGCCCAACTTTTCCTTGATTTCAACAGCCAATTCAAAAAGCTGACTCGCCAACTCTGGATAATAGAGATGGGTGACGGTATTGGACGCTAGGAAGGAGTGAATCCCAAAAGTCTTAGCTCCTTTTTGCTTCAAGATAGCAAAAGCTTCAAAGAGCTGGTCCTTGGTCATGCCAAACTTGGCTTCTCCAGGATTGTCCATAATGTCTGTCCCTAGTTCAAAAACACCGCCAGGATTATAACGACAAGAGATAATTTCTGGAATGCCTGCTGCACGCTCTAGATGTTCAATATCTTCAAAGGCATCCAAGTTAATGGTCGCACCCAATTCACGCGCATAGGCATATTCCTTATCTGGCGTGTTGTTTGAAGAGAACATAATCTCAGAACCAGGGAAATTCAGTTTATGACTCATCAAAAGTTCTACATAACTAGAGCAGTCCACACCGCAACCTTCCTCTTGGAGAATTTTTAAAATAGCTGGTGTTGGAGTAGCCTTAACTGCAAAATATTCCTTAAAGCCCTTGTTCCACGAAAAGGCTTGGTTGACGGCTCTTGCCTTCTCACGAATCCCCTTCTCATCATACAAGTGAAAGGGAGTCGGAAACTCAGCAACAATCGTTTCTAAGTCTTCTTTATTGATAAATGGTGTTTTCATAAGTTTCCTTCTATTCTATTTGCAAAGAAAGGCTGGGACAATCGTTCCAACCTTTAGTTCTATCTCTTATTTATCTTCGTCAAAGATATTACCAACCTCAACATCGATGGCTTGGTTCTTGACATCAATATTGGTTACCTTCAAGAGTGACTTGTAATCAAACTGCTTTTCACGTTCTTCTTGGGCATTATCCGCAAAGACTGCTACACCTGCCAATTCTGAATCAAACTCGCGCAAGAGACTAATCATCCCATTGACCGTTCCGCCACCTTTCAAGAAGTCATCCACAATCAAGACACGGCTGCCTGCCTTGAGACTGCGTTTTGAAAGGAACATTTTTTCAATGCGGTCACCACTTGAACCTGAAACATAGTTGACACTAACCGTTGAACCTTCGGTAATTTTCAAGTCACGGCGCACAATAACAAAAGGAACATTGAGGACATTGGCAACTGCATTTGCAAGTGGAACACCCTTAGTCGCTACTGTCATAACCGCATCAATTTTTTGGTCCATAAAGCTCTTGGCAATAATGCGACCAATATTTTTCAAGATAGCTGGTGTGCTAAGTAAATCGGACAGATAGATGTAACCACCTGGCAAGATACGGTCACTTTCTGACAACTTGGCACGCAAGTCTTCAACCATTTCCTTAGCATCCTGATTCGAAATAGACGGTGTAAAGATAACACCTCCGCCAGCCCCAGTTACTGTCTGGATATGACCGATTTCAATTTCCTCAAAGGCGCGTTTGATAATCACGATATCTTCTGAGATGGATGATTTAGCAGATTCATACTTTTCAGCAAAAGTATTGAGACTAGTTAGTTTATAAGGATTATTAATCAAATAGTTGGAAATGACAACCATCCGATCACTTCTTCTTAA
This sequence comes from Streptococcus mitis SK1080, assembly GCF_000220085.1. Taxonomy (GTDB): domain Bacteria; phylum Bacillota; class Bacilli; order Lactobacillales; family Streptococcaceae; genus Streptococcus; species Streptococcus mitis_K. The sequence continues at coordinate 42,651 of NZ_AFQV01000009.1, read as the reverse complement.
TTTCATTTCTATTTCCTATTCCATTTTTATTCAAAAAATCAAAAAGCAAACTGGAAAGCTGGTCGCTGGTGGTTCAAAACACTGTTTTGAGATTGTCGATAGAACTGACAAATCCTGTAATATACCTGCATATATACATACGACAAGGCGATACTACCCTAGTTTGAAGAGATTTTCGAAGAGTATTCATTTTTGTCTTTTACTTATTATACCATATTCACATAAAAAACGAACATTCTTGTCCTAAAAAATGCTCATTTTTCTTAAATTATTAATCTAAATCTGGTTTATAGAAGGAACGATTGTCCATAGCGAAGATTTTATTGGTCATCTCTCCCTTATCCACCAAAGCCAGAGCTGTTGACATCATCATCATGCTAGCATCCAGATTGTCAATCATATGGATAATCTCTGCTTCCATAATGCGTGGACGGACTGGGCTTCCATACTCAAGTAAGCCGTGGTGACTGAGGATGACGTGACGAAGCAGAACGACTTCTTCCTTGGTATCATCAATACCAAGTTCCATAACTGTTTTAGTAATTTCGCTATCAATTAGAGCAATATGCCCAAGGAGATTGCCTCTGACTGTGTACTCGGTCTGGTCTGGTCCCGTCAACTCGATAACTTTGGCCAAGTCATGCAGCATAATCCCCGCATAGAGCAGGCTCTTATTGAGCTGAGGATAGACTTCGCTAATGGCATCTGCCAAACGCACCATGGTCGCCGTATGATAGGCCAAACCCGTTTCAAAGGCATGGTGATTAGTCTTGGCAGCGGGATAGGAGTAAAATTCCTTATCATACTTGGTGTAGAGCTTTCGGACAATCCGTTGCCAAACAGGATTTTCAATTTTGAAAATCATTTGCGACATGTAGTCACGGATTTCCTTGACATCAACTGGTGACTTGACCTTGAAATCAGCTGGATCATTGGGTTCGCCAGCTTGAGGCAAGCGTAGGGTGATTTGATTGACCTGTGGAGTGTTGTTATAAACTTCTCGGCGCCCTTTCATGTGAACAACCTTACCTGCTGTAAAGGCCTCAACATTATGAGGTTGGGCATCCCAGAGTTTCCCTTCAATCTCGCCACTATCATCTTGGAAGGTAAAGGCTAGGTAGTTTTTCCCAGCTCGAGTTTGCCTCAGGTCAGCTGATTTGATTAGATAAAAGCCTTCAAACAGCTCATCTTTTTTCATGTGACTAATCTTCATATTCTTCCTCATTTTCTTGGAAATGGAGTAGATCAAGCGCAGGCTCACCTTCTGATAATTCAATGTGACGGAGCGTTCGCTCGATAGCTGTAGTGCGACGGTTTAATAATTCATCAATATTGCCAGAGGCATGTTGGAGGTGTTTTTGTGCCTTAACCAAAATCCCACCAAACTTGCCAAACTCGGTCTTGACACTGGCAAGAGTCTTGCTGATATGGTCGGCACTCTTTTGGATATTGAGAGTCTTGAAGCCAACCGATAGGGAATTGAGGAGGGCTGATAGGGTACTTGGACCTGCGACAATAATCTGCTCCTCCCGTCTCAAGTCATCAAAGAAGACCGGATTGCGGACGATTTCTGAGTAGAGACCTTCTGTCGGAACAAACAGAACTCCAAAATTGGTCGTCCGAGGCGGTGCTATGTACTTGCTCTTGATATCCTTGGCAAAGCGCTTGACGCTTGCTAGGAGTGACTTGCGACAGCGTTCAATCTCATCCTTGTCACCCACTTCATAGGCTTCTTCCAAGCGGTAATAATCAGCCAGTGGAAACTTAGAGTCAATTGGTAGATAGACGTATTCCTGGTCGCCTTGTCCAGGTAACTTGATGGCATACTCCACTCGTTCACTGGAGTTTTCAACCGTTGCGTATTCTCGTTCATACTGGGCAGGTGTCATAATGTCTTCGATGATTTGCCCCAGTTGCAATTCACCCAGAATTCCTCGTGTTTTGGTGCCAGAGAGAACTTTGTTAAGAGCTCCAACATCACGGGCAACTGTCTGCATTTCTCCAAGACCACGATTGACCGACTCTAGTTGCTTGGAAACTGTCTCAAAGGAAGCCTGCAAGCGTGTCTGCAAGGTCTTTTCCAACTTTTCCTCGACCGTTTGGCGCATTTGTTCCAAACGTTGCTCATTGGATTCCTGCAAGGCTTGGAGACGTTGGTCAGTCTTGTCTCTGGTTTGGAGGAGACTATCTGTCATTTCTTGACGGACTTGAGTCAGACCTTGGTGCAATTCGATTCGCACTTCCTGCAAACGGTCGCTGACAGCCACTTCCAAATCTTTTTGATCCAACTGGCTGGCTTGTCTGGCTTGTTCAAAACGGTAATCCAACTGGTCTGACAAGTGATCTGCCTGATCCTCCAAGCTCTTGCTGAGATGTTTTTCCTGCTTATCCTGCCTCTGCCAAATCAGAAAGAGTCCAGCTAGGTTGGCAATCAATAATAGAACAAGTAAACTTTCCATTCTACCTCCTGTCCTTGCTATGCAGTACAACCACATAGCCATCTGGGCAAGTCACCGACACTTCCCTATCTATATATTCGTTAGAAGCGTACACTTTTTTAAAGAAAAAATTTTCCTCTGTCAACTCATACTTGGCTCCGAGAATGGTCAGCTGGCTATCCCGAACCGGCATAAAAGCTAGATAGTCGTAGTCTGAACGGGGTTCTAGCTGACTGGTCCCTTCTGGACAATAGGCAATCAAATTTTGCTCATCTTCAATCTCTATTTGACGCATATAGGGAGCCAACTTGGGATTGCTAGGTAGAAAGACGTTAGCCAGCATATGATCAATACGACCACCCAAGGCACCGAAAATAGTGACCTCAGCCTGAGGATTGTTCTCAAAAATAGTCAAGAGAGCCAATTCCAGATCTGTATCATCCTTTTCTGGTCGGGCTTGAACAAAATGCTGGGCACATTTTTGAATCACCTGTCGCTCTTCTTCGGTCACAGAATCAAAATCTCCGACTGCTAGATCTAGAGGAAGTTTTTCCTCTAAAATCCAGAGCGAGCCTCGATCTACACCGACAAAGCAATCAAAGTCCGTCCGATAGTGACCGCGGTCTCCGCCTGCAAAAACAGCAACCCTAGTCCAGTTGTTTTCTGAGAGTTTGTACTCGCTCATTGACATCTCCCTTAAAGACATAGGAACCTGCTACAAAAACGGTCGCACCAGCTTCTTTAGCCTGAGCAATAGTTTGGTTATCAATCCCGCCATCCACTTCGATTTCAAAGTTCAAGCCTTTTTCATCACGAAGAGCAACCAACTCACGAACCTTATCCATTGTTTCTGGCAGAAAGGCTTGCCCACCAAAGCCTGGGTTAACTGTCATGACTAGGACTTGGTCAACTAGATGAAGCACATGCTTAATCGCTTCAACTGGCGTACCAGGGTTAATGACAACCGAAGGCTTAACTCCGAGTGAACGAATTTTTTGGAGGGCACCATGAATATGAGGCGTTGCTTCCACATGGATACTGATGATATCCGCACCTGCACGCGCAAAGTCTTCTAAATGATGCTCTGGGTTTGACACCATCAAGTGGCAATCGAAAACCATCTTACTATGAGGACGAAGACTCTCGACCACACCCGCACCAAAACTGATTTGTGGCACAAAGTGCCCATCCATGATATCGATATGGGCATATTCTGCACCAGTTGCTTCTAGACGTTTGATTTCGCGTTCAAAGTTGGCATAATCTGCTGCCAGAATTGACGGAGCAATCTTGTATTGAGACATAGGTTTCTCCTTATTTTGGAATTTTTTTGCTGACTTTTTTGTAGGTTTCTCTACGATTTTCAATTTCGCTCAGAAATTGCAGGTAGTTGTCAAAACGGAAGGGCGCAATGGTACCTTCTTCAACTGCTGGCTTAACCGCACAAGAAGGCTCATGGGTATGGGTACAAGTACGGAACTTACAATCTCGGCTAACACTAGCAATCTCTGGAAAGGCCTGATTAAGGTCTTCAGACGTTGTAACTTCATAATCCAGCGATGAAAAGCCTGGTGTATCTGCGATTTTACCCCCATTGAGGTTGTAAAAACTAACAGCTCGAGTGGTATGACGCCCGCGACCCAGACTGTCTGAAATTTCTCCTGTTTCAAGATTGAGATCTGGTGCGATTTTATTGAGAAGAGTTGATTTCCCAACACCTGTCTGCCCCATGAAAACTGTAACCTTGCCTGTTAACAAAGGCAGGAGTTCCTCTTTACTGGTCACAAAGTCATAGCCGATGTCACCATAGGTCTGCTGGTAAAAATCCAGTTCTCCCCCGTCTTCCAACAAATCCATTTTAGAAATATAAATGATAGGATGGATGCCCTTGTGTTCTAAAAGAACCAAGAAGCGATCCAGCAAATTGCTGTTGAAGTCCGGTTCCTTGACGGACATGATCACCACGGCTTGGTCAATATTAACAATAGGCGGACGAACCAAACTGTTTTTCCGTTCGTAAATTTTGAGGATATAGCCTTCTGAATTTTCCTCGGCAGAAAAATCTACCCAGTCCCCAACGTAAGGAGTATGACCTTTTTTACGAAAATTCCCACGCGCCCGTGTTTGATAAACCTGACCATCACTTTCCACATAGTAGAACCCAGCCAAGGCTTTAATGATTTGTCCCTGCATCTTAGAGTCCTTGCCCTTTAAGTGCATCTGCTAGGCTGGCAAACTCTTCCAAGCTGAGAGCTTCCCCACGCACACTTGGTGACAAGCCTGATTGGTCCAAAGCCTTGGTCAGCTTGTCCTTGACTTTCTCAGTCTTGCCAAAGTAGTCTGTCAAGTTATTCCACAAGGTCTTACGACGATGAGTGAAACTAGCTTTGGACACCTTAAAGAAGAAGTTCTCATCTTCTACTGCTACAGCTGGCTCTGGACGACGCACCATTTTCAAAATAGCAGAGTCCACGTTTGGCGCTGGCACAAAGACCGTACGAGGTACGATAAAGGCAACCTTGGCTGTCATATAATACTGAACCGCAATTGACAAGCTACCGTAAGCCTTGGTGTTAGGTTGAGCTGAGATACGATCCGCCACTTCTTTCTGCATCATAACCACAAACTCACTAAAAGGAATGCCACTTTCAATCAAGTGCATGAGAATAGGCGTCGTGATGTAGTAGGGTAAGTTAGCCACTACCTTGATTGGCAAATCAGGATTTTTAAAATTCTGGATATGTTGGGCCAAATCGACCTTGAGAATATCCTCGTTGACCACGGTCACATTATCAAAATCACACAGGGTATCTGCCAAAATCGGTACCAAACGGTGGTCAATCTCAAAGGCCATGACCTCTGCTGCACTCTCAGCCAAAAACTCCGTCAAGGCACCAATCCCTGGCCCGATTTCGATAACATTAACCTGGTCATCAATCTCAGCCGTATCCACGATTTTTTGAAGGATATTGGTATCCGTCAGGAAATTTTGTCCGAAGGATTTTTTAAAGGTAAAACCGTGACGCTCCAGCACTGCCTTGGTCACGCTATAATCTGCAATTCTCATCTGTTCTCTTTTCTATTATCTGTTACTACTATTGTAACACATTCCCCTTGTATTTTGGGGGTGAAAATCATATCAAAAAACTATCTTTCCTCATGAAGAAAGATAGTCTTGAAAATCTTTAAAGGTGGATTTATCGTTTCTCTCGAAACATCCGTTCGAAAAAATCAGCTTCTTGATAACTTCGATTTTCAGGTAGGGTCAAATCTACATCCTCCTCCACATCATCCACTGTCAGTTCAACCGTTTGAGGTAAATTTTTCAAACGATAATGCTTTTGCCTTTGCCCTTCAATGCTAGCAAAATCAAGCAAATACCCATTCACTCGGATTTGAACCAAAAGGAGATGATTGGTCATATTTTCCATGATGAGAATATCTTCTAAACCACCTCTGGCACTAGGATAATCAGATACCCTGCGAATACGGATTTTTTCACACATGAGCAAGCTCCCTCATATCAATGATTTCATCAGCCTTATTCCAGACTAGGGGATTATGGGTCGCAATGATGATCATTCGATTTTCATCTTTCAATCCCACCAAGAGATTCATAACCTCCTCTGAATTTTCAGGATCAAGAGCTGCTGTTGGTTCATCTGCCAAAATCAAGGGTGGATTTTTCAAAATAGTCTTAGCAAGGGCAACTCGTTGGGTCTCTCCCCCAGATAAAGTATAAATTTTTTGTTCTAAATCCAAATACCCTAGATTAACCTTTTCTAAAGCCTCCACTTGCCTTTCCAAACGTTCTACTTTTGAGATTTTCTGACCAACAAAGCCCAAATCCAAATTCTCTTTGATTGATTGGTTTTCTAAGAGGCCAAAATTTTGAAAGAGATAGCCCATCTGGTCTCGAAAATACTCACGAGTGGGAATGGTTTTTAAATCTTTCCCCTGATAGAGAACCCTTCCTCCATCTATCTTTTCTAGCTTTCCTAAGATATTCAGCAGAGTCGTCTTTCCACTCCCACTCTTTCCGATTAAGGCATAAACCTTGCCCTTCTCCAACTTGAGATTTAAACCAGAGAAAATCGCGCGCTCATTAAACTTCTTTTCCAATCCTTGAATATCAATCATCTTATTTTCCTTTCAATACTGCCATGCTACCAGCTTCTTCCTTTTTATCCTGCCTTACTAAAATCAAGAGGGCGTTAAGCGTAAATAAAGCTACAACTAGAGCGCTAATCAAGCTATCTCCTGTCAAAACACTAGATAGGATTAGCCCAAGTAAGAGAACTCCTCCTTGCGCCAGTAAGTACTTGCCATGAAGCTCATAGATTGTCATACCAGAAAGACGTTTAATCATGATCTCCCGTCTAAACTGCTCAAAATAGAGAAGATTCATGGAATCAAATAACAAGATAGCCGTAGACAGGGTCAAAATAGTCCCAATAAGGAGAGAGTAGAACTCCATCCGTTTGTCATTTAGTACCTTGGCAAAAAACAGCTGGCTTTTTACCAAATAAGAGACCTTGTGATACAGACCTTGCTCTTTTAGAGCTGTGATACTATCTCCATATCGATCTAGTTTCAAGGCACTATTAGCCGTAGTTCCCCATAACATCCCTGCAACAGGTCTTGTTCCAGTCGCTTGCGGCGTTAAAACTACAATAATCGGATCTTTTAGGTACTGGCGTGTCGTCTTGTACCCATCGTTATAGAGGAAGCGTTCCTGTCCTGTTTCTGTAAAAGCTAGCCTTACCTGTGGGAGGTAGTGTTTCTGACTCGTCACTTCTACACTTTCAGATGAAAAGTTTTGCAGGTAATCTGTAAACAATCCTTGGTAGTAGGCAGACTGTTCTCGCAAGCTCTCAGGCAAGATCAGTCCAAACTCTCCCTCAGACAAGTTTTGCATCTTGTCCATAAACTCTGAAGAAACGGTAATCTTTTCTTCTATCAGATAGCGCGGTGAAACATAGATAACATTCCCTGACGGTGTGTAGTCACTGAGACGATTGCCATCTAGGTCCACTTCTGCTCCATCTGAGAAATTGTCAACATTGCTCATGATATAAAAAGAGTCTGTATTGGCTAACCGTTCTTCAGTAAATGTCTGCCACTCACGATTATCCTTACGCATTCCTTCTTCATCGGCAAATGCACTAGACCAACCAAAGGATAGACGGTAACGGTCTGAGGACTGGCTCCATTTATCGCTTGCCTTCTCCATCTCCTGCATTTCACGGTAGTGGGGTAGGAGAGCTGTCGCACTCGATCCGACAACCAATACAGCTAAGAGTTGCCCCATCATCATCAATGTCAGCATACGTTTGAGAGGGAGTTTCCCTTTCAATAGATCCACCAGACTATTTTCCTGTAAACCAAGTAGATACACGACACTTAGTAAGGTAGAAATCCCGGCCAGGATCAATCCATAAAATAGAAGAGCAATGATGACCAGTTGCACCGTTGCCATAAACAAGGCACCTTGATACCAGAGAATCCCCAATCCCAAAAGACTGGATACCAGCACTGAGCAGATAAGCTGTCTCACATCTTCTAACACTGGTCTTAGAGCCACCCCAAACAAGCTCTCACCAGCGATTAAGCGAATCCCTGCCTGACGAAGGGACTTGATCCGATAAATCAGGGTCAGACTCATAAAAGTCAGCAGAAAAATAGCTAGACTCAGTAGCCCCATTGGGGTAGCAGCCAAGAGGACGACCATCGAAAATGACTCTGTTCTATTCGAGACAACACCATTATAACCCAGTTCTTGCAGGGCGGTCTGTAAGCTCACTCCATCCAGACTCCCTGACACAATCAAGTAAGAACCTAATAAATCACTCGTTTCTGCACTCTCCTCGGAGGAAATGGTCAAACCTTCTGGAAGTTCTCCCTCACCATAAGTAGCATAGGTAAAGCGTGTTTCTCCAGCTTCATTTGGCTCAACGATCCGACGGGCGATGAGACTATTGTGCTCTACTGCCAAGTTACTCAAAGCCTCTGTCACCTCTTCGCGACCAGCTACTGGCTGGTCTAGCCCAGTACCCATCACGTCAACAGAGGGATAGTTACCAAATAAAATCTCTTCTCGATGGTCAACAGAATTTATCACCATATAAAGCGATACCAATACCATTGAAATCAAAATAAATAAGCGTTTCATCATTTCCTCCAAAAAGTTACTTGGTCACTTAGTGAGAAGATGACCACAGTCACTGCCATGTTAAGAAGCTTATTAAGTTCTTTCTGCTAGCAACATCTTCAAATATATTATATCCGTTTTTTCAAGAACTATCAAGGACGTCAATGTCCTTAAAATCTAACTATTTCATATTATTTTTGGCTCATATCTAAAAAAACAGCTCTAAAAACGAACTTTAGAACTGTTTTGATGCGAGAACAAGGACATTTTTGTCATTACTTCGCTATGTTTATAAATATTCTTACCCTATTGTAAAACGAAGGACACATAAAAAGGTGCCTATTTGATGTACTCTGATTGCAAAATACCACAAAGTAAATTTAACATAATCTCCAATCATTCGTATAAACAATTGTGTGAAACTAATCCGAGAAAAATCAATCACTAGTTGTCAGAGACTTTTTTTAGGATTATTGTTTATTACTCGCAAATGGTAAACACGGATTATTCCTACTACTATGAGAACAACTAAATAAGACTGAGTACAGAATTATTTCTTTAAATTATTCGTTTCCTTCTTTATAAAACGGATATGTAACTATTATACCCAAAGTACTAATTATAATTTTAAAGATTGCACCTAAAATATTTAAAGTTGATAAATCAAGTATTCCGTGTATTAGGTATAGTAGACAGAAAAAGAATGGAAGGTATTTTTTTAATTTTTTCATAAACTATAGTGCTATCAAGGTCAAAGCTTTAGCTACTGTCCAAGCCATCCAATCTGGCATACCTGCACGCTTACAAGCCTGGTAGATTCCATCTTCAATCCAACCAGTAAAGTGTTCTAGTGTACTCAATATGGCATTCAATCCTATATATTGATTTATCCATCTTTTAACATTCGAAGGGAGTTTACTATAACCTTTTCGAATAGCTGTAACTGAAAAAGACCACTTTCCTCTGTCCATTTTAGCAGCTTGGATATCCTCTTGCGAAACAGTATCTTTATCAAATTCTAATATACGTCCGTTATCTATGTAGATATGTTTTCCTTCACTATTAGTTGCCGTAGAACGTTTTGAAACTTGAGTTGCTTTATCCGAAACTGAATATGTAGAAGCAAAAGCAGTTGCAGATGGGAGAGCAACAGTACTTAATGTTAAAAAGCAACTTAAAACAATTGCTGTTTTTGTTAAAATCTTATTTTTCATTTTATTTTCTCCTCGAAATATACATTTTTATCATAACTATCCTAATAAACTGACACTTTGCCCTAAAGAATCTATTTTGAAACTAAGTAGACATAACTAAATTTTATTTAAACCACCAAGTAACTAAATAAAATAAACTAAAAAAGTTCATATTGTAATCTCCTTTCACGTTTTAATTGATTATAAATTATTCTTAAATAAACTCCAAGGATATCAATGTCCTTAAAATAGAACTATTTCGTGTCATTTTTAGCTTATATATAAAAAAACAGTCCTAAAGACGAACTTTAGAACTATTTCAATACTAGAACAAGGACATTTTTGTCACTGATTCACTATGTTTATAAATATTTTTTTAAATCTTCTTGCCATTGTTTCTCCAACATAGTAACTAAATAAGAATTTTCTATTATATCAGCAAATAGCTTCGATTTCTGATAGAACTGTTCGGCAGAAACATAATCATTGTTTATTATTAGAGATAATTTCCACTCCAACATTAATATAATTGGTTTCTTCTGAAAATCTTGTGTTTTTTCCATTATATGATTAAGGCTAAAGATATAAGCTCCGAGTGAATCATAAGACGACAAATTATCCAAACAGGCTAGACCCGAAAACAAAGTGTTACTTAAAGCAAACAGATATTCTGGTGCAATTAATTCTACATGATTTGTCAAACGAACTAAAAACGAATGAATTCTGTTAATTTCTTCAATCTGATTTTGACCTTGTTTTATCTTTGTAAGCACTATAGCAAAATATAAATTGATAACTTCTAATTCATTTATCAAAAACAATTCCTTATCATAAATTGTTTTAAAATAATCGTCCAGTACGGTTTCCCCATATTCTGGTCGTCCGCTTCGAATAACATCTATCGTTGCTCTAGTAGCTTCAAACCATATTTTTTCCTCATTAGGAAGTTGCTCATAAAATAAATCCTCTATCTCTTCCAAACACGCTTCCTTCTTATCATACTCCTCTTCTTTACCATAGATTGGTTCACGTAAAATCTGGTATTTCAATTCTAAATAAGCAGGAGGAAGAGCTGAAAAATCCGGCATAAGACTATAAACTGGAACTCCTAGCCGGCGAGCAATATAGTCTAACTTGGGCAAACTCGGTTGCGAAGCTCCACTTTCAATTCGCGACAGTTGACGAACTGTCAGTTCTTGCTCATCTCCACAAAAATCTGGACGACTAATTCCTTTTTCTATCCGAATCTCTTTAATTTTTTGACCAATTAACATCAGATGCCTCCTCTTCTACCTGTTTCGAAAAATACTGTGAAACTTAAAAAATTGTAACGGCTACATCTTTCCTACTCATAAGATTTCATAGCTTCTTCCACTTCTGCCAAAGTAACCCCAAACAACTCTAAGCGCTTGAGGAGTTGCTTACCGTTAGAATAGCCGATTCGGAGAGCATCTCCTAGATATTCTCGTCGCTTACGGCTATCTGCTCCCGCTAGAAAACCAAGGCGAATCAAGTCGCTACGACTAATGTCAAACTCATTCTCGTTTTCAAATTGTTCTGTCACCTGAGCTAGAGCCATTTTCAGATCTTCATAGGTGGCATGCTCAATTCCCAGAGAACGCCCCTTGGTCTTAGACTTGGGAACAGCTTCATCTCGTTTGAGGAAGGCATGCTGAACTGTTGGAATGGCCGTCATAATCATGCGACGAATCCGCTCCCCATTAAAATCTGGGTCTGTAAAGACAATGACTCCATGACGTTGGTGCAAGCGCTGAATCCGCTCTAGATCCTGGTCATTGATGGCAGAACCTCGTGTCTCATAGGTCTCTACATCGAAGTAACGTTTGAGATTGGCCGTATCATCGCGACCTTCGACCACGATAACTTGGGAAATTTTCTCTTTCATTACTTGCTATCCAATCCAAAAATTCGCTCTGCATTTGCAGTCGTTGTTGCTGCTAGCTCTTCTGTAGTCATGTCACGCAAACTCGCTATAAAGTCCACCACATAGCGTGTGTAGGCTGTTTTATTTTCACGACCCCGTTTAGGAACTGGAGCCAGATAAGGCGCATCTGTTTCCACCAAAATTTTGTCCAAAGGTAACTCTTTAGCCGCTTCTTGGATGTCAGTTGCTTTCTTAAAAGTCACCACTCCTGAGAAGGAAATGGTCATGCCAAGTTCGACAAACTTCTCTGCCCATTCAAGAGACCCTGAGAAAGAATGCATAATGCCACCTCGAGGGCCAACTCCCTCGCTCTTGATAATCTCATAGGTATCTTCCAGCGCATCACGGGTGTGGACAACAAAAGGCAAATCCAAGTCCTTAGATAACTGAATCTGACGGCGAAAAACCTGCTCCTGCACCTCTTTGGGCGCTGTCATCCAATGGTAGTCCAAACCAATCTCACCCAAGGCAACCACCTTTGGATGCTTGAGCTTGTCAAGCAAGTAGGCTTCAATCTCCTCTGTGTAAGTTCCAGCTTCTGTCGGATGCCAACCGATAGTCGCATAGAGCTGGTCATACTCATCTACCAACTCCAAAGCACGCTCAATCGTCGGTTCATCAAAACCAACAATATTCATCTGTGTCACACCCATCTCAGCAGCCAAGGCAATTTCTTCTGCCTCACGACCCGCAAATTCTTCTACATTCAAGTGTGTATGTGTATCAAAAATCATCTCTTCTAACCTCGTTTTCTATCTACTATTATAGCAAAAAAACTGACCTCTCTCCTCATCTGTAAAAAATATTCTAAAATCCATCGTCGTCTCTTGACGCTATTTTTTCAAAGCAGTATAATAGCACTTATTGAAATTTTCAGTAAAGGAAAATACCATGTTTACAAAATTAAAACAGACCTTTATAGGCCGTCCTCTTAAATCCTTAACAGAAGGCGAGGGAGGTCTGCTGGGAAAAATGCAAACCTTAGCCATGTCATCAAGCGACGCTCTATCTTCTATTGCCAATGGACCTGAGCAAGTAGTCCTCATCCCCAGTTCCTCCTTAATAAACCTTTGCAAAATATCCTACACAATCAGATGAGTCTCAAACTCAAATATGCCCTTCGTTGGCACCAAGACGTCGTTTTCGCTAGCTACTCCTATCACTCAAAAGAATAAAGAAAAGGCCCTACCAGAACCAATAAGCGTCTGGTAAGGCCTTTTTCTGAATCCTGTCACTAGGCTTAACTAAAAAGCATGACTAGGAATATTATTGAATGTGGTTAGCTAAATCTGTACTGACCCCAAAAAGTTAGACAATTAATTTATCCGAAGGATTTAGTTCTGTATTGCACAGGGCTAAGTCCTTTTAGTTTTACCTTAATTCTCTTGTTGTTGTAATAATCAATATTGTCGACAATAGCTTGTTCCAATTGCTTAAGCGACTGAAACGACTTCTCATAACCGTAAAACATCTCCGATTTCAGAATGCCAAAGAAGGATTCCATCATACCGTTGTCTGGGCTGTTTCCCTTGCGTGACATAGATGCTTGAATTCCCTTACTCTCTAGGAACCGATGATAAGAGTCGTGTTGGTATTGCCAACCTTGGTCACTATGAAGAATCGTATTCTCGTAGTGCTTCTCTGTGAATGCCTGTTCCAACATTGTTTTTACTTGTTCTAAGTTGGGTGAAGTTGAAAGATTATAGGCGATAATTTCGCTGTTGAAACCATCTAAAACTGGTGATAAGTAAAGTTTTTGAGTACTTGCTGGAATGGCAAATTCTGTCACATCTGTGTAGCACTTTTCCATTGTTTTAGAGCCTTCAAATTGGCGTTGAATGAGATTCTCTGCCTTCTTGCCAACGTCTCCTTTATGAGAAGAATATTTTCGTTTCTGTCGCATTTTAGCTTGTAAATTGAGTACTTCCATCAAGCGTTGAACTCTTTTATGATTTACCAGATAACCACGATTTCTTAATTCTAAATGAACCCGACGATAACCATAATTTCCCTTGTGTTCGATAAAAATGGATTGAATTTCAGCTTTAAGCTCTTGGTCCTTATCTGGTTTATCTAGCTGTTTCAAGTGATAGTAGTAGGTCGAACGAGCTAGTTTAATGACTCTTAGAAGAATATCTAACGAAAACTCAGTCATTAATTCTTGAACAATTTCTGTCTTTCTTCTTTCTCTTTTTCCTCCTTCAATCGGAGTTCTCTTAACTTTTTTAGGATGGCATTCTCCGCTCTCAGGTACTCATTTTCTGCTTGAAGACGTTCTAATTCTGTCCTCTCTTCAGGTCTCTTTTTTGGCTTACGTCCCATTTTAGGTACTCTCCCTCTTGTTTTCTCAACAATAGTATACCCGTTTTTCTTGTATTGTGCTAGCCAATTAAGAAGTATCGTACGACTTGGGAGACCGTATTCAAGAGAAACTCTATCTTTAGTCCAGCCTTCATGTATGACTTTATCAATCATTTCTTGTTTTAAATCAGGAGAATAGTAACGATTTTTTCCTTTTTTGACGAACTCTATTCCGTAACGATCAATCAATTTAATCATGTACCTAATATTAGAGTTGTTTATCCCAAATGTATTTGAAAGCTTCTCTAAGCTATATCCTTGTTTTCTAAGTTCATAGATCTGAACTTTATCATCATATGTTAATTTCATAATAAAAATACCCCAAAAGTTAGATTTTTTCTGTCTAACTTTTGGGGTGCAGTTCAATCTTCCTGAGCTTTTTTATTTGACTCAGCTTTTTCTTTTAGCCATTTATCATAGAGTTCCTGGTACTGTTTCGCAGTTACCGGCTCTTTTTGCAGTTCAACATATTTGTAGTTGTCAGCATCTCCCTTATGACCAACGAAAGAGAAGGCTCCTGTGAACGGTACAGTCTTACGGAAGATTGGGTTGGCTCCGCCACTTTGAACTGGTAGGAAGAGGGCGCTGTCAGTCAACCAAGCTTGGACTTCAGCAAATTTTTCATAACGAGCCTGAGTATTTTCAACTTCGCTATCTGCTTCATCTAGTAACTTTTTGTAAGCAGAAAGTCCAATTTTTTCTTTTACTTCATTATCTTTTCCAGCAGTTAACCCAATATTATTAAGCTGTGAACCTGACTCTGGATCCAAGAGATCAAGATAAGTTTTCGGATCTGAGTAATCTCCACTCCAACCTGAAATATCAATGTCATAGTCCTTTTGTTCAGCTGTATCTGCAAAGAATGTAGCTTGATCCTTCTCGTCTGGAGAAAGTTGAATCACGTCAATCACAATGTTGTCCGCCCCAAGGGTTTCTTCCACTGTCTGCTTAAAGGAACTTGCTTGTTGCACATCTAACTTGGCCGTCTGGTCAACTGGCATATCCAAATGAATTGGGAAGGTCACGCCTTCTGCTTGCAAGGTTTCTTTAGCTTTAGCAAATGCTGCCTTGGCTTTTTCAGCATTTAAAAAGGCAGGTTGCGCATCATTCAAATTGATATTCGACCACTCTGTACCATAGTTAATAATCTTTTCATTGACAATATCTCCAAAATTTTTACCACCGATTTGGACAAAATCACTTGGGATAAGCGTGTTACGCAAGATACGGTCTGCTCCATCTTCACCATTTGTCTGCGCTGCATAAGCATGACGGTCAAAGGCAAAGTTGACAGCCTGACGGAAATCCTTATTTTGCATGGCCGCAAGTGAATCTGTCTTTTCCTTATCAGACTGTTTCATGGTCTGCTTGTAGCTTTGACGATTAACGTTAAAAAGATAATAAAAGGTAATTGAGTTTTGTGGTGTGTAGGTGATTTTGTCCTCATTCCCTTTTTTCAACTGATTAAACACTGAACTTGTCGGGAAGATACGACCGTCCGAGTAGTTCCCTTCCAAAAATCCTCTCGCTAAACTATCTTGATCAGAACCGTCAAAGAAAGAGAGCTTCACTTTCTCAATTTTCACATTGTCCTTATCCCAGTAATTAGGGTTTTTATCAAATTCAATCAAAGATTTTGATGAGAAAGATTTAAACAAGTAAGGACCATTTGACAAGATACTGGATGGTGTTACACTTCCAAAGTCATCTCCCTTAGATTTCAAAAAAGCTTCATTTACAGGACTCAAAATGCCCCCAGTAGTCTTAGAATTCCAGTAAGATTCCGGCTTATTCAAAGTATATTGAAGAGTATAGTCATCCACTGCCTTAACACCAACAGTCTCAAAGTCAGATGTTTCCCCCTCAACGTAGTCTGCGAGGCCCTTGATAGAGTCTTGGACCAAGTACAAGTTTTCAGCCTTTTTATCAGCTGCATACTTGAGACCTGTCACAAAGTCATGAGCCGTTACATCCGCATACTCTTCGCCCTCTGAAGTGTACCATTTCGCCCCCTGACGGATTTTATAAGTGTAGGTCAAACCATCTTTTGACACCGTCCATGACTCAGCCATAGATGGAATGAGATTACCATACTTATCATTTTCTAACAAGCCATCAATCAAGTTGGTCGTAATACTAGAAGTGGAACCACGTGTTGACGTAATGTAGTCCAAGGTATCAGGATTACTAGTAAATACATAAGAGTAGGTTTTCTCAGCATTACTTGATTGGGAAGACCCACACGCTGCTAAAGCTAGACCTGCTGTCAAAGCCATAGCTCCAAAAAGCATAACTTTTGATTTCTTCATGATTATTCTCCATTTTTTACAGTATGTGAAATATTATACACCATTTGAGCAAAAATATAAAGCCTTTTTGAACTTTTTTACAAAAATAAAAATCAGTAGACTCGAGTTCCTACTGATTTTTGTTATGGTTCGTTTGGATTATGCAGCCAAAACTTTGCGTCCTTTACGACGACGAGCTGCTAATACGCGACGACCGTTTTTAGTTGACATACGGTTACGGAATCCGTGTTTGCGCGCACGACGAAGTTTACTTGGTTGATAAGTACGTTTCACGATGAATACCTCCTCATAGATTTTGTATTCGTTTAGCCGGCTATAAAGTGATCAGTTACTAAACATACTTTACTATTCTATCTGATTCTTTCACTTTTGTCAATAGCTCTAGACAAATGTTTCCAGCTTTTTGTGATTCGAATGTGATTTGAAAGTTCTATAATGAAGTTAGCCATCCAGCTCTCCTAAAAATTAGATGGTTCAACTAGCTGATAGCTAGTCCTCGATTTCATTTGATAAGAGGCTTGGATCTGTTAGGCTGGCGAGCCAAGGCTAAGACTAGTCTTGGTTTAGCTAACAAAACAGCTTCAAGGGGGCTTCGTGTCAAATGAAATGAAAATAATTGCCCTCAATATCTCCATTTTTGGGGGACATAATCACTTTCGATTGACAGTACATTTTTCAAAAAGTTTACATTACGCCTTTAACCCAGTTGTATCAAGGATGTATCTACTGTCTAAGGAAAAGTACAAAATTTTTAGTTTGAATTCCACTCTTTTTATCTCTAAAAAACCTCGCTTTCGCGAGGCTCTTCTATTTATAAGCTAAGGCACGTTTAAAGGTTTTCCATATTCCTAAATCATCTGTTTGAAGGACTAGACTAGCATACATGCGTCCGATAAATCCGGTTGCTAGCACCGCAAAAATCACTGTAATAGCAAGTGAAATCCATGCTTCTACTCCCCCTGCATAGCCATTAATGGTTCTAAATGGCATAAAGAAGGTCGAAATAAAGGGAATATAAGAACCAATCTTCAAAATGAGATTGTCACCAGCTGCACCTAGAGCTGTCACTCCAAAAAAACCACCCATAATCAAAATCATCAAAGGCGACAAGGCTTTTCCTGAGTCCTCAGGACGAGAAACCATAGAACCTAGAAAGGCTGCCAAGACTACATACATAAAGAGACTGACCAAGATAAAGAACAAGGTATTCAGCGAGAATGCATCTCCCAAGTGATCCAAAATACCAGACTGAGCCAAGAATGGCAAATCTTTAAATAGCAAAATAGCTGCCAGACCACCTACAACATAAATCCCGATATGCGTTAAAATCACCAGAAACAGAGCCATCATCCGCGCATAGAAATAGTGACTAGCCCTTATGCTAGAAAAGACGACTTCCATAATTTTGGTGCCTTTTTCACTAGCAACTTCCTGAGCCGTTACACCCGCATAGGTAATCAGGATCATATAAAGAAAGAATCCTAAGGCGCCTGCTGCCATTGTTTGAATAAACTTTTTATTTTCCTTGGCTTCATCAATCTTTTCTGTGAATTGAATTGTCTGCGCTAAGCGTTTTTCCTGCTCTTGAGACAAGGAGGCCGTTGAACGATTAAGCTGATTTTGCAGTTCATTGAGTGTCCCTGTAACTGCAAATTTAATTCCATTTTCAAGCGATGTTTCGCCATGATAAACTGCCTTTAGAACACTATCTTCTTGATCAATAGTCAGATAGCCTTTTAATTTTTCATCTTTAATCGCTTCTTTGGCGCTTGCTTCGTCTTTATAGTCAAAGTTAACACCATTTACATTCTTCAGTCCTTCTGCTACAGACGGCACTGTTGTCACTACTGCCACTTTATCATTTTTAGCCATTGAAGAGCCTTGGAGATAGGCAATTCCTACAGAGATTCCTAAAAAGAGGAACGGCGAAATCACCATAAAGAAGAAACTCCACGATTTGACATGTCGAAGATAGGTTTCCTTGATTACAACCCACATATTTCTCATACTTCCACCCCTGATTCTAATTTAAAGATTTCATCGATTGTAGGTGCTTGTTGGTCAAAGGTTGCGATATATTGCCCCTGAGTCAAGATTGGGAAGAGTTCTCTACCAGCACTCTCATCCTCCAAGATCAATTTCCAACTGCCTTGCTTGGTCAAGCTTACCTGTTTGACGTGAGGAAGTTTTTCCAATTCTTCCTTGCTTCGTTCACTTGAAACAAAGAGACGCGTTTTCCCGTATTGATTGCGGACATCCTGAACTGGTCCATGCAAGACCACACGGCCATCTCGGATCATGAGAATATCGTCACAAAGTTCCTCAACGTTGGTCATGACATGGTCAGAAAAGATAATGGTCGCCCCACGTTCTTTTTCTTGAAAAATGACTTGTTTGAGCAATTCAGTATTGACTGGGTCCAATCCACTGAAAGGCTCATCCAAGATAATCAAGTCTGGCTCATGAATCAGAGTAATAATGAGCTGAATCTTCTGCTGATTTCCTTTTGACAGGCTCTTGATTTTATCTGTCAGCTTTCCTTTCACTTCCAACCTCTTCATCCATTGAGGGAGTTTTTCCTTGACCTCCTTGGCATCCATACCTTTTAGAGTCGCCAAGTAGCGAACTTGTTCAAGGACTGTCAATTTAGGCATGAGACTGCGTTCTTCAGGCAAATAGCCAATCCGAGCATAGGTCTCCTGATGAATATCCTGACCATCCAGACTGATTTCTCCTTGATATTCTAAAAACTTCAAAATACTATGGAAAATCGTTGTTTTTCCAGCACCATTTTTCCCGACTAGTCCCAAAATACGACCTGGTCGCGCTTGAAAGTCAATACCAAACAAAACTTGCTTGGGTCCAAAACTTTTCTCTAGACTTCTTACTTCTAGCATCTTTCACCTCCGAAATGTCTTGCACTCATTATACTCCTTTTTGATAGCCTTTACAATAACTTCTGTCCATTTTTATCATCCTCATTTTAGTAAAAAATCTTAGGGTACTTTGAGTTATGAGTACATTATACACTGGTAAACTTCAATTTATCTTCTCTGTTCCTCAACTGTCTATTTTTGATCCTGAATTGTTATTTGAAAAGCAAAAATCCACCCTGGAGGATGGATTGATGAGTTAACGTACTTCTGCATTGACTTTTTCTTCAAGTGATGCTTGGATTTTTTCCATGTAGCGTGCGACTTCTTCGTCCGTTAAGCTGTCTTCTGGATTTTGGAAAGTCAAGCTATAAGCCATTGACTTCATACCAAGTCCCAATTTTTCGCCTGAGAAGACGTCAAAGAGTTTGATATCTGTCAAACGTTTCACGCCGGCAGCTTGGATAGCATCTACAACTTCTTGGTGAGTGACTTCTGCCTTGAGGAGAAGGGCAACGTCACGGCTGACTGCTGGGAATTTGGTGATTTCCACAAATGGAGTAGCAGGTTGAAGCGCTGCTTCGATGGCTGAAAGGTTGAGCTCAGCTACATACGTTTCTGGAATATCGTAGGCCTTAGCAGTGACTGGGTGTACTTGACCAAGGAAACCAAGAACTTGGTCACCGAGTGAAATGACTGCTGTACGACCTGGATGAAGGCTAGCAATTTCAGATGTTGCTGTATAGGTAACTTCTAGTCCCAAGCGAGAAAAGAGCGCTTCAAGGATTCCCTTAGCATAGAAAAAATCAACTGGAACTGCTGCTGTTTGGAAATCTTTTTCAGCAACCAAGCCTGTCAAGGCAAGGGCAAAACTGTTGATTTCATTTGGAAGTTCTTCTTTTGGATTGCCAGTTTGTTCAAAGACTTTTCCAATCTCATAAAGGGCCAAGTTTTTATTCTTACGAGCTACGTTATAAGCCACCGTATCAAGGATACCTGAGATCATATTTTGACGGAGGACAGAACGGTCCACTGTCATTGGCCACATGAGTTCAGTAAGGTTACTTGGTTGAGCCGTAAACTCAACTGCTTTTTCAGGAGTTGTTAGAGCATAGGTGATGATTTCTGTCAAACCTGCTCCTTCAGCAATCGTACGAACTTGACGGCGGAGTTTTTGTGTCGCAGTCAATTCACCAGCTGTTCCATCATCTTTTGGAAGACTAGTTGGCAAGCGGTCATAGCCATAGATACGAGCGATTTCTTCAAAGAGGTCTGCCTCGATAGTGATATCCCAGCGACGACGTGGGACGCTGACTGTAAAGCTGTCTGCATTGCCAGAAAGTCCAAAGCCAAGACGACGGAAGACATCTTCGACATCCACGTAAGAAAGTTCTGTACCAAGAACACGATTAACATCGGCAAGAGTTGAAGAAACTTCTACATCGGAAGTTTCAAGCTCACCCGCTGAAACGATACCTTTACGCACCGTCGCACCTGCAAGTTCGGCAATCATACTAGCTGCCGCATCAAGAGCTTCGTTAACAGTTGCCACATTAATGCCTTTTTCAAAGCGAGAAGATGACTCAGAACGAAGGTTGAGGCGACCGCTAGTCTTACGAATTGATTTACCATTGAAGACTGCAGCTTCAAGGACAACACGAGTAGACTTTTCAGAGATTTCTGTTGCTTGACCACCCATAACACCTGCAAGGGCTACTGGCTTGTCTGCGACAGTGATGACTAAGTCATTCACGTCCAAGTCACGTTCTTCACCATCTAAAGTCATCAATTTTTCACCAGCACGCGCTTCACGTACACGGATGTCACCCCCTTCAAAGGTATCCAAGTCAAAGGCATGCATTGGTTGACCAAAGTAGAGAAGGATGTAGTTGGTCACGTCCACTACGTTATTGATTGGACGGATTCCTTCGTTCATGAGAAGGTTTTGCAACCATTGTGGACTTGGTGCAATCGTCACATTATCCAAGATACGAGCTGCATAGTAAGGCGCCTTGTCTGTATCAATGCCCACAGAAAGAGCATCTGCTGCAGCTTCATTTGTTTCTGTTAGGGTAAATTCTTTAAAGTTGACTGCCTTGTCATAGATGGCTGCTACTTCGTGAGCCACCCCACGCATAGAAAGGGCATCCGCACGGTTAGGGGTAATTGAAAGTTCGATAACTTCATCATCCAAGTCTAGATATGAGAAGACTTCCTCACCTGGAACAGCATCTTCTGGCAAGATTTGGATACCATCTGCGAATTCCTTGGGTACAACAGAGTCAGAAATCCCCAATTCTCCAAGTGAACAGATCATCCCAAGTGATTCCAAGCCACGAATTTTCCCTTTTTTAATCTTGTAGTTATCAGCGATACGTGCACCTGGAAGAGCCACCATAACCTTGATGCCAGCACGCACATTTGGGGCACCACAAACGATTTGACGAGCTTCTTCTTCGCCAACGTTAACCTGACAAACATGAAGGTGAGTTTCTGGCACATCTTCGCAAGACAAGACCTCACCAACGACAATTTTTGAGAGACCAGCAGCAGGTGATTCGACACCTTCGACCTCGATCCCTGTAGTTGACATTTTTTCAGCCAACTCTTGTGATGGCACATCAATGTCCACCAATTCTTTTAACCATTTATAAGATACAAGCATAATTTAGTTCTCCAGAATGACAGTTGCCACTCTAGTTCTTTTCCTTTCCTATCATTTCAATAGAAGAATCCTCTTCTTACCTTAATTTCTTTTTCAGTAACCAATCCGTATCTACTTTTTGACCAACCATAAAATGATGTTGGCTAAATTTTTCAAAACCATATCGATTATAAAACGCTTGAGCTTTTGTATTATGCTCCCAAACACCTAGCCAAGCCCAGAAAAAACTATTTTTTGTAGCAAGTTCAAGAGCAAATTCAAACAGTTGCTTACCGAATCCAAACCCTTGGAATTTTTGTAGCACATAGAGGCGTTGAATTTCAAAAGCATCCTCTAATTCTCTCTCAGTCTGAGCACTTCCCCAGTTGACTTTGAGAAAACCAGCTATCTCCTCTTCATGCATAATGAAATAGGTTTCGGATTCTGGATTTTCCAACTCAGTTGACAAAACTCTCAGACTATAAGCCTCTTCAAAGTATTCCTGTAACTGCTCTTCCGTATTATCATGCGCAAATGTTTCACGAAAGGTTTGTTTGGCAATTTTGGACAACACCCCAACATCTGCCTTTTCTACTTTTCTAATCATTATTTAAACTGTTCTGAGAAGCGGACATCTCCTTGGTAGAATCCGCGGATATCGTTGATTCCATAACGGAGCATAGCTACACGCTCTTGTCCCAGACCAAAGGCAAATCCAGAGTAAACAGTCGCATCGATACCACTCATTTCAAGGACGCGTGGGTGAACCATACCGGCACCCATAATTTCGATCCAACCTGTTTTCTTACATACGTTACAGCCTTCTCCACCACACTTGAAGCAAGAAACATCCACCTCAACAGATGGCTCTGTGAATGGGAAATAAGATGGACGCAGACGGATCTGACGCTCTTCACCAAACATTTTTTGGACAATCAACTGAAGAGTTCCTTGAAGGTCTGCCATAGAGATGTTTTTCCCAACAACCAAGCCTTCAATTTGGTGGAACTGGTGACTGTGGGTTGCATCGTCCGTATCACGACGGAACACACGCCCTGGTGAGATCATCTTCAAAGGACCTTTAGAGAAATCATGGGCATCCATAGCACGCGCTTGAACTGGAGACGTGTGAGTACGGAGTAAGATTTCTTCTGTGATATAGAATGTGTCCTGCATATCACGGGCTGGATGATCTTTTGGAAGGTTCATACGTTCAAAGTTATAGTAGTCTTGCTCTACTTCAAAACCATCCACGACTTGGTAACCCATACCGATGAAGATATCTTCGATTTCTTCACTGGTTTGTGTCAAAACGTGACGGTGACCAGTTGCAACAGGACGACCTGGAAGTGTCACATCAATGCTCTCGCTAGCCAGTTGAGCCGCGACTTTCTTTTCTTCCAAAAGCTTAGCTGTTTCTTCAAAGGCAGCTGTCAAGACATCGCGCGCTTCATTGACGTGTTTCCCAATGATTGGACGCATCTCAGCAGAGACATCTTTCATCCCTTTGAGAATTTCAGTAAGCGAACCCTTTTTCCCTAGGACAGAGACACGCAAGTCTTGCATCTCTTTTTCATTTTCAGCAGTAATCTGCTTCAAGCTAGCCAGCGTTTCTTCGCGAAGCGCTTTTAATTGTTCTTCAATAGTTGACATAATTCCTCCATCAGTCTCTCGTAGATAAAAAGAAAACCACACGCCAAAAACTCCACTCGGAGCGTTGACACGCGGTACCATCCGTTTTCATCTGACAAGTCAGACCTTCATTTCTAAATCCATGCGCAAGTGAATTCACCCAGCTTTCATATAGAGAGCTTGCAGTCACGGCTCTCCTCCCTGATATACTTCCCTTGAGTTACTAGTCTTGCAGATTTCTATTCAATTACTACATAGTTTATCAGATTTTTACCATTCTTGCAAGACCTATCTCACTTCTGCTTGTTAGCTTATTCTTATCTAAATTCATATAACCAATCTATCCTAAATTAACTATTTATAATCGGCTCTCTGTAACAAAATTAAATTAATTAATCCCTCTATAAAATAAAGAGGTTTAGAATTTGATGTCTTCCAAACCTCTTTATTTCATATTTAATGAGATGTTGCCTTAACCGTGGTAATATCTAATAATCAATAAACAAACTATTTGAATAAGGATTCTCCATTTGATTCAATCACTCCTTTATACCAAGTAAAGGACATTTTCTTATATCGATTGAATGTGCCACTTCCATCATCGTTTCGATCAACATAAATGAGACCGTACCTTTTAGAAAGTTGTGCAGTGGACATAGAAACACAGTCAATACATCCCCAAGACGTATAGCCCATAATTTCAACACCATCCTGTAGAGCTTCAGCTACTTGCAATAAATGTTCTTTCATATACTGAATTCTATAATCATCTTGGACGGTTAAGTTATTAAATTCATCTTTTATTAGTTGATCTTTAGCACCTAATCCATTTTCTACTATAAATAATGGGATTTGATAACGGTCATAATATCTATTTAAAATTATACGTAGTCCAATTGGATCAATTTGCCATCCCCACTCAGAAGACTCTAAATAAGGATTTACTAAACCACCAATAATATTTCCTTCTCCTGGATTATACTGTGTTGGAAGAGCAGATTGAGTCACACTCATGTAATAGCTAAACGATAAAAAATCTACAGTATAATTTTTTAATAACTCTGCATCTTCAGCTGCAAACTCTATGTTAATGTCATTTTCCTTAAAATATCTTTTTGCATAATTCGGATAATAACCTCTAACATGCACATCTGAAAATAGATAATTTAGATTCTCATACTCATGAGTTGCCCATACATCTTTTGGATTTGGAGTCATTGGATAAGCTGGCATAGCTAATACCATACACCCCACCTTAAACTCTGAATTAATCTCACGAGCAATTTTTGTAACCAAACTCGAGGCGACTAATTCATGATGTATAGCTTGATATAATTCTTGTTTCGAAAGATTCTCCTTAGGTATATCTATCCCTCCACTAGTAAACGGTAATTCCAAAACAGAGTTTACTTCGTTAAATGTAAGCCAATATTTAACTTTATCTTTATACCTTTCTAAAACTGTTCGAGCAAATTTTTCATAAAAATGAATCATTCTCCTATCAACCCATCCATGATATTTTCTTGCTAAATATAATGGAGTCTCATAGTGTGAAAGAGTTACAAGTGGTTCTATCCCGTGAGCATGTAGCTCATCAAACAATTCATCATAATATTTCAAACCAGCTTCGTTAGGTTCTTCCTCATCTCCTTTTGGAAAAATTCTACTCCATGCAATAGAAGTACGAAAAACATTAAAGCCCATTTCAGAAAACAAGGATATATCTTCCTTATATTTATGATAAAAATCAATACCTAACAATTTTAAGTTATCTTCTGTAGGATTTTCTGTTGGTTCTCCTAATCCACCTTTGGGTAACACATCCTGAACTGATAATCCCTTACCATCTTCATTATATGCTCCCTCTACTTGATTAGCTGCAACAGCTCCACCCCAAAGAAAATCATCTGGAAAAATGGCCATAACTTTCCTCCATTATAATATTACCAGTAATTCCTTAGAATGCTCGATTGTCTGATTATTAGGTAATACTAATACATCTAGAAAATCGTTGGTATTCGTTACAATTACTGGTGTAACTGTTTCGTAGCCTTTACTCTTGATTAAATTTAAGTCCATTTCAAAAATCAACTGATTTTTGAAAACTCTGTCTCCTTCTTCTACATGACTAATAAAACCTTGACCTTTTAGCTCAACAGTATCTAATCCAATATGAATTAGTAACTCAACACCCTCATCACTCTTCAATCCAATTGCGTGCTTAGTCGGAAAAATATTTGTAATTTTCCCATCAAATGGTGCATAAACCTTACCTTCACTTGGGATAATCGCTACTCCGTCTCCAATTAGTTTATCTGAAAAGGTTTTATCCTGGACATCGCTTAACGGAATGATTTCTCCTGATATAGGAGAAAATATCATTTTTTTATTTGAAACTCCAGCTTCAACTTCTAAATTACTAGAACTCTCTTCTTCATCGATTCCAAATATATAAGCTAATACAAAGGTAATAACAACCGAAATGACCGCCACAATTAAAGCATTTACAATATTTGATGGTGCATCAGAATAAATAAATTGAGGCAACGCTATCAAAGATGGGACAGCAAATAGATACGCTTTAACACTAGTAAGACCTGCAAATAATCCCGCTAATCCACCACCAATCATAGCTGCATAAAGCGGTTTTTTATATTTTAAAGTCACACCATATAATGCAGGTTCGGTAATTCCTGCAAGTAAGGCTGAGAAACCTGCTGCAAAAGCAATTTGTTTTGTATTATTATTTTTACTCTTTAATGCAACAGCCATCGAAGCAGCCCCTTGAGCTAAGTTTGACCCTAACATTGCTGGAAGAATTAATACGTCTGGAGTAGCAATAGATGCCGCCAAAAAAATAGGTGCAAAAGCCCAATGCATTCCAGTCATAACAATAAATGGCATAATAGCACCAAGAATAGCTAATGTAAGCCATCCAGCTACACCATACATGTGCCCAACTAGATTTGATAATCCTTCACCAACAATTACTCCAATAGGTCCAACTACAACTAAGGCAATAAAGCTTGATACTAATAATACTAGCGTAGGTTGCAAAAA
Organism: Streptococcus mitis SK1080; assembly: GCF_000220085.1. Lineage (GTDB taxonomy): Bacteria > Bacillota > Bacilli > Lactobacillales > Streptococcaceae > Streptococcus > Streptococcus mitis_K. The sequence goes on along the minus strand of NZ_AFQV01000009.1, from coordinate 16,045 downwards.
ACTCTTAGTAACAGCTGGTGTTAATTTAGCAATCATTTTTTCAATATATTTCATCAACCAAACCATAATAAGAATTGGAATGACAGATGAACCATAACTTGCTGGTGTCACAGGTGCACCAAATAAACTAAGAGGATTCCCTGATTGCACCATTTGAACAAAATTTGGATGGAGAAGTACACCTGCTACAGACATAGCTAATGTAGATGTTACTTTTAATTTTTGTGATGCAGAATAAGCTAATAACAGCGGTAAGAAATAATATGGAGCATCCCCAAAAAATGTTAAAAAAGCAATAGTCTGAGAATCTGATTGCAATATACCAAGCATTGGTAAAATGATTACCAAGACTTTCAACATACCTCCCCCTAACATTGCTGGAATGATTGGAGTCATGGAACCAGCGATATACTCAATGATTCTTTCTAAAATATTCCCTTTGTGCCCTTGATCAACTGAATCTGTTTCAAAATTGCCAAGTTTAATGAATTCTTTATAATAATTGGCTACATCATTACCAAGTATAATTTGATATTGCCCATTCTTTTTCATAATACCTATTACACCTGGTATCTTCTTCACATCATCATCATTGACTAAATTTTCATCTTTTAATTCTAATCTTAAACGTGTTACACAATGGGTAACTCTATTGACATTTTTTTCGCCTCCAATTACATCGAGGATTTTTTGTACCGTATCTTTATAACTCATGGTATTCTCCTATTCTATTAATCTAAATTTTTTGTTAAGCGACGAATATGAGCCATCAAATAAACTAATTCACTAGAAGTCAGCAAATAATTGTACTCAGTTTGTATAAACATTGCCACCTGTTCACCACATTCATATTCTCTAGGATATTTATTTTTCATTAATGCTAACAAGTCTTCATCATCATCGTCACAATAAGTTGTATTTTCAACCAAGCGATGGGCAAATAATTTTATATGAGTTATGAATCTATAATAATCAATAGAATCTTGGTTAAACTCAGTACAATAGAAATCTTGAATGATTTTCTCAATTCCCATAATTATTTCAGTGATTTTATACGACTCTTGAAAATTATTTTCTAAATTAGCATTAACAAAATGAAGCGCTATAAATGCAGCTTCGTCAATTGGAAGTTCAATACCTAACTCTTTTTTATTATTTGTAAAGCCCTTTTCCCAAGCTCAAATTCTTCTTTATAATATTTCGAGATTTCCCAACGTAAGGGATTCGAAATAATAACTCCTTCTTTATAACGTTCTATACTCGAAGAAATATGATCCGTTAGATTTATATAGATAATCTCATCAAAATTATTACCCAATGTTATTTTACCTAGATTAATTATTTTTTCGGTGATGTACACCAATTCCAAAGGAACGTTAATAAACATCTCTGTAAAACGGGTCATATTATCTCTATTTTTGAGAAAAAAACTTTTCTCAATATCAATTGGATTTACTTTATCTCCAATTTTTCTTCCAAAAGCTATTCCCCTTCCAAAAAGAAGAATATCGATATCTTTTTTACTTCGCGCAATTACGGCATTGTGGTTTAGTATTCGTTTTATGATCATAAAATTTCCCTTTTAAAATAAAAGGAACCTACTTAAAAAACATCAAGAAACTTCTTCCGATGTGATTAAATAGGTTCCTGCTCACTTGTATTAGTGATAACATCCTTTTATTTCAATTTTTAATGGTGACATGAAGCTTAAATAATTAATAACCCTGTAACCGTTTTTATTTTATGATATTTCAATCTATTTGTCAAGTACTTGTAGAAATTTTTTATCTTTTTCATCACTTCTGCTTGCCTTTAAATCTCCATTGGAAGCGAAGCTTGTCATAGAAAGGAAACTCGATAAACAAGACTCCCAAGCCTACACAGAGACTAGCAAGAACATCTGATGGATAGTGAACTCCCAGATAGACCCTTGATACCAGCACACTGACTAGGTAGAGGCCTAGCACGATTTGTACAATTTTTCTCCAGACCGGATTTTTCATCCGCTGACTAAGAATAACAATCAAAGTCCCTACCATCAGCGTCACAGCCAGAGAATGGCCGCTTGGAAAGGAAAATCCCTTCTCCTCAACCAAGTGTAAAATAGCTGGTCGTGGGCGCTGGTAGATCTTTTTAAAGGTCACGATTAAAAGAGCTGCCAAAGCCAGATTTCCCAGCATGAAGAAACTTTCTATCTTCCACCGCTTACGATAAAAGACAAAAGCTGTAATGACAACCCAAGTGATAATCACTGGGATATCAATCAAGCGTGTGATGGCTCTGAAAAGAATAGTCAAGTAATCTGGCAAGTCTCCTCGAACGGCAGTCTGTATCGGTTGGTCAAAACCGACAAGCGTTTCAGGGTAAAATTTGACCATATAGCCAAGAATAACGAAAAGTAAAAGGGCAAAACTGCCCTTCATTAAAAATGTTTGTTTATCTCTCATAATGTTTTAAGGTTGGTTTCAAAAGGACGTACAACAACCAGAATGAAACGGAAAAGATTACACCCTCAATCAAGTTAAAAGGTAATACCATGGTCATTAGGTAGTTGGAAAGTCCCAAAATTTTTCCAATATCAAAGTTAGCAAACTTAGCGTACAAAGGAACAGCATAAACATAGTTGAGAACCAACATAGCCACGGTTAAACCAATAGTCCCAGCTAGAGAGCCTAGTAGGAAACGAAGGGTTGTCCGTTCCTTTTTCCAAATCAAAGCAAATACGATGACAAAAACTCCTAAAGCTACGATATTCATCGGCAAGCCAATATAAGTATTCACTCCCTGACTGTTAAGAAGCAGTTTCAAGAGTGAGCGAAGCAAGAGAACTCCTAGAGCAGCAGGCAAATCCATGACCACCAAGCCCACAAGGACTGGCAAGATACTAAATTCGATCTTGAGGAAGGACGCCGCTGGTAAAAGCGGAAAGTCAAAGTACATCAGCACAAATGAGATGGCTGATAAAATCGCAATGGTCGAAAGTCGACGTGTGTTTGTCATAACAGGTTCCTCCAATTTTCTATAAAATCAGAAGAAGTTAGAAAGGATTCCTCTATCTATTCTCACTTTTTATATCCCAAAAGTTCCCTCTCACTCTATTAAAACAAAGCAAGCGGTTACAATTTGGCTATAAATCTATCAGAACAGACAAAGCTATTCTTTCGTCTTCTCCCATCCAGACTATACTGTCGGTTGTGGAATCTCACCACATCAGCTTGCGCTCGCGGACTTATTTGGCTAAGATATTTTAGATTTATCTAGGCGTCGCAGTCGAAGATAATACTTAAAGTATATCGAGACAAGACAACGACGAGAAAGCTAAAATAGCTAGTCAAATTTACCGCCGGTCGGGAATCACACCCTGCCCTGAAGACTCTTTTATCATAACAAAAAACGCTTGCAAGCGCAAGCATTTTGTTCATTTTCATTTTCATTTTTTATTTCAATTTATCTGCTTCATAGGTATGAACAAGCTCAAGACCTGCAAAGTTCTGCTGGCGAAGAGCCTCATAGACAATCATGCAGACGGTATTAGACACATTAAGACTGCGGACATGTTCATCATTCATAGGAATACGGAGAGCTTTCTCAGGATGTTCTCTCATAAAGTCCTCAGGCAAGCCCTTGTCTTCACGTCCAAAGAGAAAATAATGGTCGTCGTCAGTCGATAAATCCACCTCAGAATAGACTTTTTCCGCGAATTTCGAAATCAGATAGAGTTTTCCCTTCATCTGAGACATGAAATCCTCCAAACTCTCGTAAAAATAAATCTCTAGCTTATCCCAATAATCCAATCCAGCTCGCTTCATCTTGCGGTCGTCAATAGGAAAGCCCATTGGCTTGATGATGTGGAGGGGAGAATTGGTTGCAGCGCAAGTACGCGCGATATTGCCTGTATTTTGTGGAATTTGTGGTTCAAATAATACAATGTGATTTGTCATGACTTGCTTCCTTTCACCATTGCAAAAAAATAGCCACACTGCCCGGAGTCAAGCTCAGCAAACAGCGTGGTTAAGGCATCGTTAACTTACCTCACAACAGGTTTGAAGTAAATCAGCGAAACTACTTTCTTAGTATAACACTTTCAGAATCATTGTCAATAGAAACGACTTGATTTTTTCAATTTTTTCAAGCTATTTCCAAGGGTTGTAAAATCGTCCGTGATTCTGCAAGATAAGTAGTAAACTAGCTACTAAAAACAAGATTGCCAAGAACAAGGTAAGATAGTCTCCTTTTTTCAAAGCCTGATAACTATACCAAGTGCGTTTTTTCTCTTTCCCAAAGCGTCGAAGCTCCATGGCGGTCGCGATGGTATCAATCCGTTCTAGCGAGCTAAAAATCAAGGGAGTAATAATGCGCAGATTACCTTTGATTCGTTGCATGAGAGAAGCTTTCTTGGATAATTCCAGCCCACGCGCCTCCTGAGACATCTTGATAGTAAAGAATTCTTCCTGCAAATCTGGAATATAGCGCAAGGTCAGACTGACTGAATAGGCAATCTTGTAAGGCACACCAATTTGATTTAAACTGGAAGCAAACTGACTAGGGTGGGTTGTCATCAAAAAGATAATAGCCAGAGGAATAGTGCAAAGGTACTTAATGGCCAAATTTAGCAGATAAAAGAGCTCTTGGCTGGTCAGAGTGTAGGCACCGATTCCCTGCCAAATCACACTTCTCTCTCCGTAAAGTCCAACCCCATACTCGGGAGAAAAGAGATAGACCATCAAGACGTTTAAAACGGCAAATACCGTCGCAAAAACGGCCACAAAGGAAACATCTTTAAAGCGGATTTCTGACAAATAGAGGAGAAAGACCGAAAAGATGGCAATCAGAACAAGCAGTCTAGTATCATAGCTAATCATGGCAGCCAATGACATGAGAATGAAAAAGAGGAGTTTCCCAGCACCTGACAAGCGATGAATCACAGTATCTCTATGCTGGTAACCGATTAATTTAGCTTGCATTCTTCTCTCCTTTCTTTGTAAAATGCCGTTAAAGCAAGTGGATCCACGTCGAGTTTCTTAGCCAAGTTGAAGATAGAAGTTTCTTTTAGATTGGCTTTTACTAACAGCTCAGGATTGCTCAACAGACTAGCTGGATCGGTATCGGCAATCAGTTCCCCATCCACCATGACAAGAGCTCGGTCTGAATAATCCAGCATCAATTGCATATCATGGGTAATCATGACAATGGTATGCCCTTTTTGATGCAACTCTTCGAGAAATTCCATAATCTCAGTATAGTTCTTCTGGTCTTGGCCTGCAGTTGGTTCATCTAAGAGGATAATTTCAGCCCCCAAGACCAAAATTGAAGCAATGGTGACACGTTTTTTCTGACCAAATGACAGGGCAGAAATAGGCCAATTACGGAATTCATAGAGACCACAGATTTTCAAAGTTTCATAGACTCTCGTTTCAATTTCCTGCTCGTCCACACCTCGCAAACGAAGTCCCAGAGCCACCTCATCAAAAATCATATTTGTTGAAATCATTTGATTAGGATTTTGCAGCACATAGCCTACTCGTTCCGCCCGTTCTGCAACAGAATCTCCTTTTATATCCTGCCCTTCCCAAAGATAGCGACCTTCCGTCTGGATAAAGCTACTTATGGCCTTGGCTAGAGTTGACTTCCCTGCTCCATTTTTCCCGACAATGGCAATCTTTTCACCCTTTTTAATATCTAAATGTAGGGATTTTAAAATCGGTCTATCATCATAAGAAAAAGATACTTCCTCTAGTCTAAAGAGTGACTGCAATTCTTGGGTTTCTTTTGCCAGTTCATTCTGTAGCTGAACCTGACCTTTTGAGATAGACAAGTTGTCCAAATTTGCTAATTGTTCTTCTTTAGCTAAATCCACACCCAATTGACGGAGAGTGGTTAGATAAAGGGGTTCTCGGATTCCATTTTGTGTCAATAAATCAGTCGAAAGTAGCTGGTCAGGGCTCCCATTAAAGAGGATACGACCATCGTTTATCAAGACAATCCGATCCACAGGACGATGCAGAACATCCTCTAAACGGTGCTCGATAATAAGAGTCGTCGTCCCCTCCTCCTTATGAATCTGATCAATCAATTCGATAATATCCTGACCTGACTTGGGATCTAGATTGGCGAGTGGCTCATCAAACAAAAGAATCGGACCCTCATCAATCAAGACACCAGCTAGACTAACTCGCTGCTTTTGTCCACCAGACAAATCCTGAGGACGCTGAGACAGTAAAGAAAGAAGGACCAGCTTTTCAGCCCATTTATGAACACGACTTTTCATATCATCTAGAGCTGTCATATCATTTTCCAGAGCAAAAGCCAAATCTTCTGCCACAGACAGACCGATAAACTGCCCATCAGTATCCTGCAAAACCGTGCTGACCAGATGAGATTTATCGTAGATGCTCATATCAAAGGCCGCTTGCCCCTTGATCAAAAATTCTCCAGACATCTGACCCTTGTAAATATTGGGAATAATTCCATTCAAACACTGACCCAAGGTAGATTTACCTGACCCAGATGGCCCAACAATTAAGACTTTCTCTCCCTTATAAATAGTCAAATCCACCCCTTGCAAGGTCGGTTCTTGTTGTGTTTCATACCGGAAAGAGAAATCCTTCCACTCAATTATAGCTTCTTTCATCTTACTCTCTTCATTCGCTTCTTAGACTTCTATTTTATCATAAATCTACCCCTTCTTGCAGTCTCTTCTCTTAAAATCTTAGCGCCAACAAGATTCCTAGCCTAAATTGCTTACCCGACTAGCCTATAAACAGCAAAAAGACTGGTTTCCCAGCCTTTTCCCTTATATTAATCCTTTTTCAAACTTCCTGCACGAGTTTGAGTTCCTGCATAGGCAAGCAAGAGAAGAGTTCCTGCAATAGCTACAGATACACCATTAGCAATTCCCGCAACAATTCCTTGGGCAAATACTTTTTCTGCAGCTTCTTGATAAATCACAACATCTCCAAGTGGTGCCAAGACACCCCAAACAAGGGCATTTGCAAGTAGTTGAATGAGATTAAAAATAAGAATATCTTTCCAGTCAAAGACACCATTGATCACGCGAACGTACTTTCTAAATAGCCCCACAGCTAGACCAAAGAGCCCACTAGCGATAATCCAAGTCCACCACAGACCGTAACCAGCAAGAGAGTCCTTGATTGCATGACCAATCAACCCGACAAGCAAACCGATAATCGGTCCAAAAATAATAGAAAGTAGCGCTTGTACCGCATACTGAAGCTGGATGCTTGTATTTGGAACAGGGGTCGGAATGTTGATCATCCCGATGACGACAAAGAGGGCAGCGCCAATTCCGACAGCAACAACTTGTTTAATTGTAAATTTGATTTCCATACTATTTATTCTCCTATTTTATCCTTCTATTTTCTTTATTTCAATGGTCCAAGATGAACCGACGCCCACATTATAAGCTTTGGCAAAGGAACCTTGGTTGATAGCCAGACCTAAACGATAGAGAGAGTTGATGTAAAGGATTGGTTGCCCAATTCTCACATCTGCAAATGATTTGCCATAAACAACCTGATTTTGATAGACCAGCATATCAGCGTGATAGAGGTCCATAGCGAGCCGAAACGCACATCCAGAATATCAATGGCTCCCTTCACCAGATGATCTTCAATGATTGTCTCTACGACTGGAAGCTCTACAATATGGTCTACACTGAGCTCTGGCCCCACTTCCTCAAAAGTAATGTGACCGCTGGCTAGTTTAGCACCAGTATAGGCATAGACATCACGACCGTGGAAGGTATAAGAATGCTCTGTATTTTGACGTCTATTGGCTACCTCAGAAATTTCACGAATAGCTACAATGCCAACGTGTTTCTTGATAAAAGAAAGCGTCCCATTATCTGGCGTGACAATGTATTGATTTTTTGCAGTCTTGGCAACCACGCTCTTACGTTTTGAGCCGACACCCGGATCGACAACCGATACAAAAGTCGTTCCCTCAGGCCAGTAATCCACCGTCTGAAAGAGACGGTAACTCCCCTCAAAAATATTATAAGGCGTGATATCGTGCGTCAAGTGATGGATTTTTAAGGTTGGAGACTCTTCTAAAGCCACTCCAATCATAGCCGATACCGCACCATCAACCAGACCAAAGTCTGATTGTAATACCAGTAAATTATTATTCATTTTGTCTCCTTATATACCCTTTATCATACCATATTTCAGAGGAAGTCGCCAATAGCTATTTCAATTGGTTGGGGTATAGTTTTACCTTATAACAAAATTCCATTAAAAGCTCTTGTTACTAGCTAGTAGGTGCATTTTTTCTTGAAAAAGGGTATGATAGTTACATCATGAAAAAGTAGGTTTTAATATGAAAATTATCCTTGTCGGAGGGGGAAAAGTTGGTTTTGCCCTCTGTCGCTCCTTGGTTGCAGAAAAGCATGATGTTTTACTGATTGAGCAAAACGAAGCTGTTCTCAATCATATTGTTAATCGCTTTGATATCATTGGTATCCTTGGTAACGGGGCCGATTTTGCCATTCTTGAGCAAGCCAGCGTCCAAGATTGTGATATCTTTATCGCCCTGACTGAATACGATGAAGTGAACATGATTGCAGCCGTTCTAGCCAAGAAAATGGGAGCTAAAGAAACTATCGTTCGGGTGCGGAACCCTGAATATTCTAACACTTATTTCAAGGAAAAGAATATTCTCGGTTTTTCTCTTATCGTTAATCCTGAGCTCTTGGCTGCCCGCGCTATCGCGAATATCATTGACTTCCCCAACGCCCTGTCTGTCGAACGTTTCTTTGGTGGACGGGTCAGCCTCATGGAATTCACTGTTAAATCTTCCAGTGGTCTTTGCCAAATGCCCATTTCTGATTTTCGGAAAAAATTTGGCAATGTCATTGTCTGTGCGATAGAGAGGGATCATCAAATTATCATTCCAAGCGGTGACATGACTGTACAGGATAAAGATAGAATCTTTGTCACTGGTAACCGTGTCGATATGATGCTCTTCCATAATTATTTTAAATCTCGTGCCGTGAAGAGTCTCCTTATTGTTGGAGCTGGTAGAATTGCCTATTATCTACTAGGTATCCTCAAAGACAGTCGTATCGATACCAAGGTTATTGAAATCAATCCCGAAATCGCTAGTTTCTTTAGCGAGAAATTTCCAAATCTTCATATCGTCCAAGGAGATGGTACTGCAAAAGATATCCTGCTAGAAGAAAGTGCTCAACACTATGATGCCGTTGCGACTCTAACAGGAGTCGATGAGGAAAATCTGATTACCTCTATGTTCCTTGACAGGGTAGGTGTACAAAAAAATATCACCAAGGTCAATCGTACCAGTCTCCTCGAGATTATCAATGCGCCTGATTTTTCAAGTATCATCACACCTAAAAGCATCGCTGTAGATACAATCATGCACTTTATTCGTGGTCGTGTTAATGCCCAGTATTCAGACCTTCAAGCCATGCACCATCTAGCCAATGGCCAAATCGAAACCCTGCAATTCCATATCAAGGAAGCTAATAAAATGACTGCCAAACCTCTTTCTCAACTAAAACTGAAAAAAGGGGTTCTTATTGCGGCCATCATTCGAAAGGGCAAGACTATTTTCCCAACTGGGGAGGATATGTTGGAAGTTGGAGACAAGCTCCTAGTAACAACCTTGTTGCCAAACATCACCAAGATTTATGACTTGATCGCGAGGTAAGAAATGAATAAAAGTATGATTCGTTACCTCCTTTCAAAGTTACTTTTGATTGAAGCTGTTCTCCTCTTGGTTCCTGTGGCTGTTGCTATCTATTACCGTGAATCGAGCCAAGTCTTTACAGCCCTCTTTTCGACCATAGGGATTCTCGTATTGCTAGGCGGTTCAGGGAGCTTACAGAAGCCAAAAAATCAACGGATTTATGCCAAGGAGGGAATCTTGATTGTTGCCCTCTGTTGGATTCTTTGGTCTTTCTTTGGCGGTCTCCCCTTTGTCTTCGCTGGGCAAATTCCCAGCGTTATCGATGCCTTTTTTGAAATCAGTTCTGGCTTTACAACTACTGGAGCAAGTATTTTGAACGACGTTTCGGTTCTCAGCCGTTCCCTCCTCTTCTGGCGAAGTTTTACCCACTTGATTGGAGGAATGGGAGTGCTTGTTTTTGCACTTGCTATTATGGATAATGCCAAGAATAGCCACCTAGAAGTGATGAAGGCTGAGGTTCCTGGCCCTGTTTTCGGTAAGGTTGTATCCAAACTCAAAAATACTGCCCAGATTCTCTATCTCCTTTATCTAGCTCTCTTCTCCCTCTTTGTCATCATCTATTATCTAGCTGGCATGCCCCTATTTGATAGTTTTGTCATTGCTATGGGTACTGCGGGTACAGGAGGATTTACCGTCTATAACGACGGAATTGCCCACTATGGTAACTCACTGATTACCTATCTGGTTAGTATCGGAGTTTTGGTTTTTGGGGTGAATTTCAATCTCTACTACTACCTCATGCTCCGTCGTGTCAAAGCCTTCTTTGGTGACGAAGAACTTCGTGCTTACTTGGTCATCGTGCTGGTTTCTACAGGCTTGATTAGCCTTAATACCCTCTATCTCTACCCAGGATTTTCCAAGAGCTTTGAAATGGCCTTCTTCCAGGTTTCCAATATCATTACGACGACTGGTTTTGGATACGGAGATATTACCAACTGGCCCCTCTTCTCCCAGTTTATCCTCCTCTTTCTCATGGCAATCGGTGGCTCTGCTGGATCAACCGCAGGTGGACTCAAGGTTATTAGAGGCCTCATCCTTTCAAAAATTGCCAAAAACCAGATTTTGTCAATTCTATCTCCCCACCGTGTTTTGACTCTCCATGTGAATAAAACGGTGATTGACAAAGATACCCAGCATAAGATTCTCAAGTACTTTGTCATCTATTCTATGATTTTGCTAGCGCTTATCTTTATTGTCAGCCTAGATAGCAATGATTTCCTAGTCGTTACCAGTGCTGTCTTTAGCTGTTTCAATAATATCGGGCCTATTCTAGGAACCACATCTAGTTTCGCAATCTTTAGTCCTATCTCAAAAATTCTCCTCTCCTTTGCAATGATTGCAGGCCGCTTGGAGATTTACCCAATCCTACTTCTCTTTATGAAGAGAACTTGGTCTAAGAGATAAAATACAAAATCCCTCTTTTTACAATTGTGAAAGAGGGATTTTTATATTAAAAAAGGGGGAACGATTTTAAATCCCATCTTTTCTTTACGCATAGTCCTTACTTAAAGAAAAGATGGAAAAACTAACTACATAACTTGGTAATGCTCCAATACAAATTGTAAGGCTTTACTTGGATTCTTTGTTAAATGAATATATTCCATTCCTCTGGTAGCAACTATCTGAATACCTAATCTTTCTGCATCCACCTTCATCTCTCTATAATAACTCCGAACTTGTGGAGCCAGAATGATCAAATCATAAACACCCATAATATCATAATGAGCTCCGTACGCTCCTGAATTCGCAATCACTCTAACTTCTGCTAATTGAGCGCCCTCGTTAATTGCATTGGCTAATTGCGCACTTGTTCCAGACCCTGCACAAAGAACCAGTACTTTCAACTCCTTACTTTTTATTTCATCTAACTCACCAGGCATTATTTCACTTGTATCCTCCTCTAAAATAATATCATTTGAGCTTGCAACATCTTCTTTCATCAGTAACTGTCTATCATACGCTCTACAGAATGGCAAATAAATCAATATGTCGACAACTAAAATTAAAGATAAAAATACAAAGGAGATAGGTTGAAAATTCGTTCCAATTAACAATCCTAATGGTCCAGGAAAGGCCCAAGGTAACTGGATATAAAATCCGTTCATTCCAAAGAAATCAATAAAGACCTTTCCTAGAAATACATTCACTGGTGGAGTCATCAAAAAAGGGACAAAAAGATAGGGATTCAAAATAACAGGCATACCAAATAGAAGAGGTTCATTTACCGCAAATAAAACAGGAGTAATTGTAGCTTTACCTACCGATTTTAATTGTTTAGACCGCATAAAGAAAATCAAAATAAATGGTACAACAAAGGTAGCCCCCGTTCCTCCAATAGCAGCGATATAATTCCCGAAATTAGGTGTTAAAGAATGATAAGGGAACTGCCCATTTGCAAGGAGTTGAGCATTCTCTTCCATATTGCTTAGTTGTAAAGCTGTAACAGCAGGTAAGACAATAGATGGTCCATGAATTCCAACAAACCAAAGCAAAGCACACATAAACCAAATCAACATCATAGCAGGATATGATTCTGCACCCTTAAAAATAGGAGTCAATAGTTGTTGAAATACTTGGGCAAAAGGAACATCTAAACTAAACCGAGATACAATATCTAACAAACCACTAATAAGTAAAACAAAAGAAAAAGGAAAAATATCTCTAAAAGCTTGTGATATAGCCCCAGGAACTTCCTTAGGTAAATGAATAGTAATGTCTCGCTTAATACAGAATCGGTAAACATTTACAGTAATAAAGGCACTGACAAACGAAGTTATCAATCCTTGAGATCCTAAATAGTTTGTCGACAAACTTGTAGATCCCGTCTTCTCATCAACTACAAGCGTTACAGTTAATACCAGATAACTACATATGGCTGCCAACATTACAGAAGTATCATTTATTACCTTTCCAGGAGGCATTTTTCTATTAACATTTCCAGCCAATGACTTTGCAACTGTCCCTGAAACAATAACACCCAAAACTCCCATGGTTAGCATATACACTTTCCTCATCCAGACAATAGCTGGACTCGGTAACTCTACTCCGAAATTTTTAGGAATCATAATAATAATCATCAAAAAGCTTGAAAACATAATTAAAGGCATAGTAGCAATGAATCCATCTTTAATAGCCATCATATAATTATTAGTAGAAATTTTTTCAAATTTCCCTTGTTGCTTTTCAATGGCAGCGACTAGCTTATCCATAAAACTCCTCCTATAAAAAATTCAACCTCATATTTAAAACATATTAAACATCATTCAAATCGCTAACCTTAATTCCGTTTTAGCCCTTTTACCCAAAGAGCACTTTTCTTAATATATCTCTTCTGTGTTTCATAATCAACAAAGAAAAGACCATATCGCTTATTGTAGCCATTCGCCCAAGAAAATTGATCTTGCAAAGACCATATAAAATAGCCTTGAATATTGACTCCCCTATCTCGAGCCTCTAAAACTTTGTGTAAATGTTGCTCAATATAACGGATTCTTTTACTGTCATCAATAATATCATTCTCGCCCTCTGGCTTAACCTCTTTAAGGGCTGTACCATTTTCAGTTAAATAAATGACCGGATGTTGAGAATATTCTTCTTTGATACGAAGCAACATATCAAATAACCCTTGAGGATAAATATTCCAATCCCAATCTGTTGTCGGAATACCAGGCTTTTTTACAAATTCACCTAGAGCATTTAATTTAAAAGAAGACTGTCCTTTTATTCCTGTTGAATTAAATTCTTGTCTATTTTCACCTTTGTATTCACGAATAAATTCTGAACGATAATAATTCATCCCAAACATCGTATTAAGAGGTGCAGCTCTTTTCATAATTTCTAAGTCACCATCTTCTATAATAAAGCTAGAATTATTAGCTTCCAATATTTGATTCAAGTGAAAAAGCGTGTCATCACTGTAGTAGCCCAAAAAAGTTCCATCTAATAGAAATTTATTATTATAAACATCATACCGTTTAGCTGCCAAAATATTTTCTTTTTGCCCATCAATAGGATAGCCTGGTTTTAAAGCATGAATACAACCTACCTTTCCCTCAATCCCTAATTGATGAAATTCGAGGACTGCAAGAGCATGCGCCAACAACATGTTATGATTCGCTTGAATTGCTTCAGATAATTGAAAATGGTGATTTGGAGGAAACTGACCTCCTATATATTGACCTGCAGCAAGAGACATCAGTTCATTGATTGTAAACCAATGCTTGACTTCTGTAAATTCTTGGAAACAAAAGCAAGCATATCGTATGAAACGATCAATATTCTCTCTATTCAACCAATCCCCTGTTTCTAACATTTTCTGAGGCGAATCAAAATGATGTAAAGAAACAAACGGAATCACATTATGTTTTAAGCAGGACTGAAAGACTCTATGGTAATACTGAACAGCCAATATATTAGGCTCCCCATCTATATCAGGAAATATACGAACCCAAGAAATAGATAAACGCAAAGCCTGCAAACCATGTTCTGCCGCCAAGGCTATATCTTCTTCGTAACGATAATAAAAATCACTAGCTGGATCTGGTAAGAACGGACTATTTTCTTGCAAATAAACATCCCACATATTTATTCCTTTGCCATCTACCCTAGTTGCACCCTCTACTTGATAAGCGGCGGTGGCTGCTCCTAATAAAAACTCTTTTGGTAGGGCATTAACCTGTAAATTTTCCATGACTAATCCTCATTGCAAACCAATATGTTCTTCAATCTTTCGAATTCGTTCATATTCATCAATAAAAAACTTTACCTGATCATACAATAGCATCGTTGTCATCAAGGTATCTTGACCATGAATCATGATAAAACTCACTTCAAAATTATCTCCAGATGCCTCCTCCGCTAATAAATTAGTCTGTTCTCGATGGGCAGACACTATTGAGTCGTTTGCAGACTCAACCAATTCTCTTGCCTGTTCAAAATATCCATCTCTCGCAAACGCCAAAGCATCCATCAAATCTGACCTTGCATCTCCTGCGTAAGCGACAATTGTAAAACCAAGCATATTTATTTCTTCTTTTGATTTCATCTTTCTTCCTCCTCAATCTTGATCCATCTTTTACACATCATTATTAAAATGACTTCGCTACGATACAAATAGAAAGTTGACCCTAAATATCTTAAAAATCCTTAAATTTCATAATATTTAGGATCAATCTTCTCTGAATACCTTGGTTCATTTTCTATACTTATAATTTATAAGTGGAAACCAGCGTAATTTTTTGCTACTTCAATTACACGATAAACATCCAAATTAGATTGGAATAGCAGTTCGTGCCCACGGATATAATTCAACACATTTTTCCACTCACCTTGAGCTTGCCTTGTTTTTCCAGTTGCTTGAAGATATAAAGCCTTCGCCATTTTAACAACATATTCACGATGATAACTGAGCTGTTTCCATTCATCCTTTTGACTATTTAATAACTTAGAAATATTTTCCTCAATAATTGGTAAAAAATTATCAGCTAGATTGTAAGCTATATAATAATGATTCGCTAAAACATCATTTTGACGACTGCCAATTGCATTAAAATAGTCACAAGAGGAATAAATGGATAATTTTTCTAAATATTCAACAACAGACTGCCAATTTTCCCCATACAAAGCAGAAAAGTATTCTTCAATCAATTCTTCATAACTTCTTTTCTTCTTCCAGAGCATTTGCCCCATGACATAATTAGGAAAATTATGAGGGAATCCTGCACGTAATTCTTGACACGAAATGTAACCGTTCAAATGTAGGTTGGAAAGATAAGATACATCTCTGTAAATAGTTTGACTAATTTTCATATAGCCTAAATCGCCATAATGAGCACGCCCTAAAGGATAGTCATATACGAAACTATCTCCTTTAAATGTTTTTTGCCACTCAAAAAGATAAGATAAATTTTCCTCAAGAGAATTCGGAAGTATAATTTTATTACGCATATAAGGTTTAGGCGTAGGTATGGAATTGTCAAAATCTACATCTGCATAACTCATTTCAAATGTTCTTGTAATCGGTGCAAACATCATGGTAAAGCGTTCAGGATTATCTAATTTTTCTTTCTGAGGTGCCCACAACAACTCATGGTAAAGCAGAAAACAAATCTTTGTATCTAATCCCTCACTCGTTAAAGCCCTATCCAATTGATTGAGAATACGAATATACTGATCCGAAACCAATTCTTGTCTACAGTTTTCGCATTCACAAATATTATTACGAGCATCCGACAACCATACATGTAAGTAGTTAACATCAGGTCTTTTCTTGGCATAATCCTTGATAATTTCTACCATCTTATCAGCTACATCTGGATTT
>NZ_AFQV01000010.1 GCF_000220085.1 Streptococcus mitis SK1080 | reverse complement strand
AAACGACCAGTGACGGCAATTATGTATGTTTGGAATAGCGGAGATATGGTGTATAACGTAAAAAAATAAACTATTTGAAAAAACAATTTAATAAAGGAGAAAAGCTCATGAACAAATTTGAGAAGAGAAAATTGTTACAAGAATATCAAGTCAAACAAATGGAAGAATTTGAAGAGAACTTACCGATGGAAAAGAAATTATTTTATGAATTATTTGATTATCTAAATGATAAATCAGAAACGGTAGAGTGTAATCACGATTTTTCTTTAACAAATGAGTTTTTGAAAGATAAAAATGCGGATATTGAAAAGGTTATAGAATTTTTGCGAGAAAATGGTGCTGGTTGCGATTGTGAAGTGATTTTTAATGTTGAGGAAAAGTTTGAAGAATAAAATGTTTGTATTAGAAACAGACTGGTAAATTTGAAGGTGTAAGTAAAAATAGTGATAGATGAAACTAATAAATGATATTTTATGTGAAAAACTAAATCCGAGAAGTGGAGTTATCAAAATAAGTAGTTCTAATGATGAAGATAGAATTTATTTCGATATAAGTTGGGAGGGAGATTTCCATTTTATAGTTACTGGTTGGGTGCATTACGGGTGGTATTATGTACAAAGAGATAAACAATGTATATCGCCATCTTATGTTTATCAAAGAATAGATGATAGAGCGTTATCTGTAATGCAACACATTATAGACGAAATTGAAAATGGGAAATATAACAACAGAAAAACTGAAAAAGAAAAATTAAACAGATTCTTGAAGAAAGAAATCTAACCTCTTTTGTGAACAATACAAAATGGAAAGAACTAATAGATTCCATCATGGAGAACATGAGAGACATCCCGATACAATATAAGACGTTTTTTGATGAAGAAGAGCCTAGCATGTATTGGACGATTGATGCTGATGAACATTTTTTTCATATGAATATGAGAATTGTTGAATGGTTTAAAATTAGAAGTAAATTTGAGAAAGTTATTGGTCAAGGACGTTTAATTGAGCCAAAGATATGTGTTACTGATAAAAAAACAGAAATAGAGTGTATGCTTAATAAATTTAGTATTCCTTATGAATATGATGATATTGAAAAATGTTTTATTATTTTTGGGTATAGATAATGAAAATTGAAAATTAGAAGTTAAAGGAGTAATTGTTCCATTAAATAGAATAGTTTGTTGTGATACTCCTCTTTATATTAAAATATCCGACTATAAATATGAGGTGCGGTTAGGCTATGAATTAGTTTTTAAATATGATTTTTTTGTATAGCTTTTGGGAAGAATGTGTTGTTATCACTGATAAGTTTTAGCAGCAAGGATGATAAAAATATTCGGATATCACAAATGAAAAAGGCTTGGTCAACGCCTAACCGAAGCGATAAAACAGAAGAGGAAATGTGGAAGTCTTATCAAAAAATTGCAAACAGACAAACTTTTGAGAAACTATGCAATATGGAAGAGATTGCAAATGAATCTGATATAGTAAATAAAAAATCGGAAAATAGTTACCACCTTATCGCTCTGTACAAAATGATTGGATACGGAGTTACAGGGTTTTATCCTGCCTTGGAAGAAAATAAAGATGAGCTGGAGAGAAAAATCGAAGAATACATTATGTGCTTAAGAACAAATCCCAGTTTGTTGGATTAGTAACTAAATATAAATTTTAAATTTTTTAATTTTTAATAAGGAGGTCTGCGCCTCCTTTTTGTTGTATAATAAATGCGAGAGGAAAAAACGATGAAAGTGATTGATCAAACCTTACTAGAAAAAGTTATTATTGAACGTTCTCGTACCAGTCATAAAGGGGACTACGGTCGTCTGCTGTTGCTGGGTGGAACTTATCCTTATGGTGGTGCCATTATCATGGCTACTTTAGCAGCTGTAAAAAGCGGTGCAGGATTGGTGACCGTTGGAACGGACAGGGAAAATATTCCAGCTCTGCACAGCCATTTACCTGAGGCTATGGCCTTTGCTCTTCAAGATCAGCAATTGTTAAAAGAGCAGTTGGATAAGGCAGAAGTTGTCTTGCTGGGCCCTGGTTTACGAGACGATACTTTTGGAGAAAATCTAGTAAAACAGGTTTTTGCTGGCTTAAAACAGAATCAGATTTTGATTGTAGACGGAGGGGCCTTAACCATCCTTGCTAGGACAAGTTTGTCGTTTCCATCTAACCAGCTTATCCTAACTCCCCACCAAAAAGAATGGGAAAAGCTGTCTGGTATTGCTATTGAAAAACAAAAGGAAGATACAACATCTAGTGCACTGACTTCCTTTCCTCAAGGAACAATTTTGGTAGAGAAAGGTCCAGCTACTCGTATTTGGCAAGTTGGCCAATCTGATTATTACCAGTTACAGGTTGGCGGTCCCTATCAGGCGACTGGTGGTATGGGTGATACACTGGCTGGAATGATTGCAGGATTTGCAGGCCAATTTCGACAGGCCAGTCTCTACGAACGTGTGGCAGTAGCAACCCATCTTCATTCAGCCATAGCCCAAGAACTATCTCAAGAAAATTATGTGGTCTTGCCGACGGAAATTAGTAATTGTCTTCCCAAAATAATGAAAATTATTTGTCAAAAAGAGAGGGTAAGCAAAGATAAACTTGTTTAAAATAGATAGATAAACCTACTTCCTTCTCTTAATTTATGATTCTTGAAATGCGCCTGCTTTAATGCTAAACTAGACGTATCAAAGTTAAGGTCTTGTTTTTGGAACTGGAAAGAGATGAACAAAGCAAATACATAAAAGATAAACTCATTTTTATTCGTTTGATAAAAAGAAAATGCATATTTTCAAAGAAAGATTGATGGAAAATGTAAATTTGATCTTTTCACTTGAATAAAAAGCGGTTTCATAGTAAAATAAGAACTGAGAATGATGGAGGTAAATCGGTGGAAAATCTGAAGAAAATGGCAGGTATCAAGGCTGCTGAGTTCGTGAGCGATGGAATGGTCGTTGGACTTGGAACAGGCTCGACTGCCTATTATTTTGTCGAAGAAATCGGTCGTCGTATCAAAGAAGAAGGATTGCAGATTACAGCTGTAACGACTTCTAGTGTGACTAGTAAACAGGCTGAAGGCCTTAACATCCCGCTCAAGTCTATTGACCAAGTAGACTTTGTCGATGTGACGGTTGATGGCGCGGATGAAGTGGATAGTCAGTTTAACGGAATCAAAGGCGGTGGTGGTGCCCTTCTCATGGAAAAGGTGGTCGCAACACCATCAAAAGAATACATTTGGGTGGTGGATGAAAGCAAGCTGGTCGAAAAACTAGGTGCTTTTAAATTGCCAGTAGAAGTGGTTCAGTATGGTGCAGAGCAGGTCTTTCGTCATTTTGAACGAGCTGGCTACAAACCAAGTTTCCGTGAAAAAGATGGTCAACGTTTTGTGACGGATATGCAGAATTTTATCATCGATCTTGCCTTGGATGTCATTGAAGATCCAATTGATTTCGGACAAGAATTGGACCATGTCGTTGGTGTCGTAGAGCACGGTTTATTCAACCAAATGGTGGATAAGGTAATCGTTGCTGGACGAGATGGGGTTCATATTTTAACCTCAAGAAAAGAAAAATAGAAGGGGGCATAAGATGTCTAAATTTAATCGTATTCATTTGGTGGTACTGGATTCTGTGGGAATCGGTGCTGCACCAGATGCTAATAACTTTGTCAATGCAGGGGTTCCAGATGGAGCTTCTGACACATTGGGACACATTTCAAAAACAGTTGGTTTGAATGTCCCAAACATGGCTAAAATCGGTCTTGGAAATATTCCTCGTGAAACTCCTCTTAAGACTGTACCGGCAGAAAGCAATCCAACAGGTTATGCAACAAAATTGGAAGAGGTATCCCTTGGTAAGGACACTATGACTGGGCACTGGGAAATCATGGGACTCAACATTACTGAGCCTTTCGATACTTTCTGGAACGGATTCCCAGAAGAAATCTTGACAAAAATCGAAGAATTCTCGGGACGCAAGGTCATTCGTGAAGCCAACAAACCTTACTCAGGTACAGCTGTTATAGATGATTTTGGACCACGTCAGATGGAAACTGGAGAGTTGATTATCTATACTTCAGCTGACCCTGTTTTGCAAATTGCTGCCCACGAAGACATCATTCCTTTGGATGAATTGTACCGTATCTGTGAATACGCTCGTTCGATTACCCTTGAGCGCCCTGCCCTTCTAGGTCGTATCATTGCTCGCCCTTATGTAGGTGAACCAGGTAACTTCACTCGTACGGCAAACCGTCGTGACTTGGCTGTATCTCCATTTGCCCCAACTGTTTTGGATAAATTGAATGAAGCTGGTATCGATACTTATGCTGTTGGTAAAATCAATGATATCTTTAATGGTGCTGGTATCAATCATGACATGGGCCACAACAAGTCAAACAGCCACGGAATTGATACATTATTGAAGGCCATGGGACTTTCTGAGTTTGAAAAAGGATTCTCCTTCACAAACTTGGTGGACTTTGATGCTCTTTACGGCCACCGTCGTAATGCTCATGGTTACCGTGATTGTTTGCATGAGTTTGATGAACGCTTACCTGAAATTATCGCAGCTATGAGAGAGAACGACCTTCTCTTGATTACTGCGGACCATGGAAATGACCCAACCTATGCAGGAACAGACCACACTCGTGAATATATTCCATTGTTGGCCTACAGCCCTGCTTTTAAAGGAAATGGTGTTATTCCAGTCGGTCATTTCGCAGATATCTCAGCAACAGTTGCGGATAACTTTGGTGTGGAAACTGCTATGATTGGGGAAAGTTTCCTAGATAAATTGGTATAAGATGACTCGCTATGCTTTGCTGGTGAGAGGCATCAATGTTGGTGGCAAGAATAAGGTCGTCATGGCGGAGCTTCGGCAAGAATTGACAGACTTGGGACTGGAAAAGGTTGAAAGCTACATCAATAGTGGCAATGTTTTCTTTACTTCGACAGACTCAAAAGCCCAATTGGTTGAAAAGTTAGAGTCTTTCTTTGAAATCCATTATCCATTTATTCAGAGCTTTTCGTTGCTGAGTCAAGAAGACTATGAAGCAGAAGTGGAGAATCTGCCAGCTTGGTGGAATGAAGACTTGGCACGAAAAGACGTTCTCTTTTACACGGAGGGCTTGGACGTGGAGCAAGTCATCGCGACGGTTAAAAGTTTAGAGCTGAAAGATGAGGTCGTTCATTTTGGAAAATTTGGGATTTTCTGGGGGAAATTCTCTGAAAAATCCTACTCTAAGACTGCCTATCACAAGTACTTGCTGAAGGTGCCTTTCTATCGCAATATTACTATTCGCAATGCCAAAACCTTTGACAAAATCGGTCAAATGCTAAAAACTAATAAAGGAGACACACAATGACATTTTTAGATAAAATCAATGAAACAGCTGCCTTCCTGAAGGACAAGGGAATCCAAACGCCTGAGTTCGGTCTAATCCTTGGATCAGGACTTGGAGAATTGGCAGAAGAAATCGAAAATCCAGTTGTAGTAGACTATGCAGACATTCCAAACTGGGGCCGCTCTACAGTAGTCGGTCACGCTGGTAAATTGGTATATGGTGAACTTGCAGGTCGCAAGGTCTTGGCTCTTCAAGGTCGCTTCCATTTTTACGAAGGCAATCCTCTGGAAGTCGTGACTTTCCCAGTACGTGTCATGAAAGTTCTTGGATGTGAAGGTGTCATTGTAACCAATGCAGCTGGTGGTATTGGATATGGTCCTGGTACTTTGATGGCTATCTCAGACCATATCAATATGACGGGGCAAAATCCATTGATGGGTGAAAACTTGGATGACTTTGGTCCTCGTTTCCCAGATATGTCTAAGGCCTACACACCAGAATACCGTGCTACTGCCCATGAAGTGGCTAAAAAACTTGGTATCAAGCTTGATGAAGGTGTCTATATCGGTGTAACTGGTCCAACTTATGAAACACCAGCAGAAATTCGTGCCTATAAGACACTGGGAGCTGATGCAGTCGGTATGTCTACGGTTCCTGAAGTTATTGTAGCAGCCCATTCAGGTTTGAAAGTTCTAGGAATTTCATGTATTACTAACTTTGCGGCTGGTTTCCAAGAAGAACTCAACCACGAAGAAGTTGTAGAAGTAACCGAACGTGTCAAAGGTGACTTCAAGGGCTTGCTTAAAGCGATTCTTGCAGAATTGTAAGAAAAAAGATTTAAAAGGGGGAATGCCTCTTTCCTTTCATGGTTGACTATTCGGAACAAAGAAGAAACATAGGTAGACTATGGGTTTCTTCCTACTCTTGTAGCTGAAAGAGTCTGATAGTTAGCATTGTGAAAGACAAGATTCTAGGATACTAGCATTAGCTTCCTAGCCAAGCAGACTAGTATGATAAGAAGAGATAAGAATGAATTTACTTTCTGAATTTCTCAGTCTTATCATATATAGCACAATGAGATTTTGCTTGAGTCTGCTTACAAATAAACGAAAAGAAAGATAAGAAATAATGAAAATTGGTCAACGAATTATGCGCTTTGGCATAAAAAAATTAAGTATCGGAGTTGTATCTGTTGCAGTCGGCTTTGCATTTCTAGCTCCAGCTGGAATTTCAGCCAATGAACTAAAACAAGATGTAACATCTGAAGTGGCAACAAGAGTGCTAGATTCTAAGGAGGAATTGAGAGAGCCGGAAAATGTTGCTCCAAAACTAGAAACTCCTCTTAGAGAGGAGCCAAGACTAACTCCTCAAACGCTTCCAGAAGCAAGTGAAGTTCTTGAAAACAAAAGGGAAGAGTCAAAAGTAGAGATAACAGAGCCAGCTCAAGACTCACCTATTCATGCTCCTGTAGAAGAAACTAAAGAAGAAGTTGTGACAGAAAAACCAACAAATACTCGTTCTTTAACAGCAGAAGATTTGGTGAAGATTTCCAAAGGGGAATTGCATTTAGAAAATGATTTGATTGATGAATCTCTCTATGGTGAAAAAGTTCTTGATTTGGAAGGGGATGATGACCAAGATGGCATCAAAAACAAAGATGAACTTTATGTGTACAACAAAGATGGTAAGGATTATCTAGGATATAACAGTCATCCCTTGCTAGCAGACAGTGATGGGGATGGTTTGGCAGATGGAGAAGATGACAATAAGAAAGAATGGTATGTCACAGACCGTGATTCTCTTCTCTTTATGGAGTTAGCTTATCGAGACGATGATTATATTGAGAAAATTTTAGATCATAAGAATCCTTTCCCTAGTCTCTATCTTGACCGTCAAGAATACAAACTTATGCACAATGAATTGGCTCCTTTCTGGAAGATGAAAAAAGCCTACCATACAGATAGTGGCTTGGATGCTTTCTTATTTGAGACCAAGAGCGACCTTCCTTATCTCAAAGATGGAACGGTGCACATGTTGGCTATTCGTGGAACGCGAGTTAATGACGCCAAGGATTTAAGTGCAGATTTGGTTTTATTAGGTGGAAATAAACCAGCTCAAGCGGATGATATCCGCAAGGTTGTTGGGGAATTAGCCAAGGATACAAGTATTACCAAGTTGTATATGACAGGTCATTCTCTTGGAGGCTACCTAGCTCAGATTGCAGCAGTTGAAGCTTACCAAAAATATCCTGATTTTTATAACCATGTATTACGGAAAGTGACGACTTTCAGTGCTCCTAAAGTGATTACTTCCAGAACTGTTTGGAATGCTAAGAATGGTTTCTGGGATGTTGGTTTGGAAAGCCGTAAATTAGCTGTTAGCGGAAAAATTAAGCATTATGTGGTTGATAATGATAATGTTGTGACTCCCTTGATTCATAACGATCGTGATATTGTTACATTTACAGGTAATTCACGCTTTAAACACCGTTCTCGTGGCTATTTTGAAAGTCGAATGAATGATATTCCTAACTTTAATATTGGTAAACGAGCTACCTTGGATAAACATGGTTATCGTGATCCGAAATTGGATAAAGTGCGATTCTTTAAGAAACAGGCTCTGCCTCAATCTGCTAGTCAACCAAGCGCTGAACCAATGGAAAATATTGCCTTAGGGAAACAGGTTACTCAAAGTTCGACAGCTTTCGGAGGAGATGCTAGAAGAGCTGTGGATGGCAAAGTTGATGGTAACTATGGTCACAATTCTGTCACTCATACCAACTTCCAATCTAAACCTTGGTGGCAAGTAGATTTGGCTAAAGAAGAAACTATTCGCCAAATTAATATTTACAACCGAACAGACACTGCCCAGGATAGATTGGCAAACTTTGATGTCATTCTTTTAGATAGTTTTGGTAAAGAAATTGAGAGAAAACGCATAACATCTCTTAAAGATGTATCAGCACAAATTGCGATTAACCATAAAAAAGCGCGCTATGTTCGAATTGAGCTAGAAGGCTATAATGCCCTCAGTCTTGCAGAAGTCCAAGTATATCGTGCTGAGAATATCGCTTGGAAAAAACAAGCTAAGCAAAGTTCTACTGATTTTGGTGGAGATGCTAGTCGTGCCTTGGATGGTAATACCAATAGTAGTTATAGCCAACAATCAATTACCCATACAAAATTTGAAAACCAGCCTTGGTGGGAAGTTGATTTAGGTCGTACAGAACAGGTAGGACTTGTTCGCCTTCATAACCGTGGGGATGGAGAACTTTCTAAACGTCTGTCAGACTTTGATGTGATTTTATATGATGAAAAAGGGAAAGAAGTTGCTAGACAGTATGTTTCTAAACTTGACGGAACGAGCTTGGATGTTCAATTAAATGGGAAATTGGGACGCCGTGTTCGTGTGCAACTACGTAAGAACAATCAAGCCCTCAGTCTTGCAGAAGTAGAAGTTTTCCGCTTTATAGCTACGAATGGTGAGACGGCGACACAAGTTTCTAAGCCAGTTCAACCAATCAGTCAGACTCCTGCAAAAGACAAAACATTGACAATTCAACATAGTGGAGCTTACATTGCCCGCTACTCTATCACTTGGGAAGAAGTTACAGTAGATAAAGATGGAAACCAAGTTGTTCGTAGTCGTTCTTGGGAAGGAAACGGTCGCAACCAGACTGCAGGTTTTGTCCTCAACCTCCCAATCAAAGAAAATATGAGAAATCTGCGAATTAAGATTGAGAAAAAGACAGGCCTACTATGGAATAGATGGCAAACAATCTATGAAAACAGACCTCTCCTTGCCCAACCACATCGAAAAATCACTCATTGGGGAACGACATTAAATTCTAAGATTTCTGATGACGATGTCTTGTAATCTGATGATACAATGACAGTTAGATGATTTAGTTCATAAGAGAAGTACTACCTGAGCTTGAATAGAACTCAGGTAGCTCTCTGTGAAAGAACAAAATTAATACTCAATGAAAATCAAAGAGTAAACTAGGAAACTAGCCGCAGGCTGCTCAAAGCACTGCATTGAGGTTGTAGATATAATTGACGAAGTCAATAACATATATACGGCAAGGCGACGTTGACGTGGTTTGAATTTTATTTTCGAAGAGTATAAACAGAAAGGTAGAGCGCGTGTTCTAATTTGAACACGAGTAGCAATTCGTACCTATAAGATGCTTGGAACAGATGTGGTCGGAATGTCAACTGCTCCTGAAGTTATTGTTGTAGCCTACTCGGGTTTGAAACTTCTAGGAATTTTATGTATTACTAACTATACTACTGGTTTCAAAGAAGAGATTAACCACGAAGAGGTTATGGAAGTGACTGAGTGTGTTAAAGGCGTACTTAAAGCCGTTTTTGCTGAATTATTACTATGTTAAAAGAATTGAGGAGTATTTTTCAGAAAATCCCTTATAATCTTAAGTTATTCCTAGCAGTCATTTTGCAAGGAATAGTTTCAGGTTTATCTGGTATTTTTCTACATTATCTTTTAAAGATGATAGAGGGGATAGCTTTTGGTCAATCAGAGCATCAAACTGTATTCTTGACAGATGGAGTTTCCTCATCGCGGATAGGATTAAGTTTAATAATTGTGGGTCTTGGCTCATCCTTGGTCTGGTATTTCTTGCAAAAAAAATCACAGATTTTTTCCATTAAAGCACAGATGAAGGATGAGACTTCACAATACAAACTTCATTTTTTAAAACAGCTATTTCATTCAATTTGGCAGATCATTGCAGTTGGAGGGGGAGCCCCTATTGGCAAAGAAGCTGCACCACGAGAGATTGGAACTCTATTTGCAGGACCAATTGGAAAAATATGTTCTCTCTCTAAGAAGGATCAAATCTTTCTCCTTGCTTGTGGTGCGGGTGCTGGTTTAGCAGCTGTCTACCAGGTTCCATTAACAAGTGTCTTCTTTGTTTTTGAAACTCTAGGAATTGCTCTATCTATTAAACGATTTGTCTTAGTCGGTTTGACTACCTATGTCTCAACCTATACAGCAGGCTTGGTTATTTCAGATCATGCTCTCTACCAGATTCCAGCCATTGCATGGTCATTAAAGGAAGCGTGGATTATTCTCTTATTACTTTTTTTCTTAACCCCACTAGCTTGGCTTTTTGGTCGCTTGAGTAAAGAAGTGTCTTCAAACAGGATAAAAGATAAACGAGTACTTCTCACATTGCCTACAGCTTTTCTTTTTCTTGCTGGGTTGGCAAGTTATTTTCCACATCTACTTGGAAATGGACGTATGATGGCTCAGGAAGTATTGAATGGTAGCGATGGCAAAACAGTATTCCTCTTGTTTATCCTAAAAGCACTGGTCGTTCTTATTACTCTGTGGGCAGGGGCCTATGGTGGTACACTTACGCCATCTTTTGCCTTGGGGATGGCTGGAGCTGCTCTCTTTGGAATGATTCTAGGTGGGGATAGCCAGCCAAGCATTTTGCTTATGGGATCTGTTTGCTTTTTGTCTGTGACCTTGAGGGCTCGCTGGTCTGCAACTGGATTAGTAATAGGTTTCACTGGGCTAGGTTTGGATTCTCTTCCGTATCTCTTAGTAACAGCTGTTTTAGCTTATGAATTTGCAAAAATATTAGACCGTTTTTCTTGGGCTAACATACTGTGTCAGAAGTCAAAGAATAAAGTAATTAGGTAGGAAATGCCCATTTCTTCTAGTTAAGGATTTAACTTAAAAGATTAAAAACTATTGTCAATTTATCAATAACTGTTTGAAATAAAAAAGAAGTAGGCTTATCGGAGTCTTGATTGAATCCGATTTTTCCTAGCTATGAAATATAAAAAAAGAAAGGTAGAGCGCGTGTTTTGATTTGAACACGAGCGGAAAACTTTTCTAAAAACTCAGAAGAGAAGGGGAGTTCGGGTTTGAATTGAAGCCGATCTAATCTTCTCAATATTATCAAAATTAAGAAAGAAAGGAATTGACCCCACCCTAAAAGCAGTGGGAAAAAGATAGTTGGTCTAGCGAGCATCGCTCACTGCGCCCAACTCCTATTTTCCCTTTGCTTTTTGACGGGTTTGGTATCTTTCTGATTATAAATTTTAGAATAAAGAAAGGATGGGTTAACTGTATTCATTGAACTGAATACGGGCGGAGAACTGTGTAAAAAAGATAAACTGTCTAGCATCTGCGATGCGTCGTCAGTTTCCTATTTTTACTTTGTTCTCTGTAGCTATCCTAAATATACAAAAAAGAAAGGTAGAGCGTGTGTTCTAATTTGAACACGAGCGGAAAACTCGGAAAATAGATAATCTGACTGAGAAATCAGGATTTCTCGTCAGATTCCTAATTTTCAGTCGTTTTCTTGTCGCTCTTTGTATCATAAATTATGTCTATCCATATTGCTGCTCAGCAGGGTGAAGTTGCTGATAAAATTCTTCTTCCTGGGGATCCTCTTCGTGCTAAGTTTATTGCGGAGAATTTCCTTGAAGATGCTATTTGTTTTAACGAAGTGCGTAACATGTTTGGTTATACTGGTACTTACAAGGGCCACCGTGTCTCTGTCATGGGAACTGGGATGGGAATGCCATCGATTTCGATTTATGCGCGTGAGTTGATTGTTGACTACGGTGTGAAAAAATTGATCCGTGTGGGAACTGCCGGTTCTTTGAATGAAGACGTTCACGTCCGTGAATTGGTTTTGGCGCAGGCAGCTGCAACCAACTCAAACATCGTCCGTAATGACTGGCCACAGTATGATTTCCCACAAATCGCTAGCTTTGATTTGTTGGATAAGGCCTACCATATCGCCAAAGAACTCGGTATGACCACCCACGTTGGGAACGTTTTGTCTTCTGATGTCTTTTATTCAAACTACTTTGAAAAGAATATCGAGCTTGGTAAATGGGGAGTCAAGGCCGTAGAAATGGAAGCAGCAGCTCTTTACTATTTGGCGGCCCAGCACCATGTTGATGCTCTTGCTATCATGACTATTTCTGATAGTTTGGTTAACCCAGACGAAGACACAACTGCAGAAGAACGCCAAAATACCTTCACCGATATGATGAAGGTTGGATTAGAAACCTTGATTGCAGAATAATTATAGCCAAAAAGGAAGCCCTTCTTTATGAATTGGAGGACTTCCTTTTCTTATCCAGAAATTGATCTAGCTCTCTTTGATTTCGAAGAATAGTGACTTTATGTGAATATTCTTGGCAAAGTTTTTGGTAATTTTCTTTTTGAGTTTTGGTTCTCCCATCCCAGAGAATCCATCTGATAAACTCCCAATTAAATTGTTCTTGACAACCAGCTGCCATACTTTCTCTGACTTTTCCCCGGTATTTAAGATAACGTTTAAAGGCTCGTAGCAGACAATTCCAGCGAGAAAAATTGAGAAAGATAATTTGGTCAGCTTCTTGTATTCTTTCCTCGTAATAGCACCAAGAATAATTCCCATCGATGACCCAGGCTTCATGCTTGGTGAGAAATTTTTTCATCTCATCAAACATCCATTCACGGTCACTGTCTTGCCAACCGGGTTGAAATTGGAGTGTATCCATGTGAAGTTTTGGGATGGAGTAGTAGTGAGACAACTTTTCAGCTAGAGTTGACTTACCAGCACCAGAATATCCGATAATTGCGATTTTCATTTCCTACCTTTTTCCTATTTGGAGACAAAAAAACAGCCTCTATGGACTGTTTCTTATTTAGCAAGTTTAGCTGAAAGACGAGCTTTGTCGCGGCTTGCTTTGTTTTTGTGAATCAAACCTTTAGTTTCTGCTTTATCGATAGCTGAGCTAGCAGCACGGAAAAGTTCTTCAGATGGGTTTGCTTCGAAAGCTTTGATAGCAGTACGCATAGCTGATTTTTGAGCTGAGTTCTTTTCGTTTTGTTTAACGTTCAATTCAGCGCGTTTGATAGCTGATTTAATGTTTGCCAATGTTCTTACCTCCATATTTACTAACTATACCATTATATCTGAAAACTTACGTTTTGACAAGGGAAAATTACTTTTTTAAGTAAATTTCATCGATTTCATGGTTCTTACTTTTATGTAGAATCACTTCCGCACGATTTCTGGTTGGTTCAATATAATTTTGTAGATTTGTGAGATTGATACTGGTCCAGACCTGATGGGCAAAGGACTCCACTTCCCCAATCGGCATTTGTGTAAAACGATAATAGTAGTTATTAGGGTCATTTTGGGCTAGGCTCAGCATCTTTAAGAAACGGTCCAGATACCAACTCTCGATGTCATCGACTGCAGCATCAACATAGATGGAAAAGTCAAAGAAGTCGGTGATATAGAGACGCTCGTTTTGTGGATTTTGGAAGACATTAATCCCCTCGACAATGACAAAATCAGCAGCTTTGACGCTTTGCTTTTCCTCGGGTACGATGTCGTAGACTTCATGAGAATAGACAGGAATATCTACATCTTGTCCATTTTTAATGCGATCCAAGAAGTTGAGAAGAGCTTCCATATCATAGCTTTCAGGAAATCCCTTGCGATTTAAAATCCCTTGTTCAATCAAGGTCTGGTTGGGATAGAGAAAGCCATCGGTTGTTACCAACTCAACCCTAGCATCTTTAAGCGTACGGGATAGTAAGATTTGCAGTAGTCGACTAGTTGTGGATTTTCCAACGGCAACACTCCCAGAAACTCCAATGATAAAAGGTTGAGATTTACTTTCACGTTGGAGGAAAATTCCTTTTGAAAAGGCTAAATCTTCCTTAGTTCGCTTGTAAATCTGAATTAGATGAGCCAAGGGGAGATAGATATCTGTAACGTCTTGAAGACTGATTTGGTCATTAAAACTCTTGATAGATTCCAATTCCTCTTCTGTCAAAGGAGGTGTTGTCTTTCGATGTAAAGATTGCCAAGTCTGGCGGCTGATTTTTTCAAAATGTAAAAATTCGTTGGTCATTTGTTTTCCCCTAGATATTTTGTCTATCATACCATAAAAAGCTAAAAAAATAAAGCGGTTTCTTGAATGTGTTAAGTCAATAGTATATACTATAAGTAGATAGAGGATGAACAATTTATTGATGAAGTAGGAGCTACTTTCTCCTGACTTATAAGCTAATAAAGGGGACTTTGGGATTCACAACTTATAGGAGGTGTACTATGAAAATCTTAAAACGTTACATATTGGAACTTTGTTTTATTTTAAGTTTTGCACTACCTTTTATAAAAGGGGCGAATGCGGATAATGGCAGACGCTTTGTGGAAATCTATTACGGTTTTACTTTTTTGATGGAACAAGCTGTATTTATCTGTTCGCTCTTGATTGCTTTCTTCCTAAAAAAACGGTGGACGAAATGGCTTGCTGCTGGTAGTTATTTCTTCTTAGTTCTATGGATTGCTACAGAGGGTTATTTCTTCCGCATGTCGCTAGAAGATTTGGTACGGCTTTGGACAAGTTTGGAAATCCTGACAAAAACGTATCAGTTGGGCTTTTATCTAAATATTTTGTTGGGAATTTTGTTGATAATTAAGTATCTGAAGGTTAAGCAATAGTAATAAAAATGCGCTTGATTATAGACAATAAATTTGTTGTTTTATCATGGCAATGATAGCTGTAGTCCTAGATGAAATACTATTTGCTTATAAAGGTTGAAAGAGATTGAAGGGGAGCTATTGTAAAGCAACTTCCTTCAATCTTTTTGTCTCATTCTGGATATGTAAACGATTTACAATTTAAGTCAAATTATGGTAAAATAGTTTCATGAGTAAAATGTATTATGCAGAGAATCCTGACGCTGCTCACGACATTCATGAGTTGAGAGTGGACTTGTTGGGAGAAAAAATGACCTTTTTGACGGATGCGGGTGTTTTTAGCAAGAAAATGGTTGACTTTGGAAGTCAACTTTTGCTCAAGTGTCTTGAGGTCAATCAAGGAGAAACTGTCCTTGATGTAGGCTGTGGTTACGGACCTTTGGGCTTGTCTTTAGCAAAGGCTTATGGAGTTCAGGCGACCATGGTTGACATCAACAATCGTGCCTTGGATTTGGCGCGACAAAATGCTGAACGAAATAAAGTAGAAGCGACGATTTTCCAGTCCAACATCTATGAACAAGTTGAAGGTACATTTGACCATGTCATTTCCAATCCCCCTATCCGTGCGGGCAAGCAAGTGGTTCATGAAATTATTGAGAAAAGTAAAGATTTCTTGGAAACTGGTGGGGATTTAACAATTGTTATCCAGAAAAAACAAGGGGCTCCAAGTGCCAAGTCCAAGATGGAAGATGTGTTTGGCAATTGTGAAATCGTCAAAAAAGATAAGGGATACTGTATCCTTAGAAGTGTGAAAGAATGAGAGCAATTGATTTAATCCAAAAAAAACGTGATGGTCAAGAACTGACTTCAAGTGAAATCGAATGGCTAGTTGAAGGCTATGTGTCAGGAACTGTTCCTGATTATCAGATGTCTGCCTTTGCTATGGCTGTTTATTTCAAAGGAATGACGACACGAGAAATCTCTGATTTGACTATGAAGATGGTTAAGACTGGTCAAGAGTTTGATTTATCAGCTATTGATGGGGTTAAGGTAGACAAGCATTCTACGGGTGGTGTTGGTGATAAGGTGACCTTGATTTTGGCTCCTCTTGTTGCTAGCTTCGGTGTGCCTGTGGCAAAAATGAGTGGTCGTGGTCTCGGCCATACTGGCGGAACGATTGATAAATTGGAGTCCATTAAGGGCTATCAAGTCGAGCGCACCCAAGAGGATTTTATTCGTCAGGTTCAGGATATTGGAGTATCTGTCATTGGGCAATCAGACCAGCTGGTCAAAGCGGATAAGCTTCTCTACGCCCTTCGTGATGTGACTGCAACTGTCGACACGATTCCTTTGATTGCGAGTTCGGTGATGAGCAAGAAAATCGCGGCAGGAGCGGATGCTATTTTGCTAGACGTGACTGTCGGTGAGGGTGCCTTCATGAAGACGGTTGATGAGGCGCGCGAATTGGCTCAAACCATGGTGGAACTTGGTAAGGCAGTTGGTCGAAAGACGGTAGCAGTGATTACGGATATGAGCCAGCCCTTGGGACGAGCGATTGGAAATCGTCTGGAAATCCTTGAAGCATTGGAGATTTTACAAGGGCAAGGCCGTCAGGATATTACCCACTTCATATGTGAGTTGGCTCAAATTATGCTTGGTCTGGCAAATGTAAACAAGACAGTTGAAGAAGTTCGGCAACATCTTGAAAATGGTCAAGCACTGGCTAAGTTTGAGGAAATGGTCCGAGCCCAAGGTGGAGACTTGGAAGACCTCTATCGTCCTGTAAATGTAGCCCATGTGGTGGAAATCCCTGCTCAGGAAACGGGTGTCATTTCAGCTCTTCCAGCTATGGAATTTGGGCTTTATGCCATGAGACTGGGAGCTGGTCGTGCAGTCAAGTCTGATGCCTTGGACTATGAGACAGGAATTGTTTTTGAAAAGAAAGTTGGAGATTCCGTTCAAAAGGGAGAAATTGTTGCAAAAGTATACACAAATGGAAAAATTTCTCCTCAGCTAGTTACAGATTTTCAAAAATATGTTAAAATAAATGATAGGGTGCAAAGTTTACGAGAAATTATAGAAATTATCTCATAAACCGCAGGAGAATCCGAATATGAAATTAAATAAATATATCGATCATACGCTTTTAAAGCAAGATGCAACAGAAAATCAAATTGATAGTTTGTTGTCTGAGGCTAGGGAGTATGACTTTGCCAGTGTTTGCGTTAATCCGACCTGGGTTGAATATGCTAAAAAAGGACTTGAAGGCACAGATGTCAAGGTCTGCACAGTAGTAGGTTTCCCCTTGGGAGCAACAACTTCAGCCGTGAAAGCTTTTGAAACAAAAGAAGCTATCCAAAATGGGGCTGATGAGATTGACATGGTAATCAATGTTGGGGCTCTCAAATCAGGCAATTTAGCCTTGGTTGAGTCAGATATTCGCGCAGTCGTGGAAGCAAGTGGTGACAAGTTAGTGAAAGTCATTATTGAAGCTTGCCTTCTGACAGATCAAGAAAAAGTTGTGGCTTGTCAATTAGCCCAAAAAGCAGGAGCTGATTTTGTTAAAACATCTACTGGCTTTTCAACTGGTGGCGCTACGATAGCAGATGTTCAATTGATGCGTGAAACAGTTGGGCCTGATATGGGTGTCAAGGCTGCTGGTGGAGCTCGTTCTTATGCAGATGCTCTTGCATTTGTGGAAGCAGGTGCGACCCGTATCGGAACGTCAGCTGGGGTAGCCATTTTAAAAGGAGAATTGGCAGATGGCGACTACTGAGTTGATTGAACTGGCAATTGAAACCAGCAAGAAAGCCTATGTCCCCTATTCTCACTTTCCTATCGGAGCAGTTTTAGTAGCCAAAGACGGAAGTGTTTACACGGGAGTGAATATCGAAAATGCTAGCTATCCTTTGACAAACTGCGGAGAGCGTACAGCGATTTTTAAAGCAGTTTCCGAAGGGCAAAGAGAATTTTCAGAGCTGATTGTTTATGGTCAAACTGAAAAACCGATTTCACCATGTGGTGCTTGTCGCCAAGTAATGGTCGAATTTTTTGAACAAGATCTAAAAGTGACCTTAGTCGCAAAAGATAAATCGACGGTCGAGATGACGGTCGGGGAGTTACTTCCATATTCTTTTACAGACTTAAATTAGTCTGAGTCGCTCTTTGAGTGACACGGTCCTTGTGACCAATCAATCCATACTTGCAACATCGTTGCACATCTTATTTAGGAGGTTCAGTAATGAACAAGAAACAATGGCTAGGCCTTGGTCTAGTTGCAGTGGCAGCAGTTGGACTTGCTGCATGTGGTAACCGCTCTTCTCGTAAGGCAGATTCATCTTCTGATGTGAAGACAAAAGCAGCAATCGTCACTGATACTGGTGGTGTTGATGACAAATCATTCAACCAATCAGCTTGGGAAGGTTTACAGGCTTGGGGTAAAGAACACAATCTTTCAAAAGATAACGGTTTCACTTACTTCCAATCAACAAGTGAAGCTGACTACGCTAACAACTTGCAACAAGCGGCTGGAAGTTACAACCTAATCTTCGGTGTTGGTTTTGCCCTTCACAATGCGGTTGAAGAAGCAGCTAAAGAACATTCTGACTTGAACTATGTCTTGATTGATGATGTGATTAAAGATAAAAAGAATGTTGCGAGCGTAACTTTCGCTGATAATGAGTCAGGTTACCTTGCAGGTGTTGCAGCAGCTAAAACAACTAAGACAAAACAAGTTGGTTTTGTAGGTGGGCAGGAGTCAGAAGTTATCTCTCGTTTTGAAGCAGGATTCAAGGCTGGTGTTGCGTCAGTAGACCCATCTATCAAAGTACAAGTTGACTACGCTGGTTCATTTGGTGATGCTGCGAAAGGTAAAACAATTGCAGCCGCACAATACGCAGCCGGTGCAGATATTGTTTACCAAGTAGCTGGTGGTACAGGTGCTGGTGTCTTTGCAGAAGCAAAATCACTCAACGAAAGCCGTCCTGAAAATGAAAAAGTTTGGGTTATCGGTGTTGACCGTGACCAAGAAGCAGAAGGTAAATACACTTCTAAAGATGGCAAAGAATCAAACTTTGTTCTTGTATCTACTTTGAAACAAGTTGGTACAACTGTAAAAGATATTTCTAACAAGGCAGAAAAAGGTGAATTCCCTGGCGGTCAAGTGATCGTTTACTCATTGAAAGATAAAGGGGTTGACTTGGCAGTAACAAACCTTTCAGAAGAAGGTAAAAAAGCTGTCGAAGATGCTAAAGCTAAAATCCTTGATGGAAGCGTAAAAGTTCCTGCAAAATAATGGATGGAAGTCATTTCTTAGGAAGCGGCCCTCGGCCGCTTTTTTAAGAGTTGAGACAAAATCATTTTGTCTCAGTAAAGCTTGCTACTAGATAAACTAGCAAGTTTTATTGAAATAAAATAAGACTCTGAAAGGAAGAGCACATGGCACACGAAAATGTCATTGAGATGCGTGATATTACCAAGGTGTTTGGTGAATTTGTTGCCAACGACAAAATTAACCTGCACCTACGAAAAGGTGAAATTCATGCACTTTTAGGAGAAAATGGGGCTGGTAAGTCCACGCTCATGAACATGTTAGCAGGGCTTCTTGAACCAACTAGTGGTGAAATCGCGGTCAACGGTCAAGTTGTCAACCTCGACTCCCCATCTAAAGCAGCTGGCTTGGGAATCGGAATGGTTCACCAGCACTTTATGTTGGTAGAGGCTTTCACGGTGGCTGAAAACATTATTTTAGGAAGTGAATTGACTAAAAATGGTGTGCTAGATATCGCTGGAGCTAGCAAAGAAATCAAGGCTCTTTCTGAACGTTATGGCTTAGCTGTGGATCCTTCTGCCAAAGTGGCAGACATCTCAGTTGGAGCCCAACAACGTGTAGAAATTTTAAAAACCCTTTATCGGGGAGCTGATATTCTTATTTTTGACGAACCAACGGCTGTTTTGACTCCATCAGAAATTGAGGAGTTGATGGCTATTATGAAAAATCTTGTCAAAGAAGGAAAATCAATTATCTTGATTACTCACAAGTTGGACGAGATTCGCGCAGTTTCTGACCGCGTTACGGTTATCCGTCGTGGGAAATCAATTGAAACTGTAGAAATCGCAGGGGCTACCAATGCTGATTTGGCAGAAATGATGGTAGGACGTTCTGTTTCCTTTAAAACAGAGAAGCAAGCCTCTCAACCAAAAGAAGTTGTCTTGTCTATCAAAGATTTGGTGGTCAATGAAAACCGCGGTGTCCCAGCTGTTAAAAATCTGTCCTTGGATGTTCGTGCTGGAGAGATTGTTGGTATTGCGGGGATTGATGGAAATGGTCAGTCTGAACTGATTCAAGCCATCACAGGTCTTCGCAAGGTTGAATCTGGTAGCATTGAACTAAAAGGAGATTCAATTGTAGGATTGCACCCACGTCAGATTACAGAACTAAGTGTTGGGCACGTTCCAGAAGACCGTCACCGTGATGGTTTGATTTTGGAAATGATGATCTCTGAAAATATTGCCCTTCAAACCTACTATAAAGAACCACATAGTAAAAATGGAATTTTGAACTATTCAAATATTACTTCTTATGCCAAAAAGTTAATGGAAGAATTTGATGTTCGTGCTGCCAGCGAATTTGTTCCTGCAGCGGCACTCTCAGGTGGAAATCAACAAAAAGCAATTATTGCTCGTGAAATTGATCGAGATCCTGATCTCCTTATCGTCAGCCAACCAACTCGTGGTTTGGATGTCGGTGCCATTGAATATATCCACAAGCGCTTGATTGAAGAGCGTGATAATGGCAAGGCTGTCCTTGTTGTCAGCTTTGAATTGGATGAGATTTTAAACGTCTCAGACCGTATTGCCGTTATCCACGATGGTAAGATTCAAGGTATTGTATCACCAGAAACAACCAATAAACAAGAACTTGGTGTCTTGATGGCTGGTGGAAACTTGGGAAAGGAGAAGAGTGATGTCTAAAAAATTACAACAAATTTCGGTTCCCTTGATTTCTGTCTTCCTAGGAATTTTACTCGGAGCCATTGTCATGTGGATCTTCGGTTATGATGCTATTTGGGGCTACGAAGAATTGTTCTATACAGCCTTTGGTAGCCTGCGTGGTATTGGAGAAATCTTCCGTGCTATGGGGCCTTTGGTCTTGATTGGTCTTGGTTTTGCCGTTGCCAGTCGCGCAGGTTTCTTTAACGTCGGACTTCCTGGTCAGGCTTTGGCTGGTTGGATTCTCAGTGGTTGGTTTGCCTTATCGCATCCAGATATGCCCCGTCCCTTGATGATTCTAGCAACCATCGTGATTGCCTTGATTGCGGGAGGAATTGTCGGTGCGATTCCAGGTATTCTGAGAGCCTATCTAGGGACATCAGAGGTTATCGTAACCATCATGATGAACTACATTGTCTTGTATGTAGGAAATGCCTTTATCCATGCTTTCCCTAAAGACTTCATGCAAAGTACAGATTCGACCATTCGTGTTGGGGCTAATGCAACCTACCAGACACCTTGGTTGGCTGAGTTGACTGGTAACTCACGGATGAATATTGGTATTTTCTTTGCTCTCATTGCCGTTGCAGTTATTTGGTTCATGCTCAAGAAAACAACCCTTGGTTTTGAAATTCGTGCAGTTGGTCTTAATCCACATGCTTCAGAGTATGCTGGTATTTCTGCCAAACGGACTATTATCCTCTCAATGATTATCTCAGGTGCCTTGGCAGGTCTTGGTGGAGCTGTTGAAGGACTGGGAACCTTCCAGAACGTCTATGTTCAAGGGGCATCATTAGCTGTCGGATTTAACGGGATGGCGGTTAGTCTGCTTGCGGCCAACTCACCAATTGGTATTCTCTTTGCAGCCTTCCTATTTGGTGTTCTCCAAGTTGGAGCCCCTGGTATGAATGCGGCGCAGGTACCGTCTGAGCTTGTCAGCATTGTAACAGCTTCTATTATCTTCTTTGTCAGTGTTCATTATCTTATCGAACGCTTTGTCAAATCTAAAAAACAAGTTAAAGGAGGTAAGTAAAGATGTCTATTACAACCTTGCTCACCCTCTTGGTGTCTTCTATGCTGATTTACTCAGCCCCCCTCATCTTTACAAGTATCGGTGGTGTTTTCTCTGAACGTGGTGGTGTGGTAAACGTCGGCCTTGAAGGAATTATGGTTATGGGTGCCTTTTCTGGAGTCGTCTTTAACCTTGAATTTGCAGAACAATTTGGAGCAGCAACTCCATGGCTATCCTTGCTTGTAGCAGGATTGGTTGGTGGTCTCTTCTCTATCATCCACGCAGCAGCGACGGTTCATTTCCGTGCAGACCATGTTGTCAGCGGTACGGTATTGAACTTGATGGCGCCTGCCTTGGCTGTTTTCTTGGTGAAAGTTCTTTATAATAAAGGACAAACCGACAACCTAAGTCAGACTTTTGGACGCTTTGATTTCCCAGTCTTGGCAAATATCCCAGTAATCGGTGATATCTTCTTCAAGTCAACTAGCCTTCTTGGTTACTTGGCGATTGCCTTCTCGTTCCTTGCTTGGTTTATTCTCTTCAAAACTCGCTTTGGTCTTCGTCTCCGCTCTGTTGGTGAACATCCTCAAGCAGCGGACACGTTGGGAATCAATGTCTACAAGATGAGATATTTAGGGGTTATTATTTCAGGTTTCCTAGGTGGAATTGGCGGAGCGATTTATGCTCAATCAATCTCAGTTAACTTCTCAGTGACAACTATTGTTGGACCTGGATTTATCGCCCTTGCTGCGATGATTTTCGGGAAATGGAATCCAATCGGAGCCATGCTATCTAGTCTTTTCTTTGGACTTTCACAAAGTTTGGCTGTTATCGGTTCTCAATTGCCGTTCCTACAAGGAGTTCCTGCGGTTTATCTTCAAATTGCACCTTATGTTTTGACCATTCTTGTCTTGGCAGCCTTCTTTGGAAAAGCAGTTGCACCAAAAGCAGATGGAATCAACTATATCAAATCAAAATAAGCATACAAAAAAACGTCAGTACAGAATGTACTGACCCCAAAAAGTTAGACAATTAATTTATCCGAAGGATTTAGTTCTGTATTGCACAGGGCTAAGTCCTTTTAGTTTTACCTTAATTCGTTTATTGTTGTAGTAATCAATATAGTCTACAATGGCTTGTTCCAATTGGTGAAGCGACTGAAACGACTTCTCATAACCGTAAAACATCTCCGATTTCAGAATGCCAAAGAAGGATTCCATCATACCGTTGTCTGGGCTGTTTCCCTTGCGTGACATAGATGCTTGAATTCCCTTACTCTCTAGGAACCGATGATAAGAGTCGTGTTGGTATTGCCAACCTTGGTCACTATGAAGAATCGTATTCTCGTAGTGCTTCTCTGTGAATGCCTGTTCCAACATTGTTTTTACTTGTTCTAAGTTGGGTGAAGTTGAAAGATTATAGGCGATAATTTCGCTGTTGAAACCATCTAAAACTGGTGATAAGTAAAGTTTTTGAGTACTTGCTGGAATGGCAAATTCTGTCACATCTGTGTAGCACTTTTCCATTGTTTTAGAGCCTTCAAATTGGCGTTGAATGAGATTCTCTGCCTTCTTGCCAACGTCTCCTTTATGAGAAGAATATTTTCGTTTCTGTCGCATTTTAGCTTGTAAATTGAGTACTTCCATCAAGCGTTGAACTCTTTTATGATTTACCAGATAACCACGATTTCTTAATTCTAAATGAACCCGACGATAACCATAATTTCCCTTGTGTTCGATAAAAATGGATTGAATTTCAGCTTTAAGCTCTTGGTCCTTATCTGGTTTATCTAGCTGTTTCAAGTGATAGTAGTAGGTCGAACGAGCTAGTTTAATGACTCTTAGAAGAATATCTAACGAAAACTCAGTCATTAATTCTTGAACAATTTCTGTCTTTCTTCTTTCTCTTTTTCCTCCTTCAATCGGAGTTCTCTTAACTTTTTTAGGATGGCATTCTCCGCTCTCAGGTACTCATTTTCTGCTTGAAGACGTTCTAATTCTGTCCTCTCTTCAGGTCTCTTTTTTGGCTTACGTCCCATTTTAGGTACTCTCCCTCTTGTTTTCTCAACAATAGTATACCCGTTTTTCTTGTATTGTGCTAGCCAATTAAGAAGTATCGTACGACTTGGGAGACCGTATTCAAGAGAAACTCTATCTTTAGTCCAGCCTTCATGTATGACTTTATCAATCATTTCTTGTTTTAAATCAGGAGAATAGTAACGATTTTTTCCTTTTTTGACGAACTCTATTCCGTAACGATCAATCAATTTAATCATATACCTAAGATTAGAATTATTTATCCCAAATTTATTTGAAAGCTTCTCTAAGCTATATCCTTGTTTTCTAAGTTCATAGATCTGAACTTTATCATCATATGTTAATTTCATAATAAAAATACCCCAAAAGTTAGATTTTTTCTGTCTAACTTTTGGGGTGCAGTTCAGAACTGGCGTTTATTTTTTAGAATTTTGATGGGTTAAGTTTAATCCCCAAGGGACCAAATTTTCAGTTTTATTTTTGATGCGTGTGATATTGTCCTTATGACGAATAATGATTAAACTAGCAAGAGCTAGGATAATAGCGATGAAGAGAGGGTCATAGTGACTCAGGATAAAACCAAAAAGTGGAAAGAGTAGAACTCCAATGACAGCCGCGATAGATGCAATGACACTAGATAGTGAAATCATACTACCAAGATAGAGGGTTCCAAAGAAAACAACTGCTAGGTAGAGACAGAAGACAGGCGCAAATCCGAAAATCACTCCAGCACTGGTTGCGACAGCCTTACCACCCTTAAATCCTGCAAAGATAGGGAAGGTATGGCCAATAACAGCCAAAAGTCCAAAGATGAGAGGCGAGACGCCTTGCAGATGAAAGATAATAGGCAGAAGCGTTGCTAGAGTTCCTTTGAAAAAGTCAATCACAAAGGTCGTCATACCAGCTTTCTTACCTAAAATGCGGAAAGTATTGGTTGTTCCAGTATTTCCAGAACCGTGTTCACGCAGATTTGTCTGAAAGAATACTTGTCCAATCCAGAGACCAGACGGAATCGAACCCAGCAGATAGGCTAGGATTAATAAAACTATTGTCATCATACTCCTATTATATCATGAAATGGAGAAGAAAGGCAGAGAATCTCTTCTGAAATTGTTACATCGGAGAAAGAAAAATTTTGCAAAATCCTTGGAAAACCTGTAGAATAGTAAAGATGAACGAATAGGAGGTTCCTTGTGTCAAAAAAGGAAATCAATATTAACAATTATAATGATGATGCCATTCAGGTGCTAGAAGGGTTGGATGCGGTTCGAAAACGTCCGGGGATGTATATCGGATCGACCGATGGTGCTGGTCTCCACCACCTCGTCTGGGAAATCGTCGACAATGCAGTCGATGAAGCCTTGTCTGGGTTTGGTGATCGTATCGATGTAACTATCAATAAAGACGGTAGTCTAACGGTTCAAGACCACGGTCGTGGGATGCCGACGGGTATGCACGCTATGGGAATCCCAACAGTTGAGGTTATCTTTACCATCCTTCACGCAGGAGGGAAATTCGGTCAAGGAGGCTATAAGACATCAGGTGGACTTCACGGGGTAGGCTCTTCTGTCGTCAATGCTCTTTCTAGCTGGTTAGAAGTAGAAATTACTCGTGATGGTGCAGTCTACAAGCAACGTTTTGAAAATGGTGGAAAACCTGTCACGACTCTGAAGAAAATTGGTACAGCACCCAAGTCTAAAACAGGTACAAAGGTTACGTTTATGCCTGACGCGACTATCTTTTCTACGACAGACTTCAAGTACAATACCATTTCAGAACGCCTCAATGAGTCAGCCTTTCTCTTAAAAAATGTGACCTTGTCTTTGACGGACAAGCGTACAGATGAAGCGATTGAGTTTCATTATGAAAATGGGGTGCAGGACTTTGTTTCCTACCTTAATGAAGACAAGGAAACCTTGACACCAGTTCTCTACTTTGAGGGGGAAGATAATGGTTTCCAAGTGGAAGTTGCCCTCCAGTACAATGATGGATTTTCAGATAACATTCTATCCTTTGTTAATAACGTTCGTACTAAAGACGGTGGAACGCATGAGACAGGACTCAAGTCTGCTATCACTAAGGTCATGAATGACTATGCGCGAAAAACTGGTCTTCTCAAAGAAAAAGATAAAAATCTTGAAGGCTCAGATTATCGTGAGGGGCTAGCAGCCGTTCTTTCTATCTTGGTTCCTGAAGAACACCTCCAATTTGAAGGACAGACCAAGGACAAGCTAGGAAGCCCTCTTGCTCGTCCCGTTGTGGATGGAATTGTGGCTGATAAGTTGACATTTTTCCTTATGGAAAATGGGGAACTGGCTTCTAACCTTATTCGCAAGGCTATCAAGGCGCGTGATGCTCGTGAAGCGGCTCGTAAGGCGCGTGATGAGAGCCGAAATGGGAAGAAAAACAAGAAGGACAAGGGCTTGCTGTCTGGTAAATTAACCCCAGCCCAGTCCAAAAATCCTGCTAAGAATGAACTCTATCTAGTTGAGGGGGACTCTGCCGGTGGCTCTGCCAAGCAAGGCCGTGACCGTAAGTTCCAGGCTATCTTGCCTCTCCGTGGTAAGGTTATCAATACAGCCAAGGCCAAGATGGCGGATATCCTCAAAAATGAAGAAATCAACACCATGATTTATACTATCGGTGCGGGTGTTGGGGCAGACTTCTCCCTTGAAGATGCCAACTATGACAAGATTATTATCATGACCGATGCGGATACCGACGGTGCCCATATCCAGACCTTGCTCTTGACATTTTTCTACCGCTACATGCGTCCTCTAGTCGAGGCAGGTCATGTCTATATCGCCCTTCCGCCTCTTTACAAGATGTCAAAAGGTAAAGGCAAGAAAGAAGAAGTGGCCTATGCTTGGACGGACGGAGAGCTAGAAGAACTCCGCAAGCAGTTCGGTAAAGGTGCTACCCTCCAACGCTACAAAGGTCTTGGTGAGATGAATGCGGACCAGCTCTGGGAAACAACCATGAATCCTGCAACCCGTACCCTCATCCGTGTCACCATCGAAGACCTAGCTCGCGCCGAACGTCGCGTCAATGTCCTCATGGGAGATAAGGTCGAACCACGACGTAAGTGGATTGAAGACAATGTCAAGTTTACGCTGGAAGAAGCGACAGTTTTTTAAGTTAGTTTTTAATGAATGGGTATAAACATGAGAGCTGA
Organism: Streptococcus mitis SK1080; assembly: GCF_000220085.1. Lineage (GTDB taxonomy): Bacteria > Bacillota > Bacilli > Lactobacillales > Streptococcaceae > Streptococcus > Streptococcus mitis_K. Next base: position 16,954 of record NZ_AFQV01000010.1, on the reverse strand, counting down.
AACAGAAATTCTAAATCTGATTTTACAAACTGCCAAAACTTTACAAGTCAAAGCTGTCGCCATGTCTGGTTCACGGACAAACCCAAAGGCCCCAAAAGATGAATTTCAAGACTATGACGTGGTTTATGTCGTGGACGATTTAGATAATCTGACAAGTAATATTTCTTGGCTAGACCTGTTTGGGAATCGCATTATTGAGCAAGAAGTTGCTCTTGACCATCGTCGTCTATATCTCATGCTCTTTGAGGATGGTAACCGCATTGATTTAACTCTCTGCCCCAAAGAGCACATCAAAGAGTGGGTGGATAGTGAGGCAGGATTCACTGTTTTAGAAGATCCAGAACATTTATTTGAACCCTATTCTCAAAATCTAGAGCGTTACTGGATGAGTCCAGCTAGTGAGACAGATTTTAAAAATTCCTGTAATGAATTTTGGTGGGTTTCCACCTATGTAGTGAAGGGCATTTGTCGTAGTCAAGTCATCTATACGACTGACCATCTCTATGGTATTTGTCAACAAGAACTCCTGAAAATTTTAGCTTGGCTGGTAGCAAGTGATAGGGGAGCAGTTGACATCGGTAAAAATTACAAGTACCTCTTTCACTATTTGCCTGCTGAGAAAGAGAAACAATTCTCAAATCTGCTTGATTTCTCAAGTTTAGATAAAATCACCCAGTCTTTGTTTGCTACGATGCAACTGTTCCACCAAGAAGCTCAATCCCTTGCTCAAAAAATGGGATTTGACTACGATAAGGAAGTGGCTGAGAAGATGATTGAGTATGCTGAGGAGAGACTCGAAACAAATGAAACATTTACAAAATAATAAGATAACAAAATTTTTACTGATTAGTTTTCTCATTTCTTGGGGATTTGGTTGGGGATTGCTCGCTTTTCTGACGCAAATGAGCCTCTTAAGTCTAACAAGTCCACTAGGAGTTTTTCTCCATTTACTAGGAGGTTTCGGTCCAACCATTGCAGCTATTTCTTGTTTGCCTCAAAAATCCATTAAAAGCATAGTCTCTTTTATCTTAGGAGACTCAAAGAAATATATTTTGTTATTTCTTTTACTAATTTTCGTGCAGACAGGTGTCATTGCTTTCTCATCTAAGGAGCTTAATCCGGTTTTTCCACTAGGAAATTTGTTTGTTGTTTTTTTGAGTGCAGTCTGTTTTTATGGTGGCGAAGAAGAATTGGGATGGCGAGGCATCTTGCAACCAACTTTGGAAACTAGATTCTCCTTTTGGATTTCCGGTTTGATAACAGGTTGTATTTGGGCAATATGGCATGTACCTTTATGGTTTGTGATTGGAAGTTCCCAAAGTGGGATGCCTTTTATATTATTCAGTCTATTTGCAATTTATCTCAGTATTCTTCTAGCAGCTGTTTTCAAAAAGACTAAGTCGGTCCTTTTTTGCGCTATTTTTCACGGCCTAATTAATACCCTACTTAGCTTATTTGTTATTAAAATTAATCTTTTGTTCATTCTAGGATTAGTAGGATTGCTCTTCTTTTCTCACTACCTACAAAGAAACAGTTAAATTTAAAAATATAGATTTACTTTACAATAAAACACTAAAAAGAGAATTATTATGTCTAACATTCAAAACATGTCCCTTGAGGACATCATGGGAGAGCGCTTTGGTCGCTACTCCAAGTACATTATTCAAGACCGGGCTTTGCCAGATATTCGTGATGGCTTGAAGCCGGTTCAGCGTCGTATTCTTTATTCGATGAATAAAGATGGCAATACTTTTGACAAGAGCTACCGTAAGTCGGCCAAGTCAGTCGGGAACATCATGGGGAATTTTCACCCACACGGTGACAGCTCCATCTATGATGCCATGGTTCGTATGTCACAGGACTGGAAGAATCGTGAAATTTTAGTTGAAATGCACGGTAATAATGGTTCTATGGACGGAGATCCGCCTGCGGCTATGCGTTATACGGAAGCTCGTTTGTCTGAGATTGCAGGCTTTCTTCTTCAAGATATCGAGAAAAAGACAGTTCCTTTTGCTTGGAACTTTGACGATACCGAGAAAGAGCCGACTGTTCTGCCGGCAGCCTTTCCAAATCTCTTGGTGAATGGTTCTACTGGGATTTCAGCTGGTTATGCTACGGATATTCCTCCCCATAATTTGGCTGAGGTCATCGATGCGGCGGTTTACATGATTGACCACCCAACTGCAAAGGTGGATAAACTCATGGAATTCTTGCCGGGACCAGATTTTCCGACTGGAGGAATCATTCAGGGTCGTGATGAAATCAAGAAGGCCTATGAAACCGGGAAAGGGCGCGTGGTTGTTCGTTCCAAGACTGAGATTGAAAAGCTAAAAGGTGGTAAGGAACAAATCGTTATCACTGAGATTCCTTATGAAATCAACAAGGCTAATCTGGTCAAGAAAATCGATGATGTTCGTATCAATAACAAGGTAGCAGGAATTGCTGAAGTTCGTGATGAGTCGGACCGTGATGGTCTTCGAATTGCTATTGAGCTCAAAAAAGATGCCAATACGGAGCTTGTTCTCAATTATCTCTTCAAATACACCGACCTACAAATCAACTACAACTTTAATATGGTGGCAATTGATAATTTCACGCCTCGTCAGGTTGGGATCGTTCCAATCTTGTCTAGCTACATCGCTCACCGTCGTGAAGTGATTTTGGCGCGTTCACGCTTTGACAAGGAAAAGGCTGAGAAACGTCTCCATATCGTCGAAGGTTTGATTCGCGTGATTTCGATTTTGGATGAAGTCATTGCTCTTATCCGTGCTTCTGAGAATAAGGCTGACGCTAAGGAAAATCTCAAGGTCAGCTATGACTTTACAGAGGAGCAGGCTGAGGCCATCGTTACCTTGCAACTTTACCGTTTGACCAATACAGACGTAGTTGTCTTGCAGGAAGAAGAAGCAGAACTTCGTGAGAAGATTGCCATGCTTGCGGCTATTATCGGTGATGAGCGGACTATGTACAATCTCATGAAGAAAGAACTTCGTGAGGTTAAGAAGAAGTTTGCGACTCCACGTTTGAGTACTTTAGAAGACACAGCAAAAGTAATTGAGATTGATACAGCTAGTCTTATCGCTGAGGAAGATACCTACGTCAGCGTGACCAAGGCAGGTTACATCAAACGTACCAGTCCACGTTCCTTCGCAGCTTCAACGCTGGAAGAAATTGGCAAACGTGATGACGACCGTTTGATTTTTGTTCAATCTGCCAAGACAACCCAGCACCTCTTGATGTTCACAAGTCTTGGAAATGTCATCTACAGACCAATCCATGAATTAGCAGATATTCGTTGGAAGGATATCGGAGAGCATCTGAGCCAAACCATTACCAACTTTGAAACTAACGAAGAAATCCTTTATGTTGAAGTAGTAGATCAGTTTGATGATACGACAACTTACTTTGCTGCAACTCGTCTTGGTCAAATCAAGCGTGTAGAACGTAAAGAATTCACTCCATGGCGGACCTATAAATCTAAATCAGCCAAGTATGCTAAACTAAAAGATGAGACAGACCAGATTGTAGCAGTAGCTCAGATTAAACTGGATGATGTTCTCTTGATTAGCCAAAATGGTTATGCCCTGCGTTTCAATATCGAAGAGGTTCCTGTTGTCGGTGCCAAGGCTGCAGGTGTCAAGGCTATGAACCTGAAAGAAGATGATGTCCTCCAATCTGCCTTTATTTGCAATACCTCATCCTTCTACCTCTTGACCCAACGTGGAAGCTTGAAACGTGTTTCTATTGACGAAATTCCGACAACCAGCCGTGCCAAACGTGGGTTACAAGTCTTGCGTGAGCTAAAAAATAAACCGCATCGTGTCTTCTTAGCAGGAGCAGTTGCAGAGCAAGGCTTCGTTGGTGACCTCTTTAGTACAGAAGTGGAAGAGAATGACCAAACGCTACTTGTCCAATCCAATAAAGGAACAATCTATGAAATCCGATTGCAAGACTTGAATCTGTCAGAACGAACTAGCAACGGTAGCTTCATCTCTGACACGATTTCAGATGAAGAAGTTTTTGATGCTTATCTTAAAGAAGTATTTACTGAAGCTAAATAAGTGAAATGAAGAATCAGTTCTAAGAGCTGGTTCTTTTTATTGAAGAAATTTTCTGAAAATTACAAAATATACTTGCTATTTTAGAAAAATAGTGTAGAATATAAGAAATAGGTTTTTAGAATAAGGAGTGGAATATGACAGTAACGATTGATTGGGAAAACCTTGGTTTTTCCTATATGAAATTACCTTATCGCTATATTGCTCATTTTAAAAATGGACAATGGAATCAAGGAGAGCTGACAGAGGATGCAACTTTGCATATTTCAGAGTCTTCTCCAAGTCTCCACTATGGACAACAAGCATTTGAAGGTTTGAAGGCTTATCGTACTAAGGATGGCAGTGTTCAACTGTTCCGTCCTGATGAAAATGCTAAACGCCTGCAACGTACATGTGACCGTCTCTTGATGCCACAAGTTCCGACAGAAATGTTTGTAGAAGCTTGTAAAGCAGTTGTCCGTGCGAATGAAGAATACGTACCACCATACGGAACAGGTGGAACCCTCTATCTTCGCCCTCTTTTGATTGGTGTCGGAGATATTATCGGGGTAAAACCAGCAGAGGAGTATATTTTTACTATCTTTGCTATGCCAGTTGGAAATTACTTTAAGGGTGGTTTGGTCCCAACCAACTTCTTGATTCAGGATGAATACGACCGTGCTGCTCCAAATGGTACAGGTGCGGCAAAGGTTGGTGGAAACTATGCTGCCAGTCTCTTGCCAGGGAAATTGGCCAAGTCACGTCATTTTTCAGATGTTATTTACCTAGACCCTTCAACTCATACAAAGATTGAAGAAGTTGGATCAGCTAACTTCTTTGGAATTACAGCTGACAATGAGTTTGTAACACCATTGAGTCCATCTATCTTGCCATCTATTACCAAGTATTCCTTGCTTTATTTGGCAGAACATCGCTTGGGCTTAACTCCTATTGAGGGAGATGTCCCAATTGATAACCTTGACCGTTTTGTAGAGGCAGGTGCCTGTGGTACAGCAGCGGTTATTTCTCCAATTGGAGGTATTCAGCACGGTGATGATTTTCATGTATTCTATAGTGAAACAGAAGTAGGACCTGTGACTCGTAAACTCTATGATGAATTGACAGGTATTCAGTTTGGTGATATTCTAGCGCCAGAAGGTTGGATTGTAAAAGTAGATTAAAAATATATTAAGGGAGATTTTTATGAAATCGAAAAAGTGGATTTTAACAACAGGACTTATCCTAAGCACAACAGCTCTTTTAGCAGCCTGTGGAAAAGCTGATAAAGAAGCAGATGCTCCGACAACATTTTCTTATGTCTATGCAGTGGATCCAGCATCCTTGGACTACAGCATAGCAACGCGTACATCCACAACAGATATTATCGGGAATGTCGTTGATGGTTTGATGGAAAATGATAAATATGGTAATGTTATTCCTTCTTTGGCTGAGGATTGGTCTGTCTCAAAAGATGGATTGACTTATACCTATAAACTTCGTAAGGGAGTGAAATGGTACACTTCAGAAGGTGAAGAATACGCAGAAGTAACAGCCCATGACTTTGTGACAGGACTAAAACACGTCGCTGATGGCAAGTCAGACGGTGTCTCTCTCATTCAAAATTCAATCAAAGGCTTGGACGCCTACATGACTGGTGAAACCAATGATTTCTCTACAGTTGGTGTTAAAGCTTTGGATGACTACACGGTTGAGTATACATTGAATGCGCCAGAAAGTTTCTGGAATTCAAAAGTTACAACAGCGACGATGTTGCCTGTAAATGAAGAGTTTTTGAAGGCATCAGGAAAGAATTACGGAGAGGTTAGCCCAGCAGGGATTCTCTACAATGGTCCTTATTTCTTAAAAACATTGACTTCTAAATCGTTGATTGAATATGAAAAAAATCCAAATTACTGGGATAAAGAAAATGTTAAAATCGAGAAGATTAAATTGACCTACTACGATGGTTCAGATCAGGAGTCTTTGATCCGTAGCTTCTCTTCTGGTGCTTATACGACAGCCCGTCTCTTCCCAAGCAGCTCAAACTTTGCTTCAACTTTGGAAGAATACGGAGATAAAATCACTTATAGCCCGCAAGATTCAAGTAGTTATTACTTTACTTTTAACGTAAATCGTCAGTCATACAATAAAACTGCAAAAACAAGTGAAGAGCAAAAGACTTCTACAAAAGAAGCTATGCTTAATAAGGACTTCCGTCAGGCTATCAACTTTGCCTTCAACCGTCATTCGTATGCTGCCCAGCTAAACGGTGAAGATGGTGCGGACAAGATTATTCGTAACAGCCTTGTTCCAGATAACTTCGTACAAGCAGGTGGTAAGAACTTTGGTCAAATCGCTCAAGCAGAGTTGGTGAACTATGGTGACCAATGGAAAGGTGTTGAGCTAGTTGACGGTAAGGATTCTATCTACAACCCTGACAAGGCTAAAGCTGCGTTCGAAAAAGCTAAGAAAGACTTGGAATCTAAAGGAGTAACCTTCCCAATTCACTTGGATGTCCCGGTTGAACAAACAGATACTATCGCTGTTCAACAAAGCAACTCTTTCAAACAGTCTATTGAATCAACTCTTGGTGCTGAAAATGTTGTCATCGATGTACTTCAAATGACAGATAATGAAAAAGAAACGATTACATCACAAGCGCGTGTTCCTTCTCAAAAAGACTATGATTTGAACAGTACAGGATGGGCTCCAAGCTATCAAGATCCAGCGTCTTACTTGAATATTATGGATCCAAAATCTGGTTCTGCCATGAAACACCTTGGTATTACGAAAGGAAAAGATAAGGATGTTGTAGCTAAACTTGGTTTGGATCAATATAAGAAATTGTTAGAAGATGCTGTTTCTGAGACCACTGACCTAGAGAAGAGATATGAAAAATATGCCAAAGCTCAAGCTTGGTTGACAGATAGTTCATTATTGATGCCAACAGCTTCATCTGGTGGTTCTCCAGTTGTAAGTAACGTAGTACCATTCTCAAAACCATACTCACAAGTTGGTATTAAGGGGGATCCATATATCTTTAAAGGAATGAAATTGCAAAAAGATATTGTTACAACAAAAGAATATGACGAAGCTCTTAAAAAATGGCAAAAAGAAAAATTGGAATCCAATAGCAAATATCAAAAAGAACTAGAAAAACACATTAAATAAAGCAGAAAACTCTATGTCAGACAAGCCTGATATAGAGTTTTTTCTTGCTAGTTTTAGGATTTTCTTGTAAAATAGAAAAAGTGAAGAGAGGTATGAAATGAGTAAGAAAGATAAAAAAATTGAAATTCAAGTAGCAGATGCCAAAGTTAATGTAGGAAAAGACAGTTTTGAAGGTTATACATTGACTATCGGTAAAAAAGTTATTGGAGAAATTGCCGAATTAGATGGACAATTTGCCATCATAAAGAATGGGAATGTCGATAGTTTTTATAAAAAATTGGAAAAAGCTGTAGAAATTTTGATTGAAAATTATAATTTAGCAAAATAAGTCTTGTTTTTTTGAAATTTTCATGATATAATAGTCCATGTTGATTGTAGGAGAGATAGCGAAGAGGCTAAACGCGGCGGACTGTAAATCCGCTCCTTCGGGTTCGGGGGTTCGAATCCCTCTCTCTCCATTTTATCAATGGGGTATAGCCAAGCGGTAAGGCAAGGGACTTTGACTCCCTCATGCGTTGGTTCGAATCCAGCTACCCCAGTTCTTAGGTAATAATCAAGATAAAAAGCAAAATATCTTAGGGTATTTTATTTTTATAATTGAAAGACGTGAATGATATGAACATGTCCTTGCGGGTGCTTAGGAAAAAAATTATAAGTATGTCAAGTTTAAGAAAAACTTGATTGTTGGAGGATTTTTTAGATGAACGAATTTGAAGATTTGCTAAATAGCGTTAGCCAAGTTGAGACTGGTGATGTTGTTAGTGCTGAAGTATTGACAGTTGATGCGACTCAAGCTAACGTTGCAATCTCTGGAACTGGTGTTGAAGGTGTCTTGACTCTTCGCGAATTGACAAACGATCGCGATGCAGATATCAATGACTTTGTTAAAGTAGGAGAAGTATTGGATGTTCTTGTACTTCGTCAAGTAGTTGGTAAAGATACTGATACAGTTACATACCTTGTATCTAAAAAACGCCTTGAAGCTCGCAAAGCATGGGACAAACTTGTTGGTCGCGAAGAAGAAGTTGTTACTGTTAAAGGAACTCGTGCCGTTAAAGGTGGACTTTCAGTAGAATTTGAAGGTGTTCGTGGATTTATCCCAGCTTCAATGTTGGATACTCGTTTCGTACGTAACACTGAGCGTTTTGTAGGTCAAGAATTTGATGCTAAAATCAAAGAAGTTGACGCCAAAGAAAACCGCTTCATCCTTTCACGTCGTGAAGTTGTTGAAGCAGCTACAGTAGCAGCTCGCGCTGAAGTATTTGGTAAATTGGCTGTTGGTGATGTTGTAACTGGTAAAGTTGCTCGTATCACAAGCTTCGGTGCTTTCATCGACCTTGGTGGTGTTGACGGATTGGTTCACTTGACTGAATTGTCACATGAACGTAACGTATCACCAAAATCAGTTGTAACTGTTGGTGAAGAAATTGAAGTGAAAATCCTTGATCTTAACGAAGAAGAAGGACGTGTATCACTTTCACTTAAAGCAACAACACCTGGACCATGGGATGGCGTTGAGCAAAAATTGGCTAAAGGTGATGTAGTAGAAGGAACAGTTAAACGTTTGACTGACTTCGGTGCATTTGTTGAAGTATTGCCAGGTATCGATGGACTTGTTCACGTATCACAAATTTCACACAAACGTATTGAAAATCCAAAAGAAGCTCTTAAAGTTGGTCAAGAAGTTCAAGTTAAAGTTCTTGAAGTTAACGCAGATGCAGAGCGCGTATCACTTTCTATTAAAGCTCTTGAAGAGCGTCCAGCTCAAGAAGAAGGACAAAAAGAAGAAAAACGTGCTGCTCGTCCACGTCGTCCAAAACGTCAAGAAAAACGTGATTTTGAACTTCCAGAAACACAAACAGGATTCTCAATGGCTGATTTGTTTGGTGATATCGAACTTTAATCAAATTGAAAATTCACAAAATCCTTTGTTTACTAAACAAGGGATTTTTCTTTTGTCTCTGCTCCTTTTTTTGATATAATAGTTCTATGTTAAAATCAGAAAAACAATCACGTTATCAAATGTTAAATGAGGAGCTCTCTTTTTTATTGGAAGCTGAAACCAATGTTTTGGCTAATCTTTCCAACGCCAGCGCTCTTTTAAAATCACGCTTTCCTAATACCGTATTTGCAGGCTTTTATCTGTTCGATGGAAAGGAATTGATTTTAGGTCCCTTCCAAGGTGGTGTTTCCTGCATCCGTATTGCACTAGGAAAGGGTGTTTGTGGTGAGGCAGCTCACTTTCAGGAAACAGTTCTGGTTGGTGATGTAAGGACTTATCCTAACTATATTTCTTGTGATAGTCTAGCTAAAAGTGAAATTGTGGTGCCGATGATAAAGAATGGTCAATTACTTGGGGTTCTGGATCTGGATTCTTCAGAGATTGATGATTATGATGTTATAGATCGAAATTATTTGGAACAATTTGTCGCTATTTTGCTTGAAAAGACAGAATGGGACTTTACAATGTTTGAGGAGAAAGCCTAATGTATCAAGCACTTTATCGAAAATATAGAAGTCAAAATTTCTCCCAGTTGGTTGGTCAAGAAGTTGTGGCTAAGACTCTTAAACAAGCAGTGGAGCAAGAGAAAATAAGTCATGCTTATCTTTTTTCTGGCCCTCGTGGAACAGGAAAAACCAGTGTTGCTAAAATTTTTGCCAAGGCTATGAACTGTCCCAATCAAGTGGGGGGAGAACCATGTAATAACTGCTATATCTGTCAGGCAGTGACGGACGGGAGTTTAGAAGATGTCATCGAAATGGATGCGGCCTCTAATAATGGGGTGGATGAAATCCGTGAAATTCGTGATAAATCTACCTACGCCCCTAGCCTTGCCCGTTATAAGGTTTATATCATAGATGAGGTTCACATGCTGTCTACAGGGGCTTTTAATGCCCTCCTAAAGACGCTGGAAGAGCCAACACAGAATGTAGTTTTTATTTTAGCCACTACTGAATTGCACAAGATCCCTGCGACTATTCTATCCCGTGTGCAGCGTTTTGAATTTAAATCAATTAAGACACAAGATATTAAGGAGCATATCCACTATATCTTAGAAAAGGAAAATATTAGCTCTGAACCAGAGGCTGTGGAAATCATTGCTAGACGGGCTGAAGGTGGAATGCGGGACGCCTTGTCTATTTTAGACCAAGCTCTGAGTTTGACCCAGGGAAACGAGCTGACGACTGCCATCTCTGAAGAAATTACTGGCACCATTAGCCTATCAGCCTTGGATGATTATGTGTCTGCCTTGTCTCAACAGGATGTTCCCAAAGCATTAGCTTGTTTAAATCTTCTTTTTGACAATGGTAAGAGCATGACTCGTTTTGTGACCGACCTTTTGCACTATTTAAGAGACTTGTTAATTGTTCAAACAGGTGGAGAAAACACTCATCATAGTCCAGTCTTTGTAGAAAACTTGGCACTTCCTCAAGAAAATCTGTTTGAAATGATTCGCTTGGCGACAGTCAGTTTAGCAGATATTAAGTCTAGTTTGCAGCCCAAGATTTATGCTGAAATGATGACCATCCGTTTGGCGGAAATCAAGCCCGAACCAGCTCTTTCTGGTGTAGTTGAACATGAAATTTCTGCACTGAGACAGGAAGTGACACGTCTCAAACAAGAACTCGCTAATGTGGGAACTGTGCCCAAGCCAACAAGTCCAGCTCCTAGTCGCCCAGCGGCAGGCAAGACCGTCTATCGTGTGGATCGCAATAAAGTTCAATCTATCCTACAAGAGGCCGTCGAAAATCCTGATTTGGCTCGTCAAAATCTGATTCGCTTGCAGAATGCATGGGGAGAGGTAATTGAAAGTCTAGGTGGTCCTGATAAGGCTTTGCTGGTTGGTTCTCAACCGGTTGCGGCCAATGAACACCATGCTATTCTTGCTTTTGATTCTAACTTCAATGCTGGTCAAACCATGAAACGGGACAATCTCAACACTATGTTTGGCAACATTCTCAGTCAGGCAGCAGGTTTTTCACCTGAGATTTTAGCCATTTCCATGGAAGAATGGAAAGAAGTGCGCGCAGCCTTTTCAGCCAAAGCCAAATCTCCTCAAACTGAAAAAGAAGCAGAAGAAAGCCTGATTCCAGAAGGTTTTGAATTTTTGGCTGATAAAGTGAAGGTAGAGGAAGACTAAAGAAAGATTTCATGATACAATAAGTTTATGAATAGACAACAATTTATTATTATGGCGCTGTTTACAGCTGTTGAGACCTATTTTTTCAATGAAGCCTGGATGACTGGCCGCTATATTATGGCAGCCTTTTGGGCCATTTTGCTCTTTAGAAATTTCCGAGTTAGTTACTTGATGGGCAAGATTGTAGATGTCATTGACCAGCATTTAAAAGGAAAAGACTAGTCCTCAGCTTCTAGACAAAATCAAAGCCTTTTAGGCTTTTTTTGTTATACTATAAAAGTATATTTATTGACCTTTTACCGTATTTTCTAGGGAAATCAAGTATGTTTCTAGTAAGCACTGTAAAGGTCTTGAAAAAGAAAGGAACTATCATGTCAGTATTAGAGATCAAAGATCTTCACGTTGAGATTGAAGGAAAAGAAATTTTAAAAGGGGTTAACCTGACCCTGAAAACAGGAGAAATTGCCGCGATCATGGGACCAAATGGTACAGGTAAATCGACTCTTTCTGCCGCTATCATGGGAAATCCCAACTATGAAGTAACTAAAGGTGAAGTTTTGTTTGATGGCGTAAACATCCTTGAGTTGGAAGTGGATGAGCGTGCGCGTATGGGACTTTTCCTTGCTATGCAATACCCATCAGAAATTCCTGGTATTACTAACGCTGAGTTTCTTCGTGCAGCCATGAATGCTGGTAAAGAGGATGATGAAAAGATTTCAGTTCGTGAGTTTATTACTAAACTAGATGAGAAGATGGAATTGCTCAACATGAAAGAAGAAATGGCTGAGCGTTACCTCAACGAAGGTTTCTCTGGTGGTGAGAAAAAACGTAATGAGATTCTTCAACTTTTGATGTTGGAACCAACTTTTGCCCTTTTGGATGAGATTGACTCTGGTCTTGATATTGATGCCCTTAAAGTTGTTTCTAAAGGTGTGAATGCTATGCGTGGTGAAGGCTTTGGTGCTATGATTATCACTCACTACCAACGTCTTTTGAACTACATCACACCTGATGTGGTACACGTCATGATGGAAGGTCGTGTTGTCCTTTCTGGTGGTCCAGAATTGGCTGCACGTTTGGAACGTGAAGGATACGCAAAACTAGCTGAAGAACTTGGCTACGACTACAAGGAAGAATTGTAATTCCCTCGTATCTTTTAGGAGAAGTAAATGACTAAAGAAACTATTAAACTTTTTTCAGAAATGCACGCTGAACCAAGCTGGTTGGCAGACCTCCGTCAAAAAGCTTTTGATAAGATTGAGAGTTTAGAATTACCAGTTATTGAGCGTGTCAAATTCCACCGTTGGAATCTGGGTGATGGAACGATTACAGAAAGTGAGCCATCAGCAAATGTTCCAGATTTCACAGCTCTAGATAATCACTTGAAGTTGGTGCAAGTAGGAACTCAAACTGTTTTTGAGCAAACTCCAGTTGAGTTAGCTGAACAGGGTGTTGTCTTTACAGATTTCCATTCAGCTTTAGAAGAAATTCCAGAACTCGTAGAAGAATTCTTCATGTCATCTGTTAAGTATGACGATGACAAGTTGGCAGCCTACCATACAGCTTATTTCAACAGTGGTGCTGTCCTCTATATTCCTGATAATGTTGAGATTGCTGAACCAATCGAAGGTATTTTCTACCAAGATAGCGATAGCGATGTGCCGTTTAACAAGCATATTATGATTATCGCTGGTAAAAATTCTAGGATTAGTTATCTGGAGCGTTTAGAGTCACGCGGTGAAGGAAGTGCCAAAGCAACTGCAAACATTACTGTTGAAGTGATTGCTCGTTCTGGAGCTCAAGTCAAGTTTGCGGCTATCGACCGTCTAGGTGAAAACGTCACTGCTTACATTAGCCGTCGTGGTAAATTAGGCAACGATGCAAGCATTGACTGGGCGATTGGTGTTATGAACGAAGGAAATGTTGTTGCTGACTTTGATAGCGATTTGATTGGTAACGGTAGCCATGCTGACCTGAAAGTTGTAGCTCTTTCAAGCGGTCGTCAGGTACAAGGGATTGATACCCGAGTAACTAACTATGGTTGCAACTCAATCGGAAACATTCTACAACATGGGGTTATTCTTGAAAAAGCAACCTTGACCTTCAATGGTATTGGCCACATTATCAAGGGGGCCAAGGGAGCAGATGCCCAACAAGAAAGTCGTGTTCTCATGCTTTCAGACCAGGCTCGTTCAGATGCTAACCCAATTCTTTTGATTGATGAAAATGACGTAACTGCAGGACACGCAGCCTCTATTGGTCAGGTGGATCCAGAAGATATGTACTACCTCATGAGTCGTGGCTTGGATAAGGCAACTGCAGAGCGTTTGGTTGTTCGTGGCTTCCTTGGATCCGTTATCGTTGAGATTCCAGTCAAGGAAGTTCGTGATGAAATGATTGCAACTATAGAAGAAAAATTGTCAAAACGCTAAGGGGTAGCCTATGTTAGATGTAGAAGCGATTCGCAAGGATTTTCCGATTTTAGACCAGATTGTCAACGATGAGCCATTGGTCTATTTAGACAATGCTGCAACGACACAAAAACCACTAGCTGTTCTTGAAACGATTAACCGCTACTATGAGAACGACAATGCCAATGTTCACCGTGGTGTTCATACCTTGGCAGAAAGGGCGACAGCTTCTTATGAAGCTGCTCGTGAAACCATTGCTAAGTTTATCAATGCAGGGTCTACAAAGGAAGTTCTCTTTACTAGAGGAACGACAACCAGTGTTAACTGGGTAGCGCGTTATGCTGAGGAAGTCTTGACTGAGGGAGACCAGGTCTTGATTTCCGTCATGGAACACCATTCCAACATCATTCCTTGGCAGGAAGCCTGTCGTAAGACTGGGGCAGAGCTTGTCTATGTCTATCTTAAGAATGGAGCTCTGGATATGGATGATTTGCGAGCTAAATTGACTGATAAGGTGAAATTTGTCTCCCTTGCTCACGCCTCAAATGTCCTGGGTGTGGTCAATCCAATCAAAGAAATCACTCAAATGGCCCACCAAGTGGGAGCTATCATGGTGGTGGATGGTGCTCAATCTACTCCTCATATGAAGATCGATGTCCAGGACTTGGATGTGGACTTCTTTGCCTTTTCAGGTCACAAGATGGCGGGTCCAACTGGTATCGGTGTTCTTTACGGAAAAGAGAAGTATTTAGAACAAATGTCACCAGTAGAATTTGGTGGTGAGATGATTGATTTCGTCTATGAGCAATCTGCTAGTTGGAAGGAATTACCTTGGAAATTTGAGGCTGGAACACCCAATATGGCTGGTGCAATCGGACTTGCTGCGGCAGTGGATTATCTGGAAACGATTGGTATGGATGCCATTGAAGCTCATGAACAGGAATTGATTGCCTATGTCTTTCCGAAATTACAGGCGATTGAAGGACTGACCATTTATGGTTCACAGGACTTGGCTCAACGTTCAGGTGTCATTGCTTTTAACCTAGGCGACCTTCATCCTCACGACCTTGCAACGGCTTTGGATTATGAAGGTGTGGCAGTTCGTGCGGGTCACCACTGTGCGCAACCCTTGCTCCAGTATTTGGATGTTCCAGCAACAGCTCGTGCAAGTTTTTATATCTACAATACCAAGGCAGATTGCGACAAGCTAGTCGATGCCTTACAAAAGACAAAGGAGTTTTTCAATGGCACTTTCTAAACTAGATAGCCTTTATATGGCAGTGGTAGCAGACCATTCGAAAAATCCACATCACCAAGGGAAGTTAGAAGACGCTGAGCAAATCAGTCTCAACAATCCGACCTGTGGAGATGTCATCAACCTCTCTGTCAAGTTTGATGTAAATGACCGTTTGGAAGATATCGCTTTTCTAAACTCAGGTTGTACCATCTCAACTGCCTCTGCTAGCATGATGACAGATGCAGTTTTAGGAAAAACCAAACAAGAAATTTTAGAACTTGCGACTATTTTTTCTGAAATGGTTCAAGGGCAAAAAGATGACAGACAAGATAGTCTTGGCGATGCAGCCTTTTTGTCAGGTGTTGCAAAATTTCCACAACGGATTAAGTGTGCGACCTTGGCTTGGAATGCCCTGAAGAAAACAATTGAAAATCAAGAAAATCAGTAAGACAAGTTTCTTTTGTCTTATGAATCAGTAGAAATGAAGAATGAAAGAAAGGATATTATGGCTGAAGAAAGAGTAGAACCAAAACCAATTGACCTTGGTGAATATAAATTTGGTTTCCATGATGATGTAGAGCCTGTCCTATCGACAGGAAAAGGATTGAATGAAGATGTCATTCGTGAACTATCAGCTGCCAAGGGAGAACCTGAGTGGATGTTAGAATTCCGTTTGAAGTCTTATGAAACCTTCAAAAAAATGCCCATGCAAACTTGGGGAGCAGATTTGTCAGAGATTGATTTTGATGACTTGATCTACTACCAAAAACCATCTGATAAACCAGCTCGTTCATGGGATGACGTTCCTGAAAAAATCAAGGAAACCTTTGAACGTATTGGGATTCCAGAAGCTGAGCGTGCTTATCTAGCTGGTGCTTCTGCCCAGTACGAGTCAGAAGTGGTTTACCACAATATGAAGGAAGAGTTTGAGAAGTTAGGTATCATCTTTACAGATACGGATTCTGCTCTCAAAGAATACCCAGACTTGTTTAAACAATACTTCGCTAAGTTGGTACCGCCGACAGATAACAAGTTGGCTGCCCTTAACTCAGCAGTATGGTCAGGTGGAACCTTTATCTACGTACCAAAAGGGGTCAAGGTAGATATTCCTCTTCAAACTTACTTCCGTATCAACAACGAAAATACTGGTCAGTTTGAACGTACCTTGATTATCGTTGATGAAGGCGCAAGTGTCCATTATGTAGAAGGATGTACAGCGCCAACTTATTCAAGTAACAGCTTGCATGCTGCCATCGTAGAAATTTTTGCCTTAGATGGAGCTTACATGCGTTATACAACCATCCAAAACTGGTCTGATAACGTTTATAACTTGGTAACGAAACGTGCTAAAGCTCAAAAGGATGCCACTGTTGAGTGGATTGATGGAAACTTGGGTGCCAAAACAACTATGAAATACCCATCTGTTTACCTAGATGGAGAAGGGGCGCGTGGTACCATGCTTTCGATTGCCTTTGCTAATGCTGGGCAACACCAAGACACGGGGGCTAAGATGATACACAATGCTCCACATACAAGCTCGTCTATCGTGTCTAAATCCATCGCTAAAGGCGGAGGAAAGGTTGACTATCGTGGACAAGTAACCTTTAACAAGAACTCTAAGAAATCTGTTTCTCACATTGAGTGTGATACCATTATCATGGATGACTTGTCAGCATCAGATACCATTCCATTTAATGAAATTCACAACTCGCAAGTTGCTTTGGAACATGAAGCTAAGGTATCTAAGATTTCAGAGGAACAACTCTATTACCTCATGAGCCGTGGATTGTCAGAATCAGAAGCGACAGAAATGATTGTTATGGGATTTGTAGAGCCCTTCACAAAAGAACTTCCAATGGAATACGCCGTTGAGCTGAACCGTTTGATTAGCTATGAGATGGAAGGATCAGTTGGGTAAAATTTGATTTTAGATTTATCCAAAATCAAGGACTTTGA
>NZ_AFQV01000011.1 GCF_000220085.1 Streptococcus mitis SK1080 | reverse complement strand
TATTCAAACCAGAAAACCTCTCGCTTTCATATTCTCAGTTACTTTGGATAAGTCCTCGAGCTATTAGTATTAGTCCGCTACATGTGTCGCCACACTTCCACTTCTAACCTATCTACCTGATCATCTCTCAGGGCTCTTACTGATATATAATCATGGGAAATCTCATCTTGAGGTGGGTTTCACACTTAGATGCTTTCAGCGTTTATCCCTTCCCTACATAGCTACCCAGCGATGCCTTTGGCAAGACAACTGGTACACCAGCGGTAAGTCCACTCTGGTCCTCTCGTACTAGGAGCAGATCCTCTCAAATTTCCTACGCCCGCGACGGATAGGGACCGAACTGTCTCACGACGTTCTGAACCCAGCTCGCGTGCCGCTTTAATGGGCGAACAGCCCAACCCTTGGGACCGACTACAGCCCCAGGATGCGACGAGCCGACATCGAGGTGCCAAACCTCCCCGTCGATGTGAACTCTTGGGGGAGATAAGCCTGTTATCCCCAGGGTAGCTTTTATCCGTTGAGCGATGGCCCTTCCATACGGAACCACCGGATCACTAAGCCCGACTTTCGTCCCTGCTCGAGTTGTAGCTCTCGCAGTCAAGCTCCCTTATACCTTTACACTCTGCGAATGATTTCCAACCATTCTGAGGGAACCTTTGGGCGCCTCCGTTACCTTTTAGGAGGCGACCGCCCCAGTCAAACTGCCCGTCAGACACTGTCTCCGATAGGGATCACCTATCTGGGTTAGAGTGGCCATAACACAAGGGTAGTATCCCAACAACGTCTCCTTCGAAACTGGCGTCCCGATCTCGTAGACTCCTACCTATCCTGTACATGTGGTACAGACACTCAATATCAAACTGCAGTAAAGCTCCATGGGGTCTTTCCGTCCTGTCGCGGGTAACCTGCATCTTCACAGGTACTAAAATTTCACCGAGTCTCTCGTTGAGACAGTGCCCAAATCATTACGCCTTTCGTGCGGGTCGGAACTTACCCGACAAGGAATTTCGCTACCTTAGGACCGTTATAGTTACGGCCGCCGTTTACTGGGGCTTCAATTCATACCTTCGCTTGCGCTAAGCACTCCTCTTAACCTTCCAGCACCGGGCAGGCGTCACCCCCTATACATCATCTTACGATTTAGCAGAGAGCTGTGTTTTTGATAAACAGTTGCTTGGGCCTATTCACTGCGGCTGACTTAAAGTCAGCACCCCTTCTCCCGAAGTTACGGGGTCATTTTGCCGAGTTCCTTAACGAGAGTTCTCTCGCTCACCTGAGGCTACTCGCCTCGACTACCTGTGTCGGTTTGCGGTACGGGTAGAGTATGTTTAAACGCTAGAAGCTCTTCTTGGCAGTGTGACGTCACTAACTTCGCTACTAAACTTCGCTCCCCATCACAGCTCAATGTTATAGAACTAAGCATTTAACTCAATTCACACCTCACTGCTTAGACAGACACTTCCAATCGTCTGCTTTAGTTAGCCTACTGCGTCCCTCCATCACTACATACTCTAGTACAGGAATATCAACCTGTTGTCCATCGGATACACCTTTCGGTCTCTCCTTAGGTCCCGACTAACCCAGGGCGGACGAGCCTTCCCCTGGAAACCTTAGTCTTACGGTGGACAGGATTCTCACCTGTCTTTCGCTACTCATACCGGCATTCTCACTTCTATGCGTTCCAGCACTCCTCACGGTACACCTTCATCACACATAGAACGCTCTCCTACCATACCTATAAAGGTATCCACAGCTTCGGTAAATTGTTTTAGCCCCGGTACATTTTCGGCGCAGGGTCACTCGACTAGTGAGCTATTACGCACTCTTTGAATGAATAGCTGCTTCTAAGCTAACATCCTAGTTGTCTGTGCAACCCCACATCCTTTTCCACTTAACAATTATTTTGGGACCTTAGCTGGTGGTCTGGGCTGTTTCCCTTTCGACTACGGATCTTAGCACTCGCAGTCTGACTGCCGACCATAATTCATTGGCATCGGAGTTTATCTGAGATTGGTAATCCGGGATGGATCCCTCACCCAAACAGTGCTCTACCTCCAAGAATCTTTTATGTCGACGCTAGCCCTAAAGCTATTTCGGAGAGAACCAGCTATCTCCAAGTTCGTTTGGAATTTCTCCGCTACCCACAAGTCATCCAAGCACTTTTCAACGTGCCCTGGTTCGGTCCTCCAGTGCGTCTTACCGCACCTTCAACCTGCTCATGGGTAGGTCACATGGTTTCGGGTCTACGTCATGATACTAATTCGCCCTGTTCAGACTCGGTTTCCCTACGGCTCCGTCTCTTCAACTTAACCTCGCATCATAACGTAACTCGCCGGTTCATTCTACAAAAGGCACGCTCTCACCCATTAACGGGCTCGAACTTGTTGTAGGCACACGGTTTCAGGTTCTATTTCACTCCCCTCCCGGGGTGCTTTTCACCTTTCCCTCACGGTACTGGTTCACTATCGGTCACTAGGGAGTATTTAGGGTTGGGAGATGGTCCTCCCAGATTCCGACGGGATTTCACGTGTCCCGCCGTACTCAGGATACTGCTAGGTACAAAGACTATTTTAAATACGAGGCTATTACTCTCTTTGGCTGATCTTCCCAAATCATTCTTCTATAATCTTTGAGTCCACATTGCAGTCCTACAACCCCGAAGAGTAAACTCTTCGGTTTGCCCTTCTGCCGTTTCGCTCGCCGCTACTAAGGCAATCGCTTTTGCTTTCTCTTCCTGCAGCTACTTAGATGTTTCAGTTCACTGCGTCTTCCTCCTCACATCCTTAACAGATGCGGGTAACAGGTAGTACCTGTTGGGTTCCCCCATTCGGAAATCCCTGGATCATCGCTTACTTACAGCTACCAAGGCATATCGTCGTTTGTCACGTCCTTCTTCGGCTCCTAGTGCCAAGGCATCCACCGTGCGCCCTTATTAACTTAACCTTATTTTCTGACCTTTCAGTCATAAACTCTTATTAATACTACAGCGTTTTCGGTTTATTTTCTTGTTACTATTTGATATAGATATTCAATTTTCAATGTGCATTACTTGGTGATCTCTCACCAATGGAGCCTAGCGGGATCGAACCGCTGACCTCCTGCGTGCAAAGCAGGCGCTCTCCCAGCTGAGCTAAGGCCCCACAAGACCTCTCAAGACTAAACAAGACCAATGCGCAGTTCCTTATCCTTAGAAAGGAGGTGATCCAGCCGCACCTTCCGATACGGCTACCTTGTTACGACTTCACCCCAATCATCTATCCCACCTTAGGCGGCTGGCTCCTTACGGTTACCTCACCGACTTCGGGTGTTACAAACTCTCGTGGTGTGACGGGCGGTGTGTACAAGGCCCGGGAACGTATTCACCGCGGCGTGCTGATCCGCGATTACTAGCGATTCCGACTTCATGTAGGCGAGTTGCAGCCTACAATCCGAACTGAGACTGGCTTTAAGAGATTAGCTTGCCGTCACCGGCTTGCGACTCGTTGTACCAGCCATTGTAGCACGTGTGTAGCCCAGGTCATAAGGGGCATGATGATTTGACGTCATCCCCACCTTCCTCCGGTTTATTACCGGCAGTCTCGCTAGAGTGCCCAACTGAATGATGGCAACTAACAATAGGGGTTGCGCTCGTTGCGGGACTTAACCCAACATCTCACGACACGAGCTGACGACAACCATGCACCACCTGTCACCTCTGTCCCGAAGGAAAACTCTATCTCTAGAGCGGTCAGAGGGATGTCAAGACCTGGTAAGGTTCTTCGCGTTGCTTCGAATTAAACCACATGCTCCACCGCTTGTGCGGGCCCCCGTCAATTCCTTTGAGTTTCAACCTTGCGGTCGTACTCCCCAGGCGGAGTGCTTAATGCGTTAGCTACGGCACTAAACCCCGGAAAGGGTCTAACACCTAGCACTCATCGTTTACGGCGTGGACTACCAGGGTATCTAATCCTGTTTGCTCCCCACGCTTTCGAGCCTCAGCGTCAGTTACAAGCCAGAGAGCCGCTTTCGCCACCGGTGTTCCTCCATATATCTACGCATTTCACCGCTACACATGGAATTCCACTCTCCCCTCTTGCACTCAAGTTAAACAGTTTCCAAAGCGTACTATGGTTAAGCCACAGCCTTTAACTTCAGACTTATCTAACCGCCTGCGCTCGCTTTACGCCCAATAAATCCGGACAACGCTCGGGACCTACGTATTACCGCGGCTGCTGGCACGTAGTTAGCCGTCCCTTTCTGGTAAGATACCGTCACAGTGTGAACTTTCCACTCTCACACTCGTTCTTCTCTTACAACAGAGCTTTACGATCCGAAAACCTTCTTCACTCACGCGGCGTTGCTCGGTCAGACTTCCGTCCATTGCCGAAGATTCCCTACTGCTGCCTCCCGTAGGAGTCTGGGCCGTGTCTCAGTCCCAGTGTGGCCGATCACCCTCTCAGGTCGGCTATGTATCGTCGCCTTGGTGAGCCGTTACCCCACCAACTAGCTAATACAACGCAGGTCCATCTGGTAGTGATGCAATTGCACCTTTTAAGCAAATGTCATGCAACATCTACTATTATGCGGTATTAGCTATCGTTTCCAATAGTTATCCCCCGCTACCAGGCAGGTTACCTACGCGTTACTCACCCGTTCGCAACTCATCCAGAGAAGCAAGCTCCTCCTTCAGCGTTCTACTTGCATGTATTAGGCACGCCGCCAGCGTTCGTCCTGAGCCAGGATCAAACTCTCATTAAAAGTTTGAGTTCTCACTCATTTCTGTCACTGACAGATTTATTGTTTTTTTCATTGTTCAGTACTACAACAGTTGTTGTAGTGCCCTGCACATTGGTTCGTCTTGTTCAGTTTTCAAAGGTCTTTGTCACTTGCTTCTCTCAAGCGACAACTATATTAGTATATCACAGACGCTTTCGCTTGTCAACACTTTTTTGAAACTTTTTTAATCTTTTTTCATCAAGTGTTCCTACCGCAACATACCATAGTCCGTACGGGATTCGAACCCGTGTTACCGCCGTGAAAAGGCGGTGTCTTAACCCCTTGACCAACGGACCAGAGTTGTTATTTTCAACTCTTACTATTATACCGACTTTTCAAACTTTGTCAACACCTTTTTTAACTTTTTTAAGTTTTTTAAGTTTTTTGCATGAATTCCTAATGAGTACGGATGTCAAACTCTTTAAACACAATACGTAAGTCCTTTAGCACTCTTTGACGCCCTCGGAAGCGTTCATTGCTTAAGACGCGTTCTAGTTCTTCTTGTTTGTCTTTAGTTTGTTTTTTCTATAATCTCTTAGTGTTTCATGAAAGAGATAATAATCATCTAGCCAGAGACCTCCCTCGCTTACTCGATGACTAATCTCACCTACTTCTTCATATGGTTCTTTATCATATCTCCGTTTGTGGCTTTCTTGCTTACGAAGATAATCTAAAATTCGATTCCGGAATTTTGTTTTGAAATATTGCCTTAAACGAGGGATATCTTCTACAAGCCCTTCTTCTCTACTGATCAATTCATGTAAGCAAATCATTCCCTCTTGGTCCCAGTCCGACAATTCCCATAAATGAAGGTAATATTCATTTCTACACTTATATACAATTCCTTGGACTTCTTCATATAATTCTTTAATCATAATCTTCCCCTTTCTGTATACAGTCTAATAGATTCAGAAACACTTTTGGTACATTTCATCCATTCTGCACCCTTTAGCTCCTCAACTGCACAAAAAAGAGAGGACAAGCCTCTCTTTGGGTTATTTTTCGTCATTCATTTTTGACTTTACTTCATCATAGGATAGTGCATGAGATTCCTCTTCTACTGTTTCAGGCATCTTTCCTGTTTCATAGAGAGATTTAATTTGTGTACTATCCAATGTTTCGTATTTCAATAATGCTTCTGCAATCAACTTGTGAGTTTCACGATTTGACTGAATAATTTCAGCAGCTTTATTTCGTGCATCATTCAACAATGAACGAACCTCTTCGTCAATTTCATAAGCTGTTTGTTCTGAAATTGATTTTTGAGGGCTTTGTGCACCAAACATGGCATGATTTCCTTCATATTGTACTGGGCCAAGTTTTTCACTCATACCGTACTCTGTAACCATTGCACGCGCCATTTGTGTCGCCTGTTCAAAGTCGTTTGAAGCTCCTGTAGTTTGGACATTAAAGATAATTTCTTCAGCTACACGTCCACCCATTAAGCCAGCCAGTTGCTCTTTCATATCTTCTTTGGATAGAAGCATTTGATCTTCCTTAGGAAGTGCAATCATATAACCACCTGCACGGCCACGTGGTACAATTGTAACCTTATGGACAACGCGGGCATTCGATAAGACTAGACCAACAATGGTATGTCCTGCCTCATGATAGGCAACCAATTCACGTTCTTTTTGTGAAACTGTCTTATCTTTCTTAGAAGGACCAGCAATAACTCTATCTTCTGCTTCATCAATATCTGAAGCATCAATTATCGATTTATTGCGACGAGCAGCAACTAAAGCCGCTTCATTCAAGACATTCTCTAAATCAGCACCAACAAAACCTGGAGTTTGTTGAGCAACTAATTTCAAATCTACATCTTCTGCTAAAGGCTTGTTCTTAGCATGAACTTTCAAGATTGCTTCACGACCTTTAACATCAGGGCGACCAACCAAGACTTTTCTATCAAAACGTCCTGGGCGCAGAAGGGCAGGGTCAAGTACATCTGAACGGTTTGTCGCAGCGATGACAATAATCCCTTCATTTCCCTCAAAACCATCCATCTCAATCAAAAGTTGGTTCAAGGTTTGCTCACGTTCATCATTACCTCCGCCAAGACCGACTCCACGTTGACGTCCAACAGCATCAATTTCATCGATAAAGATGATAGCTGGTGCTGCTTTTTTGGCATCTTCAAAAAGAGAGCGAACACGACTAGCTCCAACTCCGACAAACATTTCTACAAAGTCAGAACCTGAAATACTAAAGAATGGAACACCTGCTTCTCCGGCTACTGCCTTAGCAAGCAAAGTTTTACCTGTTCCTGGAGGTCCCTCCAAAAGAACACCTGCTGGAATACGGGCTCCAAGTTTCGTAAATCGTTTTGGATCTTTTAAGAATTCAACAACTTCAACTAGTTCTTGTTTTTCTTCTTCAGCTCCAGCAACATCTGAAAATCTTACTTTAATATCTTCTTTATTTGCGGCTTTAGCCTTACTACGTCCAAAACTCATTGGGTTACGGCCATTATTTCCTCCCATATTTCCCATCATAGAGAATAGGAAGAAGAATAGAATACCGAATGGCACAATTGATACAAGAATATTAATCCACATACCACTTGAACTTTCATGCTTAACAGTTACTTCTGCCTTATGGTCAGAAGCAAGTTTTTGCAATTCTGATACTGTAGTATCTGAAGGAAGAATAATACTTGAAAATTTCTCTACTGTTGTAGCAGAAGGAGAAAAGAACTGAATGCCTGTTTCTTCTTTACTTGTTTTAGGATTTTTATAGACACCCGAAACTTCGATAACACTACCATTTGGTTGGTAAGTCAATTCTTTTACATTGTCATCGGTAATTTCTTTTACCAATTCTGTATAATTAATTTGCTCACTTTTCCCTGCAACACTACCTGTACTAAAATACTGATAAGCTGTAACTAGGAAAAAAATAAGTAATAACCATAGAAAAGGATTTTTAATTAAACCATTATTTTGTTTTTTCATTAAAAATTATTCTTTCTAATTTGAATACACTTCTTCTTTCAATACTCCAACATAAGGAAGGTTACGATAATTTTCTTTGTAGTCTAAACCATAACCTACTACAAACTCATTTGGGATAGTAAAGCAGGTATAGTCTGCCTCAATTTCTACAACACGTCCCTCTGGTTTATCCAATAAGGTTGCAATCTTAACAGAAGCTGCATCTCTTGCAATAAACATATCTCGCAAATTCTTCAAAGTTTGACCTGTATCAATGATATCTTCTACAAATAGAACATGTCTTCCTTTGATATCTTGAGTCACATCTTGTTTAATATTGATAACACCACTACTTGCTGTTCCACCATGGTAGCTAGAAACCATCATGAAGTCCATTTCAATATGTGTGTCGATATGTTTAACCAATTCAGCCATAAAAGGAATAGATCCTTTTAAAATCCCAACTAAAATTGGATTTTTTCCTGCATAGTCTTTGGTTAATTGAGTACCTAATTTTTTAGCAGCTTCTGTAATTTCATCGTGTGAAACGAGGATTTTTTTAATATCGTTTTCTAACATTTTTTACCTATCTATTTTTTCTATATAAAGTACAGTGTTCATTATATCATTTTTCGTGTTTTTACTCAAATTACTGGTCGCAATTCCCAAAATTGAGACAATTTCACCAAATTGCTCAATAATCAGAGCTGATTTTCGCTTTTCCATAGGAATTTTCAAATCAATAAATAGACGTCTGAGTTTTTTTCTATGCCCATTTTGAATCAAAACATCTCCTGTTTTTCGATGACGAATGTGTATGGATGTTTCGCGTGAAACAGGTACCTGCTGAATTAATTCACCTTCTAAAGGAAGGCCAAAGGAAAATAAATAACCTTGGTAAGATACCTGATTTTGATAGTGTAACACAAGTTCATCTTCCTTTTCATCAGCCTGCGGACTGATTTTATAAATCCGAAACTGTTGATACTCTTTTATCAATTCATAACAATTTTTAAGCGGATGACGATACTGGCTTTTAGTTTTTAAAATTTGCCTAACTTCTTCAAACTGAGCTTTTGTAAGATTCAAATCTGGAAAACGATTCAGATAAGTTTGAAGTAAAACTCTTTGTGTCGACTCAGAGTAAGACAATAGCTGCTCTAAATTTTCTACATCAATATTCTTTGATAATTCAGCTATAGCTAAGTCATAATCTAAAATTTCATTACCGATACTTAAGATTGCATCTCTAAATCGAGGATTTTCTTTTTCTAATTCTGGTAAGTAAGAGTTTCGAATACGGTTGCGCAAATAATGATTTTCCTGATTTGATATATCTTCAAAGTGAAAAATTGATGGAAAGTCTTTTTTCTGAAAATGCAAGAAGGGACGAATAATTTCTATCTCTCCGACTACTTGCTTCTCCTTAATTCCTGATATATAGCGCAAACGAGTGCCTCGAATCAAACGCATCAAAATCGTTTCCACCTGGTCATCAGCATGGTGGGCAGTAACTAAAGCTGTCGCACCTGTCTTTTTCATGACCTCTTGAAAAAAATCATAACGAAAATGTCGAGCACGCGCTTCTGAAAATTCTCCTGAAAAATTGCTGACATAAATAGGAAGGCCAGCTTCAGCAGCCAACTTCCTTAATTCTTTTTCTTCCCAATCTGATTCTACTCTCTGCTTATGATTCACATGAGCTAGAATCAATTCAATTTCTAACTCTTTTTGATAAGTAGATAATACCTTAAATAGAAACATAGAATCTAATCCACCAGAAAGAGCTAGCACCACCTTAGTATGCTTTTTGAAATATCCCTTCTTGAGAAAATGATTTAAAAAATCTTGTTCCCTCATTTTAGAACCTCATAAACATCCTTGGCTATCTGAGAAATTGTATCATAATCAGAATTCTTAGTGAAAATAGAAAGAATAAATGGAGAATCTGCGTAGACAACACCCGTATCATGCTTAAATTCGTCCGCATCCCCAATTTTATGAGCTACCTTTACAGAAACACCTTTGGCAATTCGCTGATTATCAAAATCTGTTTTAGTCAAAGACTCTAGCACAAATCCATTTTGATTATAAATAGCTTCCATGACCTTCCCGGCCATCTTGGAAGAAATCAATTTTTCTTTTGGATCCCAATCATCTCCCGTAATGGCAGACATTTTGGATTTGAATGTGGCATCAGATTGGTTTGAAATGTAATAACCCAATATATTATGAGCTACATTATCAGATTCTTTAGATACTTTTGTGATTAAGTCCTTGAGAGAATACTCTTTATTATCCTCTTTTTTAGGAAGACTACCACTTCCCTCTGGTTTATAAGAACCTGGAAAATCATTGACTGAAGATACGTATTTTACAGTCGTATCTAACTGATAAAGACCCTCATTTATTTTTCTTGCGCATAATAGAGATAAGGGAGTTTCAAAACACTAGCTGCATACATCTTTTCATTTTGATTGATACCAGCTTCTTTTCCAGTAGTCAGTTGCTTAACATAAATAGAGAATGAATCCTTCTGATATTTTTCAGATAACATTTCTTGGACTTTACTCATCCGATTATCTTCTTCAGAAGTTGATTCTTTAGCTACCCATCCAACCTGATCAATATGTAGAAATTCTCTTCCTTCTACAAACATGATCTTGTCGATTGATACTTGCGAATAAGCTGATAAGGATGATTTCACTTCTTTTAAATCATAAGGACTATTGTACAGTTTAAAATCAGATTCTAACCATACTTTTTTTATTATTGGAGTTACCTCTGACTGATCATATAAAAATCGTTTGTCAGCAGCAATAAATTGATGGTTGGATAACTTAAATACTGGAATTCCTTGTTTATTTAAGCGCCACTCGGTTATTTGAAAACTTGTTTTAGGAGTCAATTTTCCAGATTCCACTACTAAATCTTCATTTGCATAGACAGGAACCTCTCCATAAACCACGGGAGAACTTAATTTTTCTCTAAAATAAATACCAAAGTCAGATTGTGAAAGGTAATAAATTTCTTTCGAAGTATAGACGACTTCTTTTTCTGTGCTAACGACTTTTGAAATGGTCAATAAACTCGGTAGCAACAAAATAATTAAGAATTTACGCATTCTTCCTTTCCTTTTCTTCTTGTAAACGCAATAATTGATTTTTATCAGCCAATTCTTCCAATTTTTCATCCGATAGACTCAAAAATTGCTCTATTACGTCTAATAAATTTTCCATTTTATCACCTTTGAAGCAAGTCAGGAATCGTATAAACTATTTCCCTCGACTTAGAATAATAGTACTTCGCTCGTGTATATTTGGCAGCATAATCCTCATCTTTCAACTTGGTAGCAAATGCTGTCTCCTTATCCTTTTCATCACTCAAAGTTTGATACTGAGTTTGCAAGTCTAATAATTGCTGACGTCGTTGGAGTAATTGCTGATAGCTCTGCGCTAAATTAAAAGTTGGCAAGATAAATAATAGCATAATTAAAATCAATACCCACCCCATAAAACGATTCCGTTTTTGCCGTTCTTTCATCAGGTAGCGACGACGTTGATATTCATTTTGAATAAAAGAATTATTCAATTGTACAATATTTTTAGACATTTTCTTCTACCCGTGTTTCACTGATAATTTCATACATGCCTGCTGCATCTTCTTTTTTTGTACTATCTTTCATCTCTAGTACTTTGACAAGTAGCAACTTATTGCCAAAGCGAATTTCAACTTGGTCATTAACTTTCAAATCCGTTGAACTTTTGGCCAAGATTCCATTCACCTTGATTCTGCCTTTATCTGCTACTTCTTTTGCGACTGTACGACGCTTGATAATTCGCGATACTTTTAAATATTTGTCTAATCTCATCCTTATTACCTCAACTTATTATTGTACCATTTTTATCTATTTTATAGAAGAAAAATATCAAATGGAATTTTCTTCCTTCGACTCTTTTATCTCTAATAAACTTTCTCCAAAAATCAGCAGACCTTCTAAAATTTCATAATCTTTCTTATTTTGGACATCAAATACAAGCTCCATTAATCCCTTATTCTCAGCGATAGCTGCTTTTAAGTTCGTTGCGGATAAAGCTTTAAAATAATCTTGAGCTAAAAACAGTCGTTGAGTGACTTTTTCAAATTGAACTGTAATTTTATTATCTTTTCTTTCCACACGTTGAACAAAGACCTTGTCCAAATATGACTTGACTAAACCAATCTCTAAAAGATAGGCTACTACATCTGGGTATTCTCCAAAACGGTCTATCAACTCCTCTTGTAACTCTTCATAATTGACACGGTTGTCAATTTGACGAATTTTCTTGTAAATTTCAATCTTATGTCGTTGGTCTGAAATATAAGTATCAGGAAGATAGGCATCAATTTGCAAAATCACCTCAGCATTCCCTCTGGTTCTTGTATTAGTGTTAGCATTACCGTTTCGTTTGGCAATAGCTTCCTCTAATAACTGCGAATACAATTCAAAACCAACAGAATCAATGAAACCAGACTGGGATTTTCCTAGGAGATTCCCTGCTCCACGAATCGAAAGATCTCGCATAGCAATCTTAAATCCGGATCCCAATTCTGTAAATCCTTTAATCGCTTCTAATCTCTTTTCAGAGACTTCACTAATTGATTTTTCTGGACGATACATGAGATAGGCATAAGCAATACGATTACTACGACCGACTCTTCCTCTTAACTGATACAAGGTTGACAAGCCCATATGGTCCGCATTTTCAATAAATAAAGTATTGGCATTTGGAATGTCCACCCCTGTCTCAATAATGGTAGTCGTCACCAAGATATCGTATTGTACCTCAATAAAGTCTAATAGAGTATTTTCCAACTGGATTTCACTCATTTGCCCATGAACATAACCAATCGAAGCCTCTGGAATCAACTCCTGTAATTCAGAAACCTTCTGGTCAATCGTGTCAATTTTGTTGTAAAGGTAGTAAACTTGACCTCCACGCTCCATTTCACGCAAAACAGCATCACGAATGACACTATCATTCTTTTCCAAAACATAGGTTTGCACTGGATAACGATTAGTCGGCGGAGTTTCAATAACAGACAAATCTCTGATTCCCAGCATAGACATATGGAGGGTACGAGGAATTGGAGTAGCTGTCAAAGTTAGGACATCCACTTGTTTCTTCAGTTCTTTCAAGGTTTCCTTATGCTTGACACCAAATCGCTGTTCCTCATCAATAATCATCAAGCCCAAATCAGCAAACACAACATCTTTTGACAAAACACGATGTGTTCCAATCAAAATATCAACTTGACCGTTTTTCAATTTTTCAAGTGTTTCGGTCTGCTCTTTTTTACTTCTAAAACGACTCAATACATCAATATTAACTGCAAAATTTTGAAATCGTTCCTTAAAATTGGTATAGTGCTGTTGCGCTAAAACCGTCGTCGGAACTAGAACGACAACCTGTTTGTGATCATTGACTGCCTTAAAGGCTGCACGCATAGCAACTTCAGTCTTTCCAAAACCAACATCCCCAACTAAAAGTCGGTCCATTGGCTGAGAATCTTGCATATCCCTCTTGATTTCCTCAATACTACGAAGTTGATCATCGGTTTCAACATAAGGGAAAGCATCATCAAAAGCAACTTGCTCTTCATCATCAACTGAGAAAGCAAAGCCCTTCAACTGACTACGCTCAGAATAGAGTTTGATTAAATCGTCTGCTATATCCTCTACCTGGTTCTTAACTTTTTGCTTGGCTTTTTTAAAATGACCATCATTTAATTTATTGAGTTTAGGAGCTTTCCCATCACTTGAAATATATTTAGACAGTAAATGAATCTGTTCCACAGGGATAGAAATTTGATCACCATTTTGGTATTGAACACTAACATAATCACGGTGAATCCCTTTGATTTCAATGGTTTCAATTCCTAAATATTGACCAATCCCATGGATATGATGGACAACGTAATCTCCTTTTTCAAGTTCATTGTAATCTTTTAATCTCTCTGCGTTTGAAACATGCTGTCTTCGAAAACGACGTTTCAATTTCTTTTGAAAAATCTCATGTTCAGTAATCACCAAAATTTTTTCATCTACAAAATGAAAACCATGTCTGAGATTGCCCTCGATTAAGTTTACAGATTCTTTACAGATACTTGACTTATCTCTGGAATCCAATTTAATCTGATATTCCTCTAACATATCCTCCAATGCCTTACTTCCCATTGAATTGCTAGATTGCAAGATAATAGTATAATTCATTTTTTTGTATCGTTCAATTTCTTCTTTTAGAAAAGAAAACTGATTGAAAAATTCCTGCATAGGATATTGATTGAATTGATAAATTTTGTCAAACTTGAGATTTCCTAACCCCTTTTGTAGATTAGAGAAAAAGGTAACCGGACTCTGTTTTTTATAGATTTGCTCTGTATCTGCAAAATACTGCATATCAGAAAATGCTTTACTATTCTGTAATTCTTCTGTAAAGTACTGCGCTAATTCTCTTTCAAAGACTTCATACTGATTCATCAATTTCTGATAATCATCAAAGAATATTGGGGTATCTTTTTCAATATAGTCAAAAACAGTCCATATCCTGTCATAACACAAAGATAAAAATTTCCGGGAATCAGAATGAATTTGTTTTTGGTGAAAACTTGAAAGAATTTCTTCTAAATATGATTTTAAAATAGGTGATAACGTTTTTGAAATTTGTTTTTCTAAAGCTGACTGACCTCGTTGATAATCCTTTTCTCTCAAAAGCATATCACTAGCTGGAAAGATGGTGAGTTCTGTCTGATTTTCTTTCGATAATTGTGTTTCGACTTCAAATGACCTGATACCATCTACTTCATCACCAAAAAACTCAATTCGGCAAGGTTCTAACTGGGATATTTCAAAAATATCTAAAATATCTCCTCGCAGACTAAATTCGCCTTGAGTTTGTACTTGTGTAACTTTTCGATAGCCTATCTCTTTTAACTGATGGATAAGTGCGTGTTGGTCATATTCTTCACCAACTGTTATTTTTACAATACTATCTTTGAATACATTGGGAGACGGTAAAATCAATCGACTTGCTGCGATATTACAAACTAAAATCCCTTTCTTAGATGAATCAGTCAAAAAACGCAAGGCTTCAACCCGTGAAATGATTTTTTCTTGTGAAGACATCAAAAACTCGACCATAGGGGAGTCATCTACCAAAAACGGATAAACAAGTTCCTCACCCAAGATAGAGATAAGATCACTAACCAGTCCTTCTGCCTCTCCATAAGTGAACGTCAGTAACACAATCTTATCTTCTTTTTCTAGACTACTTGCAATTGCAAGAGCCTTAGTAGACGTTGATAAACCAAGTATTAGTTGTCTTTTCTTATCTGTCAAATTTTGATGCCATTTTTTAATCTGATTATTTTCTGAGAATAAATCTAATAAGGTTACCATTTATCCGTTATACCTCTGCATTGTTTTCTCAAAATTTTTCTCTTGTAAATAGTAGTTTACAGAATCGTCAACCTTGTCAATAGACTGTAAAATACCAATATAATCATCCTTGTCAAACTTACTCAAAACATGGTTAACAACTGACATTCCATTTTTAGGTCTTCCGATTCCAATCTTAACACGATTAAATGTCTGGGTTCCAATATGTTGAATAATAGACTTGATACCATTATGACCACCTGCGGATCCCTTTGCTCTTAAGCGAATCTTTCCAACTTCCATGTCAAGGTCATCGTAAATGATGAGTAAATCTTCAATATCCAAACCATAATAAGTTAATAAAGCATGAACCGCTTTTCCACTTTCATTCATAAATGTCGTTGGTTTGACAAGATAAATTTTTTCTCCATTTAGGAAAAAGGATGCTAGGTCAGCTTGAAATATCTTATCATGTGTAAAAGTGACATTCTGTTGCTTCGCTAGTTGGTCAATCAACATAAATCCAACATTGTGTTTTGTTTCAAAATATTTATCCCCTGGATTTCCTAATCCTACAAGTAATTTGGTCATTTATTTTTCCTTTCAAAAGCCAAAAGGGTTGGAATTTTTTTCCAACCTAATTGACACTATTCATTAATTTCTTTAGACATTAAAGCGGAATTCCATAATATCGCCATCTTGCACGACATATTCTTTTCCTTCTTCACGCAAGCGTCCAGCTTCTTTTACGGCTTTTTCAGATCCGTATTTCACTAAATCCTCATATGACATGGTTACTGCACGAATAAATCCTTTTTCAAAGTCTGAGTGGATAATACCAGCTGCTTGAGGAGCCTTCATACCACGCTTAAAGGTCCAAGCACGAACTTCTTTTTCACCAGCTGTGAAGTAAGTTCCAAGTCCAAGTAAGTGGTAAGCTGCACGAGTCAGCTTGTCAACGCCTGATTCTGTCAACCCAAGTGCTTCAAGAAACTCTTGCTTATCTTCTTCGTCTAACTCAGAAATTTCTTCCTCAGCACGCGCAGAAATAACGACTACTTCAGCATTTTCTGTCGCTGCGAATTCACGAATTTGTTTAACATAGTTGATAGAGTCAGGTTCTGAAACCACATCCTCGTCCACATTGGCAACATAGAGCACTGGTTTAGTCGTCAAAAGGAAGAGACCTTTTACAACCTTTTGTTCCTCATCTGTAAATTCGATTGTACGAGCTGATTTCCCATCTTCAAGGACTGGTTTAATCTTTTGAAGAACATTAAATTCTGCTACTGATTCTTTATCTTTTTGCGTACGTGCCATCTTTTCTACACGCGCATAGCGTTTATTAACTGATTCTAAGTCAGCAAGAATCAACTCCAGGTTAATGGTATCAATATCTGCAAGTGGGTCTACAAAGGCATCTTCACGCCCTTGCTCACGCATGACATTTTCATCATCAAAAGCACGAACTACATGAACAATCGCATCTACTTCACGGATATTGGCCAAGAATTTATTCCCTAGCCCTTCTCCTTTTGAAGCTCCTTTTACAATCCCTGCGATATCTGTAAATTCAAATGTTGTTGGCACTGTCTTTTTAGGAGTAATCATTTCCGTCAATTTTTGTAGACGTTCATCTGGAACTTCTACCATTCCAACGTTTGGATCAATCGTCGCAAATGGGTAATTTGCTGCCTCTGCTCCTGCTTTTGTAATTGCATTAAATAGTGTTGATTTACCAACGTTTGGCAAACCAACGATACCTGCTGTTAAAGCCATATTTTCTCATTCTCCGTTTTCATTTCAATCCCTAATATTATAACACAAAAAGGGAAAACTTGCTAACCCTCTAACTAAGACTTCTTAGTCAATAATTTTATTCATTTTTCGATCAAAATCATAGCGTCCCATCATGACAACATGGTCACAATTACTGCATTTTATTTTGATATCTGCTCCTACACGTGTAATTTCCCAACGATTAGCTTTTTTTCCTGTTGATTTGATTGTGCAAGCATGTGGTTTTTTCATTTCAACAAAATTTCCAACTTGATACATACTACTCTCCTTTTCTTTTTCGATTATATCATAAAAGAGGCGAGCCAGGCTCAACCTCTTTCACTTAATTTGTACGAACTGGTGTAATGAGCTGCATGAAGTCCTCATCAGTATCCGCTGGCACAAGTGTGAAGGGACGAACTGCAGAATAAAGCTGATTGTAACCTTTTCGCTATTTAAAGCTTTAAGGGAATCAATCAAATAAGTTGGGTTGAAACTAATAGTCAAATCTTCACCAGTAACCTGATCAGTATCGATTTCTTCGTTTACTTTACCAACTTCTGGAGAGTGAACATGGGCGCTAACAATACCACCTTTAATTTCAAGCTTCACAGTACCATTTTGAGTCGCACTTGATAAAAGACGAGCACGTTCCATTGACTGGCGTAAGTTTACAACATCAAAAGTAATAGTAGTGTTAAAGTCTGTTGGAATCAAGCGATCTGTATCAGGATAGTTTCCTTCTAACAAACGTGTATAGAAGCTAATATTTTCGCTTCTAAAGAGGATTTGGTTATTGGCAAAGAAAATCTCTACAGTTTCAATATCATCTGTAAATACCGCTGAAAATTCGCGTAGAGAACGGCTAGGAATGACAACATCAAAATCATCACTATTTTTCTCAAGCGTTAATTTTTTCTGGCTTAGTCGATGAGAGTCTGTTGCCACTGTTTTTAGCTCCTTGTGTTGACTCAATACAAAATGAACACCTGTTAAAATCGGACGACTCTCTTGTGTACTTGCTGCAAAAGCTGTTTCATTGATAATTTTCTTGAGTAATTTTGTTTCAAGAATTAAAGGAGTGCTTGCTGAAATTTCTTGGATTCGTGGGTACTGTTCGCTATCTTTTCCTTTTAGGGTAATTTCTGATTTTCCACTGGTTAAAACAATTTGATTTTGTTCAATTTCTTTAAAATCAAGAGTCACATCAGGTAGACTAGATACCACATTGATGAAGAAAGAAGCTTCAAGAAGAATCGAACCTAAAGAAGTAATTAACAAACCAGCATCTTCATTTTTTTGAGAAATAAAATTTTCAATTGAAATCTGACCATTTGAACCAATTAAAGTAACACCTTCATTGGTCACGTCAATTTTGACAGTTGATAAAATAGGAATGGCATTTTTTAGAACTAATAGCTCTCTTAGTAATATTTAAGGCTTGTAGAAATAAATTTTTATTAATTGAAAAATGAATCATGGATTCTCCTTTATTTATTTTTAGTATTAG
>NZ_AFQV01000012.1 GCF_000220085.1 Streptococcus mitis SK1080 | reverse complement strand
ATTAGTCCAAACCGTAGTTGTAGTCATCATCTTGCATGGCTTCAACTTCACCAAGGAGGTAACCATTTCCGACTTGAGAGAAGAAGTCGTGGTTGGAAGTTCCTGTTGAAATACCGTTCATAACGATTGGATTGACATCATCTGCTGAGTCTGGGAAAAGAGGATCTTGCCCTAGATTCATGAGAGCCTTGTTAGCATTGTAGCGAAGGAAGGTTTTGACTTCTTCCGTCCAACCAACACCGTCATAGAGGCTTTCTGTGTAGCCTTCTTCATTTTCATAAAGAGTATAGAGCAGGTCGTACATCCATTCTTTGAGTTTTTCTTGCTCTTCTTCAGGCAATTCATTGAAACCAAGTTGGAATTTGTAACCAATGTAAGTTCCGTGAACAGACTCATCGCGAATAATCAATTTGATGATTTCCGCAACGTTGGCTAGTTTGTTGTTACCGAGATAGTATAGGGGAGTGAAGAAACCAGAGTAGAAGAGGAAGGTTTCAAGGAAAACGCTGGCAACTTTCTTTTCAAGTGGGCTACCGTTGAGGTAGATTTCATTGACAATCTCAGCCTTCTTTTGTAGATAAGGATTGGTATTAGTCCATTCGAAAATTTCTTCAATCTCAGCCTTGGTATTCAAGGTAGAAAAGATTGATGAGTAAGATTTTGCGTGGACAGATTCCATAAATTGGATGTTATTGAAAACAGCTTCCTCATGCGGTGTACGGATGTCTGCGCGAAGGGCTTGAACTCCAGTTTCAGATTGCATAGTGTCTAGAAGGGTTAAACCACCAAAGACTTTTCCAACCAAGTCTTTTTCTACACTTGATAGCTTTCTCCAGTCATCTAAGTCATTTGACAAGGGGATACGTGTATCGAGCCAGAATTGCTCGGTCAGTTTTTCCCAAGTTGATTTGTCGATGACATCTTCAATGGCATTCCAGTTAATGGCTTTGTAGTAAGTTTCCATAAGGTGTATTTCTCCAATGTAATAGTAATTATTATGCAGCCTTGCTTAGTTTTATAGAACCTATTTCAATGGTATCATATTCTTTTATTGCGGAGTAAGCAATAAAAGTCATGGAGCCAAGAACAAGTATAACGTAAATTGGCCCCCATTTACTATTTAAACAAGTAGTAAAAATTTTTTCCATTAAATCACACAGCTTTCACACTGGTTGGCACCGACTTCTCCACCATCATCTGTAAAGGTACGGACGTAGTAGATAGACTTGATACCCTTGTTAAAGGCATAGTTACGAAGGATAGACAAGTCACGTGTCGTTTGTTTGTTTTCTTTCTTCCATTCGTAAAGTCCTTTTGGAATGTCACTACGCATGAAGAGGGTGAGTGAAAGTCCTTGGTCCACGTGCTCAGTCGCAGCAGCGTAAACATCAATCACTTTACGCATATCCATGTCGTAAGCAGAAGTGTAATAAGGAATGGTTTTTGTTGACAAGCCAGCAGCAGGGTAATAGATTTTACCGATTTTCTTCTCTTGACGTTCTTCGATACGTTGCGTAATCGGGTGGATAGAAGCAGAAACGTCATTGATGTAACTGATCGAACCATTTGGAGCTACAGCAAGACGGTTTTGGTGGTAAAGACCATCTGCTTGAATCTTGTCGCGAAGTTCAGCCCAATCAGCAGCACTAGGAATAAAGACATCTTTGAAAAGTTCTTTAACACGGTCTGATTTTGGAACAAACTCGCCAGTCACATACTTGTCAAAGTAGCTTCCGTTAGCATAGTCTGATTTTTCAAAGTTGTGGAAGGTGATACCACGTTCACGCGCAATATTGTTTGACTCAACTAAAGTCCAGTAGTTCATAAGCATAAAGTAGATGCTTGTAAATTCAACAGACTCAGGCGATCCATATTCAATCAGTTGTTGGGCAAGGTAGCTGTGAAGTCCCATAGCACCAAGACCAAAGGTGTGGGCTTGGCTATTTCCATGGTCAATCGTAGGTACAGCCACGATGTGTGAACTATCTGTAACGAAAGTTAAAGCACGAACCATAGCACGGATAGAACGACCAAAGTCAGGTGAAGTCATCATGTTAACCACGTTGGTTGAACCAAGGTTACATGAAACGTCCGTTCCCATTTGAAGGAATTCTTGAGCATCGTTGATCAAGCTTGGTTCTTGAACTTGAAGAATCTCAGAACACAAGTTACTCATGATAATCTTACCATCAACTGGGTTTGCACGGTTAGCCGTATCAATGTTGACGACATAAGGATAGCCAGACTCTTGTTGCAATTTAGAGATTTCAGTTTCCAAATCACGCGCCTTGATTTTTGTCTTGCGAATATTTGGATTTGCGACCAATTCATCGTATTTTTCAGTAATGTCGATGTAGTTGAATGGCACACCGTATTCTTTTTCTACGGAGTAAGGGCTGAAGAGGTACATTTCTTCATTTTTACGCGCCAATTCGTAGAATTTATCTGGCACCACAACACCAAGTGAAAGGGTCTTAACACGAACTTTTTCATCGGCGTTTTCTTTCTTAGTTGAAAGGAAGGCGATAATATCTGGGTGGAAGACGTTGAGGTAGACAACACCAGCACCTTGACGTTGACCCAATTGGTTAGAGTAAGAGAAGCTATCTTCGAAGAGTTTCATAACTGGAACGACACCAGAAGCGGCTCCTTCATAACCTTTGATAGGTGCGCCAGCTTCACGAAGGTTGCTGAGAGTAATTCCCACACCACCACCGATACGTGAAAGTTGAAGAGCTGAGTTGATAGAACGTCCGATAGAGTTCATATCATCCGTCACTTGGATTAGGAAACAAGATACCAACTCCCCACGACGAGCACGTCCAGCATTCAAGAAGGAAGGAGTAGCAGGTTGGTAGCGTTGGTGGATGATTTCATTGGCAATATCGATTGCAACAGCTTCATTCCCATCAGCGAAATAAAGGGCGTTAAAGAAGACACGGTCTTCCATACTTTCAAGATAATATTCACCGTCGTTGGTTTTTAAGGCATATTGATTGTAAAATTTATAGGCAGCCATGAAAGACTTGAATTGGAAGTTTTGGTCTTTGATAAATTGTGACAATTCTTCCAAGAACTCTGGACGGTATTTCTTGATAAAGGCTGTTTCGATGTAGTTGTGGTCAATGAGGTAGTTGATTTTATCTTTAATTGAATCAAAAACCATAGTGTTTGGAACGACATTTTCTTTAAAGAAGGCATCCAAGGCTTCTTTATCTTTATGAAGCATGATTTGTCCATTGACAGGACGGTTGATTTCGTTATTAAGACGGAAGTAAGTCACGTCCTCAAGATGTTTTAATCCCATAAAATTTCCCTTATCTAATTACAAAAGAAAGGCCTCTAAGTTGGCCCTAGAAGCAGTCTCTTCTGGATGATGTACTAAGATTATGCTAATTGTTTCAGTTTTCCTGGTTGGAAACCTGAAAAGACTTCAGTTGGTGTTTGAATAATAGGAGCTGCGCTAAAACCGAGTTCTTTGACTTGATCGATGTACTCAGGCTGCTCATCAAGATTGATTTCTTTATATTCAACGTTATTACTGTCCAAGAAACGCTTGGTCATTTTACATTGGACACAATTGTTTTTAGAATAAACGGTTACCATTGTGTAACTCCTCTTTAAAATTTAATTCTATCCTAGTATATCAGAAAATAAAATTTTGTCAATGATTTGAACTAAATATAGTGGTCTTTTTTTCTAGTCAAGCTCACAAAACACAATATGTAGTGTTTGTTTTATAAAACAGCAATGATTATCCTATAAATCGTTTTTAAAGAAACTATATCCTGTGTTTTGTTATCTAGGATAGAAGATTTTCAGCAAGTTATCTGAAAGGAAATTGAAGGAAAATCCAGAAAATGCTTGAAAAAAATCCTAGAAGATGGTATAATACCAAATTGTAAGGGTTATCACATATAACTCAAAAAAGAAAGAACAAAAGGAGAGTCAAACTATGGCTTCTAAAGATTTCCACGTAGTGGCAGAAACAGGTATTCACGCACGTCCAGCAACATTGTTGGTGCAAACTGCTAGCAAATTTGCTTCAGATATCACTCTTGAGTACAAAGGTAAATCAGTTAACCTTAAATCAATTATGGGTGTTATGAGTCTTGGTGTTGGCCAAGGTGCTGACGTAACTATCTCAGCTGAAGGTGCAGATGCAGATGACGCTATCGCTGCAATCTCAGAAACAATGGAAAAAGAAGGATTGGCATAAGGGAAATGACAGAAATGCTTAAAGGAATCGCGGCATCTGACGGTGTTGCAGTTGCAAAAGCATATCTACTCGTTCAACCGGATTTGTCATTCGAGACTATTTCAGTCGAAGATACAAACGCAGAAGAGGCTCGTTTGGATGTTGCTCTTGAAGCTTCTCAAAACGAGCTTTCTCTTATCCGCGAGAAAGCTGTAGGTACGCTTGGTGAAGAAGCGGCTCAAGTTTTTGACGCTCATTTGATGGTTCTTTCTGACCCAGAATTGATTGGTCAGATTAAAGAAACAATTCGTGCTAAGAAAGTCAATGCAGAAGCAGGTCTTAAAGAAGTGACTGATATGTTCATCACTATCTTTGAAGGCATGGAAGACAACCCATACATGCAAGAACGTGCAGCGGATATCCGCGACGTGACAAAACGTGTCTTGGCAAACCTTCTTGGTAAGAAATTGCCAAACCCAGCTTCTATCAATGAAGAAGTAATCGTGATTGCGCATGACTTGACACCATCTGATACAGCTCAATTGGACAAAAACTTTGTAAAAGCTTTTGTAACAAACATCGGTGGACGTACAAGCCACTCAGCTATCATGGCACGTACACTTGAAATTGCAGCTGTATTGGGAACAAATAACATCACTGAAGTGGTGAAAGACGGTGATATCCTTGCCGTTAACGGAATTACTGGTGAAGTGATTATCAACCCAACAGATGAACAAGCGGCAGAATTTAAAGCAGCTGGTGAAGCTTATGCTAAACAAAAAGCTGAATGGGCACTTTTGAAAGATGCTCAAACAGTGACTGCTGACGGTAAACACTTCGAGTTGGCTGCTAACATCGGCACTCCAAAAGACGTTGAAGGTGTTAACAACAACGGTGCAGAAGCTGTTGGACTTTACCGTACAGAATTCTTGTACATGGATTCTCAAGACTTCCCAACTGAAGATGAGCAGTATGAAGCATACAAGGCTGTTCTTGAGGGAATGAATGGAAAACCAGTAGTTGTTCGTACAATGGATATTGGTGGAGATAAGGAACTTCCTTACTTCGATATGCCACACGAAATGAACCCATTCCTTGGATTCCGTGCCCTTCGTATCTCTATTTCTGAAACTGGAGATGCAATGTTCCGTACACAGATCCGTGCCCTTCTTCGTGCTTCTGTTCATGGTCAATTGCGTATCATGTTCCCAATGGTTGCCCTTTTGAAAGAATTCCGTGCAGCTAAAGCAGTCTTTGATGAAGAAAAAGCAAACCTTCTTGCTGAAGGAGTTGCAGTGGCGGATAACATCCAAGTTGGTATCATGATTGAAATCCCTGCAGCAGCTATGCTTGCAGACCAATTTGCTAAAGAAGTAGACTTCTTCTCAATTGGTACAAACGACTTGATTCAATATACAATGGCGGCAGACCGTATGAACGAGCAAGTTTCATACCTTTACCAACCATATAACCCATCAATCCTTCGCTTGATCAACAACGTTATCAAGGCAGCTCACGCTGAAGGTAAATGGGCTGGTATGTGTGGTGAGATGGCTGGTGACCAAACAGCTGTTCCACTTCTTGTCGGAATGGGCTTGGATGAATTCTCTATGTCAGCAACATCTGTACTCCGTACACGTAGCTTGATGAAGAAATTGGATACTGCTAAGATGGAAGAGTACGCTAAACGTGCCCTTACAGAGTGTTCAACAATGGAAGAAGTTCTTGAACTTCAAAAAGAATACGTTAACTTCGATTAATGTCATTAACCTTGTAACCTAGTTGCAAGGTTTTTTTGACGCATTTTGGGAAAAGTATGGTCTTATAAAGTCCACTTTTCAATGAGTCAGAGGCATGATATAATAGGGGGAAACAAATAGAATAAGAGAGAAACCATGTCTAAAGAAATTGATATTGAGTATTACCACCAGCTAGCTTTACAAAAGCAGAAGGAACATCGCAAAGTCTTAGCCAATTTAAAGAAAAAGCCACCAAAAAATCTAGACAAGATAGCCCAGCAGATTCATGAAGAAGTCTTTGCGGAGATTGATTGCACTGCATGTGCTAACTGTTGTAAGACTTTGGGTCCTGACTTCAAAGAGGCAGACATCACCCGTATTGCCAAGTATTTCAAAATGAAATTGCCGGCCTTTGAAGCTGAATTTCTGCATGTAGATGAAGATGGGGACAAGGTTTTCAAATCCATGCCTTGCCCATTTTTAGGAGGAGATAATCTCTGCTCTATCTATGATGTTCGTCCAAAGGCCTGTCGTGAATTTCCCCATACAGACCGCAAAAAGATCCATCAAATCAACCATTTGACGATTAAGAATACCTTGACCTGTCCAGCAGCCTATCTCTTTGTTGAGAAATTAAAGGATAAGTTATAGAGATTTATTATAAAGATACTGTTCTAACTCTGTAGAAATCATTTCTATGGAGTTTTCTCTTTATGGTCTATTTTTGAGAAATCATCAATTTATTTTTATAAAAAAGCAGTTATAAGGATTTTTTAAGCAAGCGAACGTATACTTATACAAACAAAAAGAAAGAGGTACAGCTATGAATTATCTAGTTATTCCAGCTTATCAACCTGATTTTAATCTGCTAACACTGATTGAAAAAATTCACAAGAAGGGTGATTTTTCTATCATTGTGATTGATGATGGTAGTTCTCCTGAATGTAAAGAAATATTTGCTCAGGCTGAAAACTATGGAACTGTACTTCGTCATCAGGTCAATCAAGGTAAGGGTCAGGCTTTGAAAACAGCTTTTGCTTACATTCAATCACTCAAGATGCCTGGAACTATCGTTACAGCAGATGCGGATGGTCAACACAAGATTTGGGACATACTCCGTACTAGTAACAAGGCCAACGAAAATCCTAGCACTCTGGTTCTTGGTGTTCGTGCTTTTACTGGCAAGGTTCCCTTGCGTAGTCGCTTTGGAAATAGCTTGACACGTATCTTATTTAAAATCCAAACAGGCGTAGCAGTTTCAGACACACAGACAGGACTTCGTGCTTTCACGACAGACTTGATTCCTTTTATGATGGAAGTGGAAGGACAACGTTATGAGTATGAAATGAACATGCTATTGGAAGCCAGCAAGCAATATCCGATTTTGGAAGTTCCTATTGAAACAGTCTATATAAACGACAATCAAGCTTCTCACTCCCGACCTATTCGAGATGGTTTAATGATTTACAAAAACATTTTGAAATTCGCTCTTTCATCATTTAGTAGTTTTATCGTGGATTATCTAGTTTATGCTTTTTCTATTCTTTTCTTGAGCTTTATTCCATCAGGTTTACACCTCCTCCTATCAAATGGGCTGGCTCGTGTGACCAGCTCTATCTTCAACTTTTCGACTAATAAAAAATTGGTATTTAAAAATAAAGCAAGTAATTTAAAAACAGGTGCAGGTTATTTAACCTTGTCTGTTGTTCTCTTTTTCTTAGATACTCTCCTAATTAGCCTTTTTAATACAGGTTTCGGAATCAATTTATTCATGGCTAAAATTTTTGTAGGAATGCTTCTCTTTGTGGTATCTTGGACTGTTCAAACACGATTTATTTTCAAAGAAAGGACTTGTTATCCAGTATGAAATTTTTTAAGAAAGCTTATCTATACGCCTCGGTCTTTGGCTTACTTCTGACAAGTTCCTTTACCTATTCGATGTTAAAGACATTTGTACTAGCGGAGACTATCTCCACTGTATCTAATACTAACTCGACATTTAACACATCAGTAGCAAGTCAAGCAGCAAAAAATGCCCAAGTAACGGATACCAGCTATTCAGATGGAAATATCAGTGTCAATCTAACTGAAAAGACGGTGAATGATACGCAAATCTATGTGGCGGATGTGACTCTGAGCTCTGCAGATTATCTGAAAACAGCCCTAGCTCAAAATTCTTATGGAACTAACGTCACAGCTAAAACCTCCGTGACAGCAGCTAAAAATAATGCTATTTTAGCTGTCAATGGCGACTACTATGGAGCTAATAGCTCAGGTTATGTTATCCGTAATGGTGTCGTCTATCGGGATAGTGTCCGTGAAGACGCCAGTAATGGTGACCTTGCCATTTACAAGGATGGCTCTTTTAAAATCATTTACGAGAACCAAATCTCAGCTGACCAGTTAGTTCAAGATGGTGTAGTTAATCTACTGGCATTTGGTCCGTCTCTAGTTGAAAATGGTGAGATTTCTGTCGGTATCAATACAGAAGTTGGTCAGGCTATGGCTTCAAATCCTCGTACAGCTATTGGAATTATCGATGAAAACCACTATATCATTGTTGTTTCAGATGGTCGTACCTCGGAGAGCAAGGGCTTGTCTCTTTACCAGATGGCAGAAGTGATGAAATCTTACGGAGTGAAGACGGCCTACAACCTAGATGGTGGAGGTTCTTCAACTCTCTACTTTAATGGTCAGGTAATCAATAAACCGACTACAGGTGGAAGCAAAATATCAGAAAGGGCGGTGAG
Source organism: Streptococcus mitis SK1080 (assembly GCF_000220085.1). GTDB lineage: Bacteria > Bacillota > Bacilli > Lactobacillales > Streptococcaceae > Streptococcus > Streptococcus mitis_K. Next base: position 32,297 of record NZ_AFQV01000012.1, on the reverse strand, counting down.
TGATATTGTCTATATCGGTTACTAAAAATAAAAACAAACGTCTCCAAAAGGCGCTAGTCGGCTATAGCATTCTTACTATTTTCTTTTTAGTATTTAGCCGTATCTACGAGTCTTTCAGTTTTGGGGAAACCTCCCTTCATATGCACTATCTTTTTGTAGTCCCTCTAGTAGGGGGCGTCATTCTGGCATTACTGTTGAAAATCATTCCAAACTTAGGGCGAATCAGTCTAAACTTATGGAACTCGTCAGTAGCCGTTCTAACAACTGGTATGCTTTTTCGCGGAATCGTCAATCTATCAGGTCGTTCAACGGCCCTAGATCAACCCTACTGGTATGTTGGTATATCTTTTGCTATCTTAGCTATAGTATCACTTTTCTTTCAGAAGAAAAACAGTAAGTAATTAGCTTAAAAATGAAAAAACTGGTTGTTGAGAGAAACAGCCAGTTTTATTGTGGTATAATGAAGTAAGAAAACACCTCAACCTACTTGAAAATAAAGGGAGAACTCTGTGCCTAGACCGAGAACGAAAGAGGAACTAGTATTAGCCTCTAAGGAAAACTATGAAAAGCTCAATCATTTCATCTCCCAACTAAGTGAAGATGAGCTACAGACTCCGTTTGATTTTTCAAGAGACCCAAAGAAAAAAGAAGCTCACTGGAAAAGGGATAAAAATCTACGGGATGTCTTGATCCATCTTTATGAATGGCAGCAGTTACTTTTGACTTGGGTACATTCTAATCAAGAAGGTCACGAAAGACCTTTTCTCCCTGAACTTTATAATTGGAAAACTTATGGACAAATGAATGTCGTTTTTTGGAAGAAGCACCAGAAAACGTCCTTAGAAGAAGCGACTAGACTCCTAGAACAATCACATAGGGAGGTTTTAGAGTTGATAGAAGTTTTTAGCAATGACGAACTCTTTACCAAAGGTATCTATAAGTGGACGGGAGGAACAAGTCTAGGTTCCTACTTTGTTAGTAGCACGTCAAGCCACTATGATTGGGCTACGAAAAAGCTCAAGGTTCATCGGAAGAATTGTAAGGGATAGATGGCCTATTTGAAATTGCAAGAATGAGTTCTTTTAAACGTAATACTCTTCGAAAATCAAATTCAAACTGCGTCAACGTCGCCTTGCCGTACTCAAGTACAGCCTGCGGCTAGTTTCCTAGTTTGCTTTTTGATTTTCATTGAGTATAAGATAAAAGCAAGGGGCTATCAAGTGATGTAGCCCTTTTGAGTTATACAATTAAATTACCATGCAAAAGCTGTCGTTGGAGCATTGAGCGCTTCTAACCACTGTTTATTTTTTACGGGGCAAAGAGTTACGGATATACCTGCCATATCTAGACTGGTCATAAATGTTCCTGATTTTATAAAGGTAATAGTGATTCCTTCAATTTCTAAGAGTTGAAGGAGATCATTGATAAATATGCCCATTTCTAAGTTGCTGGTAGTGCCTAGATTATTTACAAGCAATATAAATTGATCACCCTTTTTCCAATGATAGTGCAATCTTAATTTACTTATAATTTCATTTGCCAGGATTTCCGATGATTGGAATGGGACGATACGATAGCCTTCTTCGCCATGTATCCCAATACCATAAGAAATATTTCCTTCTTCTAAGTTAAATAGTGGAAGGGGGGCTTGGGGGAGACTAGCAGCTTTCGTTGCAAAGCCAATTGTTGCGATTTCGGGAGCAAGCTGATGACCTAAATCAGTTAGTTGCTCGATGTCAGCACCGTTCTGAGCCGCATACCCTAGGATTTTATGAAGCAAAATTGTACCTGCAAGCCCTCTTCCTCTAATTTGAAATTTATTGTGAGGTTCAATTGAAATATCGTCGTGTGCTAGACTATAGCCGACCTTAATTCCTTCTTGTCTAGCAGTGTTAATGGCCGAACTAAATTCTTTGATGTCTGCTTCGAAATTTTTTACAATGATGAAGACACCGTGACCATTGTTTAAAAAACGAATGGACTCTAAGATTTCAGTTCTTGTGGGAGGAGTAAATAATTGGCCATAGATAGCAGCAGTAAGCATTCCTTCTCCGACATATCCAATATGAGCAGGTTCGTGACCTGAACCTCCACCCGACAATATTGGAACCTGATGAGGATTGCGATTTTTTTGATAGACTAATGGTAAGGTAGGGTGTTTTTCTAATTCAGGATGGCTGCTGACAGTTGCCGAAATGTAACTTGAAATAATTTTCTGTTTATGATTTGAAATAAATGTCATTGTGGTCTCTTTCCAATAATTGTCATGATTAGAAAGTCTGGTTGTGGAACTGGACTTTTTTTATTGACGTAAGCCTTCACGATTTCTGCTAGAGCATGTGAATGATAGTCTAACAAAAAACAAGTATAAGCAGATGAATCGATATTAATCTGGCCATATTCTCTTAAAATTTTTGATACAAGCAAGCGACAGTAACTTATAAATTGGTCATAGAAGTTATTTTGCCCTTGAATATCAAAAAGTTGAATATAGAAGTCACGCTCTTTTTCGAAATAAAAAAAATTCTTGTAATAGTTTTTGGCCTGAAATGAAGTCCAAGTTATTGGTGATATACTCGGTTAAGTCATTTTCAAATATCCAGTCGAGCAGTTCATATTTGTCAAGAAAGTGATTATAAAAGGTCTGTCTACGAATGCCAGCTGATTCCATGATATCTACAATAGAGATTTTGTCAAATTCTCTAGTAGTTAATAGGTCTCTAAATGCCTTGGCAATCCGTTTTTTTGTAATGAGTGATGATGCCATAGGAAACCTTTCTTTTACTTCCTTCATTTTACCAAAAAAATGTTTGAAACGGGTTTAAAAGGGGACAAATAATAGAATCTGTCCCTTATCAGCCAGCAATAAAAAATATATAATGAAAGCGAAAACAAAGGTACATGCCGAAAGGAGTTTCTCATGAAAAAAATTATAAATAAACCGACACAAGTTGTTGATGAAATGTTGCAGGGATTGTCATTCATGCATGATGACTTGGTAGAACGTTTAGATGGTTTTGATGTCATCGTTAGAAAGGCAGAAAAGACAGGAAAAGTTGGACTCATTTCAGGTGGAGGTTCAGGACATGAACCAAGTCATGCTGGATTTGTAGGAGATGGAATGTTGTCTGCTGCCATTTGTGGAGCAGTCTTCACTTCACCTACTCCGGACCAAATTTTAGAAGCCATCAAGGCGGCTGATGAAGGTGCTGGAGTTTTCATGGTCATCAAGAACTATTCTGGGGACATCATGAACTTTGAAATTGCACAAGAACTTGCTGAAATGGAAGGTATTGATGTAGCAAGCGTTGTGGTTGATGATGATATTGCTGTTGAAAATAGTCTCTATACCCAAGGGCGTCGAGGTGTTGCAGGTACTATTTTAGTCCATAAAATTTTGGGTGATGCAGCTCGTTCTGGTAAATCATTATCTGAAATGAAGGACTTGGCCGACAAACTTGTCTTAGAAATTAAAACAATTGGGTTGGCCTTGTCTGGAGCAACCGTTCCTGAGGTTGGGAAACCAGGTTTTGTTCTAGAAGATGATGAATTTGAATATGGAGTTGGTATTCATGGTGAGCCAGGATATAAAAAAGAGAAAATGCAATCTTCAGCACAATTGGCTTCAGAATTGGTTGAAAAATTATCTGAAGGTTTCCGACTTAAAGCTGGTGAACGCTATGGCCTTCTCATTAATGGTTTAGGAAGCACTCCTCTTATGGAACAATACGTATTTGCAAATGATGTGGCTAAATTACTCCATGAAAAAGGTGTTGAGTTGGCGTTTAAGAAAATTGGAAACTATATGACATCAATCGATATGGCTGGCTTGTCATTAACATTGATTCGATTGGCAGATGATGAGTGGTTGGATGCTCTAAATGCACCTGTTACTACACCAGCTTGGTAAAACTCAAGGAGGAAATGTCGCATGAATGTTGAACAAGCTCTTGAATGGATGAAGCTTTTTAATGAAAAGATTCAAGAACAGAAAGATTACCTTAGTGAGTTAGACACTCCTATAGGAGATGGAGACCACGGTGGAAATATGGCGCGTGGAATGGCTGCAGTTATGGAAAACTTAGAAGGAAAGCAATTTGAGACAAGCAGTGATGTGTTTAAACTTGTCTCAATGCAACTACTGAGTAAGGTAGGCGGTGCTTCTGGTCCTCTGTATGGCTCTGCTTTTATGGGCATGGCCAAGGCTGATTCTAATTCGAAAATAGAGGAAATCTTACAAAGCGGTTTGGATATGATTGTCAAACGTGGGAAAGCAGAAGTTGGAGAAAAGACAATGGTTGATGTTTGGACTCCTGTTATTGCTGCTTTGTCTGCTGGTCAATTGACTCAAGACGTTATTGATAAGGTAGTGAATGCTACCAAAGATTTACTTGCAACTAAAGGAAGGGCATCTTATGTAGGAGAACGTTCTCTTGGACATATTGATCCTGGGTCATTCTCATCAGGATTGCTCTTTACTGCTCTTTTAGAAACTGGGGTGTTTTAATGGGAAGTATTGGTCTTGTTATCGTTTCACATTCCAAACACATTGCAGAAGGTGTTGTTGAACTGATTAGTGAAGTAGCTAAAGATGTTCCGATTACTTATGTAGGAGGAACCGAAGATGGAGGAATTGGAACGAGTTTTGATCAAGTAGATAGGGTTGTTTCCGAAAATCCAGCAGATACTTTATTAGCTTTTTTTGACCTAGGTTCTGCTAAAATGAACTTAGAAATGGTGGCTGATTTCAGTGATAAAAGTATCATGATCAATAGGGTTCCAATTGTAGAAGGTGCCTATACTGCAGCAGCTCTTCTTCAGGCTGGTGCAGAACTGTCAGTTATTCAAACACAGTTGGCGGAGCTTGAAATCAATAAATAAGGAATTTTACTATAACTCTTTTTATAGGTGGACTATTGATTATCTCAACTATAAAATTTTAAGTAAATAATTTCAAAATCAGAAAGGGATTGCTTGGGCAGTTCCTTTTTAATGTAAAAGGAGTGGAATCATAGCGTTTCTAAATTGTTAATACTCTTCGAAAATCAAATTCAAACCACGTCAACGTCGCCTTGCCGTACTCAAGTACAGCCTGCGGCTAGTTTCCTAGTTTGCTCTTTGATTTTCATTGAGTATAATAATTCAAAACTGATTGTGATGGGACGACTATTCTAGCTTTAGAATTCTTCAAAAATTAAAATTTAAGGCAATCAATCGCTTAGAATAGTGCGAAAACATTTAGTTCATAGGAATTCTAGATCTAGAATTACATAGATATTTATGAAGTTAGGGTGTTCGATAGATAGGATTGTTCTATTCTGAAAGATTTGAGCTGTCAATTGTATAGGATAGTGTTTTACCAATGAATTTTGAAAATTAGAGGGGATAAAAAGAATCTTGACAATATTAATTTCTTAGATTACAATAGAATTACATACCGACAGTATGATAGAAAGGGGATATGATGGCAAGGAATAGAAACTCACATGAGACTAGAAAAAAATATTAGAAGTTTCGAAAGACTTATTTTTAGAAAAAGGATTTGATAATACCTCAATACAAGATATAATCGATGGGTTAGGTGGATTGACGAAAGGTGTTATTTATCATCATTTCGAGTCTAAAGATGAAATATTGCAATCAATCATTAGCGAAAATAATCAAGAAATTTTAAATTACAATTGGAGAGGAAATACTGCATTAGAAAAAATACAAAATTCTTTGATGGATGCGTTCTCTAATTTAGAACAACAAAGATTAGTATACTCTGTCTCAATTATGCTAAGAAGTCCACGTTTGTTAGGAGAGCAGTATTTAAGTTTATTTTCTGATTTTTTACCAGGGATTAGAGAAAAAGTTTTCGAAGGTGTTAAAGATAAATCGATTAAAACAGAATATCCTGAAGAGCTAGCTGATTTGATTGTTTTAACTTTGAATATTTGGATTGGGTTCCAAATTTCTATTTATTCAGTAGAAGAATTAAAGAGTAAAATGAAGTTCATTAAACTAACTTTTGAAGGTTTGGGGGTGCAGTTGATTACTGATGAAATGATGGAAGTAATTTTCCAATTATTTGATCACTTAAAAGGTGTCAAATAAATTTTAAGTATTGATATTTTAAAAAATACCATACTCTAGATATGGTATTAAAAATTCCAGTATACATACCTTTAGTATGTTTATTTTTTGAATCTTAACATACCGGTAGTATGTAAGGTGCTTTTTAAATAGTGTAATTAATATTAACAAAATTTTTTGGAGGAAAAATCTATGTTGTCGCTTATTAAAATTGAATTAAATAAAGTTTCTAAATCTAAATTATTTTTAGCCTGGTTGGGTACTATATTCATAGTGTTAGGTATTACAGCAATCATTATTATGGGATTAGGTACTGACAATAAACTAGGAGAATTCACTGGACAGGATTCTAATGTTATTAGAGTTACTGGTAAATGGGAAGGTTGGGCAATTACAACATCATTGTTTGCATCTTTATTTACCAAAGCAGCATTTTTGATTTTCGAATCTTATTTATTGTCTACGATTATTATTGATGAATTTAAACGAAGAACAATTTTTCAGCTGTTTTCCTACCCTGTTTCTAAAATAAAGTTACTATGGGGAAAAGTGCTTACAGTAATTCTGATATCATTTATTGCTCATTTTACTGCACATTTAGTTATTCAATTATTAATTAAATTAGTAGCAGTTTTAACCGAATCAAATTATATCCCAATAGCTAATCAAATGATTAACTTAGCTGGAATTACGGTTGGAACAGTATTAATCGGAATACTACCATTTGTTTTAGGTATGATTAAGCATTCAACAGCTATAACAATGCTTACAGGACTTGGTTTAGCAGCATTACTTTCAAATGTAAGTCCAGGAAGTTTATCTAATAATATTGCTGATAACTTATTCTTTTTGATATTTGCAAGTTTCATAAGTTTAATGATTACTTCATTTTCAATTTATACTATTTCAAGACAAGATATTAATATCAAGTAGTATAGCTGAATTTAATGGAAGTAAAATGATAATTCTTTAATGATTACTTTAAAAGAAGAGCTGGATAAATTGGTATTTATGCTCCTGAAGAAAAATCCTTGCATTTAAAGTTAGATATAGAAAGAGAGATAGAAATGAGAAATATTGTTGAAGTAAAAGAAGTTTTTAAAACAATTGATAAAGAAGAAATTTTAAGTGGTATCAACCTTCAAATTGCTGAAGGAGAAATCTATGGATTTTTAGGACCAAATGGCGCAGGGAAAACAACTTTAATGAAATGCATGTTATCCTTATCAACTGTTACATCTGGTAGTATTGAAATCTTTGGAAAAAATTTACAAGATCACAGAGAGGAGATTCTAAGTCAGGTTGGAAGTGTTATTGAAACACCAATTTTTTATGAAAACCTCACAGCAAAAGAAATTTTGGAAATTCACGCTCAGTATATGGGGAAAAATATTATTGAATCAGATATAATAAGAGCCTTAAGAATGGTCGGATTAAAGAATACGACTAAAAAAGTAAAAGAGTTTTCGTTAGGAATGAGGCAAAGGCTTGGTTTAGCTCGTGCCTTTCTAACAAAACCTAAATTGTTAATTTTAGATGAGCCAATCAATGGTTTAGATCCAATAGGAATTCAAGAAATTCGAAATCTTTTGTTGTCTCTTTCTAAGGAGCATGGAATTACAATACTAATATCGAGTCATATATTATCGGAAATTTCACAGATAGCAGATAAAATTGGTTTTATCAAAAATGGAGAAATGCTAGAACAGGTCTCTATGAAAGAGATTAGGAGGGAGAATATTGACTTAGAAGAATATTTTATGTCACATTTTCTAAATGAAATGTAAGAATTACGAGGTAGATTAGGAATGAAACAATTGACAAAGTACCATAAGAAGTATTTTTATACTTTCATGATTTTTAATATATTAGTTCCTTTAACTAATATTGCTTTTGCTTATTCTATTAAAATTATAATTGATAGTGGAATGTCCCAAAATAGGGAAGCTCTAACCCAAGCGATACTAATAGGTGCTATCGTAATATTTATCTATGCCAGTCTTAATTTTATATCCCTTCGATTAAGAAATAAACTTGTTAGGCAGATTATGTCAAGATACAAAAATAAGGTGTTTGAATCTATTTTAGATAGGGATTATAGAGAATTTTCTAAGGAAAAATCAGGAAAATTTATTTCAATATTAACTGAGAACATGAAGAAAATTGAGCAGGATTATTTGCACCAATATTTTAATATTTCAAAAAATATTTCCTTAATGATTTTCTCACTAGTAGCCATGTTTATAGGTAATTGGTTTTTGACCTTATTAGTTATCATTGCTAGCATTATTCCTATGATGATTTCAGGATTTATTGGACAAAAATCAGCCTCTCTACAAAATAGTTCTATGATAGCCGATCAGAAATATTTAGCTAAGGTTAAAGATATTTTAGCAGGGTTTCTCGTTATAAAAAGTTTTAATGTGAAAGATGCTATCCGTCAAGATTACAAAAACGAAAGCGAAAAATTGGATGAGATATATTTCATCAAAGGGAAATTTGATGTTTTATCTAATGTTATTTCTCAACTTTCAGGGATGATTGTTTTTTTAGTAGCCTTTGGTGGAGGAATGTATCTGGTCTTCGGTGGGCATACCACAATTGGGAGTGTTACAGCTATTGTTCAACTAGTCAATTTTGTAGTAATGCCACTAAATGAAATTGGTATGGGAATGAGTAAATTCCGTGAAGGTCAGGCTACACTGAATTCATTTGAGGTAAAAGATGTAATCGAACTTCAAACTGGTAAAACGAAAGAATATTTTGATGATGTCATTTCTTTTTCAAATGTAGATTTTTCCTACCCTAATGCTGAGGAAAAGATTTTTAATAATTTATCTTTACAGATCAAAAAGGGGGAAAAAATTGCAATAGTAGGTATGTCAGGTAGTGGAAAATCAACTTTACTCAATCTATTACTGCGTTTCTATGATGTAACAAGTGGACATATTTCAATTGATAATCAAGATATACAAGCTATTTCAGCAGGGAGCCTTTATAACTTAATGACTATTGTTCAACAAGACGTTTATATCTTTGATGATACTTTAAAAGCAAATATTACCCTTAGTCAATCCTTTACTGAAGATGATATAAAAAAAGCTGTACAGCAGTCTGGTTTAGAAAGTTCTATTTTAGAAAATGAATTAGGTCTACAAACTTTATGTGGCGAGAATGGATCAAATCTATCTGGGGGAGAAAGACAGAGACTTAGTATTGCGCGTGCTTTAATTCGAAAAACACCAATCTTATTATTAGATGAGGCTACCTCGTCTTTAGATAATAAAGTTACTACTGAAATTGAAAATTCAATTTTAGAAATTCAAGATTTGACGGTTCTTGTTGTTACGCATAAGTTAAATAAGAGCATGTTGAAAAAGTACAATAGAATTCTTTTTATGAAAAATGGAGTTATTGTTGAAGATGGTTCTTTTGATAACTTGATGGATAGGAAAGGTGAATTTTATAAATTGGTTGAGTTGAGTGTGTAGTGCTACCAGAATAAAAAAGGATGAAAATCTTTAATCTCAAGTTGTTTTCCAATAATATTATGGTTGTATAAACAAAGTGAATTTGAGAATTAAAAAGTGACTAAAAAAGAAGGCTAAATAATATTAAGCTGTAAAATACAACTCATCGAATATGATTAAATGGTAAATATCAATTAAATTGAAAATTTTATAGTGTTATAATATAATTAAACCATAAGAGCAAGAAGGTTGTGCTTAAAAAATAATCTTAGTATAGCTTATCTCTGACAAATATTTAGATTTTAGAGCTGTTTAATTTTAAGAAGTCATTATTTTTAAACATTAGGGGCTTCAAAGGAGAATATTTAAAATGAAACATTTTTTTGCTGGTATCGGAGAGATAAAATTAGCTTTCTACATTTTATATGTTTTGCTAGGTCTAGCACCTTTATTTCACACTTACATAATAAATGCTGAAACAGGGGTAGGAAAATTAACTTTAACTATTATAGGGGTAGTCTCCGTATTTATTTTAACTATTGCTCGAATTTATAGAAGATTTTTCTATAATAAAAATAAACTTGACTAGAATAGTATGGATTAGTTAATCAATTGGAACTATTATTTTTGTTATAATTTACTACTTTTAAGTTTTTACATTAAACAGCCGACTGAAGTGAAAGTTGTTTATCCTAGAAAGGAAAACTCTCAAATTGTCCTACAAATTTCTACTCTTCGACCTCGACCACACCTTACTTGATTTTGATGCTGCTGAGGATGTGGCTTTGACGCAACTTCTAAAAGAAGAAGGGGTTGCAGATATTCAGGCTTATAAAGACTATTATGTCCCTATGAACAAGGCTCTCTGGAAGGACTTAGAGCAAAAGAAAATCAGTAAACCAGAGCTGGTTAACACGCGCTTTTCTCGTTTATTTGCTCATTTTGGACAGGAAAAAGACGGTAGTTTTCTAGCCCAACGTTACCAGTTTTACCTATCCCAACAGGGGCAAGCTTTTTCAGGTGCTCATGAACTTTTAGATAGCCTCATCGAGCGTGATTATGAGCTGTATGCTGCGACAAATGGCATTACTGCCATTCAGACGGGGCGTTTGGCTCAATCGGGTCTAGCACCTTATTTCAATCAAGTTTTTATCTCTGAACAGCTACAAACACAAAAACCGGATGCTCTCTTTTATGAAAAAATTGGTCAGCAGATTGCAGGTTTTAGTAAAGAAAAGACGCTGATGATTGGAGATTCTCTAACTGCCGATATCCAAGGTGGCAATAATGCTGGGATTGACACGATTTGGTACAACCCTCATCACCTCGAAAATCACACACAAGCCCAGCCGACTTACGAAGTCCATTCTTACCAAGACTTGCTGGATTGTTTAGATAAACTGTAAAAAGTGGTTTAGATAGCCACTTTTTGCTATAATAGAGGCAGTAAAAACGAAGGAGTCGGCTATGGAACACTCGTCTTGGCATGCTTTGATTAAGGCGCAATTGCCTGAAGGTTATTTTGGGAAAATCAATCAGTTTATGGAGCAGGTCTATTCTCAAGGGACTATTTATCCGCCTAAGGAAAAGGTTTTTCAAGCTCTATTGACAACACCGCTTGAAGAGGTTAAGGTGGTGATTCTAGGGCAAGATCCCTATCACGGGCCAGGTCAAGCGCAGGGCTTGAGTTTTTCTGTACCTGACTCTATCCAAGCTCCGCCATCCTTGCAAAATATCTTGAAAGAATTGTCAGATGATATCGGGGTTAAGAAATCTCATGATTTGACAGCTTGGGCTGAGCAAGGAGTCTTACTTCTCAATACCTGTCTGACTGTTCCTGCTGGACAGGCCAATGGTCATGCTGGTCAAATATGGGAGCCATTTACAGATGCTGTGATTCAGGTGGTCAATCAACTAGATAGACCAGTCGTTTTTGTACTCTGGGGAGCTTATGCACGCAAGAAGAAGGCCTTAGTTACCAATCCTCACCACTTGATTATCGAATCAGCCCATCCAAGTCCTTTATCGGTTTATAGAGGATTTTGGGGTTCCAAGCCTTTTTCCAAGGCCAATGCATTCTTAAAAGAGACAGGACAAGAGCCAATCGATTGGCTTAGATAAGGAGAAAATATGCCTCAGTTAGCGACAATTTGCTACATTGATAACGGGAAAGAACTGCTTATGCTCCACCGTAATAAGAAACCCAATGATGTTCATGAAGGGAAATGGATTGGTGTGGGTGGTAAGATAGAGAGAGGTGAGACCCCTCAGGAATGCGCAGCGCGTGAAATCCTTGAAGAAACAGGGCTCAAAGCTAAGCCAGTTCTAAAAGGTGTTATCACTTTTCCTGAATTCACGCCAGATCTAGACTGGTACACCTATGTTTTTAAGGTGACGGAGTTCGAGGGTGACTTGATTGATTGCAACGAGGGGACGCTAGAATGGGTTCCCTATGATGAGGTTTTGAGCAAGCCAACTTGGGAGGGTGACCACACCTTTGTTGAATGGCTTTTAGAGGACAAACCCTTCTTTTCAGCCAAGTTTGTTTATGATGGGGATAAATTGTTGGATACCCAAGTTGATTTCTATGAATAAAGGAGAAAGTAGATGCTACTAATCAAAAATGGTCGTGTAATGGATCCTAAGTCTGGTTTGGATCAAGTGTGTGATGTCTTAGTTCAAGATGGGAAAATTATCAAAATTGCACCTGAAATTAAAGAAGAAGGGGCAGAAGTGCTTGATGCTACTGGTCTTGTAGTTGCTCCTGGCTTGGTCGATATCCATGTTCATTTCCGTGAACCTGGTCAGACCCACAAGGAGGATATCCATACTGGTGCCCTAGCTGCTGCTGTAGGTGGTTTTACAACTGTCGTCATGATGGCTAATACTAGTCCAACCATTTCAGACGTGGAGACTTTGCAAGAAGTTCTTCAATCTGCTGCCAAGGAAAAAATCAATGTTAAGACGGTTGCGACCATTACGAAGAATTTTAATGGGCAAGATTTGACTGACTTTAAGGCACTTTTAGAAGCTGGTGCGGTTGGTTTCTCTGATGACGGTATCCCACTTGAAAGCAGTAAAGTTGTCAAGGAAGCCATGGAGGAAGCCCAAAAGCTTAATACCTTTATTAGTCTCCATGAGGAAGATCCAGGTTTGAATGGGATACTTGGATTTAATGAAAATATTGCTAAAGAACATTTCCATATCTGCGGTGCGACTGGGGTGGCTGAGTACGCTATGATGGCGCGTGATGTCATGATTGCCTATGCAACTAAGGCCCATGTTCATATCCAGCATTTGTCTAAGGAAGAAAGTGTTAAAGTAGTTGAGTTTGCTCAAGGGTTAGGTGCGCAAGTAACAGCAGAAGTAGCGCCACAGCATTTTTCTAAGACCGAAGCGCTCCTTTTGACACAAGGAAGCAATGCTAAGATGAATCCACCGCTTCGTTTGGAATCAGACCGTCGTGCCGTGATTGAAGGTCTCAAATCAGACGTCATCACAGTTATCGCAACTGACCACGCGCCTCATCATGCAGATGAGAAAAATGTCGAAGATATTACCAAGGCGCCATCTGGTATGACTGGCTTAGAAACATCTCTATCTCTTGGATTGACTTATTTGGTCGAAGCTGGTGAGTTAAGCTTGATGGAATTACTCGAAAAAATGACATACAACCCATCCAAGCTTTACAACTTTGAAGCAGGTTACTTGGCTGAGAATGGTCCAGCGGACATCACTATTTTTGATGCTAAGGCTGACCGCCTTGTGGACTCCCATTTTGCTTCGAAAGCAGCTAATTCACCATTCATCGGTGAAACCTTAAAAGGGCAGGTTAAATATACCATCTGTAAGGGACAAATCGTCTATCAAGCTTGATAGGAGTTGGAATATGAATTATTTTCGAAAACGTAGGGAGAGAAAAGCAAAATCTAATAGCGGAATTTACTGTCCCGCATCTAATCGTTCTAAAATTCAATATGAAACTAAAGAAAAAGCTGACCATGCGGTTCAATATGATAATGGAGATTTAGTTAGAAGCTATTATTGTCGAACATGTGCGTGTTGGCATACTACTTCAAAATCTAATAACCCTCCGCTAAGTTTGAAAAACTATGGTCTGAAACTCTTTGGTTTAGATAAATCAGAATAGAAAGAGAAGTATGTATAAGACAAAGTGTTTACGAGAGAAGTTAGTATTATTTTTAAAAATTTTCTTCCCAATCCTGATCTACCAATTTGCCAATTATTCTGCCTCTTTTGTTGACACTGCAATGACAGGTCAATACAATACTATGGACTTGGCTGGTGTGTCTATGGCAACCAGTATCTGGAATCCTTTCTTTACATTTCTGACAGGGATTGTGTCGGCCTTGGTGCCCATCATTGGTCACCATCTTGGTCGAGGCAAAAAGGAAGAAGTTGCATCTGATTTTTACCAGTTCATCTATCTGGCCTTGGGTCTATCTGTGGTCTTGCTGGGACTGGTAGTTTTCCTGGCACCACCCGTTTTAAATCATATCGGACTAGAAGCACCAGTGGCGGCAGTAGCGGTTCGCTATCTTTGGTTTTTATCTATCGGAATTATCCCCCTGTTGCTTTTTAGTGTCATTCGCTCCTTGCTGGATTCTCTAGGGCTGACCAAATTGTCCATGTACCTCATGCTTTTGTTACTTCCTCTCAATAGTGGATTTAACTATCTCTTGATTTTCGGAGCCTTTGGTGTTCCAGAACTGGGAGGTGCTGGTGCTGGTTTAGGTACTTCCTTGGCTTATTGGGTCTTGCTTGGGATTTCTATTCTGGTTTTATTTAAACAGGAGAAGCTCAAAGCCTTACACCTTGAGAAACGAATTCCACTTAATATGGATAAAATTAAGGAAGGAGTTCGCTTAGGTCTGCCTATTGGGGGAACTGTCTTTGCGGAAGTGGCTATCTTTTCCGTGGTTGGCTTGATTATGGCTAAGTTCTCGTCCTTGATTATTGCTAGTCACCAGTCAGCCATGAACTTTTCAAGTCTTATGTACGCCTTTCCTATGAGTATTTCATCGGCTATGGCTATAGTTGTGTCTTATGAAGTGGGAGCCAAGCAATTTGATGATGCGAAAACCTATATTGGTCTAGGAAGATGGACTGCCCTTATTTTTGCGGCATTCACCTTATCCTTCCTTTACATTTTTCGAGGAAATGTGGCTAGTCTTTATGGTAACGACCCAGAATTTATCGATTTGACAGCGCGCTTTTTAACTTACAGTCTTTTTTTCCAGTTAGCAGATACCTTTGCAGCACCGCTTCAGGGAATTTTACGGGGGTATAAGGATACCGTTATTCCTTTTTACCTTGGTTTGGTTGGTTACTGGGGGGTGACACTCCCAGTAGCTATGGTATTCGATTCTCTAACAGATTTTGGAGCTTATTCTTACTGGATTGGTTTGATTATTAGTCTAATCGTGAGTGGGGTTCTTTACCGTTGGCGTTTAACTGTGATTATGAAGAGATTTGAATCCAGAAAAGCTTGATTTTTAGAATTCCTACAAGCAAAAATATCCTTCCTTATCTACATTATTTTAATTAGTAGTAGGTAGACGAGAACTTCAAAAATATAGAAACAATTGATATTCCACGCTACTTTACTGGTATCAGATATAAAGAAAAAGAAGTTGCTAAAACAAGCAACTTCTTTTTTTGAATTTTGTTTTACATAATTTATTTTATGTAGTTTATAAACTATCCAAGGCATTTTTTTGTTCATCGTTGACGATATGGGTATAGAGGTCAGTGACTTGTGTACTGGCGTGTCCTAGCTGGTGACTGACCAAAACTTGTGATTTAGTAGCATCATATAGCCTAGTTGCTAGCGTATGGCGCAGTTTATGGGGTGTTACACGGACTTTGAAGTCCTCAGAATACTTAGCAACCATTTTCTCAACGCTGGAAGCATCGATACGATTAGGAACTCCTCTGTAGAGAGTCAAAAAAAGGGCTGTATCTGTTTTTTCCGTCTTATAGCGTTGATTTCGAATGGCGAGATAATTCTCTAAATAAGGTTTTGCAAAGGCAGCGACATTGACCGAGTCACGTTTGCCACCTTTTCGAGTGACATCGATAACCATCATCTTGAGATTGAGATCTCTTAGATCCAGATTAACAGCTTCAGATAAGCGGACGCCAGATGCCAAGAGAAGGGCAATGATGGCCAAATCACGTTCTTTATTTTTGTTAAATGATGAAAGAGCTCGATGAGAAAGTTGTTGAGGGTACTCTTGGTCGATATAAGTTAGAAAACCTTCTGTTTCATCACCAAGAAAGAGTTTTTGCTTTATGTTTTCAGCTCTGGCAGCAAGCGTTTCTTTCTTTTTCTTTGTTGAAACTTTCTTCATTACATTACGATAAAAATAAGGTTCCCCCTGATCGTTTTCAACCTCCTCGGTAAGATATTTGTAAAGACTAGAAAGTGCTGACAAAGTCCGATTGATAGTTGTCTGAGAAACTCCTTGCTTGGTTGTATTAGCATTCAGCAAAGGACGTTCTCGAAGATAAAGGATAAAAGCCTCCATATCTTTCTTTGACATGTTTTCCAAGACAGATAAAGGAATATTAGACATTTTATCAGCGTTTGAGATACCAGACTCTAAAACCCAGCTGAAAAATCGATCATATTCCTTGAGATATTCGTACAAGGTTGTAAAACTGTAAGGAACAGCAAGCTTAGATTGGTAGTATTCCAGAACATACCAGGGCATGATTTGTTTTAGTTTGTCGATTCGTTCTAGTAAAATCTCACGTTTCATGTATTTTCTCCATAAAGTAAGTCTATTAGTAGTATAGCATAGACTTGCATATTTTTCAAGAAAATTATAGTTTTTCGGAAAAATGTTGTAGAGATCTTTAAAAAAGACTTAGACCAAAACTATAACTAAAAAATTTTTTTTCGTTCAAAATTGTCTAAAATGTACATTTTAGTGAAAATGTACTTTACTAAATCTCACAACCTTATTAAATCAACGTTTTTAGGCTTACAAGGGGTTTGGTAAGGGCTGAAAATGTACTTTATACATCTAAGCTACTAAATCAAAAAATGTACTTTATCTTGCCTTAAAATAAAGTACATTTCAATTATAAAGTACATTTTTTAGAGAGTGTACATTACCCTTTAAACCCAGTTGTATCAAGGGTTTATCCATTGTCTAGGGAAAAGTAGATAAATTTTTAGTTGTTAAAATGATCAAAAAACTTAGACCTGCAAACAAAACAGATCTAAATCTTTGGAGTTATTATTGTGAATTATTATCTAGTGCTTTTTATAGTTTCCAAATACTAATTTTTACCAAAGTTCAATTATTTGTATGTGAGATGTCTTATCTCTAAAAAATAACCGATCTCATTACTGAGAATCGGTTTTCTAGTGTATTTAATTAAGAAATTTATTTTTACATAACATAAATTATGTGAAAAACTCCTACAACAATAAATCTTTTACTTTCCCAATTTCACTTTTTGGAATAACTAGGTGAATCATATCTCCGAGATACATTCTGGTTGAACCATTAACTGTTTGGCTCTTGCCATTATGGACTTGGGTAGTGATGAGGACGTTGTGTGGTAAGTTGAGTTCATGAACTTGTTTCCCAGCAATTTTATCAGAAACTGGTATTTCGATAAGTGTAACTTCTCCTTCGCTAGATACTTCTTCTGGAAGCATTTTTTCCAGCATGGCTTCATAGACTGGTGCACCCTTGAGTAAATCCATGATAATATAAGAAACAAGAGTGACAAGACCAAGTGGCATGAGGTTGCGAATATCTCCTACCATCTCAGTTACGAGTATCATAGCAGTTAAGGGAGCCTTGGATATTGCTCCAAAGTATCCACTCATTCCTAGAATGACAAATATAGGGAATTGCTCTTGACTGACAAGTCCAAGATTGACACAAATGACACCAACTAGGGCACCAAGCAAGGAACCGAGAGCCAAAATAGGTAGGAAAATTCCTCCTGGAAGACCACTTCCATAACTAATCATGCTCCAAACAAAACGGATCAAAAAGTAAGCTAATAGAACTTGAAAACTAAAATCTTGCTCAGTTAAGGAAAGAACCAGCTGATTTCCACCACCAAGGATTTGGGGTAAGAAGATTCCGACTGGTATGATGAGAATGAAGGCCAGAATTGGATAATAAGCTCTATCTAAACGCATTTTTTGACCAATCCAATCATAAATTCTACCGACATTGAGTACAGCCTTCTCATAGAGAAAACCGGAAAGACCCAGAAAAATTCCCATGAGGAGGTAAATCCAATACTGATCTAGGGTCATGAGTGGGATATTATCTGGCATATCCAGTACGGGTGTTAGACCAAATATGAGCAGAGAGACAAAGTTTGCTACGATGCTGGCTGCTAGTGTAGAAACCCAGAAAAAGCGCGAAAAATGGTGATAAACTTCTTCTATTACAAAGAGGAGGCCTGCTATTGGTGCATTAAAGGCTGCGGCTAATCCTGCTGCAGCTCCACTTGCAATCAAGGAACGTTCCTCTACTGGACTGGATTTGAGCCACTTGGCAATACCTTTACCACCAACTGCTCCCAGTTGGATACTTGGACCTTCACGCCCCAGCATAAGACCACTGGCAATAGCTAGAATACCTAGCACATATTTTTTCCAAAGAACGCCCCACCAGTTGAGGGACATGAGGCCTTTCAGTTCGGCTTCGACTTGAGGAATTCCTGAGCCTTTGATATCTTTTTCTGATCGAGTTAATTTCGCACTGAGCCAACAAACTATTAAATAAAATAGACCAATGATAAAAAGATTGCGCACTAGGTGCGCTTGATCTTGATAAAGTCCTTGTATCAGGTGGAAGCCCTTTTCAATTAAGAAACGAAAGGATCCGACGATAATTCCAACGACGAGGCCGACAATGATTCCTCGACCAACTTGGGATAGTATAGTGCTGGATGCAAAGGCGAATTCTTTCTTAGAACGGACTATTTCCGACTGTTCCTCCATGGTATTTCCTTTCAATTAACTTTCTTTTTTACCTAAAACCAGTGATTTAACGGGTTCAAAGCTGGTTCGGTGAATTGGGGTAACTCCTAGTTTGTCAAGTCCTTCCAGGTGTTTAGCAGTTCCATATCCTGCATTAGCAGCGAAATCATAGCCAGGGAACTGCTGATCGAATTCCTTCATCAATTTATCACGTGTCACCTTGGCTACTATAGAAGCTGCTGCAATTGAAAGGGAATTAGCATCTCCTTTGATGATAGATGTTTGTGAAATTGGTAAATCCAGTTTCATGGCATCTATCAAAAGGTGCTCAGGTTGAGGACTAAGCTGGGAGATTGCTTCCTTCATGGCCAGTTTGGTTGCTTCATAGATATTGACTTGGTCGATGACCTGATTATCCATGATACCAATGCCAATTGATAAGGCTTGATTTTGAACGGCTTGGAAAATCTCCAGATGTTTCTTTTTAGGAATTTTCTTGCTGTCGTTGAGACCTCTAATCTTACAACTTTTAGGTAAGATGACGGCTGCAGCAACCACAGGCCCAGCTAGAGGACCTCGGCCGACTTCATCAACACCAGCAATTAAGGTCAATCCTTGCTTATACAGTTCCTTTTCATAGGAAAGCATGGATTCCAAACGAAGATCCTCATCCAATTCTGCCTGAATAGCTTTTTTACGCTTGCTGATTTCCTTTTGAACTCCAGAGCGATTATCCTTTTCAAGCTCTAAAAAAATAGGGCTTTCTAACTCCTTGACCGTTTCAAGGAGTTCTTTGATTTCTTTAATCGTCGCCATCGAGGTCTTCCAATGTATCTAAGGTATAGTTACCGAGTTTGCCATCACGGACTTCCTTCACGAAGAGACTGTAAAAACGGTCATAGTCGTCACGGAAACCGAGGGCGCGGGTCATGTCCATAATAATCACAGGCGCTTCTTCTTCAATTTTCATTTGTTTGAAGCGTTCAGCTAGCTTTTCTGGATAATGTTTTTTGAAATAATTAAGACCAAAAATGGTCACCTCATCCATAGGGAGCAACTGATCTTTAATAGCTCCAGTCAAGGCTAGTTTAAGAGCAACAGTTTCGTCTTCGAATTTAGGCCAGAGAATCCCTGGTGTATCCAAGATTTCCAGGTCTTTATTGGTTTTAAGCCATTGTTGTCCCTTGGTAACCCCTGGTTTGTTACCGACAACGGCAATTTTCTTACCAGCCAAACGGTTCATGAGAGTTGATTTACCAGCGTTTGGAATCCCGATAATCATGGTACGCAAGGTTTCAATCTGAATACCACGTTCCTTTTGGCGAGCAATTTTATCAGCCATGAGCTTT
This sequence comes from Streptococcus mitis SK1080, assembly GCF_000220085.1. Taxonomy (GTDB): domain Bacteria; phylum Bacillota; class Bacilli; order Lactobacillales; family Streptococcaceae; genus Streptococcus; species Streptococcus mitis_K. Next base: position 12,417 of record NZ_AFQV01000012.1, on the reverse strand, counting down.
TTTGCCGCATCTGTTACAACTTTTACAGTTACTTGTTCTTTGGAATTGATAGCCAGCGTCTGGATTCCCTGTGATTCAAAATACTGACGCCATTCTTTGGTCATTGCTGGATCGGCCAAGTCTGCCTTGTTTAAAATCAAGAGTTTTGGTTTGTCACCAACAATCTTGGTCAACATAGGATTTTGACTAGATAAAGGTAAGCGTGCATCCACCAAAATCGTCACAAAATCAACAAATTTTAAATTTTCCTGCACCTGTCGACGCGCTTTAGACATGTGACCAGGAAACCATTGAATAGTAGCCATTGAGTTTTTTTCCTTATAAAATAAAAATTTAATTAATATAAATAGTGTTTTTCTTATAGTCTATTTTATCATAATTTGAGCGCTTTTGCATAGGCTTTTGATTTTGCACAACACATATATTGCATAAAATAAATTATGTAATATATGTGTTCTTCTGATTTTTAAATTAACAGAAAATATTCAACTTTTCTCTATTTTTTTTGGATAAACTAACACCTACCATGGAATTTTCCACGGTAGGTGTTAGTTATATCAATAATCGTTCTAAAAATGGTTTGAGGCAGTTGAGGAGAATTCCTTCTATCCAACTTTCTTGTGCTGAGGATAGATGTTCTGTCTGCAGGCTTTCTTTTAGAAAATCTCGGACTTGTTCTGGTGCGATTTCAAACTCAAAGGCTTTCATTTTATAGAAAAAGTCTAGCAGATGGTCTGATAAGTATTCAGTTGAAAAAGGCACTTCTCCACTTTTTCGATATTCTAATAAGAGGCGAGCAAATCGAGCTTTTTCTTCAGGAAGTTCACGAAAGTAAGAATTGAGGAGCCAGGTCTGCTTCTGCTTTCTTTCAATTGGATCTTGACCGGCAATTCGTTGGTCTTTTTCCAACTCTTTTTGGTATTGTTTGGCCTTGATAGCCCGTTCTGCTCGATTTTTACCAAAAAGAATTTTCTCCCACTTGCGTTCTTCTTGAGTCAGGGTCTCTGTAAAGCCAAAGTAATCTTGATAGGCACGCTCTGCCGGGCCCATGGCTAGAACTAGATTGTCTGCATATTGCTTGGCGATTTTATCCCTCTTCTTGCGCTCCTTCTCTGCCTGGATACGGAGTTCTTGCTCGTAGTCAATTTTCTCCTTGCCTAGCTTGACAAGGTAGAGTTGGTCATCTGGTTTTCCAAGTAAAAAGGGTTTGATACACTTTTCAAGGACTTCTTCCATCCGAGCCTTTTTCTTTGGCTCCGCCTTGGTCCAACTTCCTCCTTGAAAGACTTCTAGGAAGAGCTGGTAGTCTTTCTCAGGTGAGAACTGATTGCCACGATTGGGTTTAAAAACACCTTTTTCCCAGAGCCATTTTAGAAGACGCTCGTCAAAGTCACTTTTATTGACTTTGATTTTTTCCTTTTTCTGGGCTTTTCTGGTCAGATTTTCAACCTTTCTGAGCAGTTTTTCTTCCTCTTCCAGTTGCTGGTCAAGGGTCAATCGATGAAAATGACGAACACAGTCGCTACCAATTGGAAAGAGGCGTTGACCTGTGACACCGTTAAAGAGTTCGTAGGCGTACTTGATGGCATTTCCACAGACACAATTGCTACGGCCGATACCGTTAAAAATCAAGGAAACTTCATTCCATTCCTTGGTAGCTTGTTCCCAAGTATCAGCTTTTGAAGCCTGTAAAACCGCATCATGTAGGGATTTTCTAACTGGAAGTGTCATGAGGTCTCCTTTCTAGATTATACTTTTACAACTTGAACCTCGTCTTTACCGAGTAAAATCAAGTATTTTTCAATATTTTCAATCGAATAGGCTCGAGATAAAGCCTCTCCGTATAGGGCTAACTGACCACGATAACGGTCTATGAGTTGACTGGGCTCATCATAGCGGTCTGTCTTGTAGTCGAAAAGAACGATTCTATCCTCATAAAGCAGATAGCCATCAAGGATACCACGGACAACAAAGTCTTCGTTACTCTTTTGATCTCGTTTGAGCATGGAGAAAGGTTGCTCGCGATAAAGATGGTTGGTATTAGCGAGAATTTCCTGACCGAGTGCTGTGTCAAAGAATGCAAGAATTTTAGCAAGATTAATCTTGTCTCTGACAGCTGGGCTGGTTTGAACTTGTTTGAGAGTTTCTGTCAGGCTAGCAAGGGTTGGTTGCTGGCTGAGGTCCATTCTCTGCATCAGTTCGTGGGTAGCACTACCAATCTCAGCTCCTGTTACCTTTTCTTTGGTTGAAAAATCTGGCAAATCAAAGTTGATTTTCTTGTCTACTGACTGGCCTTGACCTGCAATCTCAACACCTTCTATATCCATAACTGGTTCGTAGAATTTCTTGATTTGACTTGGGGTTTGAACACTAGGCAGTTCAATGGCTGCCCGGTGAAGAGTATTATAAACTTCCACCTCTTTTAGCATTTCAAGAGCTTCTTTAATAGTTTCAGACTGGCGATTGTCTGCTTGGGAGCTATCTTGGAGAGGGCTTTTGTTTTCCAACTCTCCGATAGCTTCTCTAGTCAGCTGATCTTCACCAACAAAACGATAGCTAAAGTTGAGATGATCCTTGGTAAATACTTTACTGATAGCCCAAAGCCAATCTTGGAAATTCCGTGCTTGCAGTCTAGTATTGCTATTTAGTTTTCCATTTTTAGCTGCTGGGTATTCCTTGGCTTCCAGCTTTTCGCGAGAACCCTTGCCGACAAGATAGAGCTTTTTCTCAGCCCGCGTCATGGCAACATACAGCAGACGCATCTGCTCTGAGTAGCTTGCCAGCTGTAATTCCTTTTCATTCTGCCTATAGGTTAGACTAGGAATGGAGAGTTTGATGGTTTTAGGATAGTAATCTTCCGCTGCTCCTGTCTCCATTTTGGCAATATATTTGACACCAAGACCATTCTGACGACTGAGAATGACTTCTGACATAGAGTCTTGCTTATTGAAATCTTGATCCATATTGAGGATAAAGACGTAAGGAAACTCCAGCCCTTTACTCTTGTGGATGGTCATGAGCTCTACTGCATCTTTTGGCGGTGCGACGGCCACGCTTGCAAGATCATGCTGGGCTTCTAAAACTTGGTTAATCATGCTAATAAATCTTGACAAACCCTTGAAATTGCTCTTTTCAAATTGATCAGCACGCAGAGCTAGGGCATAGAGATTGGCTTGTCTAGCAGGACCATTTGGCAAAGCCCCAACATAGTCATAATAAAAACGGTCGTTGTAAATCTTCCAAATCAGGTCATAGAGGGAGTGGGTTTTGGCATACAAGCGCCAAGAAGCCAAGATGTCCATGAATTGCTTTAGTTTCTCAGCTAGAGCCGTGTGAATCAAGTTTTTCTGGCTTGTTACCATTTTTTGTGCATTGACCAGTTTTTCATAGAGATTTTCTTGGACTTTATCCTCTGCTTTCTGAAGAGATAAACGTGCTAACTCGTCCTCATCAAAGCCAAACATTGGAGACTTCATAAGGGCAACCAAGGCATAGTCTTGCAGGGGATTGTGAATGACACGAAGGGTGTCCAGCATGACTTGCACTTCTAGGGATTGGAGATAATTGTTTTGCTCTCCGTCAGTTTTGACAGGAATTCCGTACTCAGACAGGGCGAGGATAATCTGGTCATTACGACTGCGACTGGAGGTCAGAAGGGCAATTTCTTTAAAGGCAACACCTTGTTCCTGATGGAGTTTAAGAATCTCCTTGATAACTAAGCGCATTTCACCTGTTAGTTTCGTTTCTGCCTGCCCCTCTTCTTCCTCACTTGTGTCGTCCTTATCATAGAGGAGAAATTCTGCCTTGTTGTCTGGATTGGGAGTCAGTTTGGTATTGGCAAAAACAAGCTGGTGCATGTTATTATAGTTGATTTCGCCGACCTCTTGGTCCATGAGACGTTCAAAGACATCATTGGTTGCTGACAGCACTTCTGAACTACTACGGAAATTTTCTTTAAGGAGAATAAGCTTACCCTCTTTTGGATTTTGCGCATAGCGTTGGAACTTTTCATTGAAAATCTGCGGGTCTGCCTGACGGAAACGGTAGATAGACTGCTTGATATCTCCCACCATAAAGCGATTGTGACCATTAGATAGCAATTCCAACATCCGTTCTTGAATATGGTTGGTATCCTGATACTCATCGACCATGACTTCATGGAAGCGCTCCTGATAAGCCTGACGAACTTGCGGGAATTTCTCTAAAATCTCAATGGTATAATGGCTGATATCAGCGAATTCAAAGGCGTTTTCCTGGCGTTTACGTTCTCGATACGCCTCCACAAAATCACTCATGAAGGCTTGGAAGGTTTTAGCTAGTTCCCAGGTGTCTTCATGATAACGTTCTTGATAGTCGAGAATGGTTATCTGGTCTGACAGTTGTCCTAGTTTAGCAAACTGGGTCTTTCTTTCTTCGTTGTAGGCATCAGCAAGAGGTTTCAAATCAGCCTTACGACTGGCATTAGTCAGAGATCGACCGTTTTTCTCTTTCGAAATTGCGACAACACGCGCAAGTACTGCCTGATAAGCCTGACTATCGGACTCCTGATTTAGGGAGCCAATTTCATCCAGAATCAACTGAACATTTTCTAAATAAGCAGCCTTTGCAAACTCCTTGGCATCGTTATCCAGATGGTAACGGAAAAAGCTCTCCAAATCCCAAAGGGCTTGCTGGATTTGCTCAGTTAGTTTTTCTTTTTCACTAGTAAAATCAGCTTTTTCAAAGCCTTTGAGGAAAGACTCACTCAGCCATTTCTGAGGATTGCTGGTGGATTGGAGGAAGTCATAGATTTTATAGACTTGCTGGCGCAGCCCCCGTTCATCCTTGCCGCGCCCAGCAAAGTTTTTCAGCAAATGACTAAAGGTCTCTTTCTGTTTACCTTGGTAATGCGCTTCAAAGACCTCATGGAAGACTTCGTTTTTGAGAAGAAGTTGCTCGCTCTGGTTTTGTAAAATCCTGAAATTAGGCGCAATATCAATCAGATAACCGTGTTTGCCAAGGAATTTTTGTGTAAAAGAGTCCATGGTTCCGATGGCTGCGTTGGGTAGGTCTGCCAACTGGCGTCCTAAGTGTTGTTTGAGGTCGACATCGCTGCTTTCTTGGATTTGCTTGCTGATTTTTTTCTCCAAACGTTCCTTAAGCTCTGTGGCAGCCTTGACAGTAAAGGTTGAGATAAAGAGTTGAGAAATTTCGATACCACGCGCCAACTGATCCAGAATGCGCTCGGCCATGACAAAGGTCTTCCCAGAACCAGCCGACGCTGATACAAGGATATTCTGACCAGAAGTGTAGATAGCTTCTATTTGCTCGGCAGTTTTCTTTTGTTCCTTGCTCGAATTTGCTTCTGCTTCTTGCAGTTTTTGAATTTCCTTCTCGGTTAAAAAGGGAATGGGCTTCATCGATTCAACTCCTCTCTTATTTTTTCAAACCAAGCTTGCTTGAGTTTTTCTCCGACAAGACGTTTGCCATCAGCTAGGTCCAACTTCTCTAGGAAACGGGCTTGACCCAAGTGGTAATTGGCTTCAAATCCTGTGATGGCTTGATGTTGCTGAACATACGGTGCAATACTTCTGCCATTTTCAGTATAAGGGTTAATGGCGAACTGACCTTCTAAAATCTTCTCAGCTGCTTTCCTGTAAAGGTGGGCATTGTAGTCCAGCAGGAGCTGGAATTCCTCATCTGTCAGCTGATTAGCCTTGTTTTTGTTATAAAATTCGCCCAAATGACTGCTTTCTTTTTCTAAAAAGAGGCCTTGGTATTTCATTGACTTGCTGGCTTCTACTACTGCACCTGCTAGACTTTTAACGGTCATCAAAGATTGGACAGGCTCAGCCATTTCCAAGTACATGGCACCAAAAAAGTTCTGCTCCCCTTCTCTTTTTAAGGCAGCTAGATAGGTTGGCAACTGGGAATTAAGCCCATTAAAGAAATGAGGAAACTGGAACTGAGTCAGACTGGATTTGTAGTCTACCACTCCGATCGCTCCATCAGCTTTCAATCGGTCAATGCGGTCAACCTTGCCTCGTACAAAAACACTGCGTCCATTGTCCAATTGAATAAAGGCCTGCTCTTTCCCACCAAAATTTGCTTCCTCTTTAATAGTCTCGATGGCTGGATTGTGTCGGAGAATATGACCAGTCGTCCGTGCAACATCAAGCAAAACTTCCCTTGTAAACTTGGCTTCCAAACTTTCTTGATAAATGGCTTCAAATTCGCGTTCTTGACTGGTTTCTTGAATAGCTTGTTCTAGACGGTGGTCAAAGGAATCTTCGTCAGGCAACTGCAAGGCACGTTCAAAAATGCGGTGTAAGAAATTCCCATGACTACGAGCATCTGGACGCAGGCGCAATTCCTCCTGCAAGCCTAACACGTAGCGGAGGAAATAACTGTATTCATTGCGGTAAAACTCCGTCAAACCAGAGGTAGACAGGTAAAATTCCTGTTCAGCAGGATAGAGAGCCTGTAAGGTGTCCTTTGCTAAGGGTTTACTGCTTGGGCTGGTTGGGAGGGCTGGATTTTCCAGACCTTGCTGTTCTAGTTTTTTACCCATCACACGCGCCAGAACCTTGACAAAGGTCAAATCTTGCTCAGTCTCACTCATCTCGCCCTGCTGGTGATAGGCAACCAGACTGGACAAAAGACTGTGATAGGAACCCATATCTTCCTTAGACAGCCCTTTGTGATTCATCCTCTTCTCTTTTCGCCTAAATCCAAAATGAACTAGCTCTTGAAGATAAGCTGATTCCTTGCTTTCACTTTCGTTAAAAAGGCTTGGAGCCGATAAGACCAACTGCTTACGAGCAGAATTGACCAAGGAAAGCATAGTATAGCGATTTTTCTTGAGATTTTCACTGCTGGCAATCAGCAATTGAACGCCTTCTTCGGTTGCTTGGTTTAAGCTTTGTCTTTCTTCATCAGTCAAAAGACTGGTATTTTGCGCGATTTTTGGTAAATTGTCCTGAGTCAGACCAATGGCATAGACAAAGTCAGCTGTCAAAGGCGCAATCAAATCGTAACTCTGCACCAGAACAGTGTCCACTGTTGCTGGAATGGTGCGATACTGAGATAGACTCATCCCAGAATGGAGCAAGGCTAGAAAGTCCTCTAAACTAACCTGTGAACCAGCAAAAACGGTTGAAAATTGTTCTAAAACATGACAGAAAGCCTTCCAAACTTCAGTCTGTCTTTCCTGTTCTATAGCTTCCATAGTGGCTGTCAAATCTTGCAGTTGCTTGGTCACTAATCCTTCTTTTAGAAAAGAGTTCCACTTTTGCAAGAGATTTTCAGCCTTCTGTTTTCGACTGGCAAACAGAGTTTCAAGAGGTGTTAAAATACGCAGACGAAGATCATTTAAACGTTCCAGATTAAATTTTCCATGGTGGGATTTGGTAAAGGTTTGCTGAAAGGCTGGCAAGCCATTGATACCAAGATAGCGGATATATTGCTCAAAAGCATCAATATCCGCTTGGCTAAGGTCACTATACAAACCTGTTCTGAGAAGATTTATCAAATCTTCTTGACGGAAACGATAGCGTTTCAAAGCCAAAATAGACTCGACAAACTGAGTTAAAGGGTGGTGCGCCATGGATTCGCTTCTACCAAGATAGAAAGGAATCTGATACTGGTCAAAAATGGTTTTAAGAGATAACTGATAAGAAGCTACATCCCCCAAGAGAATACGGAAATGCTTGTAACTCAGGTCTGCATTTTCATGTAATTTCTGACGAATACTACGGGCTACTAGCTCCAACTCCTCCTTTTGCGTCAAGCAAGACCAGATTTGTAAGTTTTCACGGTCCTTCTCATCGACATCCAAAGCGAGTTCTGAAAAGTCATAAGAAGACTCCAGCAAACGAGAGGCCTTATCAAAACTATCCATCTGCTCATGAGTCTGAGAACGGTCTTGAGCAGGAGTTTGGTATTTTGCAGCTAAATGATGGAGAAACTCCACACTGGCTTGGTAGAGATTGCCTTCAGCGAATGGACTGGTATAAGCTTTCTTACTAGCATAAGCCCCAATAACAATCTCAACACCCTTGCCGTGAAGTAAGTCCACAATCCGCTCTTCCTCAGCAGAAAAACGAGTAAATCCATCAATAACCAAGGCGAGTTGAGTAAAATCACTACTAACTTTGTTATTCTCAATAGCCTCAATCAAATGGGACAACTGACTTCCTTGAGCCAATTGACCTTGATTAAGATAGGCCGTTACTTTCTCAAAAATCAAGAGTAAGTCTGCTCGCTTGTCCTCATCCGTCAAACTCTCCAAGTCCAAAAAACTCATTTGAGCAGTCGTCATCTCGTGATAAAGATCAATCAACTGCTGGATAAACTGAGGATCCTGCTTGATGGCACCGTATACTCGTAAATCTTTGGGAACAAGTTCAGCAAGACATCTGTAAAAGGCCATCCCAAGACCGATGTCATCTAGACTGGTCTTAGCAGGCAAGTCATTCAAAATCAGATAACGAGCCATTTGAGCAAAGCGCGTGACGGTAATCGCAAAAGAAGCCTGCTGGGACAAGCATTCCAGCACGGCGCGTTCCTTTTCAAAAGAAAGAGAGTTGGGGGCGATGTAGAAGACCCGCTTGCCCGCAGCAACTAACTCCTCCGCCTCTCTGGTTAGGATTTCTGTCAAAGAAGTCCGAATATCAGTATAAAGTAATTTCATCTCTGCCTCGTTGGAATTTTTCATTACCTTTTATTATACCATGATTAGCCCAAAGATTCCTCCTGAATCATTTACACTGTGCCCTTTAAATTTTCTCATTTTAAAAAAATTAGAAAACTATTAAGCAACCCAACTGTCCAAATGCTCTGTTTCTTGTTTTTATACTTTTGAGTAAGCAAATCCTAATGTACATAAACAAGCCATTGTGACATATGAGCCTACTGACAGTGGACAAGGTTGCTTTTTTAAAATAATTGAGTATGACATAAATGTCAAGAGCTCTCTTACTTTTTATATCGCATTTTCTAACATAACATTCTTTCCAACAAAAAAGACTAGGTTGCCCCAGCCTTTTATACTACACCCCAAAAACTAGATATAAAAAATCTAACTTTTGGGGTCACTTCACTCTATTTCCTCCACCAAGATTTTCTTGTTTCCGCTTAATAAGCAATTTTCAATGTGTCTTGATCCGGAAGAGCAACACCTTTGCTTAATGTAATTTTATGCTTGTCATTTTTTGAAAACCCTACGGTCTCACCATCCTGCAAATCTACATCCTCAAGGAGTATGTACGATACGATTGAAGATATAAATTTTATTAGATTCCCCGGATTTTCATCTGCATCTATTATCTCAAGCTCATATTTTCCAAACACGTACATTCCATAAGTGTATGCGGATATTCCCTTGTCAGTTTGATAAAGACCGAACCATATCCAGTTAAAAATAGGTAATTCCTGTTCTTTAATCATTTGAGCGCAGTCAATATAAGAATTTGGTTCAAAGACCACTCCGCTTGTAAATACGCCTATGGCATTTTCCTGCATGCTGCAAGCTGCCATAATCTCAGTATAAATAAGTCCTCTTTCTTTTATATCTTCTCCATCACCTAAAACAGCAACGACAATATGTGCCTTATGGCTTTTAGTAACCTCTACCGCTTCTCTCCACATATAATTATTGGAAGCATTGATTTCCGCCTCTTCGTTTGGTACGGGATTCGGGAATTTACTGATAACCACACGATATCCATTGATATCTGTAAAGATTACATCGTCAGCTTCATCTGTTAAATCTTCATTTGGGATTTCAATACTCCACTCATCTCTAAGATCTTTTATCAGTTTATTCTTGTCCCAACAATCCTCCGAAAGCAAAACGCTCCCACAAAATTCTCCTATGTTATCACTGTTCAAAACTTCCACCTCAACCTCTACATAAAATTTGTCTAAAATATCTACCATGTATTATCATCTTTTTATCGTGAATTGTCAAGTCAAGTGAATCATTTACGCTGTGTCCTTTTTGGGGGCAAAAATAGCGATATCATGAATTTTGAAAATAAAAATCTGTTTCAGAAATCAAAAAAATATCTCATAAAGTAAATTTCCTTTTCATTTTAAGGTGTAATGATTCAATGACAGCCTCAGTTCCTAAAAAAGGATAGACTATCCCCCTTAAATTTTCACGATTTTAAAAAAAGTTATACAATTATTAAGTAACCCAACTATTTAAATGTTCTGTTTCTTGTTTTTTCACTTTTGAATAAGCAAATCCTAATGTGCATAAACAAGCCATTGTGACATATAAAGTTACTTTTTCTAATCCTTTTATCGTATGATTCTCAAACATAAAGTCTCTATCTAACCGACCATTAATTCTTTCTATGGCACTTCTCTTATTGTAAAGTCTCTCAAATTTATGTGATTGTTGTGATACTTTAGGGAAGATGCGAATATCTTCTGAACGATTTATTCTAAAAATGCGGTTATCATTATATTTTGGATGAAATCCGTAACACAATGAATCTGTCCCTTTGTACACTAATGGTATTAATTGAAAATCTTCTGTTCGATAAAATACTTCTTCATCTTGATTATAATAAAGGGCTGTATCTTTATATTGGCGGCTTTCTTCATCTTTCCACATATGTCTTGGAGGGATAATCGCAATCAATCCTTGTTCTTCGATGAATTTTCTAAATTCAACACTATCATACCCTTTATCTGCCATCACTGCCTTTGTATTTTTCAATAGTAATTCTGATTCTGTAAGAATTTCTTCAGCGACTTCACGTTCTCCTTTACTTGTTGGAGTCACTTTAAAAGCCAACGATAGTTCATAATTTACATTTGCTAATAAATGAAATCGGAAACCAAAATGGTACTTCATAGTTTTAGTTCCGTTATTTGAATAATAAGTTTTAGCTGTCGTATCTGCTTGAGTTTCTCTTCTGCCATCTGGTTCCTTAGTAGATACTTTATTGGCTTAACTTTGAATAATTTTTCCATCAACGGCTACTTCTTTTCCAACATCCGGTAATTCTTCTTGCTGTTCCTTTAATTTTTTTATAAAACGAGACATCGTAGCAGAACTTGGCACTATACGAACATAATTATTAGTATGATTCATAGAAATATAATGTGATTGAAGTCCGCATAATTGTCTTAATTGGCTATTTCTTCGATATTCTCGTAATAAACTTTCAATCGTTGAATGTCGGAAAAAAATTTCGCAAGAAATAATCGGCTCTATAATATTTGTAGTGGGTAAATCCCCTATGGATATTATGGAGCCTATTTTGTGTAGAAAAAAAGTCCCATATGACCTATAATGAAAAGCGACCAAACAACTCATTAGAAAGATTCATATGGAACAATTACATTTTATCACAAAACTACTCGATATCAAAGACTCAAATATCCAATTTATGGATATCATCAATAGGGATACACACAAGGAAATCATCGCTAAACTGGATTATGAGGCCCCATCTTGCCCTGATTGCAGAAGTCAAATGAAGAAATATGACTTTCAAAAACCGTCGAAAATTCCTTACCTCGAAACAACTGGTATGCCTACCAGAATCCTCCTTAAAAAGACGTCGTTTCAAGTGCTATCATTGCTCTAAAATAAATGGTCTCCGAGACCTCACTCGTCAAGAAGAATCATCAAATTCCTCGTATTATCAACCAAAAAATTGCGCAAAAGTTGATTGAAAAGACTTCTATGACCGATATTGCCCATCAGCTTTCCATCTCAACTTCAACTGTCATTCGAAAGCTCAATGATTTCAACTTTAAGCATGATTTTTCTCGTCTTCCTGAGATTATGTCCTGGGACGAGTATGCCTTCACTAAAGGAAAGATGAGTTTCATTGCACAAGACTTTGATAATCTCAACATTATCACCGTTCTTGAAGGTAGAACACAAGCTGTCATTCGAGATCACTTTCTTAAATATGATAGAGCCGTCCGATGTCGAGTGAAAATCATTACTATGGATATGTTTAGCCCCTACTACGATATTGCCAGAAAACTTTTTCCTAACGCTAAAATCGTTCTCGACCGCTTTCACATTGTCCAACATCTCAGCCGTGCTATGAGTCGTGTCCGTGTTCAAATCATGAATCAGTTCGATCGAAAATCTCATGAATACAAGGCCATCAAACGTTACTGGAAGCTCATTCAACAGGATAGTCGTAAACTGAGTGATAAACGATTTTATCGCCCTACTTTTCGTATGCACTTAACAAATAAAGAAATTCTAGACAAGCTTTTGAGCTATTCAGAAGACTTGAAACACCACTACAATGTCTATCAGCTCTTACTTTTTCACTTTCAGAACAAGGACCCTGAGAAATTCTTCGGACTCATTGAGGACAATCTTAAGCAGGTTCATCCTCTTTTTCAGACCGTCTTTAAAACTTTTCTCAAGGATAATGAGAAAATAGTCAACGCTCT
>NZ_AFQV01000013.1 GCF_000220085.1 Streptococcus mitis SK1080 | reverse complement strand
ATTTTACGAGCCTGTTTTCGCTTTTCCTCCGCAGCCCTTTCCAATCGGGCACGTTCCGCAATAAATTGTTCGTATTCTGCAGCTTGGCTCTTACGTTCTTCCTCTTTCTGACGAAGATAATCAGAATAGTTTCCCCAATACTCAGTGATTTTGCCATCTTTCAGTTCCCATATTTTATCTACTATTTCATCAAGAAAATAGCGGTCATGGCTAATAACTAACAGTGCACCTGTAAAATATTTTAGCTGTCCTATTAGAAAATCAATTCCTTCACGGTCTAAATGGCTCGTAGGTTCATCCGCTAAAATACCATGAACCTGTGCCGATAAGGCCTGTGCTATTTTAAGCCTTGTTTCTTCACCACCGCTCATAGTCTGTATATTTAATTGCTCAACACCTAGCTTGCCTACAAGTGCAAAATCTTTTTCCTCCTGCAGAGTTACTTCGTCCAACTGGGGAATATAGGCAAGTTCACCCAGACGATTCATTTTACATCCTGGGGGAGTTAATTCTCCTAAAAGTACCCTGAGTAAAGTGCTTTTTCCAGCACCATTTGCTCCTACTAAACCAATACGGTCATAATCATATACTTCTAATTCATTTATATCTAAAACATCGCGTCCTTTGAATTCCACACGAATGTCTTTTGCTTTTAATATTAATTCCATAACATTTCCTCCTGTCTATAATCGCATGCTTTCATTTGCTTGTATGCAGGGAAAACCCTGCGATTTTAGCAGGAAGAGTTACATGAAAATAAGATACATAAATATTCCTCCAATATTGTTTATTTTAAATCTAATTTTCTAACCTCAGTTATCATTTGGCAAACTATAGCAATGCCAATAATTAAAATACCTGATAGTAAAAACCAATGATTTACACCGATTTTATCAGCAAAGAATCCAGAAAGAATTAACCCAATTGGCATAGCAAGTGACATGATACTTCCGATCAAAGAAAATACACGTCCTAAATATTCAGGCTTAATTTTCTCCTGAAAAAGAGCTGTTTGCACACCGCTATAAAATGGCACCGAAAGCCCCATTATTGCACAGCAAACTACGAATATTACAAATCCATTTGGAGGAAGTATTCCCGAAACGGCTAAACTGGTCCCCATTATAAAAAATGAACTTGTTATTAGTAATACATGCTTTTCGAAGCCCCCTAATCTTCCTAATAATAAGCCTCCTGCTAGCATCCCAAATGCAAAGGAAATTTCCGTAATAGAAATATGCACAGGCGTTCCATTAAAGTGTTCCATGCTTATTAAAGGAAATAGTGCATTGATTGGCATATAAACAAAAGTATATAGTGTTCCTAAGAGTAATAAGGCAAACAATCCTTTGTTTTGTCTCAGAACCACAACTCCTTCTTTCATCTCCCTTATGAAATTTGGTTCTAAACTTTGCACTTGATTACCCAGCTTAGGTATACGTACAATTGCTACCGTAATAGATGCAATCACAGCACCCAATACGTCGATGGCAATAATAGCATTTAAATCCCAAACGGAGTATAAGAGTGCTGCAACTGCCGGACTAACAATATAGCTTATAGACTGCAAAGACTGACTATAGCCTGCGCATTTCGTTAGCTGTTCTTCTGGTACTAAAAGTGGTGTAACCGCATTGAGTGCTGGGGTATGAAAAGCTGTTCCAATGCTACGGATAAACAATACTATCATAATCATCCAGACAGGTAGCTCCATACAGAATGCAACAATAGCAAGCACTGCACCAGCTGCTGCGATAATTAAATCGGCACCAATCATTATCTTCTTCCTATCATGACGATCCACTAGCACACCAATGGCAGGTCCCAAAATCGCATAGGGTAAAAAACCTACTAATGAAGCCATAGACAAGACCATCGCAGATCCTGTTTTTTCTGTAAGGTAAAAAATAATCGCCATTTGCAGGATGGCACTAGTGATTAATGATACTGCTTGCCCTGCCCATATTGCATAAAATTTTCGTTTCCAATTGTTGTATTTTTCCATTTATATTATCTCCTGCATATTATTTTGCTTGAATTTCTATTTTGAATAGCATTCTAGGCAATAAAAAATGCAGGCCAAACCCCACAATGTGGCTTTTGGTCTGCATACATACAATTTGGAAACATTCATATTAAAGACATAGTTAAATAAAGGTATAGTTAAATAACCAATATCCTCACCGTAACTAATGAATGCTCAATATCGTATAAATAAGCACAACAAAAAAGCCTATCATCGGGTATAGATTCTGCTTTTTTTATTGCCAGCTTATCTTAAACGCATTGAGGCTGTCATAGTTTCGGTTCCTCCTACATCTTTGTTTATATCAATTTATAGTATAACACAACAAGATGATATGTTCAATATAAAAGTTATGGAATGAGACTCATACTTCCAATTCGATGCCAGATTTAAAGGATATGACGAAGTTTTCTTCATAGACTGTAACGCTCTGGATTATCTTCCTTAGTAGCAAGCGATTAGCTTTCACAAAATCTTCTGTTTGTAGTTTTAAAAATTCATCAGGATTTTCTAACTCAACCTCAAAATATTTCATTTTACATTCCCTCATTTCATTTATTGATAAATTGAGTTTGCAAAAAAGAGTGGACAATTTTTGTCTACTCTTAACCTTTAAAATAGTTTTTTTAATCGATTTGAAGTTGCCTAAATTATTACTTATTCGGTAAAATGAAGTATTGCTTTCAACAGATTTCCTTCAACTACACTTCACTTGATTCAAACAAGGTGGGTACATTTCTATTCCCACAAACTCCTTGTCAATGGAAACAAACACGTACCCACAGGGTAAATGGAAATAGAAACTGATAATTTCTAGCTATCACTTCTACTCATTCCAAAAATTTTCTCACTCTGATACTTACCCACCATAAAGCAAAAAGCCTTGCAATCAAGGCTTTCATTATCCCTTTCGTTCAAAGGTTTCTAAGCTTTTACGAGCAGAGCAACACACTCCACGTGTGGAGTTAGTCAACATCTATATTATATAACGAAAGTGATAGAGTTGTTGTTTAAAATTAAACTTTAGAATGAAAATATTTAAAAAAAGTAGATCACTTTTAGAAGTGTCCTACTTGTATTATTTTTATTTAAAAAGGGATAAATCCTTAACAAAAGGGGTGTACTCCCGCGCCTTCGGGAAGGAAAAAAAGAAATGGCGCAAAATCAAGGTTTTATTTTTGAAATTTACCAGAAAATACCCTTAATGAAAGTAACGTAGTTCTTGTTGATGGTCATAGTGTGTTCTATTGATGCACGTTCAACGGTTACTAGATTTAGGTTAAAATCGTTAAAGCCCATATCATAGTTTAAAAAAGCGATTATACAAAAACTTGTATATCGCTCTGTTTGTTCACTTACTTTGACAAAGTGGAGGTATCTATCCTCAAGGTCCTCAATGCATTCCATACTGCCAGTAGCGTTACACCAACATCTGCAAAGATTGCCTCCCACATATTAGAAATTCCCAATCCACTTAGAACCAAGAAAATTAGTTTAACTACAATAGCCAAGGTCATGTTTTGCCGAGCTATTCTGACTGTCTTTTTAGCCAGTCGAATGACTTGAGGAAGTTTTCCAAGGTCATCATCCATCAGTACAACATCTGCTGATTCAATGGCTGCGTCCGAACCTAGCCCTCCCATAGCAATACCAACATCTGCCCTAGCAAGAACCGGTGCATCATTCACTCCATCTCCAACAAAGGCAACAGCCTGCTGAGACTGAGTCAGAATTTCCTCAAATGTACTCACCTTATCCTGAGGCAAGCAATCTCCAAATGCATCATTGAAGGCAAATTGCTGTGCAAATTCATCAACCACTGCCTGACGATCACCTGAAAGGAGAACCGTTTTTTTAATTCCGACCGCCTGTAAATCCTTCAAGGCCTCGATGCTCGTCTCCTTCACTTGGTCTGTGATAAGGAAATAGCCTAAAAAGTGACTGTCCTCTGCCAAATAGAGAACTGTTCCTGTGCTGTCAATAGCTGGATAAGCAATCCCTTGAACTTCCATTAATCTAGCATTCCCAAGATAGAGCTGTCTGCCATCTATCCTACCGGACATGCCCTGCCCTGGTAGCTCGGTAATCTGACTCACCCTATTCTCGTCCACTTCCTGTCCATAGGCTGTTCGAATCGAGTTTGCGATTGGATGATTGGAATAGCTTTCCAAATGGGCAGCGAGGTACAGAATATTATCCTCGATACCTTCTGCGTTGACAACGGTATCTACCGCAAAGATACCTTTTGTAATTGTCCCCGTCTTATCAAATACGACCGTATCCAACTTGGCAAGAGCCTCTAAATAATTTCCACCTTTCACTAAGACACCTAATTTAGATGCTCCCCCTAGCCCGCCAAAGAAACTCATTGGTACCGAAACCGCAAGAGCACAAGGGCAAGAAATGACTAAAAAGGTAAGTGCCCGATAAAGCCAAGTCGACCACTCCCCTAAACCAAGCAAGGGAGGCAGGCTTGCAAGCAGAAAAGCGATTCCGACAACCACTGGTGTATACACACGCGAAAAACGTGTGATCATCCGTTCCGTCTCCGCTTTTTTATTGCTTGCATTTTCAACTAATTCCAAAATTTTGTTGACCGTTGATTGCGAAAAAGTCTTTCTCACTTCAATTACCAATGGACTAGTCAAATTGATCACACCACTTGTAATGTCCTCACCAACGCCAATTTCCCTAGGCAGTGATTCTCCTGTCAAGGCTGACGTATCCAGAATAGAACGACCTTTTCTGACCAGACCATCTAGGGGCACCTTCTCCCCAGGCTTAACTAAAATATGGTCCGCAACCCTTACTGTTTCAGGGTCTACTTGAACGGCTTCTCCCCCCTCTAGTCTCCAAGCCTTAACCGACCGAATATCCATCAATTGTGCAATGGACTGACGAGATTGAGAGGTGGCCTTGTCTTGGAAATACTCCCCAATCTGATAAAAAAGCATGACGGCTACTGCCTCTGGAAATTCTCCCAAGAGAAAGGCTCCTAAGGTCGCGATACTCATCAAAAAGTTTTCATCAAAAATATTGCCACGTTGAATATTTTGAACCATCTTGATAAGAACCTTATGACCGATAATGATATATAGGGTCAGATAATAGACCAGACGAATCCAGAAATACTCCTCTGGCAGGAAAAAGCCGAAGGCAAATAGAATCGTAACAGCAAGTAGCAGCTCTTTCGCCCAATCTCGTTTTTCTGGAAGTGCCTCTTCCTTTTTCTCACTGATCACTTCGATTCCAGGTTCAATAGCATCTACTAAGTCAATAATTTCCTTATCTATCCCATCTTCGCTTTTTGTTTCCAAAGTCAGCTTTTGAGCTATCAGATTGACAGTGGCAGATTCTACCTGCTCCAATTGATTGACAGCACGTTCAATCTTAGCAGCACAATTGCCACAGTCAATTCCCCGAAGTACATACTCTTTCTTCATGTTTTTCCTCCTTCAAATGCTTCAGTGTCAAAGACAAGACTGATGCGACATGATTATCCGCAAGTTCATAATAGGTCATCTTTCCTTTTTTCTCCCCCTTGACCAATTGGCAGTCCCGCAGATAGCGTAGTTGGTGAGAAATAGCAGATTTGGTCATCTGTAACGCAATCGCTAAGTCTCCGACACAAATTGTTTTTTGCCGTACTGCTTGTAAAATCCGCAAACGAGTTGGATCAGAAATCGCCTTAAAAAAATTGGACATATTTAGCAATGTAACGGTATCAAACTCCGTCTCATGGACCCCTTGAATTAAATCTGGATTACAAGCTGTTAAACACTGTGACATATTTTGTATTCCTCCTATCCTAAAGTTGTATCAAGTAACATCATAATTAGAAATCCGTCCATAAACTCACCTGTTGCAATATCGGTATTCTTGTGTTCTTGAGCACCTGGCACAAGTTTTTCCACTACAACATAAATCATGGCTCCTGCCGCAAATGAGAGAGCATAAGATAGTAGCTGGGGCATAGACATAACAGCATAGGCCCCTAAAACAACTGCAATCGGCTCAACAATCGCTGACATGGCGCCATAGTAGAAAGCTGATTTCCTACTTCGCCCTTCTGCCCGTAGCGGCAAGGACAAGGCAGAGCCTTCTGGAATATTTTGGATACCAATTCACAAGGCTAATCCAAGGGCACTCATCCACGTAAAGGAAAGTCCAGTTGTGGCATTTGCCACACCAACTGCTAAGCCCTCTGGTATATTATGAATCACTACCGCCAGATAAAGCAGCATGGTCTTTGATAAGGGTCTTTGGGGATTCAAAATCCCTTCCTTATCACTCATCTGTTGATTCAAATGCAGGTGGGGAACCAAATAATCAATAAAGCGGATAATTAAGCCCCCGACAATAAAAACCAACAGCCGTCGGCAACCAGTAAAATCTGTTTGCAGCCATTGACTGGCTATAGCCAAATGAAAGGACAAGCAAAGACCAGACTGCAGCTGCCGTCATAATACCCGCTGCCAAGCCCATCATCATATCCATGAATTTTTGATGAATGGTTTTGACAAAAAAGACCAAACTAGCACCGATAATGGTACAAAACAGGTGAATAAGCCAGCTAATAAAGCTTGCATTACTGGTGATAGAGATGAAAAAAATGACATCTTATACCTCAATAATCGATAATAGTTGAGCAACTGTTCAACTATTACCATTATAGTTGAACAGTTGCTCAATTGTCAAGGAAGAAAGTAAAAAAGCTATGAGAAATCCCCATAACTTTGTAAATTATTGAAGCAATCTCGTGTTCTTAGAGAATATCACAATGCCATAAAAAGCCCAAAGGACTATTTGGAATTATCATATCATATAACGCTTCGACACAATTTAACGATTACTATATTGAGAAACAAACTTTACTCCTCAAGAAAGTTAGATGTTCCCAATGCTATCCGTAAGAGTACTTAAAACCTTGAAACATACTGATTTCAAGGTTTTTATAACGTGTTATTGTATCACCTAATTTCTACTGATTTCCATAGATCAAACCTTTCGTGATTTTTTCATATAGGTGGGTACGTTTCTATTCCCTCAAACTCCTTGTCAATGGAAATAAAAACGTACCCACAGTGTAAATGGAAATAGAATTTGAGAATTCCTAACTATCACTTCCACTCACTCCAAAAATTACTTACTCTAATACTTCCCCACCATAAAGCAAAAAGCCTTGCAATCAAGGCTTTTCATTATCCCTTTCGTTCAAAGGTTCTAGGCTTTTACGAGCAAAGCTACACACTCCACGTGGTGCGTTTGCGGAAATAAATCAACCGGTTGTACTTTCTTCAATTCATATCCCAATTCTTGGTAGAGTTTGATATCACGCGCCATGGTTGCTGGGTTACATGAGACGTAAGTAATCTTCTCAGGTTGCATGGCAACACTGGCTTTGATGAAGCTTTCAGTCAAGCCCTTACGTGGTGGATCCACAATGATGACGTCTGGTTTGATGCCATTCTTACTCCACTTAGTCATGGCATTTTCAGCTGTGTCACAGACATAGTGGGCATTGGTGATGCCATTTATACTAGCATTCTTCTGGCTATTCTCTACTGCTTCTGGGATGACTTCGACACCATAAATTTCCTTGACATGCTTAGCGACAGATAAACCAATAGTACCGATTCCTGAATAGGCATCGATCACCACATCATCTTCACTTAACTCCGCAAAGTCAATAGCTGTCTGATAAAGCTTCTCTGCCATTTCAGTATTAACCTGGTAAAAAGCTGGTCCAGAGATTTGGAAGCTATTCCCTAACATTTGGTCCGTAATGTAATCTTGACCATAAAGCGTACGCCATTCTTTCCCGAAAATGGCATTAGTATTTTGGTCATTGATATTTTGCATAACTGATACGATTTCTGGGAACTGCTTGATGACTTGTTCAATCAACTGTTCTACTCGGAAAATTTTAGGACGAGTGGTCACCAAAATAACCATGATTTGACCTGAATGATGGCCACGACGAACAACAAGGTTACGAATCAGACCAGACTGTTCCTTCTCATCATAGGGTTTTAAGTCATAGCGACGAAGCAAATCACGTAAAGCCACAATAACTTGGTCAATCACTGGATCTTGGATATAAAAATCTTCAAGAGGCATAAGGTCATGAGAATTCTTACGGAAGAAACCAGTTTCTAGAACACCATTTACTCTACGTACAGGGACCTGAGCCTTGTTACGATACTTGATAGGATTTTTCATGCCAAGTGTATCTGCGACCTCTATATCCGTGATTCCAGCAATCTTATAAAGACTGTCCTTAACTTGCTTGGTTTTAAATTTGAGCTGTTCTGGATAGGCAAGATGACCTAAATCCGCGATTCCTGAACGTAG
Source organism: Streptococcus mitis SK1080 (assembly GCF_000220085.1). Taxonomy (GTDB): domain Bacteria; phylum Bacillota; class Bacilli; order Lactobacillales; family Streptococcaceae; genus Streptococcus; species Streptococcus mitis_K. The sequence goes on along the minus strand of NZ_AFQV01000013.1, from coordinate 90,078 downwards.
GTAAGCCAAATCTAGATCTTGATTACGGTGTGGTGACTGGACAAGGTATTCTTCAACCTTCCCAAAACCAATCTTTTTATTAACCTTGAGGACACGCATGAGGATTTTTTCACTCGGTAAAGCATTCTCTACAAAAAAGACCAAACCATCCACCTTGGCAACTCCTGCGCCTTCATGGGTCAAGTCAACAATTTCAACTTCTACAATATCATTTTTCTTTAACATTCTCTTCTCTTTCTATTAGCCGACAAAAAAGATGGCAACGTTACGGTTACCATCTATTATACCATGAAATTTCTTAAGAACCAAAACTCTTGAAGAAGTTGACAAGGGCTTGCCAGAGGGAGCTTAAGAAGTTCCCACCGTCCTCTAGCGCCTTATCCGCATCAAAGTTAAGGTTGATATTTTTAAAACTGTCGCCAGCTTGTGAAACAATACTTTGTTTAAGGTCATTCAGGGTTTTAGTGAAGTCTGTATTGCTGAGGATATCACTCTTTGAGAGATTCAAAGCAAAATTGATGATGACATTGATCTGGTTTCCTGTTATGACCTGATCAAGTTTGTAATTTTTTAAGGTATCTTCAACGATTTTACGGACATCTTCCTCTGTCAGATTTCCCTTACTTTCTTTAGCTTTGGCGAGTCCTGACTTGATATCAGCTAGGGCAACGTTTAATTTATTAGCATCATAGCCTGACTTGTCCTTGTTTTCAGCATTGATATCAGACAAAGCCTTCAACTCTTCTTGAGCCAAGTCTTTGTTGGCTTGTGGCACCTTGGCTCCATTGGCTTCTAGCGAATAATAAATCCCTGCTAAAGCACTTTCTCCTGTAACGGGAATAGGTGCTGCTACAGTGATTTTGGCGTGTTCCACACCCAGAGTTACTGCTGCATTTCGGTACATATCCTGAGTTACCTTAGTAATATTTTCTGGTGTTTCAATCTTGACTTCAAGTGGCGATTTGTCACCTAGCTTTTGAATCTTGGCTGATGAATACAGTTGTAAGCTAGAGTCATTGGCAACATTCATAATCTTAGAATAGACATCAGGTGTCATCGTCTTGAGCTCTTTGGTGTCTGTTGAGGCATTGTAGCCTAGTTTTTTTAGGGTTTGATTTTTTTGGTCTTCAGACAATGAAGAACCTAGGACATATTCAGGTTGAACATAGGTTTCATCGATGACTTTTTGAACATCTGTTGCTGCATGGGCGCTATTCATAGCTGTTACTGCCCACAAGACCGCAGCACTAGTCAGAAAGAGTTTCTTTCTCATAGGGATTTTCCTCCTTTACCTTTCTAGAGTAATATATCTATCTTAAAGAAAACTTATAACAAAAACACCTGGACTAGCCAGATGTTGAAAAGAGATTGAAACATTTGATGACGTAAAGGTTGAGTTGGACCTGTCTAGAATAATAATAGTTTCCTCCATTTACATAGAGTTCGGCACCGTGAAGAATGGAAATAGGGTGAATATAACTATAAGTCTTTCCAGTGGTATTGCCAAGCAAGGGAGCAACAGTCTCACGAGAGTACTGTTTGGCCAGAGCCAAGGTATTTTCCTTGCCATTTTGTGCGATAAAATCGATATAGGCAGGACCAAAATTATAGGCTTGAACAGCCGTCCAGACATCTACACCCTGCTTCTGGGCTAGATAGAGATTGTCTGTTAGAGTTTGAACGCCTTGCCGAATGCTAGAGGCGTTATCATTGATGGTGTTGGTGGAACCACTGGCAGACTCACTAGACTGCATAACATCGCCTTCTTTTCCTTTTGTTTCGGTATAAATCATAGCGAGCACAAGCTCTTCGTTTGCTGGGGTGTCTTTTTCACTCAAGATTTCTCGCACCATGGGTTGATAGGTCATGACTTGCTTGACATCTTGGTGAACGCGGTAAGCTTTATATCCAGCAAAAAGGAAGACTGCTAGTACAAGCACTCTTCGAATTCGTTTAAACATTATTTACTTTGGATATCCTCGATATTTTTGATTAAGATAGAGTAGGTTCCATTATCATTTTGGATAAACTCAACAGACTCGGCGTCTTGATAGACGTTATTGGGAACGATGAGCTCAATTCCATTTGACAAGGAGAGTTTTTGGTTTTCAAATTTTTTAAGCTGGCGACTGGCATCAATTTCATCAAATTGAACAGGCTCTGGTACTGCTTCTTTGACTTGGTCAATAAAGCTCAAACGAGCCGTCAGATTATTGTCAAAAAGGTCATTGGCCAATTTTTCAGGTGATAATTCATTGCTTTCTTCTAGGTTGTTGAAAATCGCTGATTTGACCTTGGATTGAAATTGAAAATCATCTGTGTTAAAGGTTTCAGCAATTCTCTGGGCTGTCTTTTCCAGTTCCTTGATGGATTTCTTGGGTGAAATCTTAGGGGCGACGGCAAGAAGATTATCTGAAAAATAGTTCAAGAAAGCCCCGTTGTACTTGATTCGTTTTTCAATCAGATGGTATTTGCGGCTCTGAAGATTGACCACCAAGGCCTCGTCAGCACCCGTTCCAAATCCAGGCAGGTTATTCTGAGTCAGCTTGATTGGATTATCAACTTCTCCTCCGAGGTGGGTCAAGGTCTCCCTCAGGGCAATTCGCAAGAAAGCGAAATGTTCCACGCCTTCTTTAGAAAATTGCACAAAAATCAAGTCATTGGTCTTGAGATTTTCTGAAATGCTGAACTCCTCTTTCCAGAGATTAGCCAGTGTTACTGATGTCTCCAACAAATCGTCTGTGATATGATTGAAGAAGGGATTTTCTTCCTCGAAAATCCCAGTCTTGGCTTCATCTGAATACACACGTTCAATTTTTCTACGCAGGTATTCTTCGATTTTTGGAGTAATATTGAGAAATTTATCCGCTAGGAACAGCTCGGTATCATCCGGACTGAACTGGTGAATAATGGCTTTCTTAATATAAATGTCCATAAAAGTTTTAGTCCTCGTATAATGGGAAGGCATCTGTCAATTCTTTGACTGCACTTCTCACTTCTTCTAAGACAGCCTCATTTTCTGCATTTTTAAGGGTTTTAATGATCAGTTCAGCCACTTTGCGACTTTCTTCTTCACAAAATCCACGTGCAGTGATGGCTGCAGATCCGATACGAATTCCACTTGTCTTAAATGGTGACAAGGTTTCGTAAGGGATTGAGTTTTTATTTAGGGTAATATTGACCTCATCCAGCAAGTTTTGAGCAACTTTTCCGTTTTCTACAACCTTAGTCACATCCACTAGGAAGAGGTGGTTTTCAGTCCCGCCAGAAATAATACGGAAATCAGGGTCTTGTAAGAAGACATCTGCCATAGCCTTGCTGTTCTTGATAACATTAGCAGCATATTCCTTGAAGGCTGGATCCAAAACTTCTTTGAAGGAAACAGCTTTAGCCGCCACAACGTGCTCCAAAGGACCACCCTGAATACCAGGGAAAATAGCTGAATTGATTTTCTTAGCTAAGTCTTCATCATTGGTCAAAATCAAACCACCACGTGGTCCACGAAGGGTTTTGTGGGTCGTTGTTGTCGTGATGTGAGCGTATGGTACTGGGCTTGGGTGAAGACCAGCAGCAACCAAACCAGCGATATGAGCCATATCTACCATGAGTTTAGCACCAACGGCGTCCGCAATTTCACGGAATTTTGAAAAGTCGATAATTTGAGAATAGGCTGAAGCACCTGCTACGATCAATTTTGGTTTTACTTCTTGGGCTTGTTTCAAGATAGCATCAAAATTCAAGAGTTCCGTTTCAGGATCCACACTATAAGAAACAAAGTTGTAGGTTTGACCTGAGAAGCTAACAGGAGCTCCGTGGGTCAAGTGTCCACCTGCTGCCAAATCCATCCCCATAACGGTATCACCTGGCTCAATCAAGGCCATGTAAGCCGCACAGTTGGCTTGGCTTCCTGAGTGAGGTTGGACATTGGCAAATTTTGCACCGAAAATTTCTTTTGCGCGTTCAATGGCTAGAGATTCTACCACGTCTACTACATCTGTTCCACCATAGTAACGGCGTCCTGGGTAACCTTCGGCGTATTTATTCGTCAAGATAGACCCTTGAGCAGCCATAACAGCCTTGGAAACTACGTTTTCCGAAGCAATCAACTCAATGTTGTTTTGTTGTCGTTCTTCTTCTTTGGCAATAGCATTCCAGAGATCAGCATCGTATGCTTTAAAATCATCTTTGTCAAAAATCATAGGTCTTCTCCTTTATTGTGTGACTAGTCCATTAGTTTGATTTTACAATAAGAAAATAAACTAAAAGATGCGAATAAACCGTTTCTGCATTTTATCACAAGTATAACCAACTTTTTCATAAAATGCATGAGCTCCCAGACGATGATCGGCAGAGTTTAAGCGGATAAACCCATAACCACGTCTTTTGGCTTCTTCTTCCAACCCTTGTAGTAAACTTTTACCAATACCTTGACCTTGCGCTTGAGGTGAAACTGCTAAAGCTAAAATATTAAATCCTGCTTTAGAATAAAGTGATTCATAGACCTCAGCGTGGACATATCCAAGCAAGGCATGACTAGCTTCATCCTCATAAGCAAGTAGGAAATGATGTGAATTCTGAGATAGTCTAGCTAGTTGACTAGCCGTTTCCTCTGGACTAAAAGAATAGCCCAAAGCCTCTTGGTTGATCTCACATATAGCTTTCACATCTGTTTCTTGCAAATCTCTTAGCATCTCATTCCTCCTCAAAAGAAATCTCTGGCAACCGAGCAAGTATATCTTCTCGCTTAATGGCCCCTTGGCGTAAGATTTTCACCTTGTCTCCAGACAAGTCCAAAATAGTCGAATCTTGTCCAGTTAGAAAAGCATCGTCTTCCAGACCCAGAACCTCTTGGTCAAAATCCTTCAGAATTTGCTCAAAGGTTACACCACTTGCCTGACCTGAAATATTGGCAGACGGTCCAATCAGGGGCCCCGTCTCTCTAATCAAATCAAGCGTGATGGGATGACTTGGCATCCGAAATCCCACCGTTGCTAGACCAGAATTGACCCAATAAGGAACTCGGTCATTGGCTTCGAGAATAATGGTCAAGGGACCTGGCAAAAAGGTCTCTACAAGTTTTTGTAGATAAGCTGGCTGATTATTAGAAAAGTGCAAGATATCCTCTAAAGAGGCAACATTGAGATTAAGTGCCTTGTCTCTAGGACGACGTTTGAGTTGGTAAACATGGTCAACTGCTTTTTCATCTAAGGCCTTAGCAAAAAGACCATAAACAGTCTCTGTAGGCAGAACGACAGCTCCACCATTTTCCAACTCTTGCCTAATCCTGTCCATCATCAACCACAACCATCCTATCTTGACCAAATTGATCCTTAAGCGTTCTTACACGTTTTTCAGGAAGATGCTTCCTAAAAAGTTCAGGAACACTTTGACCTTGCTTGTATCCAATTTCAAGGTAAATCTTACCACCATCTTTGAGATAGTCTTTTGCATCTTCCGCAATTCTACGGTAAATAGCTAGGCCATCCTCATCTGCAAAGAGAGCTAGATGAGGCTCCGAATGCAAAACATTCAAGCCGACCTCTGACTCATCTTCACGAGAGATATAGGGTGGATTGGAAACAATTATATCATATTTTTCAGAAATTTCTGTAAAACAGTCAGATTTTTTTAAAAATATTTGAAGATTTTGATTTTTAGCATTTTCGTTAGCTAAATCTAAAGCATCTTGGGAAATATCTGCTGCTGTCACTGACCAATCTGGGCTGTTTTTTGCTAAGGCGAGAGCAATAGCTCCACTACCTGTTCCAATATCCAGAACTGAAAGATTTGTCTCAGGATTTTCAGCTAAGATAAACTCCACCAACTCCTCTGTCTCTGGACGAGGAATCAAAACCCGCTCATCCACTTTTAACTGTATTCCATAAAAATCTGCCTGTCCAATGATGTACTGTGCCGGTTTATGAGCTGCTAACTGTTGGAAAATTCCTTTTACAAATACTTCTTCCTCTTCCGTCACTTCCTGCTGGAGGGCAAAAACAAAGTCTGTAAACGTGAGGTCTTTCAGACTACGATAGACAAAAGAGAGGCTTTCTGCTTCCTCTCCTTTTCTTATCAACTCTTCTTCAAAATCTGAAAATAATTGAGCTAATTTCATTATTTGTTTAATTCTTCTAATTTTTGTGTTTGGTCATAGAGCACCAAGGCATCCACAACCTCATCCAATTTACCAGACAAAATAGTATCTAGTTTTTGGAGAGTCAAGCCGATACGGTGGTCTGTGACACGGTTTTGTGGGAAGTTATAAGTACGAATCCGTTCTGAACGGTCCCCAGTACCAATCGTTGACTTACGTTCAGCGTCTTGTTCGTCTTGTGCAATCTGAGCAAAGTGGTCAGCAACACGCGCACGGATGATTTTCATGGCTTTCTCACGGTTTTTCTGCTGGGTACGTTCTTCCTGCATCTCAACCTTGATATTGGTTGGCAAGTGAACGATACGAACGGCAGTCGCAACCTTATTGACGTTCTGTCCACCAGCACCAGAGGCGTGGTAGATGTCGACACGAAGGTCTTTGGGATCAATGTCGTATTCAACTTCTTCAACTTCTGGCATAACAAGAACTGTCGCTGTCGAAGTATGAACACGGCCTTGACTTTCTGTCACAGGGACACGTTGCACACGATGGGCACCTGATTCGTACTTGAGTTTAGAGTATACAGATTGACCTGAAACCATAGCAACAACTTCTTTGAAACCACCGACACCGTTCATAGAAGCTTCCATAACTTCAAAGCGCCAGCCTTGGGCTTCCGCATACTTTTGATACATAGTTAGAAGGTCTCCAGCGAAAAGTGCCGCTTCGTCTCCACCAGCTGCTCCACGGATTTCAAGGATAATATTCTTGTCATCATTTGGATCCTTTGGAAGGAGCAAGATTTTCAGTTTTTCTTCGTATTCTTCTTTTTCAGCCTTGGCATCTTTGAGTTCTTGCTTGGCCATTTCTTCCAAGTCAGCATCTCCACCTGATTCCTTAATCATTTCTTCAGCGTCAACGATGTTTTGAAGGACTTGTTTGTACTCACGGTAGGCTGTTACTGTGTCACGAGTGGAAGCTTCTTCTTTTGAAAGCTCCATGAAACGCTTGGTATCCGATACCACATCTGGGTCACTGAGTAGTTCTCCTAATTCTTCATAACGGTCTTCTACAGCTTGTAGTTGATCATAGATGTTCATTTTTCTTCATTCTCCTTATTGATTTCAGGGGCAAAATAATGTTTACGGCAAACTGAGATATAGGTTTCATTACCACCAATCTGAATCTGTTCACCATCATAGACTGGCAGTCCATCCTGTGTACGCAAAACCATAGTCGCCTTTTTCTTACAATACTGACAGATGGTCTTGATTTCGTCAATCTTGTCTGCTAAGAGCAAGAGATACTTGGAACCTTCGAACAGTTCATTGCGAAAGTCATTTTTCAAGCCAAAAGCCATGACAGGTATGTCTAACTCATCAACTACACGAGCTAGATCGTAAACATGGTGACGCTTGAGAAACTGGGCTTCATCGACCAAAACACAATAAGGCTTTTCTGGTAGGTCTCGGATATAGCCAAAGATATCCGTCGTCTCCTCAATCGCAAGAGCAGGGCGTTTCATACCGATCCGACTCGACACATAGCCAACACCGTCACGAGTATCAAGAGCTGAGGTCATAATCACAACACCTTTTCCTTGCTCCTCATAGTTATAGGCCACCTTGAGAATCTCAATCGTCTTACCAGAGTTCATGGTCCCATAACGATAATACAACTGTGCCATGTTTCTTGCTTCACGTCCATTTCTAAATTTTTGCTACATTCTAGTATATCATAATTTTCTTAAGCTTTAAACGGCAAAATGTGGTAAAATAGAAGAAATCAAAAACTAGTGGAGGAAGCTATTATGCCATTTGTACGCATCGATTTATTTGAAGGACGCACGCTCGAGCAAAAGAAAGCTCTTGCTAAGGAAGTGACGGAAGCTGTTGTCCGTAATACTGGAGCCCCTCAATCTGCTGTCCATGTCATCATCAACGACATGCCAGAAGGAACTTACTTCCCACAAGGGGAAATGCGCACCAAATAAGCTAGCTTAAGCAGAATTGCTTAGGCTTTTTCAATCTCCAAGTAGCATTCATTGAAGAAATATCCTAAATTTGTTACAATTTGAAAAGAGACTTGGAAAAATTTCCAAGCAAAGAGCTATTTATTAAAGGAAACATTATGATTACACGTGAATTTGATACCATCGCTGCTATCTCTACTCCACTAGGTGAAGGGGCTATTGGTATTGTCCGCCTGAGCGGAACAGACAGTTTTGCTATTGCGCAAAAGATTTTTAAAGGAAAAGACTTGAGTCAGGTTGCTAGCCATACCCTTAACTACGGTCACATCGTTGACCCTCTGACTGGTAAAGTCATGGACGAGGTTATGGTTGGGGCTATGAAATCTCCAAAAACCTTCACTCGTGAAGATATTATCGAGATTAACACCCACGGTGGGATTGCGGTGACCAATGAAATTCTCCAGCTAGCTATTCGTGAAGGAGCTCGGTTGGCAGAACCCGGTGAATTTACCAAACGTGCCTTCCTAAACGGTCGTGTGGACTTAACTCAGGCAGAGGCTGTGATGGATATCATCCGTGCTAAGACAGATAAAGCCATGAACATTGCTGTCAAACAATTAGACGGCTCCCTTTCTGATCTTATCAATAATACCCGTCAAGAAATCCTCAATACACTTGCCCAAGTCGAGGTTAATATTGACTATCCTGAGTATGACGATGTTGAGGAAGCGACTACTGCTGTGGTCCGGGAAAAGACTATGGAGTTTGAGCAATTGCTAACTAATCTCCTTAGAACAGCCCGTCGCGGCAAAATCCTCCGTGAAGGAATTTCCACTGCTATCATCGGCCGTCCTAACGTTGGAAAATCCAGCCTCCTCAACAACCTCTTGCGTGAGGACAAGGCTATCGTTACAGACATTGCTGGTACGACACGTGATGTCATCGAAGAATACGTCAACATCAACGGTGTCCCTCTCAAATTGATTGATACAGCAGGTATTCGTGAAACGGATGACATCGTTGAACAAATAGGGGTTGAGCGTTCGAAAAAAGCCCTCAAGGAAGCTGACTTGGTTCTGCTAGTACTAAACGTTAGCGAGCCCTTAACTGCCCAAGACAGACAACTTCTTGAAATTAGTCAGGAGACTAATCGCATTATTCTTCTTAACAAAACTGACCTGCCAGAGGTTATTGAAACCTCTGAACTTCCAGAAGATGTCATTCGCATTTCAGTCCTTAAAAATCAAAATATCGATAAGATTGAAGAGAGAATTAACAACCTCTTCTTTGAAAATGCTGGTTTGGTTGAGCAAGACGCAACCTACCTATCAAATGCCCGTCATATTTCCTTGATTGAAAAGGCAGTTGAAAGCCTACAAGCTGTTAACCAAGGGCTGGAACTAGGTATGCCAGTTGATCTGCTTCAGGTTGACTTGACTCGTACTTGGGAAATCCTCGGAGAAATCACTGGAGATGCTGCTCCAGATGAACTCATCACCCAACTCTTTAGCCAATTCTGTTTAGGAAAATAAGAAAAATCCATGCTCGTTCGTGCGGTCATGGATTTTATTGTCTTTATTAGTAATCTGGTCTTAAGACACCTGTTACAGTTGCCTTGGTCGCTTCGTAGTCGCCATCTACAACAACCTTGATAATGCGTTTGGCATCTTCTTCTGGTGCTGGAACAAGAGGTAGACGAGTTGGGCCAGCTTCAAATCCCATATAGTTAAGAACGGCCTTAACAGGAGCAGGACTTGGATAAGAGAAGAGGGCATTGACCTTAGGAATGAATTTACGTTGAATAGCTGCAGCCTTCTTCATATCGCTTTCTGCAATGGCGGTAAACATCTCGTGCATTTCATCCCCATTTGTATGAGATGCAACAGAAATAACACCATCCGCACCAAGGTTCATGGCATGGAAGGCATCTCCATCCTCACCTGTATAGACCAAGAACTCCTCTGGCTTGTGCTCAATCAAGTAAGCCATATTGGCCAAGCTAGTACATTCTTTGACACCAATGATATTTGGATGGTCAGCCAAGCGAAGCATAGTTTCTGGAGTCAATTCGACAACCACACGACCTGGAATGTTATAGATAATAATTGGTAGGTCAGAAGCATCTGCAATGGCTTTAAAATGCTGATACATTCCTTCTTGAGAAGGTTTGTTGTAGTAAGGAACAATAGCAAGCCCAGCTGCGAAACCACCAAATTCTGCTACTTCTTTGACAAACTCGATCGAGTCACGCGTATCATTAGTACCTACACCCGCAATCAAAGGAACGCGTCCATTGACAACCTTTTGTACAGCCGCAAATAGCTCCAACTCTTCATCGTGAGTCAAGGTTGGACTCTCAGCAGTCGTTCCTGCGAGAAGAATACCATCTGTATGATGAGCCAACAAATGCTCAATCAAGGCTGGAATAGCATCAAAGTTGATGGAACCATCCTCGTGGAAGGGAGTAATAAAGGCAGTGATGATTTTACACTCTTTTAAATCTTGATAAGACATGAAAACACCTCTCTATTTCAAAGAAGGAGTTCATCTGAACTCCTAAACGTTATGACTATTTTAATTCAAATTTCAATTCAGCTGTTGGACGAACCAAGCCACGTTCGTGCAAAGTTTCAGCAATCTGAACTGAGTTCCAAGCAGCACCTTTGAGAAGATTATCTGAAACAACCCACATGTGGATCCCTTTTTCAGCATCCAAGTCTTTACGGATACGACCAACAAAGGTATCACGCGAACCCACTGCATTGATGGCTTGCGGATAGATTTGATGAGCTACATCATCTTCAAGAACAGCGCCTGGGAAGGCTGCGATAGCTGCTTTGACTTCTTCTATTGGAGCCACTTCTTTTGTTTCGATGTAAACAGACTCAGAGTGAGCTGACAAGACTGGAATACGCACACATGTTGCAGATACTGCAATGCTATCATCTTCCATGATTTTCTTAGTTTCCTTGGTCATCTTCATCTCTTCGTATGTGTAATCATTGTCAGTGAAGACATCGATTTGTGGAAGAGCGTTAAAGGCGATAGGATAGTGTTTCTTGTCACCACCTGAAGGCAAGATTTCCGCATGCAAATCACGTGGTTTCACTCCGTCATTCAAGACCTCACGAAGCTCACGTTGTGTCTCAAGAATTGCTCCCATACCAGCACCTGAAACGGCTTGATAAGTTGAAACAATGATACGGTCCAAGCCCCATTTTTGGCGAACTGGCTCAAGAGCCACCATCATTTGGATTGTTGAACAGTTAGGGCAAGCAATAATCCCGTTGTGGGCATCAAGTGCGTGAGCATTGACCTCTGGAACAACCAAAGGAACATCTGGATTTTGACGGAAGTAAGATGTATTATCTACTACTACCGCTCCAGCCTTCACTGCGTATGGTGCATACTTAGCTGATGTAGAACCACCTGCTGAAAAGAGAGCAATATCAACTCCTTCAAAAGCAGTTTCAGTCGTTTCTTCAATCGTAATATCTTGGTCTTTAAATTTCAAAGTCTTGCCTGCTGAACGTGCAGAAGCAAGTAAACGAATTTTATCGATTGGAAGTGTTGATTCTTCCAACATTTTTATCATCTGAGCTCCGACAGCACCTGTCGCGCCGACTACAGCAACTGTATATCCCATAAATAACCTCTTTCGGAATTTTCTAAAAATTTCTATAATAGAAGTATTATACTACTTTTTCCATGAATTGCAAAGCTTTTTCATCATTTTTTGGAAAATAAAAATCCCCAGTTGCTAGACTAGGGACTAAGAGGCATCTTCATGTGATGAGCAGGTTCACACAACTCATCAAGGTCCGCTCCTGCGTTATGACCTCCTTATGCTCAATAGTAGTCCGAAGACTACCTATCGACTCATCGCATCTACTATTCTACTAGATAGAGTCACTTTTGTCAACAGCCAAAACTCTTTATACTCTTCGAAAATCTCTTCAAACTTCGTCAACGTCGCCTTACCGTATGTATGGTTACTGACTTCGTCAGTTTCATCTACAACCTCAAAAACATGTTTTGAGCTGACTTCGTCAGTCTTATCTACAACCTCAAAACAGTGCTTTGAGCAACCTGCGGCTAGCTTCCTAGTTTGCTCTTTGATTTTCATTGAGTATTAGTTTTATTTACACAGGTGCATAAGAAATATCTTTGAAAAATTTGGGGCATACATAACAAAAACCCTTGTAAATAAAGGGTTTTGCTGTCTATATCATGCTAATTGCCGGGATTGAACCGGCGACCTCATCCTTACCATGGATGCGCTCTGCCAACTGAGCTAAATCAGCTTACTTAAAAAGTATACTATAGTTAGAAAAACTTGTCAAGTTTCCTTAGAAATTTTCCATAAGAAAAAGCCAGGTAAGAGCTACCTAGCTTATCTTCTTCTATTTGCTTAAATCGATTCGACGACCAATTTTACCGATAATAATCGCTCCAATAATCAATGAGGCAAATTCACCAATTCCTGTTGTGAACCAAGTAAGGAAAAATGGTAATTGCGCTACAATATTTAACTCTGCAGCGATGGTAAACATGGAAATTGAAAAGAGGATTGAAAAGAAGAAATGATCTTTTCGAATCAATCCGTTAAAGAGGTAATCTTTGCTGTATTTTGCAAAAAGCCAAACACCTAGACTGAGGAATACTAAGGTTGATCCACCACCAACAAAGACATCTAACAGTCCGAAGCTAAAGAAATTAGCAATCATACAACCGATGGTAACTCCGATGATGTACTTAGGATTGTAAAAAGCCATAAAGTTCATCATTTCTGAGATACGGAACTGATAAGCACCATAGCTGATGGCATTTAGAGGCGGTGTGACAGTCAAAACGACATAGATAGCAGCAACGATTGCAATATCTGCAACATCACGAATAGTTAATTTTTTCATCTTTTCTCCTTTAGCGGGTTGTCCGCGTAAAATATGCTTGGTGAAAGAAGCTAAGCACCAAGGGTTGCTTTATTCAACCTTACTAGTATAGCACAATAGCCTGCTTTATGCTATACTTAAAGCATGAAAAAACCTATTCAAAAATTTTTTAACAATGAAATCTTAGCCTATCTCTTTTTTGGCCTTGCAACAACTCTAGTTTCAATTCTCTCACGACTAGTCATTTATCAGCTAACTCATAAAGAACTCCTCGCTACTGCCCTAGCAAATAGTATTGGCATCCTATTTGCCTTTATCACAAATGATACGATTGTATTTAAGCAAGCAAGGAAGAATCGCCTTATCCGTTTATTGAAATTTTCTCTTGCCCGCCTTTCTACTTTTCTATTAGATTTGCTCTTTACTTTTCTGTTTGTGACTCAATTCCCTCATATCATAGGGCAATTCGTAAATGAAAATCTTGATAAAGTAAATGCAATCGAAACACTCCTTGCACAATTATTGATAATTATTCTTAATTACATTTTAAGCAAGGTCTATGTTTTTTAATAAATAAAACTTCTGAGCATCTATCTTGCAAGCTTTTCTTAATTAATATATAATAAATAGTAAAAATTTTTGAAAGGATATTATGAAAATGTTAAAAGATCTTAAAGCATTTTTGCTTCGTGGTAATGTTGTTGACCTTGCTGTCGGTGTGATCATTGCCTCTGCTTTTGGTGCTATCGTAACTTCATTCGTTAACGATATCATCACCCCACTTCTATTGAACCCAGCCTTGGAAGCTGCGAAAGTACAAAATATCGCTGAGCTTGCATGGAATGGTGTTACATATGGTAAATTCTTGAGTGCTATTATCAACTTCCTTGTTGTAGGTACTGTTCTCTTCTTTGCGATTAAAGCAATGGAAAAAGCTCAAAGCCTTACTAAAAAAGAAGAATCTGTTGAAGAAGTTCCAGCTGGTCCAACTGAGTTGGAAGTCCTTCAAGAAATCAAAGCTCTTCTTGAGAAAAAATAATCGTTTAAAAGGATCTAGCGCAAAGCTAAATCCTTTTTCTTTACTCTTTCGGCAACTTGCCTGCTTTTTCTAGCATCTTCTTGATAAGATAAGGCATCTTGACATTCTCCCGACCTTTTTTCTCAATCAGTTTTTTCACAAATTCAGGCATTTGTAAATCTTGAGATTCAGCCAAAATGTTTTTCGTCTCATCTGAAGGAACTAACTCATCAAAGGTTTCTTCTTCTGGAAGAAATTCCTTAAACTCTTGATCTTCATTGGCTCTGACTGTACTAATCAAGGCATCAATCAAACGAGAATCCGTATTTGGCATTGGTGGTCGATGGTAGTTCACACCCAATTCTTGACACAAGTCATAACATTCCACATCGTTGTCAAACAAGACTTCAATATGCTCACTAATGAAGCTGATAGGAACAAAAATATAATGGTCTGGATGTTCTGTCTGTTCTCTGAGATACTCCAAAACATCTGGCTTAATCCATGGAATCCCGATATCACTTTCACTCTGCCAAGTGTTGGTATATTGTTCTGAACTCAAACCTAGTTTTTCAGCGACTAGCTTGCTATTTTCAAAAATTTGGTCGATATAAGGATCACCAAAGTCCAAGGCAAAAATGGGCACACTGTGGGCTGAAAAGATGACTTTAAAGCTATCCTGCTTTACTTCTTCTTTTAAAATCTTAGCAATTTCATCTGCCCAATAGTTTATCAAGGCCTCTTCTTGATACCAGTCCTTAATGACTAAAAATTGAATTTGCTTGCTTTCTAAAAATTTCTCATAACCCATGACAGAGTAGAAAGAATAATGGGGCTCCAAAATCAGGCAAATACATTGCTCGATTCCGTCTGCTTCCATCTGACCAATCACATCTGGGATAAAGGGTCTAGAAAACTTATTGGCAAAATAGACACTATACTCATCCTCCAGCCTAGCTTCTACCAAGGCAACCTCTTCACGGGTAATTTTTTGCAGAGGCGTGCCTCCAATAAGTACATAATTATCATAGAGTGTTTGAATCTCATGGTCTTGAGGTCTCACTCCACGACGAATGTTTGTGAAAAAATCAGCTACACCTTCAAAGGTAATCTCTTCTGGCGAACCAAAAGTCATCATTAAAATTGCTTTTTTCATAATCGCTTCCTTGTGATATTTTTATCAAGTTTATTTTATCATTTATTCATTAATAAGTAAACGCCAACATAGCGAATTTCCCTAACTTCTGTCTTTTGTTTTTCACTCTTTTCTATGATACAATGGAAAAAATGAATTCAAAAGGAGTTTTTTATGACTTATCCCAATCTCTTGGACCGCTTCTTAACCTACGTTAAGGTCAACACGCGCTCTGATGAACACTCTACTACTACTCCAAGTACACAGAGTCAGGTTGACTTTGCGACAAATGTCCTAATTCCTGAAATGAAACGTGTTGGATTACAAAATGTTTATTATCTACCAAATGGTTTTGCTATTGGAACTTTGCCAGCCAATGATCCGTCTTTAACACGTAAAATTGGCTTCATCTCCCATATGGATACTGCTGATTTTAATGCCGAAGGAGTCAATCCACAGGTAATTGAAAACTACGATGGTGGTGTGATTGAACTAGGAAATTCTGGTTTCAAACTCGATCCAGCTGACTTTAAGAGTCTTGAGAAATATCCAGGACAAACGCTCATCACAACAGATGGAACAACCTTGCTAGGTGCTGATGACAAGTCAGGGATTGCTGAGATTATGACTGCCATTGAATATCTGACTGCCCATCCTGAAATCAAACACTGTGAAATTCGTGTTGGTTTTGGTCCAGATGAGGAAATCGGTGTTGGTGCTAATAAATTTGATGCAGAAGATTTTGATGTTGATTTTGCCTACACAGTTGATGGTGGCCCACTAGGTGAACTTCAGTACGAGACCTTTTCAGCAGCGGGTGCTGAATTGCATTTCCAAGGACGCAATGTCCACCCTGGTACTGCCAAAGGGCAAATGGTCAACGCTCTTCAGCTAGCAATTGATTTTCATAATCAACTTCCAGAGAATGACCGACCTGAGTTAACAGAAGGTTATCAAGGCTTCTACCATCTAATGGATGTGACAGGTAGTGTCGAGGAGGCACGTGCAAACTACATCATTCGTGATTTTGAAAAAGATGCCTTTGAAGCGCGTAAAGCAGCTTTGCAGTCTATCGCTGATAAGATGAATCAGGAACTTGGTAGCGACCGTATCACCCTAAACTTGACAGACCAGTACTACAATATGAAAGAAGTCATTGAAAAAGATATGACTCCAATTACCATTGCTAAAGCCGTTATGGAAGATTTGGGGATCACTCCTATAATCGAACCAATCCGTGGAGGGACAGACGGCTCTAAGATTTCCTTTATGGGAATCCCAACTCCTAATATCTTTGCGGGAGGAGAAAATATGCACGGACGTTTTGAATACGTCAGCCTTCAGACTATGGAACGTGCAGTTGATACAATCATTGGCATCGTAGCTTATAAAGACTAAAAAGACGAGGTAGCTTAGCTACTTCGCCTTTCTTTTTATTGAGCTGGATTTTCTTGATTTCCAGTACTTATTGTAGATTCTGTTGTTTCCTTTTCTGAAGCTGGTTCAGCAGGTTTAGAATCTGTTGTATTGCTTGGTTTGTTTTCGTCGCTTGCGGTATCACTGTTAGATTCAGATGCTACTGGTGCTTCGGTTGCTGTACTTGCAATTGGTTGATTCTCTGCACTTGTGCTATCAGCATTCGATTCAGGTTTTGTTGCTGGAGTTGCTTCTTCACTTGCTCTTGATTTTGACTTGATTTCTTGATTCAAGGCTACTATTGTTTTGGCTAATTCAAGTAAAGCTTCCTTATCATTATTTTTCACATCATCATCAAGCTGATCGAATAGTTTATCAACTTTTTCAAATTCTTCATTTGAACCATTGTTATCTTCTAAATACTTATGTAGTGAGTTGATATATCCATAGAGTTGTTTATGTAGATTAATTATTTGTGGATCTTGTTGCGCAGTCTCTTTCTCTTTTTGTAGAGTAGCTACAATACGTTTCAAGAGATCTTTAACTTGGACATTGATTTCATCCAAATCTGCATCAGCCTTGCTAGCTGCAACTTTTAGATTTTCTACTTCTTCTGCCAAGGATTGTCTGATTCCTACTTCTTTAACTTGAGCTAAGAATTGCTCTGCTTTGGTTAAGATAGTTTCAACTTGCTCTTTACTTACATGATTGACATGTTCCTCCTTCTTAAGATTAGGATAGATCTCTTTCAGGAATTCATAAATTGCTTGCTTAGCAGATTGACTATCAACTGTTTCTTTATCTAAAACTGTTTCATTTACTTTTGCAGTAGCTGGCTGATTTTTCAAAGCCTCTTCTACTTCTTGTTTTGTTTGGTAAATGCTTGGGAACAGTTTATTCAAATCTACAGCCTTACGGAAAGATTGGGATTGATATAAAGTCAAAGTCAAATTAGCAACTTTATTACGAAGCTCATCACTTAAACGACCATCAGTTACATGCTCGTAGAAGTACTTGATGTATTCCACTGTTGTATCACCAGTACGATCATTAAAGTCTTGAAGAGCTTGAAGTTGTGATTCAACCGCTGCTAAAGCAGCCTCATCTTTAGCCAATTTAGCCTCTTGGAGTCGAACGAGAAGGTTTTTCTTAGGAAGTCCAAAAGTGTCTGTATCCAGAGTATTGATTTTATCAATCAAGGCCTGATATTTCTTATCTAAAGCACTTGTTTCAACAGGTTTGACACTTTCATCAATATGGATATATTGCTTATCAAAGAGATCAAGGGTTGCAAGATAACCTGCTGTAGAGTTAGTTGCCAGTTTCTTCATGTTCTCAGTAAACTGACCTAAGGCTAACTCAATCTGTCTTTGTTCGATAGGCTTGTCTTTGTAGATGCTTCTGCTATCAGCTAGAAGTTGATCTACTTTTTCCAAGACTGCCTTCTCATCAAAAGCTCCAGGTTGGTAGTTAGATTGAAGAGCTGGAATCTTGTTTTTCAAAGCTACTTCATAGCCCTTGGTTTGAACCTTAATGTAGTGATTGTGGTCACCATGAGGAAT
This sequence comes from Streptococcus mitis SK1080, assembly GCF_000220085.1. Lineage (GTDB taxonomy): Bacteria > Bacillota > Bacilli > Lactobacillales > Streptococcaceae > Streptococcus > Streptococcus mitis_K. The sequence goes on along the minus strand of NZ_AFQV01000013.1, from coordinate 71,989 downwards.
CACAAAACTACCATTTTCTACCTGTAAGCTATACGGAGACACGCCATCTCTCAAAGCAGTCGTATAGAGTTCGTTTAGGAAATCAAGTTCTGGATTGCCAGTTTGCAGTGGCAAACGAACATGTTCCTTACGAACAGCATATGGGTGGATATGAGTTGGATCGTAGGCTTGGTCTGGATTTCCAAAGACAAAGAATCCGTTTGAAATTCTAATCGCTTCAAGTGGAACACCATAAGTTTTAGAGATATAAGCAATCTTTTCTTCATCGCTAGCATCTTTTGAGAAAGACTCTACCGTTTTAGCAAGAGGTTTTACAGGCTCTGCATCATGATGTGTTTTCAAATGATCCTGAGCTGCCTTAATTTGCTCTGCTGTCAAATCTTTCTTGAAGAAGTAATGATTGTGGTCGCCGTGACTCATGACAAAACCTTGTTCATCCTCACTGATGACACGATTGGCATCAAAACCGTGATCATGGTCTTCATCATGATGGTGTCCATGATGATCTTCATCGTGATCGGCATCATGGGCTGGGCTTGGTGTTACTGGCGTTTTACCTCTCAAATGATCCTGTGCTGCCTTAATTTGGTCTGCTGTCAAATCTTTCTTGAAGAAGTAATGATTGTTGTTACCATGAGTCATGATAAATCCTGATTCATCTTCAGCAATAATACGATTGGCATCAAAGTCGTGTCCACCTTCTTCATGTTCCTCATGTGAAACACCAGGATTGACTGGAAGAGATGGCGAAGGTGTTGTTAGACCATTGTTTGGAAGAGTCGGTTGCCCAATTACGGTTGATTTTGGAATGTAATGGAAATGATCACCATGTCTTACAATATAGGCTGTAGCAGTTTCTTCGACAATATCTTTAGGATTAAAGATATAACCATCAGATGTTGAAGAAATTTTCTTATTTAACGTTGAAGAAGCATTATTCAATATAGATGGATTACTTGGAAGACTTCCCAGACTAGATGCCACTTCACGGGTCTTTTCATTTGTAGAGACCGTAGAACCAGTTCCACCGATAGGCACCATTCTGGCAATCTTTTCTTCTAAAGCAGAAAGCTTGCTGTAAGGAATAAAGTGATAATGATCGCCATGCGGAATCGCAACTCCATTTGGTGTACGACTGATAATCTTAGCAGGGTCAAAGACCAAACCATCTGATTCACTGTAACGTTGGTCACTAGGTGAATCATAGAGTTCCTTCAAAAGACTTTGGAGATTCTCAACTTTGCTTTCTGGCTTGCTAGTTGAGCCTTGCTCTATAGCTTGAGTATTATTGGCACTAGCTGTTGAAGAATAGCTTAGCTGACTTGGTTGCGTATTTTTTCCAGCTAGAATAGCTTTAGCGGCTGCTAATTCACTAGCAGACAAATCACTTTTTGGAATGTAGTGATAGTGACCTCCGTGAGGAACGATATAAGCATCACCAGTATCTTCGATAATATCAGCTGGATTAAAGACATAACCATCATCTGTCGTATAGCGTCCCTGAGACCTTGCTACAGCAACATCAGAGCTGACCTTCTCATTATCTTTGACATGTTCTTGTTTTTGACGATTGATTTCATCTTTGGTTCGAACATTATCAGCATGAGCTGCATCTTTCAGGTAGACATAATATTTTCCATCGACCTTGATGATATAGCCACCCTTGACCTCATTGACAATATCTCCATCCTTAAGTTGGTAGTTTGGATCCTTCATCAAAAGTTCTTCACTAAAGAGGGCATCATAAGGAACTTTCCCATTATAGTAATGATAGTGATCACCGTGTGACGTCACATAGCCCTGATCTGTAATTTTGATGACAATTTGCTCAGCCTGAATTCCTTCTTTCTGGCTAACCTGATCTGGTGTCAAGTTTTCACTTTTCTGACTTGACTGGCTGCCATCCACATAAGAAACCCGATTATTGTCCTTATTTTCCTGCGAGCGATGCTGGTTCAGTGCATAGGCGCAAAGACTCAAGGATACAATAACAGCTGATCCGGCTGCAATATACTTTTTACTGAATTTCATAAATCCCTCATTTCAATAAATAATGAAGCTTTTTCTTAACTTCTTTTTCTCGGTTAAACAGTTTTTCTAAACCGGTTATTTAACCATTTAATTAACCAGTAAATAGTTTGCCTTTTTTAAACTTATCTGTCAAGATTTTTAGTGAAAGATAATAAAATGATTACTTTAAGAATCTTTTTTCATTTTTTATCAAGAAATTTCATCTTTTTATTAACAAATAAAAGGACATTATTCTATCCAAATAATAGAACAATATCCTTTCAACTAGATTATCATTAGTCAAAATATTCTAAGGTTTAATTTGCTTAAGAGTTTTAATATCATAGGTTACTAAATCCCCATTCTTATTATAAAATTGAACACCTTCTGATGAAAAAATAAGATATTTAGAATCAATTTGAGCAATTTGTGCTATTTGGTTTATATGATTTTTTAAAGTATCCTTATCTAATCCATAATCTGGTATATCGTCATAATCATCTTTCTTATTTTCTTCTACTTTAGGTTTGTCTTTTTCATCCGAAGGATTGTTGATAGTCGCATCTGCCTCATTTTGAGGTGTATTATCCTTTGGTTGTTCATCGACTTTACCTGAATCACCTTCTTCTTTCTTTGTTTCCGATTTCTTATCTGAAGAAACTAGATGTGAATTAGAAGAATCATTTGTTGTTTCTTTTTCTTCACTTCTTTTAGCTATCAACTCTTGAGCTTGTTTCCACTCTTTCTCTGATAAATCAGACTGAGTGATACTTCTCAATGAGCCACCGCTAGCTTTTGGAATACTGAAAGATTTATCTGCCCAAATATAGGTTCCCTTTGCCAATACATCCTGAGGATCAAAAATATATCCATCAGGAGTTGCAAACTTGCCTTCTTTAAGTGCTTTCTGAACTTCTTCCGCAGAATGGATAATTTGCCAGTTCTGCATTCCAGCACGTTTTTCAAGAGGAGTTACATTAGCAATAACAGATCCAGCATCATCATGACCTGGTTTTGACCAAACTTCAGGACGCACATCAGGATGTTGCATTACATATTTTATAGTTGCTATTTGCTCACTATTTAACCAAGAATAAGGTACGACGTGAATGTGATCGATATGCGGAATAATGAAGGAAGTTCCAGTATCATACGTAGTATTGGCTGCATGCATAGGCAAGCTAGATACATCAACAGCTAATCTTGGTTTAATTTCTGTTTCTACAATATCATAACGATAATTATCTTTATCTTTAAGCATTAGTTCCTGCTCAGAAAAAGCTATTTGAGTAAGATCGAGTTCTTCACGTGAATAAAAATAATCTTTACCACCCTCATTAATTATATAACCAACTTTACTATTTCTAGAAATTCTATTAGTTACTTTTTTATAATCAAACTTTGGTCTTTCCTTCTCATCTGAGTGAACTGAAGAAACAATGTCGTCTGGATTTTTACCAGTTTCTTGAATCCATTTAGCAACTTCATCCAATTCGAATTGTTCTAATTCACCATATCCCATATAATGGAAATGATCTCCGTGTTTGGCAATAACACCTGATTTATCAACAGAATCGATGGAATCTTTGGTAAATATGTATCCATCACTCGTATCATAAGGTTTACCATCTAAACCTTTTCCATAAGCTTTGATTGGTTGTCCTAAGAACTTATGAACTACTTCTTTTGATACTAAAGGTTTAATGTCTGTACCAATTTGATTTAATCCATTTTGTCCTTTTAACGGAATCATTCTTGCAATCTTCTGCTCTAAATCAGACATTTGTGAATAAGGGATAAAGTGATAATGGTCTCCGTGAGGCACTGCGACACCATTTGCAGTACGTTTGATGATTTGTGCCGGATCAAAGACTAAGCCATCAGATTCCACATGGCGTTCTGATAAGGGTTTGGCATACAATTCACGTAAAAGGCTTGAAATGTCTTCCCCTTGATTTTGATGATATGTTGGAGTGACAGTCAGGTTTGGAGTCTCTGTCAAACTTGGTTGAGCTGGATTTGCATTATGACTAGAACTTGAAGAAGGACGAGACCCCTGCTTCCCATTCCAATAGGCTTGGGCTGCAGCCAATTCCCCTGCAGACAAAGCGCCTTTTGGTATATAGTGGAAATGATTGCCATGCGGTACAATAAAAGCGTCTCCTGTATCTTCAATCACATCTGTCGGACTAAAGACATACCCATCATCCGTTGTATAGGCGCCTCCAGTTGCTCGATTCGGTGCTTGCGTATTGAGATTAAAGTTTGGTTTAATGGTTGAACTTAGTTTCGCAGGACTGCTTGGTTTCGTATTATCAGCATGACTTTGAACTGGCTGACCTCCAATTGGTAGATTTCGAGCCAATTTTTCTTCCAAAGCAGACATTTGCGAATACGGAATGAAATGGAAATGATCCCCGTGAGGAACTGCCACACCATTTGCAGTACGTTTTATAATCTGTGCTGGGTCAAATACCAATCCATCAGACTCCACATGACGTTGGCTAAGTGGCAAAGCGTACAACTCTTGAAGGAGACTAGCTAAGTCCTCACTTTGACTTTCAGAATCTGTTGCAGGATTTTGAGGAGTTCCAGATGGACTCGTTCTCACACTAGATCTTGTTTCTCCCCTGCTAGAACGATATTCAACCGTACTTAATTGACCGCCTTTTCCAGATAAGAAGGCTTGGGCAGCAGCTAATTCACTGGCAGACAAGTCACTCTTCGGAATATAGTGGAAGTGATTGCCATGAGGAACGATATAGGCATCACCTGTATCCTCAATAATATCAGAGGCATTGAAGATATAACCATCATCCGTTGTATAGCGTCCTTGGGCTCTGGCTGCAGCAACAGCATTATCTGTACTTGAATTATGATTATGACTGTGTTCCTGCTTCTGACGTTTAATCTCTTCTTTTGTCCGAATATTGTCCGCATGGGCCGCATCTTTAAGGTAAACATAGTATTTCCCGTCTACCTTAATGACATAGCCACCCTTGATTTCATTGACAATGTCTGCATCTTTCAACTGATAATTAGGATCTTTCATGAGAAGTTCTTCACTGATGATAGCATCATAAGGAACCTTACCATTATAGTAATGATAATGGTCTCCATGAGAGGTCACATAACCTTGATCCGTAATCTTGATAACAATTTGTTCGGCGTTGATTCCCTCTCTCTTACTGACTTCATCTGGTGTCAAATTTTCTGCCTTTTGACCAGCCTGATCACCATCTATATAAGCAACTCGATTAGACTCTTTCTTAGCCTGACCAGCTTGGTAACGACCAAGTTCATAGGAACAAACACTTAGGGCAAGAACTGCCACTGAACCTGCGACATATTTTTTATTGATTTTCATTCTTTCCTCACTTTAATTCTTCTGCTAAAACACTTATATTTTCTTCAAGATTTTCTAAATAGGTCTTGTCATTTTGTGGGTCTGCCTCTAAAGGATTCAGAGTTTTAAGACCCACACCTGTTGATTTGACAAGAGTTTCAGCTACTTTTGAAGAAGCATTACTTTCTGTAAAAATCGTTTTAACCTTATAGGTCTTAACAAATTCCTGAATTTCTGTTAGTTGTCTTGGACTTGGTTCTTGTTCAGGAGAGATGCCTGCAATACCAAGTTGATTAAGTCCAAATCTCTTCGCTAGATAAGAAAAGGCTGTATGTTGTGTTACAAAAGTTTTCTGACTCGCTTTTTCAAATTTAGGCTGGAATTTCTTAGTCAATTCTTGAGCTTTTTTGATAAAGGCTTGCGCATTTTTTTGATAAGTTTCTTTATGTTCACTATCCACCTCTGAAAGTTTATCAGCGATAATCTGAGCTTCTTCGCCAGCTTTTTCAGGATCTAGCCAAGTGTGAGGGTCATAGAGCGTTTTTTCATCAACTCCATCCCCTGCTTCCACATCCTCTAGTCCAGGGACACGTTCCAAAGTCATTCCCTCTGAAGCCTCTAAGACCTTCACTTTAGATTTTTTTAGATTGGGATCTAAACTTCCTGCCCAAGATTCGAGTGTATGAGAATGATAAACAAAGACATCTGCATCATAGATGGCCGCGATGTCATTTGCCGAAGGCTCAAAGGAGTGAATCCCACTACTTGACTGAATCATCCGAACATCATTCAAGTCACCAGATACTTCCTTAACCATAGCGTAGATAGGATAAAAACTGGTCACAATTTTCATCCCCTTTCCTGTCTGGCTTTCCTTTTGTCCACAGGCTCCTAGCAATAAAAGAAAAACACTTAACAAGACTAAAAATAAATTTTGTTTCTTCATGAACAACTCCTTAACCATTTAATTAACTAGTAAACATTCTACTCCTAAAAATTTAATCTGTCAAGATATTTTTAGAAAAAATTTGAAATTTCTTTCACATATAAAAATCTGCTGAGTGTCAACAACTCAACAGATTCTCACTTTATATACTCAATGAAAATCAAAGAACAAATTAGGAAGCTAGCCGCAGGCTGCTCAAAACACTGTTTTGAGGTTGTAGATAAGACTGACGAAGTCAGCTCAAAACATGTTTTTGAGGTTGTAGATGAAACTGACGAAGTCAGCTCAAAACATGTTTTTGAGGTTGTAGATGAAACTGACGAAGTCAGTAACCATACATACAGCAAGGCGAAGCTGACGTGGTTTGAAGAGATTTTCGAAGAGTATTATTCTTCTATGGTAGAATGCTTATAGCCATAAGTGAAGTAAATGATACTTCCTACTAACAAAGCAACTAGGAAAGCAATCCAAGTTTCCATATTATACTGCAACATAAAGGATAAACAAATGATGATTGATAAAATTGGTAACAGGGGTACCAATGGTGTTTTAAATTCGCCCGCTTTGGGCATTCCTTTTTCTTTCCGTAAGCGAATCAGACCATAAGCTAGCATAATCAAGTAGGCTAAGGTACAAATATTTAAGAAGGCTGCGATACTAGCAAGAGGGAACATTCCTGCTGCTACTGCTGAAGCTAGACCTGTCAAGATAGTAGCATTCTTTGGTACCTTGCTTGTCTTCGTCAGTTCCTTAAAGATGGCAGGCATTAAGCCATCGCGCGCTAAACTGTAAATCATACGCGATAGGGCATAGGTCATCGAAATACAAACTGTAATCAAGGTTAAGATAGCCACTAATGACACATAGTTAGCTGCCCAACCAATCCCAATGCTACGAAGGGCAAAGGCAACGGCATCATCGACATTTAGATGACTATAGTGAACCACACCAGTCAAGACAAGCGTCACCAAGGCATAGAGAATAGTTACGATAGAAAGCGATAAGACAATCCCTCTAGGAATATTTTTTTGAGGAGTCTTGACTTCATCTACAGCCATAGAGATGGATTCAAAGCCCAAAAATCCAAAGAACATTAAGGACGCACCAGCCATAATACCAGTACTAGCGCCATAGATTTGTCCAAAACCGTAAGGAGCAAAATTACTCCAATTATCAAGTTTAATATTCCAAATTCCTACTAAAATAAAGAGAGCTAAAGCCGAGAATTTCAGAATGACCAAAATCGAATTAAAACGTAATGCTGCTTTAGCATTGAGTAAAACAAGCGAAGTCACCAAGACCAAGACAAGAATAGGCAATAAATCAACAAATGTCCCAGCTTGAGGATTAAAGGTACCATTTAAAGCCTGAGGAAGGGCTATCCCATATTGAGAAAGCAAGCCTTTAAAATAAGCTGCCCAACCCGAAGCCACACCAGATATGGCTGTCATGAATTCCATCATGGTTAACCAGCCAGCCAACCAAGCTGGAAATTCTCCTAAGATAGCATAGAGATAACTGTAGGCACCACCTGTAGCAGGTACTCGTGAAGCAAATTCTGCAAAAAAGAGAGCTGATAATCCCACACACAAGGCAGAAATGACAATTGAAATCACTAGGGCTGGACCAGCAAGCGTTGCAGCTGCAGTACCTGTTATTGTAAAGACACCTGTCCCTACCATGGCTCCGATACCCAGCAAAATCAGATCCCATAACTTCAAATGCCTGTGCATCTCCGTTTTATCCAAACTTACATTCTTTGTTCTAAATATATTCATCTTTGACTCCAAAATAAACTGATGATTCTATTTTACCATAAATATAGGAGATTTGTGAATATTTATAAAATAATTTTCTAAAAAAATCTGACTACATCTTGTAATCAGATTTTATCGATTCTAGTTCATTTCTTTAAAGGCTGCTTCTGCATCCGCATTGCTGATAGCACCAAATTGAATCTTTCCAATCTTCCCTTGACTATCAATCAGATATTCTGTAGGAATGCTTCGAATTTGATAAGCTTGGAAGGTGGTTGCTTTGGTATCATAAAGCACTGGGATATCCTTATATCCTTGTTCTTGGAACCATTGTGGGAATTGCTCAACGGTTTTTTCACCTTGAATTCCTGGTGCAATGACACTAAGAATTTCGAAATCACGATCTGGTTTCGCAGCTAATTCCATCAACTCAGGCATACTTTTCTTACATGGACCACACCATGAAGCCCAAAACTTCAAGTAAACCTTTTTACCCTTAAAATCAGATAACTTAACTTCTTTACCATCCATTGATTGCAAGGTAAAGTCTGGAGCCTCTTTTCCAACAGCGATTTGTTGTACAGTCGTTTCTTGTTTTGGCTGTTGTGGGGCTTGAGTTTTTTTAGTCTCTTCCTCACCACAGGCCATCAATACGACTAATGACAAAAGGCTTAAACCAGCAAACATTACTTTTTTCATTTGTTCTCCTTTATTCAAAAATTCCAGCTAGAATATTTACTTGTCCTAGTATTAACAAAATTCCCATTAAAATAATGAGGAAACCACCAATTTTCTTCAGTAGCATCATATGACGTTTGATTTTACTAAAATAAGGCATGACTACACCTGAAGCTAGAGCCAAAACCAAGAAAGGAAGGGCCATCCCCAGAGTGTAAATGAGAGTATAGATAGCTCCTTGCCAAGCTCCATTACCACCAGAAGCTGCAAGCGCTAAAACGGAACTTAAAACTGGACCGATACAAGGCGTCCAACCAAAGCTAAAGGTAATACCGAGTAAAAAAGCTGACCAATAACGATTAGAATCTGATTTTTTAAAGGTAAAGCTTTTTTGAACCTCTAATTTCTTAAAATGAAAAATTTCCATCTGGTGAAGACCCAAAATGATAATAATAGCTCCCATGACATATCGAAACCAATTTGCATAGAGAATATGACCAAAGTAACCTGCACCAAAGCCTAGAATAAAGAAAATGAGAGAGATACCTACGATAAAGCAAAATGTTCGAATCAAACCTGACCAAAGAACCTTTCTCCCAAACAAGGAAAAACTTTTTGCGCTTTCCTGATCATCCAATAAAATCCCAGCATAAACTGGCAGAAGTGGAAAAATACAAGGAGAAAAAAAGGATAAAACACCTGCTAGAAAAACAGAGATTGAAAATACTATCGTTTCCAATAAAGGACCAACTTTCTTAAGATTTCTAATCCTATTTTACTATATTCAATTTTATTTGTAAGCTTTCTGCTACACAAATTGAATTATCCTGTATTTGAAAGAGCCTTATTTTTCACGAATGACTTCGACCTTGTATCCATCAGGGTCTTTAACAAAGTAATAGTTAGGTGCAGTTCCTGGTAGACCATTTGGCTCAGTCACTTCATAGCCTTTGGCACTATGCTCTTGATGAAGCGCCTCAAGATCAGGTGTACTGAGGGCGATATGGGCAAATCCATCTCCAACCACATAAGGACCGTGATCGTAGTTATAAGTCAATTCCAACTCATAGTCGTCACCCTCAAGACCTAGATAGACAATCGTGAAGGCATGATCTGGAAAATCTCTGCGACGCAATTCTTTAAAACCAAAAGCATCTTGATAAAATGCGATTGATTTTTCAAGGTTTTCTACTCGCAAGCAAGTGTGTAGCATTTTTGAAGCCATATTTTTCTCCTTTATTTTTAAAAAGACTGGGACAATCCTGTTCCAGTCTTATCTGTTATTATTTACCAAGTTTTGCTTTAGCTGCATCTGCAAGAGCTGTGAAAGCTGCTGCATCGTTAACAGCCAAGTCAGCAAGCATTTTACGGTTAACTTCGATCTCAGCCAATTTCAAACCATGCATCAATTGTGAGTATGAAAGTCCGTTCATACGAGCTGCCGCGTTGATACGAGTGATCCACAATTTGCGGAAGTCACGTTTTTTCTGACGACGGTCACGGTATGCATAGTAGTAAGAGTTCATTACTTGTTCTTTTGCAGTACGGAACAAGATGTGTTTAGCTCCATAGTAACCTTTTGCTAATTTAAGAATACGTTTACGACGTTTGCGTGATACAACGCCACCTTTAACACGTGCCATGTTTTATTTCCTCCAAATATTTCCTAGAATTGTTTACTTACAGTCAAGCTATTATTTCAAGCGAGTAAGCATTGCTTTGATACGTTTGTAATCTCCTGAATGCACCATAGATGCTTTACGAAGATGACGACGTTGTTTCTTAGTTTTTCCGTGGAAACGGTGAGAAGTGTAAGCACGGAAACGTTTAAGTCCACCAGAACCTGTACGTTTGAAACGTTTAGCTGATGCGCGGTGTGTTTTTTGTTTTGGCATGATTTTTCTCCTTTGTTTAACTTTCTGACAATTATTTTTTGTCAGTCGCTGGCGCCAATTGCATGAACATTTGACGTCCATCCATTTTAGCACGTTGTTCGATGATGGCAATATCTTGAGTTGCTTCAGCAAACTCGGCTAAAACTTTTGCACCAATCTCTTTATGGGTAATCATACGACCCTTAAAGCGAATAGATACCTTAACTTTATTTCCTTTTTCAAGGAATTTGCGTGCATTGCGAAGTTTTGTATCAAAGTCACCCTTGTCAATAGTTGGACTTAGACGAACTTCTTTCACAGTAACAACACTTTGTTTTTTACGTTGTTCTTTTTGCTTCTTCTGGTACTCAAATTTGAACTTACCGTAGTCCATAATTTTTGCAACAGGCGGTTTGGCTTGGGGTTGAATCAATACTAGGTCAACATTAGCGTTATCAGCCAAAGCTTGCGCTTCACTGAGTGGCTTGATGCCTAGCTGTTCTCCTTCAAGACCAATCAAGCGAACTTCACGTACACGAATCTCATCATTGATGAATAAGTCTTGCTTTGCTATGGTTTTCACCTCTTTTGTTTTATTAGAGAAAAACAATAACGGACTCGTAAATATACAAGCCCGCACGTTATGATAGCGTTTCTTAGAAACTTTTCATCCGTAGGGCCAGGCAACTTAATGTCACAAGGCGAGAAGCTCTCACTTCTGCTTTTCTCAACTTTTATATGATACCAAGTTTTCTAGCCCTTGTCAAGATAAAAAGTTATTTTTTGAAAAGTTTCTGTTTGTATTTTGCCTTGATTTCCTAATCAAAAAGAGAGAACCAAGTTGATTCCCTCTCTATGTTAGTTTTTACTTATTTTCCCTATAGGAAAGCTAGGATTTATTAAAAAATTCTTTTTTCTGTGAACTTCCCCATCTTTCGATAAATAAGATCCCCACTAACAAAAGGATAACCAGGCAAGGAAGTAAAACCATCCCCATACTCCAATTTAGATTGACATTATCAATTTGCTTAGGTAATCTTCCAGATAAAATATCCACTGAACGTAAGTAAGTAAAGGGAATCAGATGTGCAATCTTTTGAAGAGGCTGAATTGTTTGGATGCCAAACAATAAGCCAACAATTCCAATGAGTGAAAGAAAGAGGACAGGCATTTTTTGCTTGAAAAAGTAAGCAATCAAGTACACTACTTCCACAATGACGATAAAGGCTAAGAAAGCTAATAACAAGCCAGGAAATAACACATCTTGTATTTTTCCAATAGTTACCTCTTGATTCACTAAGCTATAAATCGGGTAGGGATAATCTAACTGTCCAAAACCACTTATCAGACTTCCCACTAGAAAAGAAAATCCGCTGATTCCGATAAACAGCACAGTTACATAACCCACTCCAACTCCAAGAGAGGATATTGCAAATGTCACTTTTGAAAAAGGATATAACTGAGCTGTGTCCAGATGATTTTGATATCTTTCTGCAAATAGTTGCGTTAGCATAAAAATAATAGCAATCACAAACAAGGTTGGGATGATAGCCTCTAAAATCCAGATAATCTGATCAATCCCGTGGGTCGGAAACTCCAAAGTATGTGCTTTTATGTTCAAGGGATACAGGGCTTGGTAAATCTTTCTTTGGCGGTCAACCGCCATTTTAAAGTCAGAGCTAACAGTCGGGTTATTTGATATCCTTTCATAATTCTTCTCTTCATCTTGCCACTGCAAATAGTAGGCTTCTTTCCATCGCCCTTCTTTTAATAAAGTCAGAATTTCTGTCTTTTGAGTCGAATGATTTTTTTGCGATTCTAAATTAATTTTAGCAATCTGGTATTCCTCCGAGTTGGTATCAGATATTTGGGAGAGTTCCTCTTCATATTCATTGATGACTCTCTCATTTTTTACAAGATAGGTTTCCAACTCGCTCTCCAAGCTGTGAGAGTTTGCAGTCCGACTATTTAAATAAAAGGTAACACCGAGTCCAGATACAAATAAAGCTAAGATAATCCAGTTTAAGCGACTTTTGAAAACTTTTTTTAATAAAAATAGACTAACATCTTTCATAAACTAAACCTCTTCTATTTGCCCCTGGTGAATGGTTACTACTCTATCGCAGACATCAAGCAACTCTTCCTTATAGTGGGAACTTAAAAGAACCAGCTGTTCTTGTCTATCGATTTGTGCTAGCCTATCAAAAAACTTCTGTCGATAATACTCATCTAAGCCATTTGTAATCTCATCCATAAGCCAGCATTTCGCCTGACTGAGGAAATACATAGCAATCACCAAGCGTTGCTTCATGCCTAAGGAATACTTGCGAATGGGAAGGCTGATATAGTCAGACATTTCCCAGTAGGCAATTTCATCCCTCAAGTTCAGACCTGACTTCCAGATGTTTTTGATAAGGCGAAGATAGTCCATCCCACTTAAGTTTCCATCCAGCCATTCAATACTCTCATAATAAAACAAAGAAGGAGAGACTGAGATATTTCCACTACTTATAGGAATTAAATTGCTAATGGCGCGGAACAGGGTCGTCTTTCCAGAACCATTTATAGCAAGAATACCATAAATCCTACCCTTTTCAAATGTAAAATCAACATCTTGTAAGATGACTTGTCGCGTTTTTAAGGTCACATGAGTAAGTTGCAACATACCTAGCCCTCCTTTTTATCACTCTTTAGGGATTAATAGGCTCCACTGGAGTAGTTTCGTACCTCATAACGATTGTACTTCCAGCCTCCGCCAACTTTATACTCAGAATAGCTGTCATAACGATACTATAACAGGGGATTAATATAGTTATATCTCTGGGAATTCATACTAGACTTATAGTAGATATTCCAATCATACCTATAAGTTTTAAGAACGCTCACAGCAGATATACTGGACTGAAAAAGACCAATAATCATAAACTAACTAATTAAACGATTTTTGCTAATTTTTAATAGTTTTATATCTTCAATATTGAAGACGCTTTCATTATATCGTTTTTATCATTATTATGCAACAGATTTTTAGTTTATTTTACTAATATATAGTATTTATCCTTCCTATCGAACGCTTTCGATTTTCCAACTATTCAACCCCTTAAACCGTATAGCTCCTTGCTGATCAGTTCGGTAAACTTTACTATTGATATCTTCCAGTCGGGTCAAGGTTTCCTGATGGGGGAGTTTGGTTCGATTGTTCTTTCCAACTGAAATGAGAGTCATCTCTGGTTTGAGCTGTTCTAAAAAGACTGAACTTGATGATTTTTTAGATCCATGTTGGCCAGCTTTCAAGACATCAACTTTCAAGTCTGGATAGTGCTTCAGCAAGTCCTTCTCTCCTTTCTCCTCCAAATTTCCCGTGAAAAGAAAGTGCTTATCCAAAAGTTTCCCATACAGAACCAGGGAATCTTCATGACCTCCATCTCCAATTTTCCTTGGAGATAAGACTTCTAACTGACTTCCAAAAATTGGCAAATTCTCTCCCACTGACACACTACGAACCTTGGTTTGAGTCGCCTGCAGTTCTACTACAAATTCCTTCTGTTTCAGACTGCCTTTTGATACTAAAATCTCCCCTACATGGAAAGCCTTGGCCACTTCCAGCAAATCTCCAACATGTTCCTTGTCCGTATTGGTCAAAATCAGCTGGTCAATCTTGGCTACTCCTCGACTTTTGAGATAGGGAATCAAGGTTCGCTGGACATTGCTAGTTGTCGCCTTTTCTTGCCATTTTTCTATTTTCTTACTAGACTCTGCCTTACCGCCTACATCTATGAGAATGGTTTTACCAGTTACATCCCTTAGGAAAATACTTTCTCCTTGCCCCACATCCAGCATGGTAATTTCATTTTCCAGTGGATGCTTGGTCAAGAAAAAGAGACCCGTAATCAATAAGCTCAATACTGCTAGCCTTTTAATGTTTTTCCTCAAATCATAGACTAAAGCCAAGGAAATTAATAGTAGTATCAACAGACATGCATTGGGTTGTCCAAAGACAAGCGGTCTACTTGCCACCTGTGATACCAAGCGAATAATGTCCTCCAACCATTCAAAAATAAAATTCAGCTGAATGACTGGATAGAGAAAGGAAAGGGCAAATAAGATAGACAAGAGCGGTAAGAAGACCAAGTCAAATAGAAAGGAAAAGACAAAGGTCAAAAGGATAGACCAAGGTTGAAATTCTGCAAAATAGAAGGATAGAATGGGCAATATTCCCAAGGAAATGACTAGACTTTCTCTGACCACAGCCTTGAGACCCTCTCCTTCTTTGCTGGTCATGGTCAAGATAAAAGCATAAGCGCAGGACAAGACTCCTCCAGCAGTCAAGAAAAAGTTGGGCATGATGATAAAGAGGACAAGCACCGTCAAGGCAAAATTATCCAAGCCCTTAACACCATGTTGAGCCAGTAACTTCTGCAAGAGACTGCGAATGACTGATGCTGAAAATCCTGTCAGACCTGCATAAATAAGGGAAAAGGGATAAGTCAGCCATTTCAACTTTTCTTGGGTCAAGCCTAATCGCAAGAGTAGTTTCTTAAAGCCATCCATGAAAAAGCCTACCTGCATACCCGATAAGGCAAAGAGATGGATAATTCCTAGACTGGAATAAAGTTCATTCATCTCCTCAAAGTCTGTATCCAGATGTCCTAGCAAGAGCCCCGTCATGTAATTGCGCATAGGATCTGGAAAGTGCATCTTAATCCAAACTACAGCCTTTCGACGTAAACTGGACAGGTTTTCACCTACATCCCAACTGCCAACCCTTTGAAATGACTGGATTTTTTTGATATTGAGAGTCTGGTAAATCCCCTGAGTCTTCAGATATGCTTGATAGTCAAAGCCACCAAAATTTCTCTGCCCTTCTGGTTCTGAAAGTTTTCCTTCTAGTCCTATCTCATGAAGATCTGTTAAAGCTTGAAATTGTTCTTTCTCCTCCTCGGACTGTAGTTTATAATAGACTTGGAAAATTCGTCCGTCAGACTTACCACGAAAGGATAAACTATCACCATTGACCTTAATAGTGTCGGGCAGGATCCGTACCCTTTCAACAGAATCTGCCAAATGTTGACTCGCTTGACTCTGTTGCCAATTTTGAAACAGAAACCAAAATCCAAAGATTCCGCAAATTACTAGAACTTTTCCAACAGACTTCCACGGAAATTGGATAAAGAGACAGACTAGCAGAAAAACAAAACCTAGCAGTGCGAGATAAGATGATGAGAAAATGGCGTAGTAAAGCCAAAGCAATAGAAAACTCAGGTAAATTAGGGGAATAGGGAGTTTCTTAATCCACTGTAACATAGTCTTTTAGCTTTTCTATCGTTTTAGCACCAATGCCAGAGACCTTCTTAAGTTCATCAACCGACTTGAATTTGCCATTCGTCTCACGATGATCGATAATATCCTGGGCTCGTTTTCCTCCCAAGCCTTTGACCTGCTTGAGTTCTTCCAGACTGGCCTTGTTAATATTGACCTTCTTTTCCTTGCTTGTTGAAGAAGCCATCCCAGAACCAGTCTGTTGACTAGCTGCTTCTTCTCCCTTAGTGGGAACGTAAACCAGAGCCTCATCACTAACTTTCTGAGCTAGATTGAGCCCCTTGCTGTCTGCTTGCTCTGTCAAGCCACCAGCCTTCTGAACGGCGTCATTGACTCGACTACCTACAGGCAAATCATAAATTCCAGGTGCTTTAACAGCGCCTTTTACATCTACTGTGATTAGATCTTGTTCAACCGGTTCTTCCTTTTCTTCCTTCTTCACATCCTTTTTGGTCGATGAATCCTTGGAAACAGCTGCAACTTCTGCCTGCAAATTCGTTTCTTTGACAGGTGTTTGTGGAGCTGGCTTTAGCAGGAAAAATCCTCCTACAAGCAAGCCCAGACCAGTACAGATGACAATGATTTTATACTCTTTGATTTTCTCGATAATTGCTTCCATATTTTCTCCTCTCTTAAATTATTCGTAAGAGGAAGAAAAAACAGTCGAAAAATTTCTTTTCAACTGCTTATTTATTTGCAAAATAGTCTTCCTTGGTCAAGACATAATGAACTCTTGTCACGATTCGGCCTTCTTCATGCTGGTCCATACAAGCATAAGGTTCTGCATGGGAAAAACGCATGCCTGATTTCTCCATGACCTTTCCAGATGCAGGATTGTCCTTATCATGAAGGGCAATCAACTTATTCATCCCTATCTTCTCAAAAGCTAGCTCAATTACGGCACGATTGGCTTCTGTCGTCAAACCTTGATTCCAATATTTTTTATTGATAATGTAACCAATAGCTGCCTTCTTAAGAACAGGATCAATCTTGTGCAAGTCAATGGTTCCGATAAATTTGCCATTACTTTTTAGCTCTATTCCCCAACGGCCTAATGGATTAGCTAGATAGAACTGAGCAATATTATTCTTGGTTTCTTCCAAGCTTTGATTGGTTGGAAAAGTGTAGCGCGTATTTTCTCTGTCCGAGGCATAGGCAAACATTGCTTCTGCATCATCCAAGGTTACAGGTCGAAGCAACAAACGTTCTGTCTCTACTATGGGATACTGAGCTAGTTTTAAAAAGATTGATTCCATAAATTTCTTCCACTTGAAACGTTTCTAATCTAATACAAGGATATTGAATAAAACATTTAAAAAGCAAACTTATAGTAGATTGAAATAAGATATAAACAAATCAATCAGAAAATTCAAATTAATTTCTAGAAATATTTTAGCAGTCACGACGTACTATTCTAGCTTCAATCAACTATAGATTTAGTATTGAGATAACTTTAAGTACAAAAGAACTATCCTTCAGATAGAGGTTGAGGATCCAATTATTCACTCTCTTCATTTTTAACTGGTACTGGTTCATAAGCTCGGATAATCTGAGCGACAACTGGATGGCGAACCACATCCTTAGCTGAAAAATGAACAAAGTCAATCTGGTGAATGTTCTTGAGCTTTTCCTGAGCATCAATCAAACCGGACTTGACGTTACGCGGAAGGTCAATCTGACTGATATCTCCATTGACAATCATCTTAGAATTAAAACCTAAACGAGTCAAGAACATCTTCATCTGCATGATAGTCGTATTTTGCGCCTCATCGAGAATGACAAAGGCATCATCCAAGGTCCGTCCACGCATATAGGCAAGAGGTGCAATCTCGATAATTTCACGCTCCATGAGACGAGTCGTTTGGTCTTTTCCGAGAATTTGATACAAGGCATCGTAAACAGGTCGAAGGTAAGGATCTACCTTCTCTTTAAGATCCCCCGGAAGAAATCCGAGACTCTCGCCCGCTTCTACCGCTGGACGAGTCAAGATAATACGTTTAACTTGCCCACGTTTAAGGGCTGTCACAGCCAAGGTCACTGCAAGAAAGGTCTTCCCTGTCCCTGCAGGTCCGATTCCAAAGGTCACATCATGCTGTTTGACACTATCCACATAAAGCTTTTGACCCAGTGTTTTGACACGGATAGGCTTCCCAGTATTGTCTTTGATGATTTCTTCTTCGTAAAGGGCGACAAACTTGTCGATTTCATCGTTTTTGACCATGCTAATTGCAGTCACCACATCTGGCGTACCAACGGTCATCCCACGATTTACCAAGACCATCAAAGCCTGAATAACTTGACGGGCTTCCTCACAGGCAGACTCTTCTCCCAAAACCTGGACAATCTCCGTACGGGCATGAATCACAACATCAAGCTCTTCTTCCATCAAACGAAGATGGCGTTCATTGGAACCAAAAAGATGAAACAGGTCATCTGGATGACTCAGTTGAATGTCTATTGAATGTTCCTTCAAATAAAGAACCTCTCTAATCCTTTTATTTCTTTTTATTATAGCAAAGGGATGGAGAAATTACTAGCCCAAACCCAGTGAATCATGCTAGTGTTCTAAGTATTCTTGCCAAATGCTGTCAAAATCTCCTAGGTTAAAAGAGAAACTGGCATGTTCCTCCAAAAATCGACTGACCTCATCAAAATCATCGGTGTGTTTTGGGAAGGCTGACTCTTCAAAAGCGAGGTCTGCTAGGATAGCCTTTGGACTGTTACTTTTAGGATTGCGCTCGGTCATGAGCCAAGTGTAAAATGATTTTCTCATACAACTCCTTAAACCAACTCTGTCCCAAACTGGTCCTGCTTAATTTTACCAGCCTTCATCAAACCACCGAGTGCTTTCTTGAACTGACCTTTAGAAATGCCAAAGGTTGCTTTGATGTCGTCTGGAGATGACTTATCATTTAGGGTCATGAAACCACCATTGCTTTCCAAATAGGTCAAAATCATCTGAGCATCATTTTCCAACATTTCAAAAGAACGTGGTTTGAGGGAGAGGTTCAAGGTACGGTCCACTTCGCGGAAACCAATGACACGCGCATCTAATACTTGCCCCAAACGTGGCTCTGCGTAGCGCTCGCTAGGATGGATAAAGCCAAGCATGTTATTTTCTGGTAGGTAGACAAAGGTTCCTGACAGCTTGAGGCGGTACACAATGGCTGGCCAGTTTTGGTTCTGCATGTTGTTGTAGGCAGGACGAGCCAGACGTTGGAAGTCTTCTTGATAGGCCAAGAGTCCCCAGATACGGTCTTTCTTGTCCACTTCAAGACGTATGTAGAGTTGGTCACCCTTCTTAGGCCAGAGTTCCTTAAGTTCAGGGAGAATATCGAGTGACACAACGATTTCCTTGTCAGGAAGGCCTGTATCCACAAAGACACCCAAGTCCTTGCGTACTTCTGTGACACGACCCCAACCAAATTGATCCTGAGTAGCAGTCACTTCTAAAGTGGTCAAGCGGAGCTTTTGCTTCATATCTGTATAGGCAAAACCTTTAACCGTATCCCCTACTGTATGCTGACCTTCTTCCTTAGCAAGAGCATAGGTTTGACCATCCTTTTGCACAAAGTAAAAACGGTCATTTTCATCGATGATGAGTCCAACGATAAAACTTGCAAGATTTGTATTCATATTTCCTTCTTTCGAATAAAACTCAGCCAGCAATGCCAACTGAGTTTTTCTGTTTATTTTTAGACTTCCAAAAGTTCTTTCTCTTTGTTGGCAGTCATGTCGTCGATGTGTTTAACAGCATCGTCTGTTACTTTTTGAATGTCTTTTTCAAGAGTCTTCAATTCGTCTTCAGTGATTTCTTTTGCTTTTTCTTGTTTCTTAGCTTCGTCCATAGCGTCACGACGGATATTGCGCACAGCTACTTTAGCATTTTCACCGACCTTCTTCACTTCTTTAGCAAGGTCACGACGAGTTTCTTCTGTAAGAGCAGGGATAACCAAGCGGATTACAGAACCATCGTTAGCTGGTGTAATACCAAGATCAGAAGCGTTCAAGGCACGTTCGATATCTTTCAATGAAGATTTATCAAATGGTGTTACCAACAAAACACGCGCTTCTGGAATCGTAATTGAAGCGATTTGGTTAAGAGGAGTTTCGACTCCATAGTATTCTACATGTACACGGTCAAGCAAGCTTGCATTGGCACGGCCAGCACGGATACCACCAAATTCACGAGCAAGTGATTGGTGAGACTGGGTCATTCTCTCTTTAGCTTTTTCAATAATTGCGTTAGCCATAATCTTTCTTATTCCTTTTCTTAGATATTATTTGAAACTGTTGTTCCGATATTTTCACCAAATACGACACGTTTGATGTTGCCTGGTTGGTTCATGTTGAAGACAACCAAGTCAATGTCGTTGTCCATTGAGAGGGTTGAAGCTGTTGAGTCCATGATACGAAGACCTTTATTGATAACGTCACGGTGAGTCAATTCTTCAAACTTAACGGCTGTCTTGTCTTTCTTAGGATCGGCATTGTAAACACCATCGACACCGTTTTTAGCCATAAGAATGGCATCCGCTTCGATTTCAGCTGCACGAAGGGCCGCTGTTGTATCTGTTGAGAAGTATGGTGAACCAATTCCAGCACCAAAAATAACGATACGACCTTTCTCAAGGTGACGAAGGGCACGTCCACGGACATAAGGCTCGGCCACTTGTTGCATGGCAATGGCTGTTTGCACACGCGTATCAACACCAACTTGCTGCAATGAATCTGCCATCACAAGAGCATTCATAACAGTCCCAAGCATTCCTGTGTAATCTGCCTGAACGCGGTCCATTCCTGCTTCTGCAGCAGGTTCTCCACGCCAGAGATTTCCTCCACCGATAACAAGGGCAATTTCGATACCTAAGCTATGAACTTCTTGAATCTCTTTTGCGATTGTTTGAACTGTTTGGATATCAATCCCTACGCCACGTTCACCGGCAAGGGCTTCACCTGATAACTTGATTAAAATACGTTTATACTTGGGATTCGCCATTTTCACTCTCCTTCTTTTATCCTACCTATTTTATCACAATTTCTAAGATTTTTATAGTATCATGAGCAATTCTTTCAAAAAAATTAGACAGTTAAAAATTCCTCTAAGTCGGCAAGGGCACGCTCTGCAATTTTTTCATAACGAGCCTTCTTATCACGAATACGTTCGCCTTCCAACTCCTTGATGATCCCAAAATTGACATTCATTGGTTGGAAATGTTTACTGTCGGCATGGGTGATGTAATGAGCTAGGCTTCCAATCGCTGTTGTCTCTGGGAAAATAGCCTCACTTTCACCTTTGAAGAGTCGAGCCGCGTTAATACCTGCAACTAAGCCTGATGCTGCGGACTCTACATAGCCTTCCACACCCGTCATCTGACCAGCAAAGAAGAGATTTGGTTGTTTCTTAGAACGGTAGGTCTGCTCCAGAAGATTTGGTGAATCCATGTAAGAATTGCGGTGCATGACCCCATAACGAACAAACTCAGCATTTTCAAGACCTGGAATCATTTGGAAGACACGCTTTTGCTCTCCCCATTTGAGGTGGGTCTGGAAACCAACGATATTGTAGAGGCTACCAGCCGCATTGTCCTGACGAAGTTGAACCACCGCATAAGGTGTTTTAAATTCTCCATCACGAGGTCCTGTGTAGTCATCTGGATACTCCAAACCGACTGGCTTCATAGGGCCATAAAGCATGGTTTTAATACCACGTTTAGCCATGACTTCGATTGGCATACAGCCTTCAAAGTACTTTTCTTTTTCAAAAGAATTGAGCGGTGCTTCTTCCGCATTGACCAAGGCTTCATGGAAATCCATAAACTCTTGTTTTGTCATGGGAGCGTTGAGATAAGCCGCTTCTCCCTTGTCATAACGAGATTTGAGATAAACCTTGCTCATATCGATAGTGTTGACATCGATAATAGGCGCTGCTGCGTCGTAGAAATAGAAGCCATCGCCGTCATTAAGGGCATGAATTTTCTCAGCTAGGGAATCGCTTGTCAAAGGACCAGTAGCGACAACCGTAATAACATCCGTTGGCAATTCTATAATTTCATCACGCACTACTTCGATTAAGGGATGATTGGCTACTTTTTCGGTCACCGTTTGGGAGAAACCATCGCGATCCACCGCAAGGGCACCGCCTGCAGGAACACGTGTAGCTTCTGCTGATTCCAAAATGACAGAACCCAAGCGGCGCATTTCTTCCTTGAGTAGCCCGACAGCATTGGTCAAAGCATCCCCACGTAGGGAATTGGAACAAACCAACTCAGCAAAATTGTCTGTTTTGTGTTGAGGTGTTGACTTGACACCACGCATTTCATAAAGTTTAACTGGAATACCACGTTCTGCAATTTGGTAGGCTGCTTCAGAACCTGCCAAACCAGCACCGATAACATTGATATAAGATTGAGACACGACACTAATACCTCTTTGGGAGTGTGAAGACAAGGTTCACATTGAAAAAGCCAATCAATCTTAAGAGTTTTCGAATTTCTTGGCTCAGGCTGAAAAAGTCCATAGGACTTACTTCGCTTTCGAATTTCCTGGCTCAGGCTGAAAAAGTCCCCCGGACTTACTTCGCTCTCGAGTTTCTTGGCTCAGGCTGAAAAAGTCCCCCGGACTTTTTCACTCCCACAAATCTTTCTATTTTTTTCTTCTACTAGTATAACAAAAAAAGGGAAGAAGGCAAACTTCCCTGTTTAGTCATTTTCTTGATTTTCTTCCCAGTCATGGTAGGCAGCGTAGAGTTGACTTTTATTCCACTGGTAAATCTTAGCGACTTCCTTGATAGCTTGATTTTTCTTCATGCCTTGCTGGATGCGTACTTGTATTTCTGAAAACAAGTCCTCCTCGTCTTTTTCTTCCACATCCTGACTGGCACCTTCAACAATGATAAGGCATTCTCCCTTAAGTGGCGTTTCAGAGATACTTTCCAGCAATTCAGAGATCTTTCCCCTTTGGTATTCTTCATAGATTTTGGTCAATTCCCTGACCAAAACGACCGAGCGGTCACCATAGACTGCTAGCATATTTTCTAGCGTATCTGCCACACGATGAGGCGATTCGTAGAAAATTTGTGTTTCAGGATAGTCTTTTTTCGAGTCGAAAAATTGCTTTTGCTGGCCTGATTTTCTAGGTAAGAAACCATAAAAGATATGCGGTTGCGGGGCCAAACCACTGGCAATCAAGGCAGAAATTCCTGCAGAGGCACCTGGAACAGTCACAACCGTAATTTCTTCCTCAATCGCTACCTTAACCAAATCATGCCCAGGGTCTGAGATACTAGGCAAACCTGCGTCGGATACCTGAGCAATACTTTGCCCTGCTTTCAGGAAACCAATCAAATCAGGAATCTTTTCCTTGGCATTGTGCTCATGAAAACTGATCTGCTTGGTAGAAATATCAAAATGCTTGAGCAATAGACCTGTATTGCGCGTATCCTCAGCAGCAATCCAGTCCACTTCTTTCAGGGTTTGGATAGCTCGAAAGGTCATATCATCTAGATTGCCAATCGGCGTTGCTACTAGGTACAGCTTCCCGTAGGAAGACTGCCCCTTAAAACTTTTTTGAATCTGCATGCCTACTCCCTGTACAACAACTCGTCACAGAACATACATTCCTCATCCTGCTCCCGACGTTGTCCATAAAAATCATTACATACGTGAAAACCATCTTTATAAATTCGACGGACACTTTCACGAACATGCTTAGCCTTGACAGGAGCGTCTGCTTCCACCTCACCCAAGCGTTCGCGCAACTTAGAATTTTCCAAGCGAAGAGCTGTATTTTCTTCTACTAGGCTCTTGAGATTTTTCTTGATGGCTTCCACATCGGCCAAGGTTACCAATAACTGTTGGGAAAAATCATCCAGCGCGTCAAATAATTCTTTTTTATCCATAAACCAGCCCTTTCCTTTCTTTATCGTTCATTTTTGAGTTTATATTTCTTTCAAGACCAGATATTCCATGGCATTTTGAAAGCTGACATTAGCTTGCCACATTTTTCTAGCTTCTAGCAAATCTTGTAGAATCACTCTTACTCTTGCTTGCAGGAGGTCCTGCCCACAGAGGACTTCAAGAATCCGTAAAACCTGATCTTGTTTTTCCTTGTCATCTGCCAAGCTAGCTAATTTAGCAACCTGCAGATAACTTTCTTTTTTCTTAGCTACTAACCAAGTCAGCAGGCGTTCACTTTCATCGACCAAGGTCCAAAAACTTGCCTGATTGGCTAACTTTTCTGCTTCAGCTCGCGATTGACTAAACTGGGCTAAAAGAGTTGCTTTTTTCTTAACCAGTCCCATTTGTTCTAAGAGCAAGATGAGCTTCTCTTCTTGCTTTTTAAAGTGGAAAATCTGGGTCCGACTTCGAATTGTTGGTAAGATCTTTTCCTCATCGCTGGTCAAGAAGAAAATATAAACCTCACTCTGGGGTTCTTCGATGACCTTGAGCAGAGAATTGGTTGCATTAGGATGCATTTTCTCAGCTTGCTCGATAATAAAGACCTGTTGTTGGTTTTCAATCCCTGCTTGAGAAAACTGCCCCACTAATTCTCGAATCCGTTCTGTCTTGATGACCTGATTGACTGGCTTAATCAAAGTGACATCGGGAAATTCTCCCTGTTCAATCAGCTTACAATTTCGGCAGTTTTCACATGGTAAAACGCCTACCTTATCTGTACAAAAGAGGCTTTTAGCTAAAAACTGCGCCATTTCCAAGCTTCCAAAAAAACCTGAAAAAAGATAGGCGTGATTGAGCTGGTCTTGCTCCAAAATACGGACAAAGCGGTCAAACTGGGCTGGTTGCCAAGCCTTTAGTTGATCTTGTTTCATTTGGCCAAGCCCATTCTGTCAAACAAGACAGCCTTGGTAGTTTCCACAACCTGCTCCAAAGGGAGACTAGCATCAATCTTGACAATGCGATTTCTTTCTTTGTCCAGAAGAGAAAGGTAGCCTTGACGGACTTTCTTGTGCAATTCCAACCCTTCCAAGTCCAGACGATTGACCTCGCGATTGCTATTAGCAGCAATGCGAGCCAGTCCTTCTTCCACCTCAATATCAAAATAGAGTGTCAAATCGGGTTTGAGGCCATCTGTCGCAAACTGGTTAAGCCAGTCAATGGCTTCAATGTCCAAACCACGACCAAATCCCTGATAGGCAACAGAACTATCAATAAAACGATCCATAATGACCAACTTACCAGCTTCAAGTGCTGGAAGAACTTTTTCTACCAAGTGCTGTCTGCGACTGGCGATATAGAGAAGAAGTTCTGTCTTCGCATCCATCTGAGTATGACTTGGATCCAAAATCACTTCCCGAATCTTCTCCCCAATCAAGACTCCGCCAGGTTCACGGGTCGTCAGCACCTCTACCCCTGTTTCCTCTAAAATTGGGAGCAGAGTCTCTAAAACACTGGTCTTTCCTGCTCCCTCTGGTCCCTCAAGAGAGACTAAAAATCCTTTTGACATGTCTAACTCATTTCTTTTTTACTACTTCTATTCTATCAAAAAAATAGGGGTTTGTGACAATCTTTTTGTTTTCTCATTTCATACTCAATGAAAATCAAAGAGCAAACTAGGAAGCTAGTCGCAGGTTGCTCAAAACACTGTTTTGAGGTTACAGATGGAAGCTGACGCAGTTTGAAGAGATTTTCGAAGAGTATCAACCACCATAAAAGAGGCAGACAAATCCACCTCTTATTTACCTAGTTCTTGTGTTCGTTTGTAGGCTTGACCAACTGCATCCATGACCGTTCCTCGAAAAGCATGCGCTTCTAGGCTCGCTACACCAGCGATAGTCGAACCACCTGGGCTACAAACTTGATCTTTCAAGACCCCAGGATGTTGCTGACTTTCAAGGACCAATTGCCCAGCTCCTACCACAGTTTGAGCCGCCATTTTCAAGGCCGTTTCTCGTGGCAATCCCGTCTGAACACCCGCATCTGCCAAGGACTCAATAAAGAGATAGACAAATGCTGGTCCACAGCCTGCAAGACCTGTAGCTGCATCTATTAAGCCTTCCCCAAGTTCAACCAAGAGGCCAGCCTTGGTTAAAAGCTGACAAAAGAGCTCACTGTCCTCAGCCCTGCAATTAGGAGACAAGGCATAACTAATCACTCCTTGCCCGATAGAAGCAGGGGTATTTGGCATCATACGAATAATTCGGTGTTGACTTGGGATAAGACTTGCTAGTCTTTCTAAAGTCAATCCAGCTGCCATGGAAATCAAAAGAAGACCTTCTCTTTTTTTAAGGATGGTTTGATATTGAGATAGCAAGTCTGAGAACTGAGCTGGCTTAACACCTAAAAAAATCACATCTGCTTCTGCAAAGATTTCGTCATTGCTAGAAGCCTGACCACCAAAGTCTGCAATGAAAACATCTACCTTGGCTTGACTACGATTGGCAATGAGAATCTGAGCACCCGTCTTGGCCTGCAAAACAGCCTTGGCCA
Organism: Streptococcus mitis SK1080; assembly: GCF_000220085.1. GTDB lineage: Bacteria > Bacillota > Bacilli > Lactobacillales > Streptococcaceae > Streptococcus > Streptococcus mitis_K. Next base: position 45,611 of record NZ_AFQV01000013.1, on the reverse strand, counting down.
AACTAGCTCCCATATTCCCCAAACCGATAAATCCAATCTTCATCTCTTACTCCCTTATCTGTCCGTCACCAGTAACCACATACTTGTAGCTAGTCAATTCCTTCAAGCCCATGGGACCACGCGCGTGCAGTTTCTGAGTAGAAATCCCCATTTCACAACCAAGACCAAATTGGCCACCATCGGTAAAACGAGTTGAGGCATTGACATAAACTGCTGCAGAGTCCACTTGATCTGTAAAGTAAGCTGCAGCTTCAGCATTTTCCGTCACAATGGCATCCGAATGATGGGTACTGTGGGTTTCAATATGGACAACCGCTTCTTCTAAACTGCTCACAACCTTAACAGCTAGGACATAGTCTAAAAACTCGGTGTCAAAGTCTTGGGCCTCAGCTGCTCGACCTGAAACAAACTGACTTGCTTTGCTATCAAGTCGGAATTGAATTGGTTCCAACCCAGCTTCTTTTCGATCTGCAACCAGCACTTGCTCCAAACGAGGAAGGAAGCTTGCTGCCTTGTCTTCATGAACCAGCAGAACCTCCATGGCATTGCAGACAGAAGGACGACTGGTTTTAGCATTATTGATGATAGACAGAGCCTTGTCTTCATCTGCATCCTTATCCACATAGACATGTACAATCCCAGTCCCTGTCTCGATAACAGGTACAATCGCATTCTCAACCACGGCATTAATCAAGCCAGCTCCTCCACGAGGAATGAGAAGATCTAAATAGCCCTTGGCCTTCATCATAGCATAGCTACTTTCTCGGCTGGTATCTTCCACTAGTTGAATCACATCTGGATGAATGGTAGTCGTCTCCAAGCCCTTTTTCAAGGCTGTGACAATAGCATGAGCTGTTTGATAGGCATCCTTACCACTACGAAGAACGACCGCATTTCCACTCTTAAGAGCCAAAGCAGCCGCATCAGACGTCACATTTGGACGACTTTCATAGATAATACCGATGACCCCCATAGCCACTCGTTTCTTGGTGATAACCAAGCCATTTTCAAGATGATTGGTTTCTAAAACTTCACCGATTGGATCTGGTAAGGCAACCACTTCACGAATCCCTCTTGCCATCGCTTCTATACGACTTGCATCCAAATAAAGACGATCCAGCATCACATCTGAGATTTTACCTTTGGCCGCTGCCATATCGAGGGCATTAGCCGCTAAAATTTCCTCTGTAGCAGCCACTAAGTAATCAGCCATGGCTAGCAAGGCTTGGTTTTTCACCTCTTCACTAGCTGTGTTGATCGATTTTTTAACAGCCTGTACCTGTTCAAATTGTTCTTGTGTACTTAGCATAGTTTACCTCTAAAATTCTGTAAAGAGTAGTTGGATTTCAGGCGTAATGGAAATCCAGTCATCACGGTGAATCAAGACCCCCTTGGCTTTTTGAGAACGCAACATATCCTCCAAAGCAGATGCACCAAATTGCACACGCCCTTTTCCAAGTGATTTTCCACTTTCCTTGTCAAATACTGTCACGATATCACCGTAAGAAAAGGCTCCTTCTGCTTCAACAATACCAGATAAGAGAAGACTCTTTCCATGTTGAGAGAGAGCTTCTGCAGCCCCTTTATCAACCCAAATAGAACCTTGACTCTGAGCATAAAAGGCCAGCCATTGTTTTTGGGTACGAAGTCCCTTCTCTTGCGCAACAAAGTAGGAACCATCCTTGGTCTCCTCAGCTGCTTCAATCATGGCATCTGACTTCAAGGATGAGCAGATATAAACAGGAACTCCTGATTCCGTCGCGATCGTAGCTGCTTTGATCTTAGTCAACATACCACCTGTCCCATTAGACGAACCTGCTCCACCGGCCATATCAATAATCTCACGATTGATAGTCTCAATTTTCTCCAAGCGTTTGGCTCTTGGGTCTGAATTAGGATTTCCAGTATAAAGACCGTCGACGTCTGTCAAGAGAACCAAAAGGTCTGCTTGGACCATGGCCGCTACCTGGGCACTTAGAGTATCATTGTCCCCAACCTTGAGCTCATCAATAACGACACTGTCATTCTCATTGATGATAGGAATCGCGCCACGGCTAAGTAAAACTGACAAAGCCTGATGGGCATTTTTATAACGGCGCTTATCTACAAAATCATCCTGAGTCAGCAAGATTTGTGCAGAAACGATTTGGCGCAAGAGAAGATTGGTCGTGTATTCTTCCAACAAAAGCCCTTGCCCTACCGCTGCTGAAGCCTGTTTATCAGCAATCTTAGTCGGACGCTTTTTAAATCCTAAGGCTCCAAAACCTGCAGCAATGGCACCTGACGACACCAAAATCAATTCATGACCAGCCTCGTGCAGCATAGCCAACTGCTGGGTAATAGCCTTTACCTTACTACGTGATAAACTTCCATCCTCATTTGTCAGAGAAGAAGTCCCTACCTTAAAGACAATCCGTTTGTATTTCATAGTCTCACTCCGATTCTTCATATTTATCCATTATAACATGAATAACAGGAAATAGAAAAGAGTTGATAGGAAAAAGAAGGCCCTAAAACCTTCTTTTTTACTACTGTTCTGATTCCGATTTGTTTGCACTCGTTTCAGAGCTTTTTGAAGTTGATGATGTCAAATCTTGACTAGTTGAAGAATTTGTAACACTTTCATGTTGACTCGTTTCTTTATTTTCAAGATCCTTTTTCACTACTTCTTTCGATTCTTTTATTTCTGAATGACTTGTAGTTTTAATTGTAGCAGATTTTTCGACTGGAACATCCACTAACCAAGCACCACTTGAATTAACAGTATAGCCTTCTGGTGTCTTACCGTTCACAAGCAATTGACCATTTTCTTTCAAGAAGTACCATTTATCCTTGTCCTTGATCCAACCCACAGCTCGTGAACCGTCTTCCTTGTAGAAATACCAATCATTTTCCTTTTTAAGCCAACCTTGCTTCATAGCTCCTGAATCTTCTAGATAGTAATGATGACCAGCAACTTCTATCTCGCCTGTCTTCATGACACCAGTAGAATCCATATAGTACCAGGTTTCTTTATCTTTTACCCAACCCGTTTTCATTTCTCCTGATTGAGCAAAGTAATACCATTGCCCCTTATATTGAAGCCAACCTGTTTGCAGCGAACCATCCTTGGATAAATAATAATTCTGACCTCCAGTATTTACCCAACCAATTTCCATCTGATTTTCTTTGTTGAAATAATACCAGATTCCATCAATTTTCTTCCAATTTTTAGCAGAAGCACCAGAGTCTGTCAAATAGAACCAATGATTGTTCCATTTTTTCCATTGATTCTGTAACAAGATACCCGTTTGGTTAAAGTAATACCATTCACCTTCGATTTCATTCCAACCGACAGCATATTCTCCTGTAGAGTCAGGCGCTTGATACCACCAATTTCCATATGCACTCTTATGCCAACCAGCTTGAAAACTTGGAATCGGCTTGTAGGAAGTTGAAATATTGACAAACCCATCTTGTCGAATCTCAAAAACTGTCGCATCATAGTCTTTGCTGGCTGCGTTGATTCTCTCAATTCCTCGTTCTTTAAGCCAATTGACATACTCACTATCAACACCATTTTTCCAAGGTAAACTATCCGAGGTTTGAACAATCAAACTCGGACTCAAATGTTTAATGAAATCCTTGGTGTTTGATTTATTGGTATCACGGTGATGGTTAAACTTCATCAAATCAACTTTTCCAATGAGAGGACCATACTTGTCTTCTGCTCCATGAACATTATCTAAGTCGCCCCCAAGGTAAATTTTCTTGCCATTGACTTTCACTACACTAATCAGGGAATTGGAATTGTCATCCCAAATTTTCTTTAATTCATCTGATGAATCAGTTTCATTTTCATAGTTATAGAGTTGAATATCCATGTCCCCAAACTGAAAATGAGCATCTCCCTGTGTGATGTTTTGAATAACTGAAACACCTTTTTCAGCGGCAGTCTGTAAAACCTTATCATAACCGTACAAATTATCCCATAAACGTTCAGAATTAGTAATACGATTATCACTATATTTTTTAAGATAGACTCGGTCAACTGGATAGGTAGACAGTAATTCATCAACATTTCCAATATGATCACTGTGAGTATGGGTCACCAAAATAAAATCAAGTTTTTGAACACCCAATTCCTTCAAACGACGAAAGACACGGTCTGTTAGAACATGCTTATAAGATGTTTCAATTCCTTCTCTCCATGGGTAACGAGAATCACTTCCATCTGGGAAATCATAATCTTCTCCTGTATCCACCATGGCAAAATGTCCATTGCTTTCAAGAATAATCGCATCACTGCCACCTTCTTGAACATTGATAAAGTGGATTTTATTTCCTGAACTTTCTTGAGCTTGAACATTCCCATACCATGACAAACCTAAAAAAGCGCCTGCAAGTGCTAAACTAATCAATTTCTTTTTCATTCTTACTTCCTTAATTTCTCCAAGGTTTCCTTAAATATCTCTGGGATATCTGCTGTAAATTCCAAGGTCTCACCTGTTCTCGGATGGGTAAATCCTAGAGTCTTGGCATGGAGAAACTGTCCATGCCCCTTAAGTGTCTTGCGTGGACCATAGACTTCATCCCCAGCGACTGGATGGCCAATATAAGCCATGTGAACACGAATCTGATGGGTACGCCCTGTCTCCAGCTGCAACTCTACCAAGCTATAATCACCAAAGCGTTCCAAAACGTGGAAACGGGTAACTGCAGGTTTCCCTTTCGCAGTCACAGCCTGTTTCTTACGGTCTTTTTCACTACGGCCAATCGGCGCTTCAATCACACCACGATCATTGGGCAAATTTCCATGAACAATCGCCCAATATTTGCGGAGAGACTTTTTATCCTTGAGTTCTTGGGCAAGTGCTAGATGCGCCTCATCATTTTTAGCAATCATGAGAAGACCTGACGTATCCTTATCAATACGGTGAACAATTCCCGGACGCAGAACCCCATTGATACCAGACAAGTCCTTAATATGATACATAAGGGCATTTACTAGGGTTCCACTAGTATGACCAGCACTCGGATGCACAACCATCCCCTGAGGTTTGTTAACGACAGCCACATCCTCATCTTGGTAGACTATTTCTAGCGGAATATCCTCAGCCACATACTCTAATACCTCTGGTTCTGGCACATGGTAAGTGACAACATCACCCTCTTGGACCGTGTACTTAGCTTTCTTGACTTGACCATTGACCAAGACCTGGCCTAATTTGATTTGTTCATTCGCGAGACTGCGTGATAATTCTGTCAAATCTGACAAAGCCTTATCTAAACGCAGGCCACCAGTTTCAATTTTAATTTCCATTTATTTCCTCTTTTAGCATTGCAATCAATAAAATAATCACTCCAACCGTCAGATAGCTATCTGCCACATTGAAAATTGCAAAGTTGATAAAGTCAAGGTGGATCATATCCACAACAAAGCCCTGACTGATTCTGTCAATAAAGTTCCCAAGGCCACCTGCAATAATCAAGGTCAAACCCAAGACCATCCAGAGTGAGTCCTCCATGTGTTTATGTAGATACCAAATGGCACCTACCACGACAACCAAAGTAATGATAGCGAATAGCAACTGCTGATCTTGTAAGATAGAAAAGGCTGCCCCTCGATTTTGCAGGTAGGTCAAGCTAACGAAATTGGGAATCCAAGAACGAACTTCACCCAGTGGAATCTGTTGGACGATATAGGATTTAACTAACTGATCCAGCGCAATCAAAAGCAGTACAATGACTGCCACCATTCCTCTTTTTTTCATGATTTCCTCTTCTGATCAAAATACTCTTGCATGACTTCTACAAAGAGAGTCCCAGCTTGACTCAGCTCCACTTCTTCACGTTTAACATAGACCATGCGATTATCTAGGTTATCCTTGAGACGAATAACTGTGATGCCATTAACACTGTCACTATCTAAAAATCCAGAACCTGTTGCATAAGCGTCCGTCCGCTCCAAAATACCATTCAAGGTGGCACGGTCTGTCACATTAAACATCTGTGAGCTGGCACTGGTATCAACAAAGTTCTCCGAATAATAAAGGTACTCATCTTTCTCTTGAGTAAAACGAACTGTCGGTAAATCCGCTAAATCCTCCATGACCAATTCCTCTTTCTGAGCTAAAGGATGACCCTCTCGAAGATAAATGTGGGTATGGAAGGGAATCAATTCAATGACCTCTAGACCTAGCTTTTCAACCCGCTGCATAATCCCCTTTTTATTTTGATTGTTGAGGTAGATAATCCCAATCTCACTATGCCCTTGCGCTACTTCGTCTAAAATTTGAACAGTAGTTGATTCAAAAATACGGAAGTTCTTATAATCAGGATAGCGCTCTGAAAAGGCCGTAATCGTTGGTGGCAAAAAATCATAGTGCTGACTGGCAATGGAAAATTCATCCTTTTCTTCCTCAGGATTGGCATACTGATTTTGAAAAATATCAAATCCTTTGACCAATTCTTGCGCTTTTTCATAGAATTCCATACCACGACGAGTCAAGAAAGTCCCTGAACTGGTCCGACGGAAAATCTTAAAGCCCAACTCTTTTTCCAAATCACGAACAGAAATAGACAGACTTGGCTGACTAACATACATCTTTTCAGCAGCTTCACGGAAAGTACCACTATTGGCAATGGCAACAACATAGCGTAATTGTTGAATGTTCATCTTCTACCCCCAACTTCTTTATCTTTTCATTATACCATATTTTAGAAGTTTTCCAAAAAGGAAAAAAGTATGGAAATTTTCAAGACTCAATGAAGACTCTAACATCCCAATCCAAGAATTAGAATAATGTCTTTTTTCAGTCCTTATCTGATTTCAATCAAATAAAAACAGCAAATCTTTTTGATTTACCGTTTAAAACATAATACAAGACAACTCTCTAAAAATTTCTTGAATTCTATAAATCAACTAGAAAAAGTCTCTTCAATCCTATTAGCTATATCTGGATTTACTTCCCAGATACCAGCATAAGGTTGCTCAATATACTGTCTTTTCTTCTTAGTATATAGATAGACTACACTATCCTTTTCTTCATTCTGATGATAAAACTTGATAATGATGTAATCTTTAACATTTGTCGGTTGATCATTTACACTCTCCAAAGAGGTAGATTTTGACTGTTTCTGTATCTCCTCAATCAATTTTGAAATTTCTTCTCTCTTGTTGATAGTTTTAACATCTTCAGAGGTTTTTTCTGCAGAGAAATTACAGAAATACTTTCAGGTTCAGGAAGAATAAGTTTTTTCTTACTAACGCAAGCAGATAGAACAAGAAATGAGATTGAACAGACTATTATGGTGATAAGATGTTTCATACAAGTTTACATCCTTTCATTCTTCTTACTTTTTCTCTGAGATACAATTATAGTATCATACCTTATCAATTTTTACAATATCTTATTCCCTTATAACATTCATTACTGTAAAAGGTTTACATTCCACTATTTTATATTTGTGAAATAAAAGATAAAGTAGCCGATAAATTCGCTTTGTACATAAAATTTTTTCCGATACTAATTCATTCAGATTCTGCCCCCAAAATGCCCCAAAGCAAACAAAAAAGCCTACTGACCAAGCTAGAAAGCTTGATACAATAGGCTTTTTAAAGGCTGATTATTTAACAGCGTCTTTAAGAGCTTTACCAGCTTTGAATGCTGGAACTTTAGAAGCTGCAATTGTGATTTCTTTACCAGTTTGTGGGTTGCGACCTTTACGTGCAGCACGCTCACGAACTTCAAAGTTACCAAAACCGATCAATTGAACTTTTTCACCAGCTGCAAGGTAGTCAGCTACTGCTGCGAATACAGCTTCAACTGCTGCTGCTGAGTCTTTCTTAGTCAATTCTGTAGCTTCTGCTACTTTAGCGATCAAATCTTGTTTGTTTGCCATGTTAATGATTCCTCCAAATTAATTTCTAATTAACAAATATAATCATATCCTAAAATCGCTTTTAGGTCAAGTTAAAAACGCTATTTCTTCCCATTTTATTTATTTTTTTAGGAGTGGTAACGTACCAAAATAGCCCAAGCGTTCTCACCCGTATGAGTTTGAATAATAGAACCCGTTTCCAAAACAGAAATTGGCTGTTCAACATAAGCTTGTAAGCTTTCTTTCATCTCTTTTGCCCAATCAGAACTACCAGAATATGAAATTCCAATCTCTGCTACAGAACGGTCAGAGAGCAATGTTATCAACTCATCCAACCATTTTTTAAAAGTTTTAGCTCCACGCCCTTTAACCATTGGTTGCAATTCATGATCCTTCATCTGCATGACAACACGGATATTGAGAAGTGAGCTCAACAATCCAGTTACACGGCCAATTCGTCCACCTTTTACTAGATTTTCTAGAGTAGAAACGCCAATATAGAGCTCTGTGTGGTTTTTTACTTCTTCTACATGAGACAGAATTTCCTCCATATCTTTGCCTTCTTGTGCTAATTTAGCAGCTTCGACAACTTGGAATTTCAAGGCTTGGTCAGTGAAGGAACTGTCAATAACTGTTACATCAGCAGTAGATAAACTAGCACCTTGGCGCGCTGCTTCTACAGTACCTGAAAGAGCATGGGACATATGAATAGCAAGAATCTGGCTACCATCCTTGCATAGGTCTTCAAACACTTCAGCAAAGACACCTACAGGCGGTTGACTTGTTTTCGGAAGATTCTTAGCTTCTTGCATCAACTGAAGAAATTTACCTTCTTCTTTCAAATCAGCATCAGAATAAACAACATTATCAATCATTACAGATAATGGAACAATTGTAATATCTAATTGCTTTGCTAGTTCTGGTTCAATAGTAACAGATGAATCGGTTACAATCTTAATTTTTGTCATAGTATCAATCTTTCTATTTTAGGATTCAGATTGGTTTTCTTACTTCTAATTATATCAAAAAAAGATTAAAAATCCTAATGGAGTCACTCAAATTTTCCTTAAAAATTTGATATAATCTACTTATAAGAAAAGAGGTGTCCTATGATTAAAAAAATTTACCCCATTTTAACCATTTTATTAGGAGCTGCTATTTATGCTTTTGGGCTGACTTATTTTGTAGTTCCTCATCATCTCTTTGAAGGAGGGGCGACAGGTATTACCCTCATCACCTTTTATCTTTTTAAAATCCCTGTTTCGCTCATGAACTTGCTGATTAACATTCCCCTTTTCATCCTAGCTTGGAAAATATTTGGAGCAAAATCTCTCTATTCTAGTTTGCTAGGAACCTTAGCCTTATCCGCCTGGTTAGCCTTTTTTGAACGTATTCCCCTTCATATTGACCTTCAAGGTGATTTACTGATTACTGCACTTATAGCGGGAATTCTATTGGGAATTGGTCTTGGAATTATCTTTAATGCTGGAGGTACAACTGGCGGAACTGATATTCTAGCTCGTATTCTCAACAAATACACTCATATATCCATGGGAAAACTGCTCTTTATCTTAGATTTTTGTATTCTCATGCTCATCCTCCTAATCTTCAAGGACTTGAGATTGGTTTCCTACACGCTCTTATTTGATTTTATCGTTTCTCGTGTTATTGATTTGATTGGTGAAGGTGGCTACGCTGGCAAAGGTTTTATGATTATCACAAAACGTCCTGACCAACTTGCTAAAGCGATTAATGATGACCTAGGAAGAGGTGTTACTTTTATTTCTGGTCAAGGCTACTATAGTAAAGAAAATTTGAAAATCATTTACTGTATTGTCGGTAGAAATGAGATTGTGAAAATGAAGGAAATGATTCATCGAATCGATCCTCAAGCCTTTATCACTATTACAGAAGCCCATGAAATCCTTGGAGAAGGATTCACCTTTGAAAAAGAATAAAAAGAGGTAATGTCGTGACCTCAAAAGTTAGACTTATTCATCTATCTTTTGGGTTACAAACAACCTCTTTTTTAATTACCCAAACTACTCTTAAGACCAATTCCGAGCAACTTCTTCATCTGCCTTTAACTGATCCACTAATTGGTCAACTGAGTCAAATTTGGTCATATCTCGAATGCGATCAAGCCAATAAACCATGACGGTTTCCCCATAAATATCTTGATTAAAATCAAAAATATTGACTTCAAAACGTGCTTCTTCTCCATCAAAGGTCACATTTTTCCCGACACTAGCCATAGCACGATACTTCTGTCTTTGAATCTCAACATCAACGACATAAACGCCATCTGCTGGCATATAAGTACGATCTAAAAGCACCAAATTAGCTGTTGGATAACCAATCGTACGACCACGAGCATTGCCATGAACCACCATCCCTCTTGATGGAAGCGGTGCCCCCAAAAGTTCTCCTGCTTCTTTCACATTTCCATCTAAAATAGCTTGACGGATACGAGTTGAACTAATCTTTCCTTTCTCATCTTCTACAGGTGGAACGATAATGACTTCTCCATCAAAGTAATCCTTTAAGTCTTCTGCCGTTTTTTGATCAGAACCAAATGTATAATCAAAACCTGCAACAATAATTTTGGCATTCATAGCCTTGATATAAGTTGCAAAAAATTCTTCTGCCGTGAGACTAGCGAATTGACTACTAAAATCAAGGAGATATAATTCTTCTACGCCTTCACGTTTTAATTTTCTTTCACGTTCAGCAGGGTTCAAAATATGCAAAAACAGATCCGGATGATAGGGCTCTAAAGCAATCTTTGGAGATTCATTAAAGGTCATAACGACGATAGGTAATAAATCTTTTCTCGCAGCCTTATTGGCAACGCGAAATAATTCTTGATGCCCCTTGTGTATACCATCAAAATAGCCGAGAACAACGACTGAATCAGATGGTGTGCCAATATCTTTTTGGTTTTTTATAGGAATAGTAATAATCATAAAATAATTATATCATAGCGATAGCTATTTCTGGAACAGAAAATCTAAAATGTCGTTTTTTTAACCTGAAGTGTACTATTTTAGAAGAATTATGTTTTTAAAATCAGAAAAACGCATTATACCAGGCATTAAAAGCTTGATACAATGCGTTTTTTATGAAAAGATTTAATGGGTTTTCTAACAAAATGAATTTCCAGCAGTATTTCCGCTTTCTATTAATAAGTTCCTTCTTCACCTTGACTAGTCAAGATAACAGGACCATCTTTCGTAATCACGAATTGGTGTTCATACTGACATGACAATCCACCATCGATGGTCTTATGCGCCCAACCAGTTTTCATATCTGTATTAATTTCCCAGTCACCTGTATTGATCATCGGTTCAATAGTCAAGACCATTCCTTCACGAAGACGGAGTCCACGACCTGCAATACCATAGTTCGGAACCATTGGTTCTTCGTGCATGGTTGGGCCAACACCATGACCAACCAAATCACGCACTACACCGTAACCACGACTTTCAGCGTATTCTTGAATAGCCGCACCGATATCACCGATACGATTTCCAACAACAGCTTGCTCAATTCCCTTATACATGGCTTCTTTGGTTACATCCATCAAATTTTTCACTTCTTCGGACGGTGTACCAACAGCATAAGCCCAACAAGAGTCTGCTAGACCACCAGAATAGCTCTGAGTGTATTTTTTCATTTGTTCCACATTGTTGAAGTTTAATTTTGAAACATTCAGGTCAGATTTAGCAATTGGGCCTCCCAAAACCATGTCAACCTTGAGCAAATCACCATCTTTCAAGATATAGTGACGAGGGAAAGCATGAGCCACTTCATCATTAAGAGAGCAACAGGTAGCATAAGGATAGTCCATCATGGCACCGTCAACCCCAATCTGAAGCGGAAGGAAATTTTCTTCCTTACAACGTCTACGAACATACTCTTCAACTTCCCACATATCTACGCCAGGCTTAATCAAATCACGTAAGCCGATATGAATACTTGCTAGAAAATCACCGGCTTTATCCATAGCTTCAATTTCACGAGCTGATTTTAATGTTATCATTATTTCTCCTAGTTTCTAATTAATTTTAACGGTCACATTTGCTTTTGAAACAATCTGATGACCATGATAAATATCGTAATCAATAATAGCTGACCGTCTAGTATGGTGGATAATGCGTGCTTGAATGCGCAGTATATCATCTATCTGAACAGCCTGCAAAAAGTAGATTAGCATTTGTTCGATGATGAGATTGCGACCACTATTCACAACTAAATCTTGGGTCATATGAGTCAGTATCTCTGCCAATACACCGTTAGCCAAAACACCGTTTTTCTCAAGCATAAAAGGTTCCACTGTAATCACTACTTCATCATGGTGATAAGAAAGTTTTTGACCAATCTGCTCAGAAAAAGTAGGTAGAGCAGAAACTTGGGAACGACTCATCTTCGCCATGACATCTCGTCTGGTCACAACTCCAAGCAAGGTTTGATTATTTCGAACAACCGGTACCATTTCAAAGTCTTCTGCGATCATCCGTTGACTCACATTGGCAATATTTGTCGATAATCCAACCAAAAATAAACTACGAGACATGACCTTATCAATTGTAGTACTTGGTGATTTATCGCCAGCATCTCTCATAGTTACAACTCCAACGACAATCTGATGTTGGTTAATAACTGGAAAACGACTGCTACGATTCTTGCGTACCAAGTCCAAATAATCTTTAACAGTGTCTGTCTCTCTCAGAAAACCATACTCATGACTTGGACGATAAAGCTTCTCAACTGTCAAAATATCAGTCTTGATTTGGACATTTGACAAGGCTTTATTAATCATAGTCGCAACAGTGAAAGTGTCATGCTTGCTTCTCAGAACAGGAATTCCTTTTTGATTGGCCAGTTTAAGAACATCATCATGAACCTGAAATCCACCTGTAACTAGAACAGCATTTTCATTTTCAAGTGCTAACAGTTGGATACGGGTACGGTCTCCGACAATCAAGAGTCCCCCATCATGAAGGTAAGACAAAATATTTTGTTCGGTCATGGCACCGATTGAAAACTTACTAAATTCTCTCTCTAAACCTTCTTGCCCAGCCAGAACCTCAGAAGAAGTCACTTCTGCAATTTCAGCAAAAGTTAATCTCTCTATGGCAACTTTCTGAGATTTGACGCGGATAGTACCACTTCTTGGTCGAGTCTCCACAATTCCACGATTTTCAGCTTCCTTGATAGCGCGATAAGCCGTTCCATCACTGACTCCCAGATGGTTGGAAATACTACGAACACTAACCCTCTTTCCGACAGGTAATTCTTCCAAATAGCTTAGAATTTCCTGATGCTTACTCATTGAATTCTCCTTTTACATACCGAAATTCAAGATAATCCCGCATTTTTCTTGTGTAACGATCACTTCCCTTAAACTGACGAATCAAACGGAATCCAGACTTAAGGGCAACCCGTTGACTAGCTTCATTTTCAAGATGGGTAATGATGGATAATTGTTTTAAGCCAAATTCCTCAAAAGAAAGTTGACAAATTTTTCTAACAACCTCTGTCATAAATCCTTGCGACCAAGCATCTTTTCTCAAAAAATAACCAAGCTCAGCTTCTTTTTTGATTTCATCTAGCTTTTCAAACTTAATTGAACCAATCATTTTTTCAGTTTTCTTGTCACAAATAGCCCATACTCCTAAAGGAGCCTTCATAAAGTAATTGGCCAGTGCATACTGACTTTCTTCCAGACTTGCCTGAGTTGGGAAAATAAATTGTAAATTTTCAGGATTTGAGGCTATCTCATGGAAGTCTTGACTATCACTAAAAAAGAAAGGACGCAAATACAAGCGATCCGTTTCAAAAAAAGAAAACATTGCTAATTTGGTCCAAATATTCATAAACACCTCTACGGTTTAATCCTCAACAAGTGTAATATCCGCTCCTAGATTACGTAATTTTTCAATAATATCAGAATAACCACGTAAGATAAACTCAATATTGGTAATTTCAGTTTGTCCCTCGGCCATCAAACCAGCAATAACCAAAGCTGCGCCAGCTCTTAAGTCGGTCGCTTTAACACTGGCTCCACGCAAATTACGTCCACCCGTGTACAAAATATGACCATTTGTTGTCGAAATGTCCGCATCCATCTTTGCTAGTTCAAAAACATGATTTACACGTTTTTCGTAAATCGTATCAACAATTGTACCACGACCATTCGCTCTTAGTAAAAGTGGGGTAATCGGTTGTTGCAAATCAGTTGCAAAGCCTGGGTAAGGAGCTGTCTTAATATTGATTGCTTTCAAATTAGACTGCTCTTCGACAAAAATGCTGTCTTCAGATACAGTCATTCTCACTCCCATTTCTTCCAACTTAGCAATAAATCCTTCTAGGTGTTCGTAAAGAACATTATTTATACGAATCCCCTTGCCGACTGCAGCAGCTAAAGAAATATATGTTCCAGCTTCAATACGATCTGGAATCACCTGATGACGGGTTCCATGTAATCTTTCAACACCATCAATAATGATGATATTAGTTCCTGCACCACGGATATGGGCTCCCATATTATTCAAGAGGGTAGCTACATCAATAATTTCAGGTTCACGGGCTGCATTTTCAATAATAGTACGACCATTCGCTTTAACCGCAGCAATCATCGTATTAATCGTTGCACCGACACTAACCGTGTCCATGTAAATACTTGCACCATGAAGTCCTGTATCTTTAGCAGATAACCTCATGTTATCTCCCTCGTAGCTAACAGTGGCACCCATAGCTTCAAAAGCCTTAAGGTGTAAGTCAATCGGACGAGGACCAAGATCACATCCTCCCGGTAAACCAACTGTCGCTTCACCAAAACGGCCTAAGAGGCTCCCATAAAAATAGTAAGATGCACGAAGACTATTAATTTTCCCATAAGGCATTGGAATATTTTGAACACCTCTTGGATCAATCTCCAATACATCGTCATAACGCTTAATAGTAGCTCCCATCAATTCCATGATTTCGACAAGACTTGCTACATCCGAAATATCTGGAACGCAATCCAAAGTCACCACATCATCAGCCAAGATAATAGCCGGAATTAAGGCTACAACACTATTTTTAGCACCACTAATAGTGATTTCACCTTGCAGTGGTAATCCACCATTGATAACAATTTTTCTCATTCTAAGTTTTCAATACTCTTTCAAGATTTCTAATAAGGTCTTTGAAATAAAGTATATCATAAATTTATCCTTTTTTCCATACTTTTCAATTTTATTGGATAAATCAGAGTTGATGCCATTATTTTATAAAACGCTTGACATGTCTCACCCAAAAGGTTAAAATTAAAGCATAATTAAAAACCTTGATAAAACCTTATATCTATCAACTTATTCGCTCTCCAAAGCTATTTATTTTTAGATAAGTTTTAACTTCGTTTTTTACTAACTCGTTAACTTACAAAAACTATTATGAACCTAATTAGGTGATGTGTCAACACTTTTCACTTAAAAAGTTGAAATGTTTTTTGTTATGTTCCAGAAAGGTTGATTTAATAATGTTTCCGACATACGAAAAAATCAAAGAACTTGCTGATAAGCATGGAATTTCTCTTATGAAGTTAGAAGAAGATTTGGGTTACAGTAGAAATACACTCTATAAGTTGAAATCACAAAAACCCAACGCTGAACGAATTTCAGAAATCGCCGACTACTTCAACGTGTCCACCGACTACCTGCTCGGACGAACAGATAACCCTGCTATCGCTGGGAGTGATGAATTTGCTCAAGTAAACGGACAAATCATAGACTTATGCAAAGCAGCAGCCAACACCATGTTATTTGACGGGAAACCACTAAATGAAGATGATATCGACTTCATCACATCCGTCCTATCCGCCCACTTCAAAAGCAAAGGAGAACGCTAATGACTATCACTATCAACTTCACAGAAAAAAATTCCTACATCACGGACTATCTAAACAAACACGGTATCGACACAACGATCATGGATTTTGACGACTTCATGGCGCTCATGGAAGATATCGAAGACGCACGAGCAGCCGACCAAGCCTATATGGAGTATTTAGCCGACCCAGTTACTTATACCATGGATGAGATCTTGGATGAACTAGGACTAACTCGAGAGGATATTGCTTAATGTATCGGCTAGATATTGATAAAAAAGCTCTCAAGCAACTTAAAAAACTAGATACCCCAACCAGAAAACAAATCCTATCCTGGCTTGCTAAAAACATTGAAAACACAACCAATCCACGACAACATGGAAAAGCATTAAAAACCAACCTTGCAGGTTACTGGCGATACAGAGTAGAGAATTACCGCATCATCTGTGATATCCAAGACGATAAACTAGTCGTCCTAGCCGTGGAAATCGCCCACCGCAGAGATGTTTATAAATAACGAAGGAGAACTATAACACTCGCTAAACTCTGCGAAGAATATCAAGTAAAACTTTGTCTCTTCGACGGTTCAAACTGGCAGAGTAGCAGTTTCTACAATCCAGACACAAACGTACTCGCTATTGACCACAACTTGGCTTCTGAACAACAAATCCAAGTCGCCCTACATGAACTTGGACACAAAGACCACACACGCTCAGAGTACCAGAACGCCCGTCTACGCTGTGAAAACGAAGCTGATAGGAATATGATCCATCATCTCGTAAAAGACGCACTAGAAAACTTAGACGACCCCACAGAGTTTGATTACCTCAAATTCATATCTTACTACAATCTAAAAACCATGACAAATGAAATCATGGTTAAAGAAGAGTATTTAGCATTAGTAAATTAAAAAAAGGAGTATCAATATGGAAATTGATAAAGTAAAAGCCGATTTAAAACAAGTCGGCAAACGTGTAGCGGACCTCAGTCAAAGCATTACAAATGAAGAGCAAACCAAAAATGCCTTCATTATGCCTTTCTTCCAAGCGCTTGGATATGATATTTTCAACCCTCTTGAGTTTGTCCCAGAGTTTACTGCCGACGTGGGCATTAAAAAAGGCGAAAAAGTCGACTATGCAATCATTTTGGATGGCGAGCCTCAGATCCTAATTGAATGTAAATCAATTACAGAAAACCTTACTAAGCACGACTCTCAACTATTCAGATATTTCGTAACTACTAAATCAAAATTCGGTATCTTGACAAATGGTAGAGAATATAAATTCTTTACTGATTTAGATGAACCAAATAAAATGGACACAACTCCATTCTTAACAATCGATGTGACTGATATTAAAGAAAACCAATTTACTGAGATCATCAAATTCCACAAAGAGAATTTTGATATTGATAATATTGTCTCATCAGCTTCTGAATTGAAATACCTCAACAATCTTAAAGCGTTTCTTACTGAAAATATCACTACGCCTTCAGATAGCTTCCTCAGATACCTAACATCAGAAATCTATGAAGGTCGTGTAACTCAAAATATCCTAACGACATTTTCTCCTATCATCGTGAAAGGATTTAATCAATTCATCACAGAAAGAGTTAATGAAAAATTAAGTGCAGCACTTAATACAAGCGTTGAAACAAAAGTAACAACCGATATTCAAAAAGTTGAAGCTGAACCTGAAGAGATTGTTGAAGTAGCTGATGAAATTATCACAACTCCTGCTGAGTTAGAAGTCTATACTGTTGTTAAAATGCTTGCTAAGGATGTAGTATCTCCAGAACGTGTATTTTATAGAGATAACCGAAGCTATTTCAATGTTTTGGTTGACGATAATATCAAAAAGTGGGTATTACGTTATCGTTCAAATTCAAAGAAAAGTACTATCGAAATTCGTGATAAAGGTATCTTCCCAGTATCCACTCCCCTCGAAGTCGCAAATTATGCTAACGAGATTCTAGAAGTAATCAAGAAATTCTCATAATAAAAAATCGTAGCCGTTAAAACAAACTGTCATTACGACAACTGGGGAAACCTAATCCCTATCCAAAGCGTTTTAAACGACGGATGTCACAAAACACTAGCAGGCAACTCACGCTACTGCCTAGATTGTGGAGGAAAATCAACCTACTTCTATCAAGGACTACTAAAAAATTGGGACATCGAGAAAAAAGAACATGATGAGTTCCAGATTTGAAGGTGAGGTTGTGGATAGAAAAAAACAAAACCAACTATTTCCATTTTGGAAATAGTTGGCATGTAAAAAACGGAATACCAATACAGGTAAAGATATAATCTAGAAAGATTTTAAGAATATTGTAGGAGTGTAAATATGGTCTATATCAAAGAACTTAAAATAAAAGATTTCAGGTTAATAAAAGAGTTGTCTTTTCAACCATCAAAATACGTTAATATAATTTCGGGAAAAAACGGAACTGGCAAATCCACTATTCTTGGAATGATAGCTCAAGGCTTTTCATACAATAATAATGTCATCGAATTTGTTTCTTCAGAGTGTCAAGAACTTAATAAAATAAAATTTTCTAAATTAGACCCTGAATTAGATTCACGGCTTATAACTGAGTATAATTCCATTCTTACTCATTTTGGAAAACCGTTTGAATCCTCTTCAAACGAACATTTTAAACTGTCTGAAAAAGATGTCAGAGAAATGGAACATATCAATGTAATTTTAGATAATGAGGAATCTTTCAAAGTAAAAACCACAAATCATACAGACAGAATATTACCTCGTTTTGTAACTAGACGAGATAATAATGAATCCGCCAATTATATCCATCCTGTTATTTATCTTGGCCTTGATCGATTAACACCATTAGTCAAAACTAAAAACAAAAATTTTAGTCTTGAGATTTCAGAACAGGATAAGAATGATATTCATATTTTATATGAATCCATATTGCTTAAACAATATCCGGATAATTTAACTGCTACTGAGACTGATACAAAAAAACAAACTGCAGCATATATCGATCTTGAACGGACAATAGAAATGATATCTTCTGGAGAAGATATTGTTGGACAACTATTACTTGCATTGTATTCATTTAAAAAATTAAAAGATAATTATCCGGATGATTATAAAGGTGGAATTTTATTAGTTGACGAAGTTGATGCAACACTATACCCTGCTGCACAAAATACACTTCTCGATATCTTTTTAGAAAAAGCCCGAGCGTGGAATATACAAATATTCGTAACCACTCATTCACTTACTCTTTTAGAACATCTTGAAACAGAAAAACTCAAAAATCAAAGAGTAAATCGCGATATTAAAATATTTACAACAAAATCTCTTAATAATACTGGTTCAGATATCAAAATAACCGAGCTTGACTTTTTATATAATTTTAAAAATGAATTGCTAGCTCTAGTGAATCAAGAACTAATATTGGATAAGGTAAAAGTTTATTTTGAAGACTCTGAAGCATATTTTGTTTTTAAAAATCTAATTAAAGGATTTAAAGGTAGTCATAATGTAGCTGTTTCAAAAAGAATCAAGTCCATCAAAGGAGTTAGTATTTCTTCTACTCAATATCAATCGCTTCACAAACATAAAGTTCCTGAATTTACAAACAACTCCATTATATGTTTAGATGGTGATCAAGAAATAGACAATGGTAAGTACAAAAATTTTATTACCCTACCTAATCATGGATCAAAGGCTAATCCAGAAGAATTTGTTTTTGATATATTAAATAATCCAGACTCTGAATTCTGGAAGCAGACTAATGACAACTACAATTTTCCTATTTTTATGAATAATCCCAAGTACCGTGTTCTACAATCCATCAAAAACGGTACATACGAAGAACAATATAAAAACCAGAACGGTACATACCAAAATACAAAACCTAGAGAAGTTTGGAAGGCTTGGTTTAATGATGAAAAATCAAATTGGAAAGGGAAAAATAATCCAATAGTTTATTGGAGAAATAAAAATCTAGATTCTGTTAATGAATTTGAAAAATCATTTAAAAAGCATATGATTTTGTGGCTAAAAATAATAAAATACCTAGATTATAAAACTGGCCAAAATTTTTAAGATAGTGTATTATAAATAGAAAGGAGGAATGATTTATGAAAAATATTAGCCCTTTAAGATATCCAGGTGGAAAGTCTCAAATTTACGATTATGTCAGAGAGCTCGTTGTAGCTAACAATGCAACAACTTATATTGAGCCTTATATGGGCGGAATGGGAATTGCCTTGAAGTTACTTTTTAATAATGACGTAGAAAAAATCATGGTAAATGATTTTGATAAAGCAATTTATGCTTTTTGGTATTCCGTATTAAATTATACTGAACAGCTGATTAAAAAAATTGAAACCACACCTATCACTATCGAAGAATGGAAAATTCAAAGAGATATCCAGAATAATAAAGATAATTGTGACGATTTGCTTTCTCTAGGTTTTTCAACTTTATTCCTCAATCGTACGAATCGTTCAGGTATTATAAAGGCAGGTGTAATTGGTGGTTTAAAACAAGACGGATATTACAAACTTGATTGTCGATTCAATAGAGAAAAAATTATTGAGAAAATTACATTGATTGCATCTCTAAAAAAACGTATTAAACTTTATAATATGGATGCTGAAAAGTTTATTCGTTTAAATATTTCTAGAACAAAAAATTCTTTTACATTTTTTGATCCACCTTATTATAAAAAAGGACCTGGATTATATACAAACTTCTATAATCATGAAAATCATCTTAGTTTAGCCAAATCCATAAAAAAATATATGTCTAATAAAAATTGGATTCTTACATATGATGTTTCTGATGAAATTTTTAAAATGTATAGCAACCTTAGGAATGAAAAGTATTATCTAAATTATTCTGTGACAAAACCTAGTAAAGGAATTGAATATATTTTTTACTCGAAACAATTAATTATTCCAATAGAAACACAATTTTTGAAAAAAGCTTAAATAAAAATCCCCACACTCTCCATCGCCAAATTTTGAGTGTGAGGATATCCAGTATAGTAAAAGGCATTAAAAAGCCTGTTTTACTATACCCATTTTATCAAAAAGGTGAGGTAAAAACAATGTGGATGGAAGAACTTCCCAACGGAAAATACAAATTTTTTGAGCGATACAAAGACCCTTATACTGAGAAACGAAAAAGGGTGTCTGTCACTCTTGACTCTGGCTCAAGCAGGGCAAAAAAAGAAGCTCAAAAACAACTGGATGAGAAAATAGAATCCATGATTCAGAAGCTGACTACTGCTTCTGCTCTATTTCATCCAGTCTTTGACGAATGGTGGGAATTTTATCAAAAATAAATAAAATTAAGCACCTATAAAACAACTCTAGCAACCTACAATAGAATTAATGAAAAAATCGAGTTAGGAACAAAGTTAGAAAATATAGATGTGCGATTGATTCAAAGATTGATTGATACGGAAGAATGGACATATACTCAGAAGTATAGGGTTAAATCATTTCTAAACATATTCTTTGATTATGCTATTGATCAAGGATTTATCGAAAACAACCCAGCAAGAAAAGCAAAGCTACCTCGAAAAAAACAAAGCTTGGAGCAGATTAAAAATGCAAAGGATAAATATCTAGAACCAAAAGAATACAAGGCTATTTTAAAAGAACTTTATCGAAAAGATATCACATTACGGTACGCTTTGGCATGTGAGTTCATGATTCTGAATGGTTGTCGTGTCGGAGAGTTAGCTGGTCTTACACTAGACAAATATCATAAAGATAGCAAGACATTAGACATCCATACAACATTCAACCGATACATTCCAGATGATGATGGAACTAAGACTTTTGCCAGCTTCAGAACAACTCACCTCACAAAGAGAGAGATTGAGATACTAGACAAAATGGTTGAACTGAACCAGCTCAGTGAAAATACTGACCCAAATTGGTACAAGAGCACTCGTATATTCGTCACAAACACTGGTAAGCCAATCCATAGTTCAATTCTAAGCAAGTCTCTCCAGCGAGCAAACGAACGTCTTAAAAAACCAATTCCCAAACATCTGTCCCCTCACATCTTCAGACATACAACTATTAGCATTTTAGCTGAAAATAAAATTCCGCTAAAAACAATCATGGATAGGGTTGGACATTCTGATTCTGATGTTACTAATTCCATCTATACCCACGTCACAAAGAACATGAAAGATGAAGCAATCAATGTACTGGATAAAGTTATGAAAAAGATTTTTTAAAAAGTTTTGCCCCCTAAATACAAAAATAGCCCTTCGGATAAAATCCGAGGGGCTAGAAACGTTGTTAAATCAACGATTATTTCTTAAGGTTGTAGAATGATTTCAATCCACGGTATTCAGCTACTTCACCAAGTTGGTCTTCGATGCGAAGCAATTGGTTGTATTTAGCGATACGGTCTGTACGTGAAAGTGAACCAGTCTTGATTTGTCCTGCGTTAGTTGCAACTGCGATATCAGCGATTGTTGAATCTTCAGTTTCACCTGAACGGTGTGATACAACGGCAGTGTAACCAGCTTCTTTAGCCATTTCGATAGCTTCAAAAGTTTCAGTAAGAGTACCGATTTGGTTAACTTTGATAAGGATTGAGTTAGCAGCACCTTCTTGAATACCACGTGCAAGGTAGTCAGTGTTTGTTACGAAGAAGTCGTCACCAACAAGTTGTACTTTCTTACCAAGACGTTCAGTAAGAGCTTTCCAACCATCCCAGTCGTTTTCATCCATACCATCTTCGATAGTGATGATTGGATATTTGTTAACCAATTCTTCAAGGTAGTCGATTTGTTCTGCAGATGTACGAACAGCAGCGCCTTCACCTTCAAATTTAGTGTAGTCGTAAACTTTACGTTCTTTATCGTAGAATTCTGATGAAGCACAGTCAAATCCGATAAATACGTCTTTACCTGGAACATATCCAGCAGCTTCGATCGCAGTAAGGATAGTTTCAACTCCGTCTTCAGTTCCTTCAAAACGAGGAGCGAATCCACCTTCGTCACCTACGGCAGTTTCCAAACCACGAGATTTAAGGATTTTCTTAAGAGCGTGGAAGATTTCAGCACCGTAACGAAGAGCTTCTTTGAATGATGGCGCACCAACTGGCAAGATCATGAACTCTTGGAAAGCGATTGGAGCGTCAGAGTGAGAACCACCGTTGATGATGTTCATCATTGGAGTTGGAAGAACTTTAGTGTTGAATCCACCAAGGTAGCTGTAAAGTGGGATTTCAAGGTAGTCAGCAGCAGCGCGAGCTACAGCGATAGACACACCAAGGATTGCGTTAGCACCCAATTTACCTTTGTTAGGAGTACCGTCAAGTGCGATCATAGCACGGTCGATAGCTTGTTGATCACGTACATCGTAGCCGATGATAGCTTCAGCAATGATGTTGTTTACGTTGTCAACAGCTTTTTGTGTACCAAGACCACCGTAACGAGATTTGTCACCGTCGCGAAGTTCAACTGCTTCGTGTTCACCAGTAGAAGCTCCTGATGGAACCATACCACGTCCGAAAGCACCTGATTCAGTGTAAACTTCTACTTCAAGTGTTGGGTTACCGCGTGAGTCTAGGACTTCGCGAGCGTAAACATCAGTAATAATTGACATTTTTTACTCTCCTTATGAGTTAAATTTTTTACACCTCTATAATACCTTAAAACCCTTCCTTTTTCAAGAAAAAACGTTATCTTTGTGCAAATTTTCCTTAACTTTATAAAGTAATCGCTTTCTTTTGTCTGTTTTATTCTAACTTTTATGATATACTGTTTTCATGACAGATTTATCAAAACAATTACTTGAAAAAGCTCATGGTGGAGCAAAATTAAATCCGGATGAGCAAAGACGCTATCTTGGTACTTTTGAGGAAAGAGTTCTTGGATATGCAGATATTGACACAGCAAATAGCCCTCAGTTAGAAAAAGGCTTTTTATCTATTTTAGAAAAACTTCAGGAAAAAGCAGATCCACTATTTGTGAAGATTTCACCAAACATCGAATTTGACAAGCAAGTTTTCTACTTGAAAGAAGCAAAAGAAACTGATAGTCAAGCCACCATAGTATCTGAGGAACATACTTCTTCTCCTTTCGGTCTGATTATCCATAGCAATGCACCCGTTCAAGTAGAAGAAAAGAACCTTCGACTTGCTTTTGCAAAACTTTGGGAAGTTAAAAAGGAAGAACCAGTCAAAACATCCTTCTGGAAGAAATGGTTCGGCTAAATCTTGCGCATAGTTAATAAACCCCCAATATTGGCAGCCGTGCGCTCCAGATAGAGACTGGCATTTTTCAAACTATCTTCTAGAGGTTTACTTTTCTCTAAAATAGAAAAGGCAGCTTGAATATTTTCAAATGGTAGGGAAGGTAAATCTTCAGCAAGACTACCACAAATAGCAATGACAGGAACTCCGACCGGGGTTCTTTTTGCAACACCTATAGGTGCTTTACCTGCTAAACTTTGACGATCTAGCTTTCCTTCTCCAACAATAACCAAATCAGCAGCTAAAACTTTCTTATCAAAATCAATCAAATCTAAACAGGTATCAATTCCAGACACGATATTTGCCTGAGCAAAGGCACACAAACCGCCAGCAATGCCTCCACCAGCTCCCGCTCCTTTAATTTCCAATATTGCAGGTGATACTTTTTCATAAAAATCTTGTATTGCCTGATCTACAACTGCAAACATAGTAGGAGCTAGGCCTTTTTGTTTGCCAAAAATGTAGGTCGCACCTTGATGACCACATAAGGGACTCACGACATCTGCTAAAATACGAATTTGCACATCTTCAGGAATTTCATAGCGATTTTCTATTGAAACAAAAGATAAGTTCAATAAGGATTGACCACAAGCGGGCAAGATATTTCCATCCCTATCATAAAATTGATAACCTAAACCAGCTGCAATCCCCAGTCCTCCATCATTACTAGCCGTGCCACCAACGCCAATATAGATATCTTTAATCCCTTGAGCAATGAGATGACGAATCAACTCTCCAATACCACAAGTTTGGATTTGAAGTGGATTTCGTTTCTCTATCGGAATTTTTCCAAGGCCAACCAAATCAGCTACTTCAAATAGTGCCAGTTGACTTTTTTGAAAATAGCGCATGGATTCTTTTTGTCCAAAAGGTCCTGTCACTTGGATCCATTTTTCTTCAAGGTCAAGAGAATATCGAATGGAATCTACTGTACCTTCGCCACCATCACCAACAGGGCAGAGGAGATAGTCTACATCTGCAAGCGATTGTTGGAAACCTCTTTTTATAGCTTCAGCCACCTCTTCAGAGCTCAAACTTTCCTTAAATGAATCTGGTGCAATTACAATCTTCATATTTTCCCCTCATTCTAAATAGTCAATCAAAGGAAGAACTTCTAAAAAATCCCTCTTGTCAACATGATGTTGTATTTCTTTTTTTAGCACTTCTTTGGCACAAAAGGCGATTCCTAGTCCCGCAGACTTCAACATTAATAGGTCATTGGCCCCATCACCGATTGCAATCGTTCTTTCCCTAGGAAGTTGCAGTTCCTTTCTCCATTGTTCTAGAGTATCTTTTTTGACCTCAGGACTTATAATTTGTCCAATCAATTTTCCGGTTAAAAGACCATCTTTGACTTTAAGTTGGTTGGCAGAGAAATAGGCAATACCAAGGGATTTTGCAAGCCTCTCAACTATTGGAGTAAATCCACCGGACACTAGACCAACTAGGATTTCATTCTTTTGGAGAATAGAGATAAATTTCTGTGCATTTAGCGATAGATGAATTGAGTTGAAAACTTTATCAAAGACCGAATCAGGGAGGCCTTTTAACAAAGCTACTCTCTCTCGTAAACTGCTTTCAAAGTCCAACTCTCCTCGCATTGCCCGACTTGTAAGCTGCGAAATTTCCTCCTCACAACCTGCCTCTCTTCCCAACAAATCAATCACTTCTTCTAGGATTAAGGTTCCATCCACATCCAACACACACAAGCCTTTTACTTGAGACATATCTTCTCCTCTCTAAATAGCCTAAAAATCGTATGAAGTCATCATACGATTTTATCTATTAATTAACTAAACTATGGTACAAGTCAAGGTATGACTTGCAGGCTGTATCCCATGAGAAATCACACTCCATAGCTTGTTTTTGTAGATTTCTCCAAACATCAGGATGGTTTCTATACAAGTCCAATGCTGTTTGGAAAGTCCAATTTAACCAATAAGGAGATAGATTGTCAAAGCTAAAACCAGTACCGCTTCCTTCGATTGGATTGAAAGCGCGAACGGTATCTCGCAAGCCACCAACTTCATGGACCAATGGCAAGGTTCCATAACGCATAGCCATCATTTGAGACAAGCCACACGGCTCAAAACGACTCGGCATGAGGAAGAGGTCGCAAGCAGCGTATATTTCTTGAGCTAGTTTGACATCAAAAGTGATATTTGCTGATAGTTTGTCTGGATAGATTTGAGCAAACCATGAGAAAGCTCCTTCAAAGGCTGGATCGCCAGTTCCCAAAAGAACAATCTGAACATCATTTTGCAAGATATGGTGCAAACTTTCCACCACCACATCAAAACCTTTTTGACGTGTCAAACGAGAAACAATTCCCACCAGTGGAACATCAGCCCTAACGGGTAAACCAACTCTTTCTTGCAATTTTGCCTTATTTTTGGCTTTTCCAGACAAATCTTCCTGATTGAAATGATAGTCTAAAAGAGCATCCGTCTGAGGATTATACAGATCAGCATCAATCCCATTCACGATACCAGAGACCTTGCCAGATTCCATTCTAAGAATCTGATCCAAGTTACATCCGAACTGACTTGTCATAATTTCATGAGCATAGCTAGGTGAAACGGTTGAAACACGGTCTGCGTAAAGAATTCCAGCCTTCATCCAGTTCAGACAGTTGTTCCAGCGAAGGGTACCATCAGCATAACGTTCAAAACCAACTCCAAACAAATCCCATAACATTCCTTCTGAAAATTGTCCTTGGAATTCCAAATTATGAATGGTTAAAACAGTTTTTATTCCTTGATAGGCTTGAATCCAACGGTATTTTTCCTTTAACAAGAACGGTATCATAGCTGTATGGTAGTCATGAGCATGGAGAAGATCAGGGATAAAGTCAATTCTTTCCATAGCCTCAATGGCAGCAAGTTGGAAAAAGGCAAAGCGCTCTCCGTCATCAAAATCACCGTAAACATGACCACGGAAGAAATAATATTGGCTGTCAATAAAGTAGAAGGTTACACCATTTAAGACGGTTTTCTTAATTCCACAATACTGTCTGCGCCAACCAACACTCACCTCAAAATGAAGAACATCTTCAATTTGATTTCCAAATTTAGCCTCTACCATATCATAGTAGGGTAAAATCACTGCAACTTCGTGCCCAGCTTTTACCAGTGATTTTGGAAGAGCGCCAATAACGTCTCCCAAACCACCTGTTTTTGAAAAGGGTGCACCCTCTGCTGCTACAAATAAAATTTTCATGAATGAATATCCTCTGTTACTTTGCTACCTTTCTTAACAACAACTGGATGTTCTGCAGTTCCTCGAATCACAACACCAGGCTCAACTTCAACACCCTTGTCTAAGATAGCATATTCTACCTGAGCTCCTTCTCCAATGACAACACGAGGGAAGAGCAGGCTATCTTTAACCAAGCTATCCTTGTAAACATGAATATTACGTGATAGAACAGAATTAGCCACTTGACCTTCAATGATACTACCAGACGCAAACTGAGAAGTGCTTACCTTAGATGTATTAGCATAATAAGTTGGTTCTTCGTTTTTGACCTTTGTATAAATCTTTTGATTTGGTGAGAAGAGAGAATAGAATTTCTGTGATTCAAGCATATCTTTATTAGCTTGGTAATAAGATTCTACAGAATGAATATTTGCAAGGTAGCCTGTATACTCGTAGGCGAAAGCTCCCTCTTTTGCAGCCAAATCCCGTAAAACATAACGCAACTTCTCTGGATGTTCTTTTTTAGTTTCTTCTTCCAAGCGTTCAATCAACCAAGGTGTATCAACGACAAAGATATCTGTAGACATATTGAACGTTTCAGCTGCTGACTTGCTATCAAAGAGTTTATGAGAAAGAACATGGTCTGTTTCATCTACTTCCAAGATTGCGTTCACTTCTGAAATATCTTTCTTAGGAAGTTTCTTATAAACAACTGTAATAGGCCCCTTCGTTGTGTTATGAAGGTGGAAAACTTGGTTCAAATCAATGTTAATCAAGACATCGCAGTTGAGGGCAACCGTTTGGTTTGAGCCAGAACGTTTCAAATAAGTAAGAAGCTGTTGGTAGTATTCTTTTCCAACTGTGCTACTTTCTACACGGGTATTGTAAATTCCTAGATAGTAATGGCTAAGAAGGGTTGATAAGCCCCACTCGCGTCCTGAACGAATATGGTCAAAGACTGAGCTGATATTATCCTGCTGGAAAATACCAAAGACACTACGAACACCTGCATTAGCAAGACTAGAAAGCGGGAAGTCAATCAAACGATATTTCCCACCAAATGGCAAACTTGCTACTGGACGGTGGTCCGTCAATGTCGACATATCATGAAAACCAACTGTATTTCCTAAAATGGCAGAATATTTATCAATCTTCATCTGTTGCTACCCCCACTACTTCATTATATCCTACAACTTGTACTTCATCTGTTCCATCAATTTCGACACCGTCAGAAATAATCGCACCTTCACCAATAATGGCACGTTTAATCTTAGCTCCTTGACCAATGATAGCTCCACTCATGATAACTGAATCAACAACTTCCGCTCCTTCGCGAACTTGCGCGCCTGTTGAAAGGATAGAATGTTTAACAGTTCCATCAACGAAACATCCGTCTACAACTAATGAGTCTTCCACATCAGCATTTGCCCCGAGGAAGTTTGGTGGTGAAATCAAGTTTCTTGAGTAAATCTTCCATTGACGGTTACGACTATCCAAGGCATTTTCTGGAGAAATATACTCCATGTTCGCTTCCCAAAGTGACTCAATCGTACCAACATCTTTCCAGTAACCGCTAAATTCGTAAGCATAAACACTTTCACCTGACTCAAGGTAATTTGGAATGACATTTTTACCAAAGTCTGACATATCGACATTGCTCTTTTCAGCAGCAACAAGCATATTGCGGAGACGTTGCCAATCAAAAATGTAGATTCCCATAGAAGCTTTTGTAGATTTTGGTTGTGCTGGCTTTTCTTCAAATTCAACAATGCGGTTATTGGCATCGGTATTCATGATACCAAAACGGCTAGCTTCCTTTAGAGGAACATCAAGAACTGCGACTGTCAAACTAGCATTATTATCCTTGTGAGACTGGAGCATATCATCATAATCCATTTTGTAGATATGGTCCCCAGATAGAATCAAAACATACTCAGGGTTGACACTGTCGATATAATCAATATTTTGGTAAATAGCGTGGCTAGTCCCCTCAAACCAACGATTTCCTTCACTTGCAGAATAAGGTTGAAGAATAGAGACACCAGAATTGATACCGTCTAGTCCCCAGCTTGAACCATTCCCAATATGGTTATTGAGAGCAAGAGGTTGGTACTGTGTAATGACTCCAACATTGTGAATCCCTGAGTTGGCACAGTTTGAAAGAGCAAAGTCAATGATACGGTAGCGCCCACCAAATTGCACAGCTGGTTTTGCGATGCTTTGAGTGAGTTTACCGAGACGAGTTCCTTGCCCACCAGCAAGAATCAAAGCTAACATTTCATTCTTCATTTTCTACTCCTTTTTGGTTTTTACTTGTGACGGTTTTTGCAGATTTCAAGCGGCGTTTGATTTTCCAGACACTAGCTCCCATAGCTGGTAGGGTAAAGGTTAAGGTCTGCTCATAATCTTTCCATAGTCCTTCTTGCGTTTGAACAGTTTGATTATGTTCTTTCCAAACGCCTCCCCACTCTTCTAACTCAGTATTCCAGACTTCTTCGTAAATTCCTGCAACGGGTAGTCCGATTGTAAAATCTCTTCGTTCAACAGGTGCCATATTAAAGACGCAGACTAGCATTTCTCCCTTTTTACCCTTACGAATAAAGGAAAGAACACTCTGGTCTCGATTATCCGCATCAATGATTTCAATACCATCATAGCTGGTATCAATTTCCCACAGACAGCGGTTGTCTTTGTAAAACTGGTTTAGCTGAGAAGTGAAATACTTCATCTTAGCATTCATTGGGTCTTCTAGGTTAGACCATTCCAACTGTTCTTCAGATTTCCATTCTAGGAATTGACCATATTCGCTACCCATGAAGAGCAATTTCTTACCAGGGTGACAAATTTGGTACGTATAGAGATTGCGCAAGCCTGCGAATTGATTGTAACGATCTCCCCACATCTTATGCATCATACTCTTCTTGCCATGAACCACTTCATCGTGCGAGAATGGCAAGAGATAGTTTTCATTGAAAACATACATAAAGCTGAAAGTCACCAAATTAAAGTCATATTTACGATAAATCGGATCTTCTTCGTAGAAACGGAGGATATCATTCATCCAGCCCATATTCCATTTGTAGTCAAATCCTAGACCACCAAGCTCTTTCATTCCCGTAATCTTGGTTGCAGACGAACTTTCTTCTGCAATCATCATCACATCTGGATATTCTAACTTAATAATGTCATTCAAGCGTTGAAGGAAATAATAACCTTCATAGTTGAGATTTCCCCCATCTTTATTAGGTGTCCATGGAGCATCATCATAGTCCAAATAGAGCATGTTGCTAACTGCATCCACACGAATACCATCCAAATGATAGACATCGATCCAATGCTTAATACAAGAAATCAAGAAGGACTGGACTTCATTTTTTCCAAGGTCAAAATTGAGAGCGCCCCAACCATAGTTATGAGCCTTATTATGGTCTTGGTACTCAAAAGTCGGTGTCCCGTCATAATAGGCTAAGGCATCATCATTGATGGTAAAGTGACCAGGTACCCAGTCTACGATAACCCCAATATTATGGATATGACACTCCTCGACAAAATCTTGAAACTCCTCTGGTCGGCCATAGGCATGCTCTAAAGCGAAGTAACCCATAAGCTGATACCCCCAACTCAAGCCCAAAGGGTGGGACATCAAGGGCATAAACTCAATATGAGTATAGTTCATTTCAACGAGATAAGGAATGAGTTCATCCTTGAGCTGGGCAAAACTATAAGGACTACCATCAGGATTTCTTTTCCATGACCCAGCGTGAACTTCATAGATATTGACCGGACGTTCAGCAAAGCCCCAACGTTTTCTTCGTGCCAGCCAAAGTCCATCCCTCCATTTCTTCTCAGGAAGCTCTGTTACGATTGCCCCTGTTCCTGGACGCGCCTCATATCTGACAGCAAAAGGGTCAATCTTCATCAGTTGATGACCATTTTGACGTGTGACATGATATTTGTAAATATGCCCTTCTTGAGCCATATTGGTAAAGACTTCCCAGACCCCAAAGTCATTTCTTACCATTGGAATCTGACCCTCAATCCAGTTGGTAAAATCACCAACCAAGTGAACAGCCTGAGCATTAGGTGCCCAAACACGGAAAGTATAACCATACTCTCCATTTAGCTCTTCCCTATGTGCTCCTAGATAATGCTGAAGGTGAAAATTCTCTCCTGTCATAAAGGTGCGCAAAGCTTCTCTTTTATCCATAATACCCCCTCTTTTCTGTAAGCGTTTTCTATGTTTTTATTATACTACCTTTTTAGAGAAGATTCAAGTGAATTACTATATTTAGTAAAAATTCTTTTGAAAATCTTCAACAAATTCACTGATGTGTCCACTTGTAAATCAATGTTTTTTCAAAAAAATGTGAAAACGCCTTTCTTTTCTCTACTATAATACCAAAAAGTTCGTATTTTTGCTACCAATATTATTTTTTTATAGCAAAAAATAAAACCAGGAAAACAATTTCCTGATTTTACACGTTTGATGAAAATATTTATCAAATTTTCTATACAAGTGAGTTATCAGCTAAGTTCTTTCTATTCGTTCACTTCCAATGATGTGTTAGAATAGCGAGATAGATGGTCTTTATAAAACACTCAAGACGGCTAGACTAATATCATCTAACACATTGTCTTCTTTTGAGCGACTGTTGGTTACCAACATAGCTAAATTTCCTGCATTTTCAAATGGATAGGGTTCTGATTTAGCATTCACAACCACCAAGAGATGTTCTTTGCCGTGAACTTCATAGATAAGGCAGCCGCTATGTTCAATCGCAGAATGCACAAAGACATGATGGTAAATTTCATCATAGCTAGAGTAAGAAAAGGCACCAGTTTTTGTCTTCAATCGGATGACTTGACGGATAAACTCAATACTATCTTGACGCTCATTGATCAAATCCCAGTTGACTTGGTTCACACTGTCAGGAGCATTATAGCTATTCATCGCACGCTCTCTATCATCATGGGTCAACTCACCATTCTCACCAGTCGCAACCAGTTTGGTACGACCAAATTCTTGACCGATTTCCATAAAGGCCATCCCTTGCATGAGTAGGTTCATAGCTGTGGCTGTCTCAACCTTGCGCATGATTTGTTCTGAACTTTGGTCTGGATGAAGGGTTGCCAATAAATCGTGAAGATTGTAATTGTCATGGGCTTCTACATAGTTAAGCACCTGATTTGGATGTGTATAGGTTCCTAATTCACGACTTCCTAGGATTGCTTTAGCTAGAATTGGCTCTGTCGCAGCACCACTGACAAAACCTGACTTGATAGCACCATAAACTTCTCCACCTTTGACAGCATCACGCTGATTGTCATTAAAGAAACCAATATTTGGCATTTCGTAGGCGTTGTCTTTCTTAGCCTTATCATAAGGGGCAAGACCTGTTCCCATATCCCATCCTTCTCCATAGAGGATAATGTTAGGATCGATTTCATCCAAACTCTGACGAATCATCTGCATGGTCTTGACATCATGAATCCCCATCAAGTCAAAACGGAAGCCGTCAATATTGTATTCCTGCACCCAGTATAGAAGAGAATCAATCATATACTTGCGAAACATTTCGTGTTCACTGGCTGTTTCATTTCCAACACCCGTTCCATTCTGGAAGGTACCGTCTGGATTCATGCGATAATAGTAATCAGGGACTGTTGTTTGGAAAGGTGCATCAACAACTGAGAAGGTATGGTTATAGACCACATCCATAATAACACCAATACCCGCATCGTGGTAAGCTTGAACCATGGTCTTCAAATCGCGAATGGCCTGAGCTGGATCATCTGGATTAGTTGAAAAACTAGTTTCTGGTGCGTTATAGTTTTGTGGATCATAACCCCAGTTGTAGGTTACATTCCCATCCTCATCGTATTCTTTGTGACGGTCTGCAATTGGTTGCAACTGAACATAATTGTAGCCCAACTTCTTGATGTGATCAAAAGCAGTTGACTGACCGTACTGGTTAACTGTTTCAGTCTGAGCAGCACCCAAGAACGTTCCTCGAAGATGTTCATCTACACCTGATGTCGGTGATTGGGTCAAATCACGAATATGCATTTCACAAATAACTGCCTTACATGGATTTTCCAAACGCCAAGTAGCCTCAGAACCGTGCTTAACCTCGAAGTTTTCGACTTGTTTTTCTGCATGGCTCAGAATAGCAGAACGTTTGCCATCAGGACTGGTCGCAATGGTGTAAGGATCACGTGTCAGTGTTTGGTGATGAGGGAATTGGACTTGATACTGATAAGCCTTACCAGTCAAATCTTCCTCAACATCCAAACTCCAGACACCAATAGTATTGTCCTTATGGTTATAAGAGTAACGATTGCCTCTCTCCATATCAAAAGTTTTCCAAACAGAGGCATCATTAGCAGCTGATTCATAAACCACAACCTGCACTGCTGTCGCTGTTGGTGACCAAAGGGAAAAATGAGCCTGATTGTCCTCTACATGGCACCCCAATTCACCTTGGTAGCCCCAGTGGTGGTCAAAACTAGCACTGTTAATGGCCTTATCAAAGGCAAAAGGATTTTGATTTTTATAGAAAGGACTGGCAATAGCAGGATTTTCAGAGTAATAAATTCTATCATCCCCTTCCAAAATCCAGACCTCCGTTAAGAGAGGATAGTGATTAAAACGGATAGCATACTCTTTACTGGTTTGTCCTGTATGAACCACAAAATTCAAGCTTTCTAAGGCATGAGAACTTGGGTGTTCAAAACTAAATAAGGCACCAAAATAATCTTCTTGGTAAGTTAGTAAATCAATTCGCTGGTCATGGCTTTTTACAAAAGAGCAAGTGTCATATTCACCATTCTTGCGATGGTAATGAATGCGCATAGGGTAGGTATACATTTTTATTTTTCCTTTTTTAATTTATTTCTGTTTTATTAATAAATTTTTGACTAATTTTGTCCCGATTAACAAACATTGTCATTCTATCTAAACTCTGTTTTTAAACGATCATTACAGACTTTCTAGCCAAGCTTCATCTCGAACCTCAATACCGAGTTCTTGGGCTTTTTGAAGTTTACTTCCAGCATCTGCTCCTGCAACGACGAGGTCGGTCTTTTTAGAAACACTGCCTGTCACCTTGGCACCCAGACTTTCGAGTTTGCTTTTAGCTTCTGAGCGCTTGAGCCGTTCCAATTTTCCAGTCAATACCACTGTCAAACCTGACAAGGCTGCATCTGCTACTACCGTCTGTCCTTTATAGTCCAGATTGACCCCAGTTTCTTTCAATTCTCTGAGGAGAATTTCAGAGCCTTCTGTAGCAAAATAAGTCTGAAGACTGTTGGCAATCACACCACCCAAACTTTCAATACTCGCCACTTCCTCTGGATCTGCCTGAGCCAGATTTTCAATTGAATGGAAATGTTGAAGTAACAGCTGACTAGCCTTACTGCCGACATGGCGAATCCCTAGTCCAAACAAGAGTTTTTCAGCAGAGTTTTCCTTAGATGCTTGGATGGCCTGATACAGTTTAGCAGCTGACTTTTCCTTAACCCCCTCTAAAAGGAGGAAATCGTCTTCTCGCAAACGGTAAATATCCGCCACATCCTTGACTAAATTGGCAGCAAAGAGTTTTTCGACTACCGACGGACCAAGACCTGTAATATTCATGGCATCTCGAGAGGCAAAGTGAATCAAGCCTTCCATGATTTGGGCAGGGCAACGTGGATTGATACAACGTAAGGCAACTTCATCTTCAAAATGCAACAAATCCGAGTCACAACTTGGGCAGTTTGTAGGGATATCTAGTTTCTCTTCAGAAACCCGTTTGGACTCTACCACGCGTAAAACAGCAGGGATGATGTCCCCGGCCTTATAGACGATAACCGTATCATCTTTTCGGATATCTTTTTCAGCAATATAATCCACATTGTGCAGGGTCGCACGACTAACTGTTGTCCCAGCAAGCTGAACGGGAGTCAGATTGGCAGTTGGAGTCACAACACCCGTACGGCCAACTGTCCAATCAACTGACAGGAGCTGAGCTTCTTTTTCCTCAGCAGGAAACTTATAGGCTACTGCCCACTTTGGAGCCTTAACGGTAAAACCAAGCTCTTCTTGGCCTGCTAGATCATTGACCTTGATCACCACCCCATCGATATCATAGGGCAGATTGTCTCGTTCCTGTCCTACTTCTTGGATAAAATTCCAAATCTCATCCATGCTTTCAGCCAAAATTCGCTTAGGATTAACTACAAAACCAAGTTGTTCTAAGTGCTTCAAAACCTTTTCTTGACTGTCACGAG
Source organism: Streptococcus mitis SK1080 (assembly GCF_000220085.1). Lineage (GTDB taxonomy): Bacteria > Bacillota > Bacilli > Lactobacillales > Streptococcaceae > Streptococcus > Streptococcus mitis_K. Next base: position 10,139 of record NZ_AFQV01000013.1, on the reverse strand, counting down.
TTGAAGGGCTGGCTTCTTGATAGAGAAACGTTGCAAGATTGCGCTTGGCAACTACTGCTGTATCCAACTGACGCAGGGTGCCTGCTGCCGCATTACGAGGATTGGCAAATTCAGGTTCTCCATTTTCTTGGCGAGCTTGGTTGACCTGGTCAAAAGAAGCGCGTGGCATGTAACATTCCCCACGAACGGTGATATCTAGTTCTTCTGGCAAGATCAATGGAATGTCCTTAACACGCTTAAGATTTTCTGTGATATTCTCCCCAACAGAACCATCTCCACGCGTTGCCCCAGCAACTAAAATCCCCTTTTCATAAGTCAGCGAGATAGATAAGCCATCGATTTTCAGCTCACAAATATAGGTCGGATGAGCCACTTCCTTACGAACACGCGCGTCAAAAGCTTCAAGCTCCTCACGTGAAAAAGCATCCTGCAAACTATAAAGAGGATACTGATGACTGTATTTTTCAAAACCATCTAAAACCTTGCCACCAACACGATGGGTCGGACTATCTGCTAACACTTGATCTGGATAGGCAGTTTCTAACTCGACCAACTCACGGTAAAGGCGATCATACTCATTGTCTGAAACCGACGGATTATCGCTGGTATAGTACTCAGTCGCATAGCGATTGAGCAAGGCGACTAACTCATTCATTCTTTTATTCATAAGACCATTTTACCATAAAACAAGCCCTCCTCACAAACGAGAAGGGCGGAAAAAATACTTAGATTGGAATTATTTTTAAAACTCAAGCAACCTTATATCAATTTTTCAAAATGAGTTCGAACATAAATAAACGATATACAAGACAAGATGATAACACCACTTCCAATTATCAGGAAAGAAGAGAGATGTACACTTGGCAAGACTGTCATAAATCCTTTTGCAATAGGCATAAATAAAATAGCTAAGGTAAAAATTGTACTTAGTACTCTCCCAAGAAATTCGCTCTCAACCTTGGTTTGTACTTGAGTAAAAAAGTGAATATTAAAAATCGTCATAAACAATTCACAAACTAAATTTCCAGAAAAGGAAAGAAAATTTGGAAGTGGTAGTCCCATCATAAAAACTCCGACACCTGTCAAAGCCAGTAAAATCAAAAGATTATAAACATTAGCTTTAATTTTGCTAGCTAGAATAGCTCCCACAATGGAACCAATAGCCCCCATAGTTAAAATACTTGCATAGGCTCCTTCTGACCCGTAAAGCTGATTTGAAAAGGGGAGGAGAAATTCAAAAGCGGCAAAAAAGAAATTAACGCTGGAAGCTACCAGCAAAAGGAAGAAAATTTCTTGCTGATGCCAGATATAGTGTAACCCATCCTTGATATCTACAAAAATATCTCTCCCAGTAAAAGCCTTTTTCTCTTGAACTTTTGCTTCCTCTTTTGGAAGGAAAGCCACTAGAACAAAAGCAATGAAAAAAGTCAGCGAGTCTAGCAATAGCGTCATATGGAGACTTGCAAACTGTAAAACAAGGAAGGAAAGAACAGGAGAGCTAACACCTACAACCTGCAAAACCAGCTCTAAGCGAGAGTTATAGATCACAATCTCATCTTTCTCCACCACTTCAGTTATGATAGCTTTATTGGCTGTACGAGAAAATGCGAAAGCAATAGCCTGAACAATGTTGGCAAAAATCAAAGCTCCAATCATCCAGCTGTCATTCCTTATGAAAGAAATAGCCAGACAAAGAATCCCACAAACAAGGTCTGTCACCATTAAAATCTTACGACGAGAAAAACGGTCTGAAATGACTCCTCCAAAAGGATTTACGAGAATAGATGTGACGAGTTCAGAAATCTGATACATTCCTAAAACTGTCTGTCCGATAGTCCCCATGGAAGCCAACCAGACACTATTTCCATAATCATAGAGCATATTCCCTATCTTGTTAACAGCTCCACGGCTAATCAACTGTACTGCATAGCGATTCATATAAAACTCCTCTCAAATTTTGAAACTATTGTATCAAAATCGAAAGGAGCTTTTTTCTTTTTCCCTTATTTGGGAAAATTAACCTTTGATAAATTTTTCGTAGTGTTCCTGGTAGTAGGCTACTTGCTCTGGAAGACCTAGCACGTCAAAAATATGCATGGCCTCTTGCATCTGCTTACAACCTTCTTTACACTTTCCTTTTTGATATAAGGCAAAACCTTTTAAATAATGGAAAACATTACGCTCATAAAGCTTAATACCTTTACCAATAATCTTCTCTGTATAAGTCTCAAAATAGCTTGCATTGTCAAAAGAAAGATGCTCTAAACAATGCTGGTAACAATTGAGGGCCAAAATCAACACCAATCTCTTATGGCGACCAATCTCTTGGTAAAATTCTTCCCTCTCCATAACTTCTCTACCAATCCGAGTGACATAGTCCACATCGTAGAAACTATAGAGGTTACCGAAAAGAATCAACTCATACATGGTCCATTCTTCCGTTTTAAAGAGATAATCTGCTACCTTATCCAAATCATCCTGCTCCATATGATAACTCGAATCTCTTTGACAAATCAGACCCTGTAGCAAAATCCAGTTCAGCTCAAAATAGAGGGGATTTGTCGAACTCTTAGCCTTTTCAAGTTGTTCTTCTTGAAGCTTTTGAAAACCTGCAATATCATTTGAATAGTAAAGAGGCACAATTTGTCCCATCATGGCAACATGTTCATGATTGTGAAAATTCCTAGCCTTATCCATGAAATTTTCGATGGTCACATGAATATTATCCAAAATCTCAAAGAACCGTGAGACTGCTAGGTCAGACTCCCCAAGCTCAAAGCGAGATAACTGAGAGGTTGAACAGGACTCACCTGCTGCCTCCTTTAAGGAATAATTGCCACTTGTTCGAAATTCACGAAATACTTTTCCAAGATGTTCCATTTTACACCTGCTCTGATAATTCTTCCCACTCAAGCATGGCTTCTTCCTGACGATGGCTGATTTTGTCCAGTTCAGCCTGCAATTCCATCAGTTTGCTGGCATCATTTGTTTCCAACATTTGTTCAGAAATGGCTTGACTTTGACTTTCTAGCTCTTCAATTTCAGCTTCTAGACTTTCGATTTGTCGCATGAGTTTGCGAACTTCTTTTTGACTTTCTTTCTGAGCTTGATAGTCATTAACTAGGCTTGCTTCTTTTGTTTGATTGCTAGTTGAAGCTTCCTCAGCCTGAGTCATTTCTACTTCTGCTTTCTTCTCAACATAGTAGTCGTAATCTCCCAAGTAAAGAGTCGAGCCATTCTCTGACAATTCCAGTACATGAGTGGCCACACGATTGATAAAGTAACGGTCGTGGCTGACAAATAGAAGAGTTCCATCAAAGTCGATCAAAGCATTTTCCAACACTTCCTTGCTATCAATATCCAAATGGTTGGTTGGCTCATCCAGAATCAAGAAGTTGTTGTTTTCCATGGACAATTTAGCCAAAAGTAAGCGAGCTTTTTCGCCACCAGACAGCATGCCGACTGATTTTTTGACATCATCTCCAGAAAAAAGGAAAGCACCTAGGCGGTTACGGATTTCAACTTCCGGTGTCAATTTAAAATCATTCCAGAGTTCATCCAGTACCGTATTACTTGGTGTTAGCTTGCTTTGAGTCTGATCATAGTAGCCAACCTCAACATTAGCGCCAAATCGCTTTTCACCCTTGATAAAAGGAATCTGGTCTACTATAGACTTGATAAAGGTTGATTTCCCAATACCATTTGGTCCAACAATAGCGACAGCATTCATCTTACGAAGATCCAGATTGATAGGCTCTGACAATATTTCCCCATCATAGCCAATAGCCGCATTTTCAACAGTCAGGACAACATTGCCCGACATTTTCTCAGACTGGAAGGTCATGTTGGCAGATTTCTTACCAGCTTCCGGCTTGTCCAAACGCTCCATTTTTTCCAGTTGTTTACGACGAGATTGGGCACGTTTGGTCGTTGAAGCTCGGACTAGATTGCGGTTGACAAAGTCTTCCAGAGCAGCGATTTCCTTCTGCTGCTTTTCATAGTTTTTTGCCTCAGTAGCTAGCTTTTGCTCTTTCAACTCAACAAAACGAGAGTAATTACCCACATAGCGATCCAAAGAATGCTTGGTCAAATCTAGCGTAATTGTCGCAACCTTGTCCAAGAAATAACGGTCGTGGCTAACAATAATGAGGGCACCACTATAGTTTACCAAATAATTCTCCAGCCAAGCAATAGTTTCAATATCCAAGTGGTTGGTTGGCTCGTCCAAAACCAAGAGATTAGGCTTTTCAAGGAGCATTTTAGCTAGAGCCAAACGAGTATTTTGACCACCCGAAAGCTCGGCAATTTTCATCTGCCACATAGATTCGTCAAACTTGAATCCATTTAAAATCGCTCGAATATCAGCTTCATAGGTAAAGCCGCCTGCTTGGCGAAAATTCTCAGATAAGCGATCGTAATCTGACATCAGTTTATCCAAATCCTCACCAGACTTTTCACCCATCTCCAGCTCCATCTGACGAAGTTGTTTCTCAGTCCGACGCAAGTCATCAAAGACATGAAGCATCTCATCATAGATGGTATTTTCAGACTCAAAACGACTATCTTGAGCTAGGTAAGACAGAGAAATATCTTTTTTCTTATTGATTTCTCCACTAGTTGGCTCCTCTTCTCCAACTAAAATCTTCAAAAGAGTAGACTTACCTGCACCATTTTTCCCAACAAGGGCAATCCGATCTCGTTCATCAACTTGCAGGTTGATATTATCGAAAAGAACCTCTCCTGCAAAAGAACGTTCAATTTTATTAGCTTGTAAAATAATCATACAAGTAGTATAGCATGTTTCCCTAAGGCATTCAAGATAATCGTAAGTCTTAACCCAAATATCCTAGAAAAATCGGCTCTGCTTATGCTTGGTATTCAAAAATATTTGGATTAGAAACTCTATTTATTTTGCAAAATAGCTGGTAAAATATTTTCACTCGTTCACAAGAGTGCCTCAAACTCTTCCACTGTCATACCCAACTGCTGACTAGCTACCTCAGATGGCAGCAGACCTTGGCGAACGAGATTTACTAGACCTACTTTTAATCCCTCTTCAATGCCTTCCGCTCGTCCTCGTTCAAGACCACGCTCCAGTCCTTGTTCAACCCCCTCCGCTCTAGCTGTTTCCAAGGCATAATCCTGTGCTAACAAGGCTTGTTCTTCACGCATACGTAGTTGGCTAAACATTTTCCTGTCCTCCTCGGACCAGCTTTTATAGTCCAGCAGTTGATCTGCTTGGCTGATGGCTCGCTCAGGTTGCTGGGTAAAGGGTTTGTTCCCGAAAAACTCTAACCACGGTTTGCGAACCTCGTCTTTGCTGGTTTCTCTGTATTTTTTAGTTCTTATTTGTGATGGTCTCTCAACAGTGCCTCAAACTCAGATACTGACATACCCAACTGCTGACTAGCTACCTCAGATGGCAGCAGACCTTGGCGAACGAGATTTACTAGACCTACTTTTAATCCCTCTTCAATGCCTTCCGCTCGTCCTCGTTCCAACCCTTGTTCAATACCTTCCGCTCTAGCTGTTTCCAAGGCATAGTCCTGCGCTAACAAGGCTTGTTCTTCGCGCATACGTAATTGACTAAACATTTTCCTGTCCTCCTCGGACCAGCTTTTATAGTCCAGCAGTTGGTCTGCCTGGCTGATGGCTCGCTCAGGTTGCTGGGTAAAGGGTTTGTTCCCAAAAAACTCCAACCACGGTTTGCGAATACTATCTTTGCTGGTTTCCCTATATTTTTTTAATTCTAAGAATGCCATCTTGACCAGATGGTTTTCTTGACCATTGTTGATAATGGTTAAAACCTCACCTGTCGTGTCCTCGCGCATGCTAAAACTGTGGAAAGCTAGATCATCTTGGAAATAATTACTATCCACAATGGCTATTGCGTAAACAGGTGCGATATGCTTGTAACTCTGGTGGGTATCACCTTCTCGCTGGCGAATTTTTTCTAGGTTTTGATTGACCTGACTGCACAAGTAAGCCCACAGGCGATTGATGAAAAAATTCTGATGATGTACCTGAATCTCAATAATTACTTGAGTGCCGTTATCCAACTCCGCCAAGACGTCTATACTGGTATAGAAATCTTGGGCTGAATAAGGCAGGGAAGGTAGTACATGAATATTGCTCCCCTCCAAAATGGTCACATTTTTGGCTGGCAAGTCCAGCATATCGCGAATAAATTGACAAGTGATTTCTGGATTGCTGAAAATTTTCTTAGCAACCAAGTCATTGGTTGGGCTGATGCCCGGATGACGTACAGTCATGTTTGCTCTCCTTTCATTATAGCACATTTTTTAATCTAATTTACTAGATTTGATGCTTCTATCTATTTATTCGGAAAAAGAGTAGAAAAAATAAAAGAAATCTCAAACTTTATAGCAAAATGAAATAAACTCTGAACAAATAGGATAGTAAAGTCGAATCAATTTCTAGCAATGTTTTATAAGTTATAATGTTCTATTCTGAATTTAAGATAACATATAATTTAAAGAGACTGGGCCAAAACTCAACTTCTGGAGAAAATGAAGTAAATCTTCCCACAATAAAACGCATAGTCTCAAGTTTTTCAATACCTGATACTATGCGTTTTTCTGATTTGAGAGGCTTTTTCTCAGCCTCTTCTTAATCTTAGCTTTTCTCAACCTGCTACAGTTGATAAAGAGCTTTATTTTTCATCTTCTTTTTTCTTGAAGAATCCTAGTCCTAGACCAGCTAACAAGGTCATGATACCAGCGCTAGCCAAGGTAGCATTAGCTTCTGTACCTGTGTTTGGCAATTCCTCTCTTCTATTTGTCTCAGAAGTCGGAGTATTTGCTTCTGGAGTGTTTGGAGTTGGAATTTGACTTTCTGGTGTTGGAATAGTCGGATCTTGTGGAGTTGGAATCGGTGTGGTCGGTTTCTGTGGAACAGGATTATTAGGATCTACTGGTGTTATCTTTTCAAATTTATGAATTGTAACACCATCCTTCGTTACAGTTGTAATATATCTGTATCCAGGAATATTTCCTGGTTCATGAGTTCCAGGTTTTTCTGGTTTCAATGGCTTACCGTTTTCATCCACCCAGATTGTAATATGATTACTTTCTGGAGTTGGTTTTACCGGTTCTTCCGGACTAGGCGTATTTGGAACTTTTACATACTCAATCGGTGTATCCTGACCAGGTTCTGTTGGTACTGGTGGAATGTATCCTTGTGTTGGATCATTTGGCACTTTTGGTACTAATGGATTTCCATCTGGTGTCTTAGGTGTATAACCTGGCACATATGGAATCACTGGTACATTTGGTGTAGTAGGATCCGTTGGATCTCCAGGCTTAGTTGGGTCTGTTGGATTGTTTGGATATGGTAGTGGCGTTGGTGTTTCTACACCTGGCACTTTTGGTATCCATGATCCTAACTTAGTATAAACTACTTTACGATCTAAATTAGTTGAATTTACATTAGTTTCTACTTCTTCTACTGAAGATACGTTTGCTACATATCCATCTAATTTTTCTGTCGGAACAGCTTCTAGCGTTTTATCCGTACTTGTCCATTCTCCTGGCGTTACTACTTTTGTTACTAAGTTGTATGTTGCACTACGTTTGAAGTGCGCTGTTTGTTTCTTAGTTGGTTTCGCATCCGCTATTTCTGGTCCATCCGCAGTTTCTTTCTTAACGTAAGTAATTGTTCTTGTTACTTCTTTTTCTAAGTCAGATTTTGCTAAGCCTTCTGTTGGCCATTTTGGTCCTTCTGGTTTATCTGGATCTACTGGATCATTTGGATTTTTTGGCTCTGTTACTGTCACAACTTTTTCATGTACTTTTAATTTGAATACTTGTGTTGGATCTCCATCTGTTGGATCTTTTTCGTTATCAAATTTTTGATTATTTAATAAGTCTTTATTTTCAACTACATATCCACGTTTTTCTAAGTCTGCAATCTTGGCTGTTACTGAATCAGTTGGAATTGCTGAATCCGTTGTTCCGTTATCAATACTTACTTTCTCAGTTGGTAATTCTACCTCTGTTCCTGTTGTTGTATTGAATACTTTCACTACAGCTTTTTGTGGATCTGCCACGTACGTAATATCTGTGTTTGTTCCAGGTTCTGTTGGCACCGCTGGTGGAATGTATCCTTGTGTTGGATCATTTGGCACTTTCGGTTGTAACGGTGTTTCCCCAATCTTCGGTGTGTATCCCGGTACGTATGGAATTACTGGTACATTTGGATCCGTTGGATCTCCAGGCTTCGTTGGATCTGTTGGATGGTTTGGATATGGTAGTGGCGTTGGTGTTTCTACACCAGGCACTTTTGGTACCCATGATCCTAACTTAGTATAAACTACTTTGCGATCTAAATTAGTTGAATTTACATTAGTTTCTACTTCTTCTACTGAAGGTACGTTTGCTACATATCCATCTAATTTTTCTGTCGGTACAGCTTCTAGAGTTTTATCCGTACTTTCCCATTTTCCGTATGTGATTGTTCCTGTAACTACATTATAGCTTGCTTTTCTTGTGAAATGAGCTGTTTGTGTTACTGGGTCTTTTCCACTTGGCTCTTCTTTTCCATCTGCAGTTTCTTTCTTAACATAAGTAATTGTTCTTGTTACTTCTTTTTTAAGATCAGATTCTTTTAGTCCTTCTGCTGGCCATTTTGGTACTGTTGGGTCAACAGGTTTATTTGGCTCTACTGGTACATTTGGATCCACCGGTGTATTTGGTGTTGGTGGTTCTGTTACTTCTACCACTTTTTCATGTACTTTCAAGTTGAAGACTTGTGTTGGATCTCCAGTTTCTGAATCTTTCTGATTATCGAATTTTTGATTATTTAATAAATCTTTATTCTCAACTACATATCCACGTTTTTCTAAGTCTGCAATCTTAGCTGTTACTGAATCAGTTGGAATTGCTGAATCTGTTGTTCCATTATCAATACTTACTTTCTCAGCTGGTAATTCTACCTCTTTTCCTGTTGTTGTATTGAATACTTTCACTACAGCTTTTTGTGGATCTGCCACATACGTAATATCTGTGTTTGTCCCAGGTGTTGTTGGTACTGGTGGTACCTTGTATCCATTTTCTGGATGTTCTGGATCTACTGGTACTAATGGATTTCCATCTGGTGTCTTAGGTGTATAACCTGGCACATATGGAATTACCGGTGTTCCAGGAGTGATTGGTTGTCCTGGTTCAGGATATACTGGTGTTCCAGGTGTTGTTGGATCTGTTGGATGGTTTGGATATGGTTTTGGTGTCATATCTGTTCCTGTCGGTGGTTTTACACCTTCTGGTAATCTTGGTACCCATGATCCTAACTTAGTATAAACTACTTTTTGATCTAATCCTGTTGAATCTGCATTTGTTTCCACTTTATCTACTGAAGCTTTGTCTGCTACATAGCCTGTTAATGTAGGTGTGTCTACTTTTGCTAATTCTTTATCCGTACTTTCCCAATTTCCGTATGTGATTGCTCCTGTAACTACGTTATAGCTTGCTTTTCTAGTGAAGTGGGCTGTTTGTGTTACTGGGTCTTTTCCACTTGCTACTTCTTCTCCGTTTGGAGTTTCTTTCTTAACGTAAGTAATTGTTCTTGTTACTTCTTTTTTAAGATCAGATTCTTTTAGTCCTTCTGCTGGCCATTTTGGTACTGTTGGGTCAACAGGTTTATTTGGCTCTACTGGTACATTTGGATCCACCGGTGTATTTGGTGTTGGTGGTTCTGTTACTTCTACCACTTTTTCATGTACTTTCAAGTTGAAGACTTGTGTTGGATCTCCAGTTTCTGAATCTTTCTGATTATCGAATTTTTGATTATTTAATAAATCTTTATTCTCAACTACATATCCACGTTTTTCTAAGTCTGCAATCTTAGCTGTTACTGAATCAGTTGGAATTGCTGAATCTGTTGTTCCATTATCAATACTTACTTTCTCAGCTGGTAATTCTACCTCTTTTCCTGTTGTTGTATTGAATACTTTCACTACAGCTTTTTGTGGATCTGCCACATACGTAATATCTGTGTTTGTTCCAGGTGTTGTTGGTACTGGTGGTACCTTGTATCCATTTTCTGGATGTTCTGGATCTACTGGTACTAATGGATTTCCATCTGGTGTCTTAGGTGTATAACCTGGCACATATGGAATTACC
>NZ_AFQV01000014.1 GCF_000220085.1 Streptococcus mitis SK1080 | reverse complement strand
ATTTTGTTATTCTTCAAAGAAAAATGGTGGAGCGAATTTTTTCAATTCTTCAAAGCATTTTTGAGCAGCTTCTGCATCTTCGCAGATGACGAGACAGACATCATCGCCACAGAGAGTAGCGATAGCGTCAGGGAAGCTCAAAGCATCAATGATAGAACCAAAGGATTGAGCCAGTCCAGGAAGAGTTTTTAGTAGAACTTGGTGTTGAACTGGGCGCATCAAGACAAGGGCGTCTTCCATGTAGAGTTCGAGACGTTTTTCCCATTTTGAGATGGAACCATTGTTAAGAACATAATAAGCGTTATCCTCTTCGCGGACTTTTGATAGGTTCATATTTTTGATGTCACGTGAGAGCGTTGCCTGGGTTACTTGAATGTCGTTATCGGCCAGGAGGGACTGCAATTCAGCCTGTGTATGAATCTTGTTTTTTGCGACAAGAGCGCGTATGAGTTGGTGGCGGTGTTCAGATTTATTCATAATAATGTAACTCCTTTTTTAGTGAGGTATGGTAAGTGTGGACTGAGAGAGGTCGACAGTCAGGTGGTAGTCAGTATTGTCACGTATGGTGATTTCAAAGTCAGTAGTATAGAGGACTAAACGAAGAGTATCTTCTTCTTTTAGCTTGTAAATAGTAGGTTGTAGTTCAAATTGTACATCCATCCATTCATCTGCAGTAATATCCTCTACTAACAGTAAATCATTTCTATTTTGTAAATTGAGGTAGCCTTTTGTCACGACTCGTTGTGCATCTGCTCTAAATGGCAGTTCACAGAGATTTTCCAACATGTGGTAGCGTCCATTATCAATGGTTCTAGCACTTAAAACAGCTGGATAAGGTTGTAGGTATTTCTTTTGTCCAAGTTCCAGTAGTTGAGCAGATAAGAGCCCCTTGTTTGTGCTGGATTTGATACGAAGATTGAGTTGAGGTCGACCGTTCAAGTGAAGATCTTTGGTCACAGGAAGGTCAATAGTAATCTGATTGGCTTTTCCTTGATAGAGTTCTGTATTGAAGGTCTGGTAGGTCTTACCATAGCGCTCAAAATCCTCATCTGGGTACTGGTTTTGAATAGCTTGCTCTTCTTGACCAAGTGCGAAGGTTTCGAAGTTTTCTTGCTCACCGAAGGTATCAAGTGATAACCAAGTCTGAGGGGCTGTATTGTCCTGCCAAATGACAGTAGGAAGTTGAAAATCTGTATCTTGTCCCAGTAATTTTTTAGTCAATAAGGCATTCATGGATTCACGGAAGTCAATTGATTGCCAATTGTTCATATAAACATGGGCGCCATTATGGAAAAAGAGATGCTTGTTGATATGTGCAGGAAGAGTGTGGAACATCTGGTAAACATGAAGTGGTTTAACATTCCAATCCTGAGAACCATGGGTAAAGACAACCTCTGCCTTTACTTTATCAGCATTGAGTAGATAGTTCCGGTCATGCCAAAACTGGTTATAGTCCCCAGTTTTTCGGTCTAGCTGAGCTTTCACTTTTTCTAAGTCAGCTTGGTGAGCTTCATTGCCACGGATATAGTCGCCAGCCAAGAGATTACGAGAATAGGTTAACTCAGCAAGGGAGTCAAAGTCCTCACCGGGATAACCGCCTGGACTAGTTACCAGACCGTTTTCACGGTAGTAGTTGTACCATGAAGAAATGCCAGCCTCAGCAATGATAACCTCTAAACCATCGACGCCTGTAGTCGCAAGCCCATTGGACATGGTACCTAGATAAGAAAGTCCAGTTGTAGCTACTTTTCCGTTTGACCAGTCAGCCTTGACTTGACGTTGGCGCGTGTGGTCAGTGAAGGCACGGCAACGACCATTAAGCCAATCGATGACATTTTTATAAGCCTCGATTTGCTGATAGTCTCCGTTAGTCATGAAACCAGTAGAGTCTTTGGTACCAACACCTGAAACATAGAGATTGGCAAAACCTCGTGGGAGGAAGTAGTCGTTGAGTGTATAGCTAGAGTTGATGTGACTTAGCTTTTCCTCAGCTTCTGACACAAGCTCAGCTTGGCCTTGAGGTTGGACGAGATTGAGTTGAGGTTCCTCTAGTTCAATCTTATGAGCAGGTTTAACCTCAAGCTCGCCCTCCATCTTGTAGAGAGCCTTATCGCTTGCCTTGTCATTTGTTCCCTGATGATAAGGGCTGGCTGTCATGATAGCAGGGATTTGTCCATCATAACGAGGACGAATAATGCTGACCTTGACTAGATCTGGTAAGCCTTTTTGGTCAGTATCGACACGAGACTCAACGTAAACGACTTCACGAATGACATCATGGCTAGAAAAAGTAGCCAAACTCTTGCCGTTAAAGTAGTGATAGCCATTATCCTCAGGGATAAGACCGTCGCTTACCAGCTGATCAATCAGGGTATTCCCCTTTTTGGTGCGAGTATTGAGTAACTGATAGAGATTTTCAATCAAGTCACCGTATACAATAGGAAATCCAGTCTCTTTACGAAAAGCTTCACTGTCTTCGAAGTCAATCAAATAAGAAAAGCCTAAAAGTTGAAAGGCGACAGTATAAAAAATAGCTGCTGTCAAGTCTTTGTCAGATTTAAAAAAAGTTAATATGTTAGTTTCTTTATCTATAGCTAAGCAGGAGAGTGGATAGTCGGTGTTCTCATAAGTAAAAAATAAGCGACGTAAAAAAGTTTCCAGTAATTCCTTGGGATTGGCTGTGTTTTGTAAATTAAAGCCACATTTTTTTAGTTCAGATAAGATATTTTCTTTTGGGAAAGTGACATAACTATATTGATTAAAACGCATAGAACCTCCATATAGAATGATAGTTAAGGTTATTATATCAAAAAAAAAGCAGAAAGGGAATTGTTAACTGTAAAAGGAAATAATCCAATAAAAATGAATAAAGTGCTAAATTCAATATAGAGAACAGTGTAATAATAGACATAATAGGTATAATATAAAAATTCTAGAAGAGTTATATTATATGTTGTCTATTTTGTATATAATATAGTATAAATATAAAAATGATGACAAAAATACAAATGAATAGAAAGTAAATTAGTAAGCTGATGAAATTTTTCTCAAGAGCAGCCTTTTATAGGTGAAAATGGTATAATATAGTGAGAAGGATAGAGGAGAAGTATAAATTGATCGCACAACTAGATACAAAAACAGTCTATAGTTTTATGGAGAGCGTCATTTCGATAGCCAAGTATGTGAGAGCAGCAAAAGACTATGGCTATACTCATCTGGCTATGATGGATATTGACAATCTTTATGGGGCTTTCGACTTTCTAGAGGTTACAAAAAAATATGGCATTCATCCTTTATTAGGGCTTGAAATGACTCTTTTAGTGGATGAGCAGGAAGTGAATCTGCGTTTTTTAGCTCTATCTAGTGTGGGTTATCAGCAGTTGATGAAACTTTCAACAGCCAAGATGCAGGGGGAGAAAACTTGGTCAGTCCTGTCCCAGTACCTGGAGGATATTGCGGTAATTGTGCCTTATTTTGAAGAGATTGAGTCGCTAAATCTAGGCTGTGATTACTATATTGGAGTTTATCCAGAAACACTGACAAGCGAATTTCATCATCCTATTTTGCCTCTTTATCGGGTCAACGCTTTTGAAAGCAGGGATAGAGAAGTTCTTCAAGTTTTAACAGCGATTAAAGAAAACCTACCGCTCAGAGAAGTTCCCTTGCGCTCACGACAAGATGTCCTTATATCAGCAAGTTCTTTAGAGAAATTATTCCAAGAACGTTTTCCTCAAGCCTTAGACAATTTAGAAAAGCTGATTTCAGGCATTTCTTACGACTTGGATACGAGTCTGAAACTGCCTCGTTTTAACCCAGCTAGACCAGCAGTAGAAGAGTTGAGAGAACGCGCTGAGCTTGGGCTTGCTCAGAAGGGATTGACTAGTAAAGAATATCAAGACCGTCTAGACCAAGAATTGGCTGTTATTCATGATATGGGCTTTGACGATTATTTCTTGGTTGTTTGGGATTTGCTGCGTTTTGGACGTTCGAATGGTTATTATATGGGTATGGGACGGGGTTCTGCAGTTGGTAGCTTGGTTTCTTATGCCTTAGATATTACAGGGATTGACCCAGTAGAGAAAAATCTGATTTTTGAACGCTTTCTCAATCGTGAACGCTATACCATGCCTGATATTGATATCGATATTCCTGATATTTATCGTCCAGATTTTATCAGATATGTTGGCAATAAATACGGCAGTAAACATGCGGCTCAAATCGTTACTTTTTCAACCTTTGGTGCCAAACAAGCTTTGCGAGATGTCTTGAAGCGCTTTGGTGTGCCAGAGTATGAATTATCTGCAATTACCAAGAAAATTAGTTTTCGTGACAATCTTAAGTCGGCCTATGAGGGCAATCTCCAGTTTCGTCAGCAAATCAATAGTAAGTTAGAATACCAAAAAGCCTTTGAAATTGCTTGCAAGATTGAGGGCTATCCAAGACAAACTTCTGTCCATGCGGCTGGTGTTGTGATTAGTGACCAAGATTTGACCAACTACATCCCTCTAAAGCATGGTGATGAAATTCCACTGACTCAGTATGATGCTCATGGAGTTGAGGCTAGCGGACTTTTGAAGATGGACTTTCTGGGACTAAGAAATTTGACCTTTGTCCAGAAAATGCAAGAGTTGCTTGTTGAAACAGAAGGTATTCACCTTAAAATTGAGGAAATAGATTTGGAAGACAAAGAAACGCTAGCTCTTTTTGCCTCTGGTAATACAAAAGGTATCTTTCAATTTGAGCAACCTGGAGCTATTCGCCTGCTCAAGCGTGTGCAGCCAGTCTGTTTTGAAGATGTCGTAGCAACTACTTCCCTAAATCGGCCAGGTGCTAGTGACTACATCAATAATTTTGTGGCAAGAAAGCATGGGCAGGAAGAAGTGACTGTTCTGGATCCAGTACTGGAGGATATTTTGGCTCCAACCTACGGAATTATGCTCTATCAGGAGCAGGTTATGCAGGTTGCCCAGCGTTTTGCTGGATTTAGTCTTGGGAAAGCCGATATTTTGCGCCGAGCTATGGGGAAAAAGGATGCCTCTGCCATGCATGAGATGAGGGCTTCCTTTATTCAAGGTTCATTAGAAGCTGGTCATACTGTGGAAAAAGCAGAGCAGGTTTTTGATGTCATGGAGAAGTTTGCAGGTTATGGTTTTAATCGATCTCACGCCTATGCCTACTCAGCCTTGGCCTTCCAGTTGGCTTATTTCAAAACGCATTATCCAGCCATTTTTTATCAGGTCATGTTGAATTCTTCCAACAGTGATTACTTAATTGATGCCCTCGAAGCAGGCTTTGAAGTAGCACCTCTGTCCATCAACACCATTCCCTATCACGATAAAATTGACAATAAGGCTATCTATCTAGGATTGAAATCGATTAAGGGAGTCAGCAATGATCTGGCTCTATGGATTCTTGAAAACAGACCCTATTCTAACATTGAAGATTTTATAGCTAAATTACCTGAGAATTATCTGAAACTTCCTCTGCTAGAACCTTTGGTAAAAGTTGGTCTTTTCGATTCATTTGAAATAAATCGTCAAAAAGTATTCAATAATTTAGTTAATCTATTTGAATTTGTAAAAGAGTTAGGAAGTTTGTTCGGGGGTACCATTTATAGCTGGCAGGAATCGGAAGATTGGACGGAACAAGAAAAATTCTATATGGAACAAGAGCTTTTAGGGATAGGTGTCAGCAAACACCCCCTACAAGCTATTGCAAGTAAGGCTATTTACCCGATTACCCCAATTGGGAATTTGTCAGAAAATAGCTATGCTATTATCTTGGTTGAAGTTCAGAAAATAAAAGTAATTCGTACTAAAAAGGGCGAAAACATGGCCTTTTTACAGGTAGATGACAGTAAGAAAAAATTGGACGTCACTCTCTTTTCAGACTTATATCGACAGGTTGGGCAGGAAGTAAAAGAGGGAGCCTTCTACTATATAAAAGGAAAAATCCAGTCACGTGATGGTCGTCTGCAAATGATTGCACAAGAAATAAGAGAAGCAGTTGCTGAACGCTTTTGGATACAGGTAAAAAATCATGATTCGGATCAAGAAATTTCACGTATTTTAGACCAGTATAAGGGCCCAATCCCAGTCATTATCAGGTATGAAGAAGAACAGAAAACAATCGTTTCCCCTCATCATTTTGTAGCTAAATCCAATGAATTAGAAGCGAAATTGAATGAAATCGTTATGAAAACGATTTATCGCTAAAAATACGGAAAATAGAAGAATTTTAAAATCAAATGTGGTATAATCAATAAGAATGTTAAAAGAAAAAGGAGCATAACCAATATGAAACGTATTGCTGTTTTGACTAGTGGTGGAGACGCCCCTGGTATGAACGCTGCTATCCGCGCAGTTGTTCGTCAAGCAATTTCAGAAGGAATGGAAGTTTTTGGTATCTATGATGGATATGCTGGTATGGTTGCTGGTGAAATTCATCCCCTAGATGCAGCTTCAGTAGGAGACATCATTTCACGTGGTGGTACTTTCCTTCACTCAGCTCGTTACCCAGAATTCGCTCAACTTGAAGGGCAACTTAAAGGGATTGAGCAATTGAAAAAACACGGAATTGAAGGTGTAGTTGTTATCGGTGGTGACGGATCTTACCACGGCGCTATGCGTTTGACTGAACATGGCTTCCCAGCTATCGGTCTTCCAGGTACAATCGATAACGATATCGTTGGTACTGACTTTACAATCGGTTTTGACACAGCGGTTACGACTGCTATGGATGCTATCGATAAGATTCGTGATACATCATCAAGTCACCGTCGTACTTTTGTTATTGAAGTTATGGGACGTAACGCTGGTGATATCGCTCTTTGGGCTGGTATTGCAACTGGTGCTGATGAAATCATCATTCCTGAAGAAGGATTCAAGATTGAAGATATCGTAGAAAGCATTAAATGTGGTTATGAGTGTGGTAAAAAACACAATATCATTGTCTTGGCAGAAGGTGTGATGTCAGCAGCTGAATTTGGTAAAAAACTAAAAGAAGCTGGGGATACAAGCGACCTTCGTGTAACAGAACTTGGACATATTCAACGTGGTGGTTCTCCAACTGCGCGTGACCGTGTATTGGCGTCACGTATGGGTGCGCATGCTGTTAAACTTCTTAAAGAAGGTATCGGTGGTGTTGCGGTTGGTATCCGTAACGAAAAAATGGTTGAAAATCCAATTCTTGGTACGGCAGAAGAAGGAGCATTGTTTAGCCTTACTGCAGAAGGTAAGATTGTGGTTAACAACCCACACAAAGCCGACATTGAGCTATCTAGCTTGAATAAGAGCTTGTCATAATTTACAATTTAGTTAATAAGACCAAAAAGGTCATATATAAAGGAGTCACAAAAATCATGAACAAACGTGTAAAAATCGTTGCAACTTTGGGTCCTGCGGTAGAAATCCGTGGTGGTAAAAAATTCGGTGAGGACGGATACTGGGGTGAAAAACTTGATGTTGAAGCTTCAGCTAAAAACATTGCTAAATTGATTGAAGCTGGTGCTAACACATTCCGTTTCAACTTCTCACACGGTGACCACCAAGAACAAGGTGAGCGTATGGCAACTGTTAAACTTGCTGAAAAACTTGCAGGTAAAAAAGTTGGTTTCCTTCTTGATACAAAAGGACCAGAAATCCGTACAGAATTGTTCGAAGGTGAAGCTAAAGAGTATTCATACAAAACTGGTGAGAAAATCCGTGTTGCAACTAAACAAGGAATCAAATCAACTCGTGAAGTGATTGCATTGAACGTTGCTGGTGCTCTTGATATCTATGATGATGTTGAAGTTGGTCGTCAAGTGTTGGTTGACGATGGTAAACTTGGTCTTCGTGTGGTTGCTAAAGATGACGCAACTCGTGAGTTTGAAGTTGAAGTTGAAAATGATGGCGTAATTGCTAAACAAAAAGGTGTTAACATTCCTAACACTAAAATTCCTTTCCCAGCTCTTGCTGAACGCGATAACGACGATATCCGTTTCGGTCTTGAACAAGGTATCAACTTCATCGCGATTTCATTCGTACGTACTGCAAAAGATGTGAACGAAGTTCGTGCAATCTGTGAAGAAACTGGAAACGGACACGTTCAATTGTTCGCTAAAATCGAAAACCAACAAGGTATCGATAACTTGGATGAAATCATCGAAGCTGCTGATGGTATCATGATCGCTCGTGGTGACATGGGTATCGAAGTACCATTCGAAATGGTTCCAGTTTACCAAAAAATGATCATCACTAAAGTCAATGCTGCAGGTAAAGTTGTTATCACTGCAACAAACATGCTTGAAACAATGACTGAAAAACCACGTGCAACTCGTTCAGAAGTATCAGACGTATTTAACGCTGTTATCGACGGAACTGACGCAACAATGCTTTCAGGTGAGTCTGCAAACGGTAAATACCCACTTGAGTCAGTAACTACAATGGCTACAATCGACAAGAACGCTCAAACTCTTCTTAACGAATACGGTCGTTTGAACTCAGATTCATTTGAACGTAACTCTAAGACAGAAGTAATGGCTTCAGCTGTTAAAGATGCTACTAACTCAATGGACATTAAATTGGTTGTAACTCTTACTAAGACAGGTCACACTGCACGTTTGATCTCTAAATACCGTCCAAATGCTGACATCTTGGCATTGACATTCGACGAATTGACAGAACGTGGATTGATGTTGAACTGGGGTGTTATCCCAATGTTGACAGATGCTCCATCTTCAACTGACGATATGTTCGAAATCGCTGAACGTAAAGCAGTTGAAGCAGGTCTTGTAGAATCTGGTGACGATATCGTTATCGTAGCTGGTGTACCACTTGGAGAAGCTGTTCGTACAAATACAATGCGTATCCGTACAGTACGTTAATTAATAGAAAAATAGCCTATCATATCAAGCTTTCTAGCCTGTATGATGGGCTTTTTTTGTATATGAGCAAAGCTTTACTTTTGATTTAATGCAACTGTAGCTAAAGAGTAAATCGTTGCTTGTTCCATACTTTTTGTGATGTGAGTATAAATCTGATTGGTAGTCTTTTTGTCTTCATACCCAAGCTATGATATGATAGCTTTTAAAAGGATGTTGTTTTTTGAACGAAAATTTCATAAAATGTTTAGTTCTTATAGTGAATTGTAGCTAGAATAGTACGCCGTGACTGCTAAAACATTTCTAGAAGTTAATTTGTTCGTATCTTATTTCAATCTACTATAATATAGATAAAAAACAACTCCCTGATGATTCAAGGAGTTGTCTATAGTTAAATTAGTTTTTTGAAGCTGCTTGGAATTCTGGGTTTTTCCATGCTTCGTCAATGATAGCTTGCAATTCTTTAGCAGATGCTTGCATTTTTTGAGTTTCTGCGTCGTTCAATGGGATATTTACTGGACGAACGATACCATGTGCACCAACAACAGCTGGTTGACCGATAAAGACGTTCTCAACTCCGTATTGACCTTCTTGGAATACTGAAAGTGGAAGTACTGCATTTTCATCGTCAAGGATTGCTTTAGTGATACGAGCAAGGGCTACTGCGATACCGTAGTATGTTGCACCTTTTTTGTTGATGATTGTGTAGGCTGCATCACGAACACCTTCGAACAATTCAATCAATTCAGCTTCTTGAACATTTTGAGTGTCTTTAAGGAATTCTTCAAGGTTTACACCAGCGATGTTTGCGTGTGACCAAACAGCGAACTCAGAGTCACCGTGTTCACCCATGATGTAAGCGTGAACTGAACGAGCATCTACATCCAATTTTTCAGCAAGTGCTTGACGGAAACGAGCTGAGTCAAGTGAAGTACCTGAACCGATAACGCGTTCTTTAGGGAAACCAGAGAATTTCCAAGTTGAGTAAGTCAAAACGTCAACTGGGTTAGCAGCAACAAGGAAGATACCTTTGAAACCTGATTCAACAACTTGAGTTACGATTGATTTGTTGATAGCAAGGTTTTTACCTACAAGGTCAAGACGAGTTTCACCTGGTTTTTGAGGCGCACCTGCAGTGATCACAACAAGGTCAGCGTCTGCACAGTCAGAGTATTGAGCTGCATAGATTTTTTTAGGTGAAGTGAAGGCAAGGGCGTGACTAAGGTCAAGCGCGTCACCAACAGCTTTTTCATGCAATTGTGGAATTTCGATAATTCCAAGCTCTTGTGCAATTCCTTGGTTAACCAGTGCAAAAGCGTAAGATGAACCTACAGCACCATCTCCGACAAGGATAACTTTTTTGTGTTGTTTAGTTGAAGTCATTGTTCTAAACATCTCCTTAATTTTATTAGGGGATTTTCCCCAGACAACTTCATTCTATCACTTTTAAAAAACTTTGTCACGAATATGCCTTATAGTTCTCAATGTAAACGTTTTAGTGGTTTAGAGGCTGAAATAGATGGGAATTTATGGTATAATGTTGTTACTTACTAATTGTGAAATGAGGCATTTATTAATGCAGGATAAAAATTTAGTGAATGTCAATCTGACAAAGGAGATGAAGACGAGCTTTATCGATTACGCCATGAGTGTTATCGTAGCCCGAGCTCTTCCTGATGTTCGAGATGGCTTGAAACCTGTTCACCGTCGAATTCTCTACGGAATGAATGAATTGGGTGTTACTCCAGACAAACCTCATAAAAAATCTGCTCGTATTACAGGGGATGTCATGGGTAAATATCACCCACACGGGGATTCCTCTATCTATGAAGCCATGGTCCGCATGGCTCAATGGTGGAGCTACCGTTACATGCTTGTAGATGGTCATGGGAACTTTGGTTCCATGGATGGAGATGGTGCTGCCGCTCAGCGTTACACTGAGGCACGTATGAGCAAGATTGCTCTAGAAATGCTTCGAGATATCAATAAGAATACGGTTGATTTCGTCGATAACTATGATGCCAATGAACGGGAACCCTTGGTCTTGCCTGCACGTTTTCCAAACCTTTTGGTCAATGGAGCAACTGGTATTGCCGTTGGGATGGCGACCAATATTCCCCCTCATAATCTGGGTGAAACCATTGATGCAGTGAAGTTGGTCATGGACAATCCTGAAGTGACTACCAAGGACTTGATGGAAGTCTTGCCTGGTCCAGATTTTCCAACAGGTGCCCTTGTCATGGGGAAATCAGGCATTCATAAGGCTTATGAAACAGGTAAAGGTTCTATTGTTCTTCGTTCTCGTACTGAAATCGAAGAAACTAAGACTGGCCGTGAGCGCATTGTTGTAACAGAATTTCCTTATATGGTCAACAAAACAAAGGTACATGAGCATATTGTTCGTTTGGTTCAGGAAAAACGGATTGAGGGCATCACAGCAGTACGTGATGAGTCAAACCGTGAAGGTGTTCGATTTGTTATTGAAGTCAAGCGCGATGCCTCAGCCAATGTTATCCTCAATAACCTCTTTAAGATGACCCAGATGCAAACCAACTTTGGTTTCAATATGCTTGCTATCCAAAATGGTGTACCGAAGATTTTATCCCTTCGTCAGATTTTGGACGCTTATATCGAGCACCAAAAAGAAGTAGTTGTTCGTCGTACACGTTTTGATAAGGAAAAAGCGGAAGCGCGCGCTCATATCTTAGAAGGTCTCTTGATTGCGCTAGACCATATCGACGAAGTGATTCGTATCATCCGTGCTAGTGAAACGGATGCGGAAGCACAAGCTGAGTTGATGAGTAAATTTAAGCTTTCTGAACGTCAAAGTCAGGCCATCCTAGACATGCGTCTTCGCCGTTTGACGGGATTAGAACGTGATAAGATTCAGTCTGAGTATGATGACCTCTTGGCTCTGATTGCGGATTTGGCGGATATTCTTGCTAAACCAGAACGTGTTTCTCAAATCATCAAAGAAGAATTGGACGAAGTTAAGCGTAAGTTTGGCGACCAACGTCGTACAGAGTTGATGGTCGGTGAAGTCTTGAGTCTTGAAGATGAGGACTTGATTGAAGAATCGGATGTCTTGATTACGCTTTCTAACAAGGGATACATTAAACGTCTGGATCAAGCTGAGTTTACTGCTCAAAAACGTGGGGGTCGTGGTGTTCAAGGAACAGGCGTTAAGGATGACGATTTTGTCCGTGAGTTAGTGTCAACTAGCACCCATGATCACTTGCTCTTCTTTACAAATAAAGGACGTGTCTATCGCCTGAAAGGTTATGAAATTCCTGAGTATGGTCGGACGGCCAAAGGTCTACCAGTAGTCAATCTCTTGAAATTGGATGAAGGTGAAAGTATTCAGACTATTATCAATGTTGAGTCTGAACGCAGTGATGATGCTTATCTCTTCTTTACAACCCGTCATGGTATTGTGAAGAGAACGAGTGTTAAGGAATTTGCTAACATTCGTCAAAATGGACTTAAAGCACTGAATCTTAAAGATGAAGATGAGCTAATTAATGTCTTGTTGACGGAAGAAGATACGGATATTATTATTGGTACCAAGTTTGGTTATGCAGTTCGTTTTAATCAATCAGCCGTTCGTGGCATGAGTCGTATCGCCACAGGTGTGAAAGGTGTGAATCTCCGTGAGGGAGACACAGTAGTTGGTGCTAGTGTGATTACTGATCAAGATGAGGTTCTTATCATTACTGAAAAAGGATATGGTAAGCGTACAGTCGCGACTGAATATCCAACAAAAGGTCGTGGTGGTAAAGGAATGAAGACGGCTAATGTGGCTGAGAAAAATGGTCCTCTATCAGGTCTCTTGACTGTGAAAGGTGATGAAGACTTGATGATTATCACTGATACAGGTGTCATGATTCGAACCAATGTTGCCAATATTTCACAAACAGGACGCTCAACTATGGGAGTTAAAGTAATGCGTCTGGACCAAGATGCTAAAATTGTAACCTTTACTACGGTTGCAGCGGCAGAAAAAGAAGAAGTTGGGACAGAAAATGAAACAGAAGGTGAAGCATAATGTCTCAAAAAAATAATAAGAAGAAAAACAAACGAAAAAATCTACTGACAAATATTCTAGCAGGATTTCTGATACTATTATCAATTGCTTTGATTTTTAATGCTAAAATTCGTGATATTTTCATAGTTTGGAATACCAATAAGTACCAAGTAAGTCAGGTATCAAAAGAAAAAATAGAAGAAAATCAGGATACAGAAGGAAATTTTGATTTTGATTCTGTCAATGCTATCTCTTCTGAAGCGGTTCTAGCTTCTCAATGGGATGCTCAAAAATTACCAGTTATAGGCGGAATTGCAGTCCCTGAATTAGAAATGAATCTACCAATTTTTAAAGGGCTTGATAATGTCAATCTCTTCTATGGTGCTGGTACGATGAAACGCGATCAAGTGATGGGGAAAGGAAATTATAGTCTAGCTAGTCATCATATTTTTGGTGTCAATAATGCTAATAAAATGCTATTTTCTCCTTTAGATAACGCTAAAAATGGTATGAAGATTTATCTAACCGATAAAAATAAAGTTTATACTTATGAAATACGTGAAGTCAAACGTGTTACACCGGATCGTGTTGATGAAGTTGATGATAGAGATGGGGTAAATGAGATTACATTAGTAACCTGTGAAGACCTTGCTGCTACAGAACGTATTATTGTAAAAGGCGATTTGAAAGAAACAAAAGAATATTCACAAACATCTGATGAAATCTTAACAGCTTTCAATCAACCATATAGACAATTTTATTAATACAAATCAGTGAAATCCTGGATTTCACTGATTTTTTAAGCTTTTCATAAGAATAAACTTTTATGAAATACAGAAAACGCTTCCTTAATTTTAACGTTTGTGATATAATTATCAGGTAAAAATTTTTAGGAGTTTATTATGGTTTCTTCAGAATTTATCTCAAAGATTGAATTTGCTTGCAAGAAGAAAGAAAGTCTTTATAGCCAAAGCAAATTTAAGTATGCGATTCGTTCTATGTTCGCAGGTGCATTTTTAACCTTCAGTACTGCTGCAGGTGCAGTTGGGGCTGACTTGATTAATAAAATCGCACCAGGTAGTGGACGTTTCCTCTTCCCCTTTGTCTTTGCTTGGGGATTGGCCTACATTGTTTTCTTGAATGCCGAGTTGGTAACATCAAACATGATGTTCTTGACTGCAGGTAGTTTCTTGAAAAAAATTTCTTGGAGAAAAACAGCTGAGATTTTATTATACTGTACCTTGTTCAACCTTATTGGAGCTCTAATAGCCGGTTGGGGCTTTGCCCACTCAGCAGCCTATGCACATCTGACTCACGATAGCTTTATTTCAGGGGTTGTTGAGATGAAGTTAGGCCGTTCAAATGAATTAATCTTGCTTGAGGCGATTTTGGCAAATATTTTCGTAAATATTGCGATTCTGTCATTTGTTTTGGTCAAAGATGGTGGTGCCAAACTTTGGCTTGTTTTATCAGCTATTTACATGTTTGTATTCTTAACAAACGAGCACATTGCCGCAAACTTTGCTTCTTTCGCGATTGTGAAATTCAGTGTTGCTGCTGATTCAATTGCTAACTTCAGTGTTGGAAATATGCTTCGTCACTGGGGCGTAACCTTCGTTGGAAACTTGATTGGTGGAGGCCTCTTGATGGGTCTTCCATATGCCTTCCTCAATAAAAATGAAGATACTTATGTAGATTAAGAAAATGAGCACGATTGAGTCGTGCTTTTTTCGATTTTGTAAGAAGTAATAGCCACTCCTTATATCAAAATATAAAAAAGAGGTATTAGTCAAGATAGGTCGATAGTGCTAGAATATCCTTAATGAAACTATATGGAGGTCGCCTTATGACTCGTGATTTTAAATTTGAAACTCTACAACTACATGCTGGTCAAGTTGTGGATCCAGCAACTAAGTCTCGTGCAGTGCCGATTTATCAGACAACATCCTTTGTTTTTGATGATACGCAGGAGGGTGCCGATTTGTTTGCCTTGAGAAAACCAGGGAACATTTATACTCGTATCACCAATCCTACAACAGCTGCTTTTGAAGAAAGAATTGCTACTCTGGAAGGTGGTGTTGGAGCTCTTGCAACAGCATCAGGTATGGCAGCAGTGACTTATACGATTTTGGCACTTGCCCATGCTGGTGACCATGTAGTGGCTGCTTCGACTATTTACGGTGGAACCTTCAATCTTTTGAAAGAAACCCTTCCTCGTTATGGAATCACAACAACCTTTGTGGACGTGGATAATTTGGAGGAAGTAGAAGCAGCTATTAATGACAATACCAAGCTTGTTCTGATTGAAACCTTGGGTAACCCCTTGATTAATATTCCAGATTTGGAAAAATTGGCAGAGATTGCTCATAAGCATCAGATTCCACTTGTTTCTGACAATACATTTGCTACACCTTATTTGATTAACGTTTTTTCTCACGGTGTAGATATTGCCATTCACTCTGCGACTAAGTTTATCGGTGGGCATGGTACAACTATTGGAGGAGTGATTGTCGATAGCGGGCGTTTTGACTGGGCGGCTTCAGGAAAATTCCCTCAATTTGTTGACGAGGATCCAAGTTATCACAACTTGAGCTATACTCGTGATGTGGGTGCAGCAGCCTTTATTATCGCTGTCCGTGTCCAATTGCTTCGTGATACAGGTGCAGCCTTGTCACCATTCAATGCATTCCTCTTGCTTCAAGGACTGGAAACCCTTTCTCTTCGTGTCGAACGTCATGTACAAAATGCTGAGAAAATTGTTGATTTCCTTGTCAACCATCCTAAGGTAGAAAAGGTAAATTATCCAAAACTTGCAGATAGTCCTTACCATGCCTTAGCTGAGAAATACTTTCCAAAAGGTGTGGGTTCGATCTTTACCTTCCATGTCAAAGGTGGGGAGGCTGAAGCACGCAAGGTAATTGATAATTTGGAAATCTTCTCTGACCTTGCGAATGTTGCAGATGCCAAATCGCTTGTTGTCCATCCAGCAACAACCACTCACGGTCAATTGTCAGAAAAAGACCTAGAAGCAGCAGGTGTCACACCAAACCAAATTCGTTTGTCAATCGGACTTGAAAATGTAGATGATTTGATTGAAGACTTGCGCTTGGCTTTGGAAAAAATTTAAAGTAAAAGAAGATAAACAGTGGGTTTTGACTCACTGTTTTTGATTTTCCCTCAGGCATGATATAATGGATAAAGAAGTCTAGAAAGAGGAACGATATGAACGAAATCAAATGTCCCAACTGTGGGGAAGTCTTTACAGTAAATGAGAGTCAGTATGCTGAACTTCTGTCCCAAGTGAGAACGGCAGAGTTTGATAAGGAATTGCACGACCGGATGAAGCAGGAACTGGCCTTGGCTGAGCAAAAGGCCATGAATGAACAACAGTCTAAACTGGCTCAAAAAGACCAAGAAATTGCGCAATTGCAGAGTCAAATTCAAAATTTTGATACAGAAAAAGAATTGGCCAAGAAAGAGGTTGAACAGACAAGCCATCAGGCTTTATTAGCAAAGGACAAGGAAGTACAGGCCTTGGAAAAAAACTGGCGACCTTGCGTTTGGAGCATGAAAATCAACTACAGAAGACCCTCTCTGACCTAGAAAAAGAACGAGACAAGGTCAAAAATCAGCTTCTTTTACAAGAAAAAGAAAACGAACTCTCTCTTGCTTCTGTTAAACAAAACTACGAAGCCCAGCTCAAAGCAGCCAGTGAACAAGTCGAATTTTATAAGAATTTCAAGGCACAGCAGTCTACAAAAGCTATCGGGGAAAGTCTGGAACAGTATGCAGAGAGTGAGTTTAACAAGGTCCGTAGTTTTGCCTTTCCAAATGCCTACTTTGAGAAGGATAACAAGGTCTCCGCGCGTGGGTCTAAGGGGGACTTTATCTTCCGTGAATGTGATGAAAATGGGGTTGAAATCATTTCTATCATGTTTGAGATGAAAAATGAAGCAGATGGAACAGAGAAGAAGCACAAGAATGCAGATTTTTATAAGGAATTGGACAAGGACCGTCGGGAGAAGAACTGCGAATATGCTGTTTTGGTGACCATGCTTGAGGCTGATAATGACTACTTTAATACAGGGATTGTAGACGTCAGCCACGAGTATGAAAAGATGTATGTGGTTCGTCCTCAATTCTTTATCCAGTTGATTGGTCTCTTACGTAATGCGGCGCTAAATTCCCTAAAATACAAGCAGGAGTTGGCCTTGGTTCGCGAGCAAAATATTGATATTACACATTTTGAGGAAGACTTGGATGCCTTTAAGCTAGCTTTTGCCAAGAACTATAATTCAGCTTCTACCAACTTTGGTAAGGCAATCGATGAAATCGACAAGGCCATCAAACGCATGGAAGAGGTTAAAAAGTTCCTAACAACATCTGAAAACCAACTCCGCCTTGCAAACAATAAATTGGAAGATGTTTCAGTAAAAAAACTAACTCGAAAAAATCCAACCATGAAGGCTAAGTTTGAAGCATTGAAGGGGGAGTAGAAAGCAGTGGAAAATGAATTATTAGTATTGAATACTGAAGAAGTAGATGAATTACAAAACTTAAATTACGATGAATTGGAAGAAATACTTGAGCAACAATTTAAGATGGAATTTTCTAATCTTGAATCGTTACAAACAGAGTTTAAAGAAATAGGATCACCTGATAAGTTAAGTGAAGTTATTTTAGATGAAATTTGGAATCAATTCGGGAATCAAATTGGTTTAGATATGACAAGTGATACTCTTCTCAAGCAGTATAATGATAATATAGATAAACCAAAAGAATATACTAAAGTAATAGGTAAAAGTATTTTAGAAGATAAAAGATTCAAAGATGCAAAAAATAATATGAAAGATAAGCTAAGATCTGGAACCCTAAAAGATGAGTATACTGGTAAAACTTTGAAAATTAATGAAAAGGTTAATCTGGATCACGTCGTACCGCGAAAACAGATTTTTGAAAATCCATGGAGGAAAATTGCTGATATAGAGACTGTTGATTTAGCAAATAAATCAGAAAATTTTGCTGCAACAAACGAATCACTTAATAAAAGTAAAGGAGCAACATCCAATAGTGACTATATAAAGAATAGAGAAGCGAGAGAAAAAAAACTTAAGGATCAAGTTCAAAGAGCCAATGAGAAAATTGATAAGAAAAAATATCTCAGATGCCGAAAAGCGAAATCTTAAAGCTGAAAATAATAAAAGATTAAATGATAAATTAGCAGCTGATTCGAAGAAAATGCTCAAATCTGAAAAAACAGCGAAGAAAGCTATTAATAAGGATATTGCAAAGAAAGCTTCTGTCAGAATGGCCAATAAAGCTGGTAAAGAAGCTGTTAAAGCAATGTTTGTTGCAGCTTTATTTGGAATGTTGAAAGAGATTATGAATGCTTTAGTGAGATATTTTAAATCAAAAAAACAATCTTTTGATGCATTTCTTAAGGAAATGAAAAAAGCTCTTCATTCATTTTTTGGTAAAATCAAAGATTTTATTAAAGTGGGTGTAGATAGTTTTGTTGGAAGCATCGTAGGAGAAATTATTGGTGCTTTCGCTGAAAAACTAAGAAAGTTACCAAATTTGGTAAAACAATTATTTGGTTCAATTAGAGAAAGTATCTCTTATCTATCAAACCCTGAGAATGAATCTCATTCTACTGCAATTAAAATTGCCCATATTTCAAAAATTATTACATCCGCATTAGTAGGTGTAGGCGCAATGTTTTTAGGAGAATATTTTGAACAGTTCTTAAATAAGATACCAGGTATGACTTTTGAAATAAAACTTCTAGGAACAATTGCTAATATTTTAGGGATGTTCTTAGCAAGTTTACTAACTGGAATCTTGGGAGCAATTATCATTAACGGACTTGATGGCTTTATTTCAAGGAAACTACAAGATGAGAATAAAAGGCAACAAGCTGATAAGAGAAATGAATTGTTAAGAATTCAGGAAGTCCAAATTTTTGTTGCCGAGCAAAATGTTGCTATTAAACGAAACCACATTTTTAGTAAGATGGCTAAGAACCATCAAAAACTAAGAGAACTACTTGGTGATGTTGAAGAAGAGTTTTCTAATTCAAATATTGATTTCAAACAGCGATTATTAGCTAATGAAATTTATTTTGATGAAAAACAAAGAGAACTTGAAGAAATGCAAAGTACATTAAATGATTTATTATAGGAGAATGTTATGTCAGAAGAATTAGAAATTCAAGTTTTAGCCAATTCTGAAAGATTTAATGAAAAAAAACAAGCATTAAAAGCCTTTAGTGAAGAGATTCCTGAACAATTTGATTTACCTACTGTTCCAGATGAAGAGAATATATTGAATTTGTTTTCTGTGGACTATGGAGTCAAGGGAAAAGATTTAAATGCACTTAGAGAAGCTGTTCATAACAAGATTTTTAATCAAAATGAACATATTAAAAAAATTATTCAGGAATTTAATACCATTTACGAAACATTTCAAATATTGGATGATGAGTATATTCAAAGCATTTCAAAGTCTTTGATTGCAGCCAAAGAGGCAAATAATAAAGCTATACAGGGATTGCACGAGATAGAAGAATATCAAACTGGTAATAAAAAATTATTAGATGATGTTTTTAAACAGAATAAAGATTTAATTGATGTATTGAAGAAACATCATAAAAAATTAGAAGAGTTAGAACAACTTGAAGATAAGCAAAGTGAAATTCAAATTGAAATTGATAGTTTAAAAGCGAAGCTAAAATCATTAGTGAAAATAGAAAATAGTTTTAACGATTTGCATTTACAAGTTGAAGAAACACAAAATAATCTTAAAAACGATGTAGACAAGATGAATGTTCGATTAATAGAGGAGGGTAAAAATCTTACTTTAATTGTCGAGAAATTTCAAACTGAACTAGAGGAAAAACAAAAAGAGATTAGTTTCCTTATAAAAGGATTCTATACTATTGGAGTCGCTGTTGTTATAATAGTATTATTTCTATTGTTTAAAGGAATGTAGATGATTAGTGAAACTTATTTAAAATTGTTAAAATCGGAAGTGAAAAAACTGGATGATTTAACAAAAAATACTTATGAATTAGAAATAATTCTTCAAGATATAGTTGATAATATTAAAAATGCTGAGTTAGAATTTATAAAACGATTAGGAAATTTGACAAGTAAAGAGACATTCTTAAAAATCAAAAATAAGCAAACTAGCATATTGGAATTATTGTATAAATATCTTGGTTCTAGAGTTATTGATACAAATTATTTGATTTTGAAAGAAACAAATCATAAATCATTTGAAGAACTAGCAAATGATTTAAAGTCACTAATAGGTTTAGAAAATGTTAAGAAAGAAATTAAAGATTTAGTAGCGTTTAATAAAGTTCAACAAAGTAGAGAAAAAATCGGTCTTAAAAAAACAAATAGAACTATGCATATGGCGTTTTTAGGTAATCCAGGTACCGGTAAAACTACTGTGGCTAGAATCGTTGGGAATATGTATCGTTCATTAGGAATACTAAGTAAAGGTCACTTTATAGAAGCAAGTAGAACAGACTTAATAGCAGAATATCAAGGACAGACGGCTTCGAAAGTGAAGAGATTGATACAAAAAGCTAAAGGTGGTGTATTGTTTATTGATGAAGCATATAGTATTACTGAAAACGATAAAAGTGATAGTTATGGTCGAGAGTGTTTAACTGAGTTAACAAAAGCATTAGAAGACTATCGTGATGATTTGGTGGTTATTGTTGCTGGATATGATGAATTGATGAAAAAATTTTTTGAATCTAATCCTGGGTTAAAATCAAGATTTAATTATTTTATTACGTTTGAAGATTATACTGTGGAGCAAATGTTTGATATTTTTCTTTCATATTGCAAAAATGAAGAGTACATTTTGCATGATTCTGCAAAAGAAAATTAAAAAATATTTAGAATTACATAGTAGCAATCCTGAAAATAAAAATGCAAATGGGCGATTTGTAAGAAATGTATTTGACAGGATAATTATGAACCAAGCAATAAGATTAGCCACACTATCTTTTGTTACAAAAGATAATTACATTACGATTCTTGAAGAAGATATTTCATGAATGAAATTAGAAAGCAAAAATGAACGGTATTATCAACTTAAAAAAAGAAGCAGGGATGACCTCGCATGATGCGGTTTTTAAACTGCGTAAGATTTTGGGAACCAAGAAAATTGGTCATGGTGGGACCTTGGATCCGGATGTAGTGGGTGTTTTGCCTATTGCGGTTGGCAAGGCGACCCGCATGGTCGAGTTTATGCAGGATGAGGGCAAGGTCTATGAGGGGGAAATCACTCTCGGCTATTCCACGACGACAGAGGATGCTAGTGGGGAAGTGGTCGCTGAGACACCCGTTCTGTCGCCCTTGGATGAAACCATTGTCGATAAAGCAATCGCTAGTTTGACTGGGTCTATTACTCAGATTCCACCTGTGTATTCGGCTGTCAAGGTCAATGGTCGTAAGCTTTATGAGTATGCGCGTGCTGGCCAAGAAGTGGAGCGTCCAGAGCGTCAGGTGACCATTTATCAATTTGAGCGGACAAGTCAGATTTCTTATGAGGGTCATCTTGCACGTTTTACTTTTCGTGTGAAATGCAGTAAAGGGACTTATATCCGTACCTTGTCGGTTGACTTGGGAGAGAAGCTGGGCTATGCGGCTCATATGTCTCACCTGACACGAACAAGTGCTGCTGGCTTACAATTAGAAGATGCCCTTACCTTGGAAGAAATTGCTGAAAAAGTTGAAAGAAGACAAGTCGATTTTCTATATCCGCTCGAGATTGGGACAGGCGACCTTGTCAAAGTTTTTCTAACTCAAGAAGAGGCTACAGAAGTGCGTTTTGGTCGTTTTATCGAGCTAGAACAGTCGGATAAGGAATTGGCTGCTTTTGAAGGAGATAAATTGTTAGCCATTCTAGAGAAACGGGACAATCTATACAAGCCAAGGAAGGTTTTTATCTAGTCTAACTGAGGTGTAGGGAGTGTTGTTTCCCCTAGACTATCCAAATCAGACTATAAATTTTGCAAAAAATGTGATAGAATAGACGAGGATAAAAAAACGGAGGATAGCATGCAAAATAGACCAATCATTATCGGAGTGACAGGTGGTTCTGGTGGTGGTAAGACTAGTGTTTCAAGAGCCATTTTATCGCATTTTCCTGATGAAAAGATTTCCATGATTGAGCATGATTCATACTACAAGGATCAGTCTCATTTGACCTTTGAAGAGCGTGTCAAAACCAACTACGACCATCCTTTTGCCTTTGATACAGACTTGATGATCGAGCAGATTAAGGAATTGTTGGCAGGGCGTCCGGTGGACATCCCGACTTATGACTATACAGAACATACACGGAGTAGCAAGACCTATCGTCAGGAGCCTCAAGATGTCTTTATCGTTGAGGGGATTTTGGTCTTGGAGGACAAGCGCCTGCGCGATTTGATGGATATCAAGATTTTTGTGGATACGGATGATGATGTGCGCATTATTCGTCGGATCAAGCGTGATATGGAGGAGCGTGGCCGTAGCCTTGATAGCGTTATTGACCAGTACTTAGGTGTGGTTAAACCAATGTACCACCAGTTTATCGAGCCAACTAAGCGTTATGCTGATATCGTCATTCCTGAGGGAGTCAGCAATACCGTTGCTATTGACCTTTTGACGACCAAGATTGCAAAGATTTTGGAAGAAGCTCGAAATAGCAAATAAACAGATGTGGAGGCCTTGCCTCCTTTTTCTATTTTTCCCTCATAATGGTACATAAATGAAGATTTTTAGGCATATTTTTGGTATAATAATACCCATGAAAGAGCAAGAAAATGAATAGTAGGTGGAGATGGAAAAGTATTTATCGGTAACAACTTTGACCAAGTATCTGAAAATGAAATTCGATAAAGACCCTTACTTGGAACGGGTCTATTTAACTGGTCAAGTTTCCAACTTTCGTAAACGACCTACTCACCAATATTTCTCCCTAAAAGATGACCATGCAGTTATTCAAGCGACCATCTGGTCTGGGATTTATCAGAAATTAGGTTTCGACCTTGAAGAAGGGATGAAGATCAATGTAATTGGGCGTGTACAGGTCTATGAACCAAGTGGTAGCTACTCCATCATCATTGAAAAGGCTGAGCCTGATGGGGTTGGGGCGCTTGCGATTCAGTTTGAACAACTCAAGAAAAAATTGACGGAAGAAGGTCTGTTTCAAGAACGCTTCAAGCAACCTCTTCCCCAATTTTCTAAGAGAATTGGTGTAGTGACTAGCCGTAGTGGAGCCGTTATTCGAGATATTATCACGACCGTCAGCAGACGATTCCCAGGTGTCGACATTCTTCTCTATCCGACCAAGGTACAAGGTGAGGGTTCTGCGGAGGAAATTGCTCGAAATATTGCTCGTGCTAATCAACGGGACGATTTGGATTTGCTCATTATTGGTCGTGGTGGTGGTTCCATTGAGGATCTCTGGGCCTTTAACGAAGAAATTGTGGTACGGGCTATTTTTGAATCTCGCTTGCCAATCATTTCTAGTGTTGGTCATGAGACGGATGTGACCTTGGCAGATTTTGTGGCAGATCGCCGCGCTGCGACACCAACGGCGGCAGCTGAACTGGCAACACCTGTGACCAAGTTGGATTTATTAGCTCATTTACAAAATCAAGAAAAACGGATGGCAACGGCAGTTCGAAATGTGCTATCTAAGAAACAAGAAGCTTTGAAAAAATGCAGTCAGTCTGTTATCTTTAGACAACCTGAACGTTTGTATGATGGCTATTTGCAACGCTTGGATCAACTGCAACTGCGCTTAAAACAGAGTTTACGTACACGGATTTCTGATAACAAACAGATACTACAAGCAAGAATGCATCAACTGGTGCAATTATCACCTGTTACCAAAATCCAACGCTATCAAGACCGTCTAGGCCAGTTGGATAAGCTCCTCCGTAGCCAAATGGCTCTGGTTTATGATGCCAAGGTTGCTGAAGTTAAGCGACTTTCAGAAGCCTTGCTCATGTTGGATACCAGTCGAATCGTGGCGCGTGGCTATGCAATTGTCAAAAAAGAAGAGTCCGTTGTAGATTCGGTTGAGAGTTTGAAGAAAAAAGACCAAGTGACGCTTTTGATGCGAGATGGTCGAGTAGAATTAGAGGTTAAAGATGTCAAAACAAAAGAAATTTGAGGAAAATCTAGCAGAACTGGAAAGCATTGTCCAAAGTTTGGAAAATGGTGAAATTGCTCTGGAAGATGCGATTGCTGCCTTTCAAAAGGGCATGATCCTGTCAAAAGAGCTCCAAGCGACGCTGGATAAGGCTGAAAAGACCCTAGTCAAGGTCATGCAAGAAGACGGAACAGAAAGTGATTTTGAATGAAGAAGCAAGAAAAATTAGCTCTTGTTGAGTCGGTTTTGGAAGACTTTTATGGAGACCAGCAGTTTGCCTCTAGTTTGCGAGAGTCTGTTCTCTATTCTATTCATGCTGGTGGCAAGCGTATTCGCCCCTTTCTCTTGTTAGAAGTCCTGGAAGCCTTGCAGGTGGCTATTAAACCAGCACATGCGCAGGTGGCTGCGGCCTTGGAAATGATCCATACAGGGAGTTTGATTCACGATGACCTTCCTGCCATGGATGATGATGATTACCGTCGAGGGCGGTTAACCAATCACAAGAAATTTGGAGAAGCTATGGCCATTTTGGCTGGAGATGCTTTATTCCTAGATCCTTACGCCCTGATAGCGCAGGCATATTTGCCAAGTCAGATCAAGGTGGACTTGATTGCCAATTTGTCGCTTGCTTCAGGAAGTCTAGGCATGGTGGCAGGGCAAGTTTTGGACATGGAGGGTGAACACCAGCATTTGTCTTTGGAAGAACTCCAGACTATTCATGCTAATAAGACTGGAAAACTACTAGCTTATCCCTTTCAAGCAGCTGCTATTATAGCCGAATTGGCACCTGAGATGCAGGTAAAACTTAAAACTGTAGGTGAATTGATTGGGCTTGCTTTTCAAGTTCGAGACGATGTGCTGGATGTGACAGCTAGTTTTGAGGAGATCGGTAAGACACCACAAAAGGATTTGCAGGCAGAAAAGTCAACCTATCCAGCCTTGTTGGGCTTGGAAGAGGCTATTGCCTTTTGTAACCAAACTCTGGATCAAGCTAATGCCAAATTAGAAGAAATTGCCCAGCAGGTTCCCTTTGAAACAGAATCGATTGTAAAAGTAGTAGAAAGTTTGAGAATCAATGGCTAAGGAAAGAGTGGATGTACTAGCTTATAAACAGGGTTTGTTTGAAACGCGAGAACAGGCTAAGCGCGGTGTCATGGCTGGTCTAGTCGTAGCAGTCCTTAATGGAGAACGGTTTGATAAACCAGGAGAGAAAATCCCGGACGACACCGAGCTAAAACTCAAGGGTGAAAAACTCAAGTATGTCAGCCGTGGTGGCTTGAAACTGGAGAAGGCCTTGCAGGTCTTTGATTTGTCAGTGGAAGGAGCTACAACGATTGATATCGGTGCCTCTACTGGAGGTTTTACCGATGTTATGTTGCAAAATGGTGCCGAGTTGGTCTTTGCAGTCGATGTTGGTACCAATCAGTTGGCTTGGAAATTACGCCAAGACCCAAGGGTTGTCAGCATGGAGCAGTTCAATTTTCGCTATGCTGAAAAGACTGATTTCGAGCAGGAACCGAGCTTTGCCAGTATTGACGTGAGTTTCATTTCCCTCAGTCTGATTCTTCCGGCCTTGCACCGTGTCTTGGCTAATCAGGGTCAGGTTGTGGCTTTGGTTAAGCCCCAGTTTGAGGCAGGACGTGAGCAGATTGGGAAAAATGGAATCATTCGTGATGCTAAAGTTCATCAGAATGTTCTTGAATCTGTCACAACCATGGCAGTAGAGGAAGGCTTTTCAGTCCTTGGTTTGGACTTTTCTCCCATCCAAGGTGGACATGGAAATATTGAGTTTTTAGCGTATTTGAAAAAAGAAGAGTCAGCAAGCAATCAGGTTCTTGCTGAGATTGAAGAAGTAGTAGAGAGGGCGCATAGTCAATTTAAAAATGAATAAAAAAGAGAGACTTGAAAAAATTAGACGATTTGTGACAGATTATCAAATCGGTACACAAGAAGAAATTGTAGAACATTTGAAAGAGGCTGGCATCACCGCCACTCAAGCAACGGTATCACGGGATATCAAAGAGCTAGGTATTGTCAAAATTCCTTTGAGAGACAACACCTATGTCTATGAATTACCAAAATCAATCGTAAAAAGTTTGCAACTGGCTGAAGACAATATCGAATCGGCTGAATTGATGGATAAGATGATCAATCTCCAAGTTATTCCAGGAAATACAGCTTTTGTAAAAGCTCAGTTAACCGAGACTTTTGCGGACAAGATTTTTAGCTGTTTAGCTGATGATAGTTCGATTTTAGTCATTGCCAGAAGTGAAAGTCTAGCTGAGGAAATCTTTGAACAAGTAAAAAATTGGTAGGTCTATATGTTACTTGAAATTTCGATAAAAAACTTTGCCATTATTGAGGCTATTTCTCTCAATTTTGAAAAGGGAATGACTGTCCTGACTGGTGAAACGGGTGCAGGGAAGTCCATTATCATTGATGCCATGAATATGATGTTGGGAGCTCGTGCGACGACAGATGTTATTCGTCATGGTGCGCCAAAGGCAGAGATAGAGGGGCTTTTCTCAGTTGAGAATAGTCGCTTTTTACAGGAAATTTTTGATGAGCAAGGTTTGGAAATGGGTGATGAAATTATCATCCGTCGAGAAATCTTGCAAAATGGTCGTAGTATCAGCCGTGTAAATGGTCAGATGGTTAATCTGTCTGTTTTGCGTGCTATTGGGCAACATCTGGTGGATATTCATGGTCAACATGACCAAGAGGAGTTAATGCGTCCCCAACTGCATATCCAGATGTTGGATGAATTTGGCGATGCAGCCTTTTGGGACTTAAAAGAAACCTATCAAACGAGTTTTGATGCCTATCGAAAAATGCGCAAGCAGGTTCTGGAAGTCAAGAAAAACCAACAGGAACACAAGGCACGTATCGAAATGTTGGAATTTCAAATGGCAGAGATTGATGCAGCCAACTTGCAAGCAGGTGAAGACTTGGCTCTTAACCAAGAGCGAGAGAAACTCCTCAACCATAAAAATATTGCGGATACGCTGACCAATGCCTACAGTATGTTGGACAATGAAGACTTTTCGAGTCTGGCTAATGTTCGTTCGGCCATGAATGATATGGAAAGTGTTGAAGAGTACGATCCTGAATACCGTGAAATTTCAAGCTCACTATCTGAGACCTACTATGTCTTAGAAGATATTAGCAAGCGTCTGGAAGCTATTATTGAGGACCTTGATTTTGACGGCAATCGTCTCATGCAGGTTGAGAATCGTTTGGACCTTCTTCATACCATTACCCGCAAGTATGGTGGGACTGTAGACGATGTCTTGCTTTATTTTGCCAAGATTACGGAAGAATACAATCTCTTGACAGGCAATAATCTTTCGTCTGAGGACATGGAAACAGAGCTTAAGAAGTTGGAAGTCAATCTTGTCAATTTGGCAGGTCAACTTGCTTCTGCTCGTCATGATTTGGCTCAGCAATTGGAAGCCGAGATTAAACAAGAACTGCAAGACCTTTATATGGAAAAAGCCCAGTTTCAAGTTCGTTTTAGCAAGGGCAAATTCAGTCGTGAGGGAAATGAAATGGTCGAGTTTTACATTTCAACCAACCCTGGTGAAGATTTTAAACCCTTGGTCAAGGTTGCATCTGGTGGGGAATTATCCCGTCTTATGCTAGCTATTAAGTCTGCCTTTTCACGTAAAGAAGGCAAGACTAGCATTGTCTTTGATGAGGTGGATACGGGAGTTTCAGGTCGTGTAGCCCAAGCTATTGCGCAGAAGATTCACAAGATTGGTCAGCATGGTCAGGTACTGGCTATTTCTCATTTGCCACAAGTGATTGCGATTGCGGATTATCAATTCTTTATTGAGAAGATTAGCAATGAGCATTCAACCGTTTCAACTGTTCGTCTCTTGACGGTTGAAGAGCGAGTGAAAGAAGTTGCTAAGATGTTGGCAGGTGATGATGTGACGGAAGCAGCCCTGACGCAAGCCAGAGAATTGTTGAGAAACAGGGAGAAATAAGATGACAGACTATTATGTAATTGGAGATGTTCACGGAAAAGCTGGGATGCTGGAAGACCTTCTCAAAACATGGGATGGTCAGACCCAGTTGCTCTTTCTAGGGGACTTGATTGACCGCGGTGAGGATAGTCGCCGTGTCCTAGAGATGGTTAAGGACTTGGTCGATAATCAAGGGGCTATCTGTTTGTCAGGAAATCACGAGTATATGTTTTTGACTTGGCTAGATGACCCAGAAGAAAGTTATGACCACTATCGTCGTAATGGTGGAGATACAACCATTAATTCTATCCTAGGTCGTCCCTTGGATGCACCAGTTGATGGAGTTGAGGATGCCAAGCGTGTTGCTACTGAAGCGGCAGATTTGGTCGAATTTATTCGTCAAATGCCATTTGTTGTAGAGACAGATAAGTATATCTTCGTTCACGCAGGTATTGATTTAACATTGGATGACTGGCATGAAACCACAGATTATAAAAAAGTCTGGCTTAGAAAACCGTTCCACGAAGCAGAAAATCATACTGGAAAAATCATTGTCTTTGGTCATACACCGGTCTATGGTTTGTTAAAGCAAGACCGAGGTACAGCTGAGCTTTGGACTACAGAAGATGGTAAGATTGGGATGGATGGAGGAGCTGTTTATGGTGGTGTCCTTCACGGGATTGTCTTTACAGACCAAGGAATGACAGAACACCACTTTATCGAAAATGACGGCTTTGTCGCTGAAGATTAGTACTCCTAGCAGGGTATAGTCTTGTCAAAATGTCAAAAACAATTTATAATAAATAGATACCCTGAAAGGAAGAGAATCATGAACTTAGAAGAATTGAAAAAACGACAGGAGAAGATTCGTAACTTCTCTATTATCGCCCATATTGACCACGGGAAATCAACTCTAGCAGACCGCATTTTGGAAAAAACAGAGACCGTTTCAAGCCGTGAAATGCAGGCCCAGCTTTTGGATAGCATGGATTTAGAGCGAGAACGTGGGATTACCATTAAACTCAATGCCATCGAGCTGAATTATACTGCAAAAGATGGGGAAACTTATATTTTCCACTTGATTGACACGCCGGGGCACGTAGACTTTACCTATGAAGTTTCACGTTCGCTAGCTGCCTGTGAGGGAGCGATTTTGGTGGTCGATGCTGCCCAAGGGATTGAGGCCCAAACCCTTGCCAACGTTTATCTGGCCTTGGACAATGATTTGGAAATCATGCCAGTCATTAATAAAATTGACCTGCCAGCAGCAGACCCTGAGCGCGTGCGTACAGAGATTGAAGATGTCATTGGTTTGGATGCCAGCGAAGCAGTCTTAGCATCTGCCAAGGCTGGTATTGGGATTGAAGAAATCCTCGAGCAAATCGTAGAAAAAGTTCCAGCACCAACGGGTGATGTGACGGCGCCTCTTAAGGCCTTGATTTTCGACTCTGTTTACGATGCCTACCGTGGGGTTATCCTCCAAGTGCGTGTCATGGATGGAGTGGTCAAACCTGGCGATAAGATTCAGCTTATGAGCAATGGTAAGACCTTTGATGTGACAGAAGTTGGTATTTTTACACCCAAAGCAGTTGGTCGTGATTTTCTTGCGACTGGTGATGTTGGTTATATTGCAGCTTCTATTAAGACAGTTCAGGATACGCGTGTGGGTGATACCGTTACCTTGGCAACCAATCCTGCGGCAGAGCCATTACATGGTTACAAGCAGATGAATCCTATGGTCTTTGCGGGTCTATATCCAATTGAATCAAACAAGTATAATGACCTTCGTGAAGCCCTTGAAAAATTGCAACTCAATGATGCTAGTCTTCAGTTTGAACCAGAAACATCGCAGGCGCTTGGATTTGGTTTCCGTTGTGGATTCCTTGGACTTCTCCATATGGATGTTATCCAAGAACGTTTAGAACGTGAGTTTAACATCGACCTCATCATGACAGCTCCGTCTGTTATCTATAAGGTTAACTTGACCGACGGTGAGTCTATGGATGTGTCTAACCCATCTGAGTTTCCAGACCCAACCAAGATTGCGACCATTGAAGAGCCTTATGTTAAGGCGCAAATTATGGTACCACAGGAGTTCGTAGGAGCAGTAATGGAGCTAGCTCAGCGCAAGCGTGGGGACTTTGTGA
This sequence comes from Streptococcus mitis SK1080, assembly GCF_000220085.1. Taxonomy (GTDB): domain Bacteria; phylum Bacillota; class Bacilli; order Lactobacillales; family Streptococcaceae; genus Streptococcus; species Streptococcus mitis_K. Next base: position 13,805 of record NZ_AFQV01000014.1, on the reverse strand, counting down.
CTATGGACTATATCGATGATAACCGTGTCAATGTTATCTATCAAATTCCACTGGCTGAAATCGTCTTTGATTTCTTTGATAAGCTTAAGTCTTCGACACGTGGTTATGCAAGTTTTGACTACGAATTGTCAGAATATCGCCCTTCTAAGCTGGTCAAAATGGATATCCTTCTCAATGGAGACAAGGTGGATGCCCTCAGCTTTATCGTTCACAAGGACTTTGCCTACGAACGTGGGAAACTCATCGTTGATAAGCTCAAGAAAATCATTCCTCGTCAACAATTTGAGGTTCCAATTCAAGCAGCTATTGGACACAAGATTGTCGCTCGTACTGATATCAAAGCCCTTCGTAAGAATGTACTTGCTAAATGTTATGGTGGTGACGTTTCTCGTAAACGCAAACTCCTAGAGAAACAAAAAGCTGGTAAGAAACGCATGAAAGCTATCGGATCAGTTGAAGTCCCACAAGAAGCCTTCCTCAGCGTCTTGAGTATGGATGAAGAATAAGTTATCAGAAATGCCTTTCCTTGTTCACAGGAAAATTTATATAAGAATCAATAGTAAAGCAGGCTTTAATGGCCTGCTTTTTTAGTTTCTATACTCTTCGAAACTCTCTTCAAACCACGTCAGCGTCGCCTTGTCGTATGTATGGTTACTGACTTCATCAGTCTTATCTACAACCTCAAAACTGTGTTTTGAGCAACCTGAGGCTAGCTTCCTAGTTTGCTCTTTGATTTTCATTGAGTATTAGAACAGAAAAAATGCTGGTAGTATTTGTTTGTGTGTTTGTTTTTATATAACAAACTATAAACACAACAAAAATATAAAAAAAGAGACAAAAATCAACAGAAAACTATTGACAACGATTTCATATAGTGTTATACTTATGGCATAAAGTTAATGGAAAGAAGGGAAAACTTTATGGGATTAGATCATTTCTTTGACAAAAACCTTGTGTTTTGCTTAGAAGCGAATAATCAAGAACATCTCTTTGATCAGGTTGCAACTTTATTGGAAGAACGAGAAATCGTAACTCCAACCTATCGTGAAGCCTTGATCACGCGTGAAAAGTCATTTCCAACTGGCTTAGATATGGAATTTTTGGGTAAGGATTTGCCGAATGTAGCTATTCCTCACACAGATATTGTTCATAATCTGGCTGAAAAAGTTGTGGTCGTTCGATTAGAGAAACCGGTGACTTTCCACAATATGATTGCGCCGGATAAGGAAGTAGAAGTATCTTTACTCTTCTTTATCATTAATAACTCAAGTTCAAGTCAAACGAATATTCTTGCTCAGTTGATGGACTTCTTCACAGGAAATGGTCATCTTGAAGACCTATCAAAAATTTCTGAACCAGAAGCCCTCTATGCTTATATCGCTGAAGCAATCGCTTAATCTTGTCTATTAAAAATATTAAATCGGAGGAGATCCATATGATTAAAATTCTTGCTGCCTGCGGTGCAGGTGTTAACTCAAGCCACCAAATTAAAAGTGCTCTTGAAGAAGAACTTTCAAACCGTGGTTACGATGTGCACTGTGATGCAGTCATGGTCAAAGACGTTAACGAAGACCTTATCAAAGGTTATGACATCTTCACACCAATTGCTGCGACAGACCTTGGTTTTGACCCAGGTATTCCAGTTATCGAAGCTGGACCAATCTTATTCCGTATCCCAGCTATGAGTGCTCCAGTATATGATAATATTGAAGCAGCTATTAAAGAACACGGGTTAAGCTAATTTTAATTTGTTAACATTCATATAACATAAAAAAGGGAGGAACTGTTATGGATGCAATCTTTGACCTAATCAAAAAGGTTTTCACGCCCGTCTTAGATATGGGTGGTCCTGTCATCATGTTAATCATTTTGACATTATTGGCTTTACTTTTTGGAGTGAAATTCTCCAAAGCGCTTGAAGGTGGTATCAAACTTGCCATCGCTCTTACAGGTATCGGTGCCATCATCGGTATGCTAAACACTGCTTTCTCAGCATCACTAGCAAAATTCGTTGAAAACACTGGTATCCAATTGAGTATCACTGACGTTGGTTGGGCACCACTTGCAACAATCACTTGGGGATCTGCTTGGACACTTTACTTCTTGCTCATCATGTTGATTGTCAACATAGTGATGCTTGCTATGAAGAAAACAGATACACTTGACGTTGATATCTTCGATATCTGGCACTTGTCTATCACAGGTCTTTTGATTAAATGGTATGCAGATAACAACGGTGTGAGTCAAGGGGTTTCACTCTTTATTGCTACAGCAGCTATCGTCCTTGTTGGTGTGTTGAAAATTATCAACTCTGACTTGATGAAACCTACATTTGATGACCTTCTTAACGCTCCAAGTTCATCACCAATGACATCAACTCACATGAACTACATGATGAACCCAGTTATCATGGTTTTGGATAAGATTTTTGAAAAATTCTTCCCAGGTCTTGATAAATACGACTTTGACGCCGCAAAATTGAATAAGAAAATCGGTTTCTGGGGTTCTAAATTCTTTATCGGTTTCATCCTTGGTATCGTTATCGGTATTATGGGAACTCCACATCCAATTGCAGGGGTTGAAGATGCAGATAAATGGCGTCTTGTTATCAGAGGATGGTTGTCTCTTGGTTTGACTGCCGGTGTATCTTTGGAACTCTTCTCACTTATCGGTTCATGGTTCATCGCAGCCGTAGAACCACTTTCACAAGGTATTACAAACGTTGCTACTAAACGTCTTCAAGGACGTAAATTCAACATCGGTCTTGACTGGCCATTCATCGCTGGTCGTGCTGAAATCTGGGCTTGTGCCAACGTACTTGCACCAATTATGTTGGTTGAAGCGGTGCTTCTTTCAAAAGTCGGAAATGGTATCTTGCCACTTGCAGGTATCATCGCTATGGGTGTTACTCCAGCTCTCTTGGTTGTAACTCGTGGTAAATTGCTCCGTATGATCATCTTTGGAACACTCTTGTTGCCACTCTTCCTTCTTTCAGGTACACTTATCGCACCATTTGCAACAGAACTTGCTAAAGGTGTAGGTGCCTTCCCAGCAGGTGTGAGTGAAACTCAATTGATTACTCACTCTACTCTTGAAGGACCAATCGAAAAACTTCTTGGTTGGACAATTGGTAACACTACAACTGGTGATATCAAAGCAATCCTTGGTGCTGTAGTCTTCCTTGTATTCTATATCGGTATCTTTGCTTGGTACAGAAAACAAATGATCAAACGTAACGAAGAGTACGCAGCAAAAGCAAAATAATGCGCTCCTATAAAATGTAAGCTCAATGAAAATCAAAGAGCAAACTAGGAAGCTAGCCGCAGGCTGTACTAAAGTACGGCAAGGCGACGCTGACGAAGTTTGAATTGGATTTTCGCAGAGTGTAAATTGTTAAAGCTAGGTTGTCATACCGTTTAGGAGTGACAGCCTAGTTTTTTATAAACTATTAAGAAATCGGAGAAAATAATGGTAATTGAATTAAAATCAGAACAATTAAGAGTTGAATTTAACAGTTTTGGTGGGGCTCTTTCTTCTATGAAAGATGCTGAGGGAGTTGAGTATTTGTGGCAAGGGGATGCTACTTATTGGAGTGGACAAGCTCCTGTTCTCTTCCCCATTTGTGGTTCATTGAGAGATGATACAGCCGTCTATATAGATGATAATGGACAAGAAATCCAAGGAATCATCCCTCGTCATGGTTTGGTTCGTAAGAAAGAATTTGAATTAGTTGAACAGACAGACAAGAGTGTAACTTTTGCAATTGAAGACGATGAGAATAGCTATCAAAACTATCCTTATCATTTCCGCCTAGAAATCACTTATAGCCTTACTGGCAAGACAGTACGGACTCAATACAAAATATTTAATAAAGAAACTAGCAAGGTCATGCCTTACTTTATTGGTGGACATCCAGGATTTAATTGTCCTCTACTGGATGATGAGGTCTATGAAGATTACTATTTAGAGTTTGAGAAAGAAGAGACTTGCTCTGTTCCACGCCCTTTCCCAGAAACGGGGATGCTTGACTTTCAAGATAGAAGTCCATGGTTAGAGAATCAAAAAGAATTAGACCTAAGCCATGATCTTTTCAGCACAGATGCAGTGACTTTGGATGAATTGCAATCTCGAACAATTGCCCTTCGTTCTCGTAAACATGATAAGGGATTGAAAGTGCACTTTGCAGAGTTTCCAAACCTCATCATCTGGTCAACTTTGAACAAGGGACCTTTCATTGCCTTTGAACCATGGTCTGGCTTGTCAACATCCCTTGAAGAAGGAGATCATTTAGAAGATAAGAAGAATGTTCGTCTCTTAGAAGCCAATCAGGTTGAAGAATTAGGTTTTGAGATAGAAGTTTTATAAAAAAAGTAAAAAATAAATAACAAAAACAAACACAAACTGTTGACTTTTTCAAACAATAGTAGTATATTATGTTTGTGAGGACTAATTGACTGTTTTTTAAAGACAGCCAATACACTGCTGGAATCCAGCATAGAAAAAATAAAAAGGAGTATACAATATGTCTATTGTTATCGGTGCAGATGCTGCAGGTTTGAGATTGAAAGAAGTTGTGAAAGATTTCTTGAAAAAAGAAAACTTCCACGTTGTGGATGTTACAGCTGAAGGTCAAGACTTTGTTGATGTGACTCTTGCTGTTGCTGCAGAAGTAAACAAAGAAGAACAAAATCTTGGTATTGTTATTGATGCTTATGGAGCTGGTCCATTTATGGTCGCAACAAAAATCAAAGGAATGGTTGCTGCAGAAGTATCTGACGAACGTTCAGCTTATATGACTCGTGGCCACAACAACTCACGTATGATCACTATGGGTGCACAACTTGTCGGTGATGAATTGGCTAAAAACATCGCTAAAGGATTTGTTAACGGTAAATACGATGGTGGACGTCACCAAATTCGGGTCGATATGTTGAACAAAATGTGCTAATTAGATTACAGTAAGAAAGGTAAGTTAAAAATGAGAATTGCAATTGGATGTGACCACATCGTAACAGATGAAAAAATGGCGGTTTCAGAATTTTTGAAATCAAAAGGATATGAAGTCATTGACTTTGGTACATATGACCATACACGTACTCACTACCCAATCTTTGGTAAAAAAGTTGGTGAAGCCGTAACTAGCGGTCAAGCTGATCTTGGGGTATGTATCTGTGGTACTGGTGTTGGTATCAACAACGCTGTAAATAAAGTTCCAGGTGTCCGTTCTGCCTTGGTTCGTGATATGACAACAGCCCTTTATGCTAAAGAACAATTGAATGCCAACGTTATCGGTTTTGGTGGTAAGATTACTGGTGAATTGCTTATGTGTGATATCATCGAAGCTTTCATCCATGCTGAATACAAACCATCTGAAGAAAACAAAAAATTGATTGCGAAAATTGAACATGTTGAAAGTCACAATGCTCAACAAACAGACGCAAACTTCTTCACTGAATTCCTTGAAAAATGGGATCGCGGAGAATACCACGACTAAGAGGTAACCTATGATTTTAACAGTCACAATGAACCCATCCATTGATATTTCCTATCCCTTGGATGAGTTGAAGATTGATACTGTCAATCGTGTGGTGGATGTAACCAAAACGGCTGGTGGTAAGGGACTCAATGTTACCCGAGTGCTTTCAGAATTTGGGGATTCTGTTCTTGCTACTGGTTTAGTGGGTGGCAAACTTGGTGAGTTTTTGGTTGAAAATATTGATGATCAAGTAAAGAAAGATTTCTTCTCAATTCAGGGAGAAACTCGGAACTGTATTGCTATTCTCCACGGTGACAACCAAACAGAAGTTCTTGAAAAAGGTCCTGAAGTATTGGAACAGGAAGAAAAAGGCTTTTTGGATCATTTCAAAAAACTCTTGGACTCAGTTGAAGTAGTAGCTATCTCAGGAAGTCTGCCAGCTGGTCTTCCAGTTGATTACTATGCGAGCTTGGTGGAACTTGCTAATCAAGCTGGCAAGCCTGTTGTTTTGGACTGCTCTGGTGCAGCACTTCAGGCGGTTCTTGAATCACCACATAAACCAACAGTCATCAAACCAAATAATGAGGAATTGTCCCAGCTTCTAGGAAGAGAAGTTTCTGAGGATTTGGATGAATTAAAAGAAGTTCTTCAAGAACCTTTGTTTGCTGGTATTGAATGGATTATCGTTTCACTTGGTGCCAACGGTGCCTTTGCTAAACATGGTGACACTTTCTACAAGGTAGATATTCCTAGAATTCAGGTAGTAAATCCTGTTGGATCTGGAGATTCTACTGTGGCAGGAATTTCTTCAGGACTTCTTCACAGAGAATCGGATGCAGAATTACTCATCAAGGCAAATGTCCTTGGTATGCTCAATGCTCAAGAAAAAATGACTGGTCATGTCAACATGGCCAACTATCAAGCTCTATATGATCAATTAATAGTAAAAGAGGTATAAAATGGCTTTAACAGAACAAAAACGTGCACGCTTAGAAAAACTTTCTGATGAAAATGGTATCATCTCAGCTCTTGCATTTGACCAACGTGGTGCTTTGAAACGCCTCATGGCTCAACACCAAACAGAAGAACCAACTGTAGATCAAATGGAAGAACTGAAAGTCTTGGTAGCAGATGAATTGACTAAATACGCTTCATCTATGCTTCTTGACCCTGAGTATGGACTTCCAGCGACTAAAGCTCTTGATGAAAAAGCTGGTCTCCTTCTTGCTTATGAAAAAACAGGCTATGACACAACAAGTACAAAACGTTTGCCAGACTGCTTGGATGTTTGGTCTGCAAAACGTATTAAAGAAGAAGGTGCAGATGCAGTTAAATTCTTGCTTTACTATGATGTAGATAGCTCAGACGAACTCAACCAAGAAAAACAAGCTTACATCGAACGTATCGGTTCTGAATGTGTGGCTGAAGATATCCCATTCTTCCTTGAAATCCTTGCTTACGATGAAAAAATTGCTGACGCTGGTTCTGTAGAATACGCTAAAGTAAAACCACACAAAGTTATCGGTGCTATGAAAGTCTTCTCAGACCCACGCTTTAACATTGATGTCTTGAAAGTAGAAGTTCCTGTTAACATTAAATATGTTGAAGGCTTCGCTGAAGGTGAAGTGGTTTATACACGTGAAGAAGCAGCAGCCTTATTTAAAGCACAAGATGAAGCAACTAACTTGCCATACATCTACTTGAGTGCTGGTGTATCAGCTAAACTCTTCCAAGATACTCTTGTATTTGCTCATGAATCAGGTGCAAACTTTAACGGAGTTCTTTGTGGCCGTGCTACATGGGCTGGATCAGTTGAAGCTTACATCAAAGATGGTGAAGCAGCAGCTCGCGAATGGCTTCGCACAACTGGATTTGAAAATATTGATGAACTCAACAAAGTTCTTCAAACAACAGCGACTTCATGGAAAGAACGCGTGTAAGCAAGTCCTCCTAGGTTAGGAACATAAATCTAAAAATTTTTAAAAAAAGTTGTATGTAAAGGTTTACAAAATAACTTACTTGTGCTATACTTAAATCACAAGTTAATACAAGGTGAGTGTTACTAAGTAATATTAGGCATGATCACAGGTGAATTAGAAATCGGCTGATTTTCTAGTTCATTTGTGGTCATTTTTTGTACTCATATACCTTTAAGATATAAAAGGAGGTTGACATGTATCGAATTCTAAATCCAATGAATCACAATGTTTCACTTGTCAGAAATGATAAAGGAGAAGAGGTGATTGTAATTGGTAAGGGGATTGCATTCGGAAAGAAGAAGGGGGATTTGATTGCTGAACATCAGGTTGAGAAAATCTTTCGGATGAAGACAGAAGAGTCCAGAGAAAATTTTATAGCTCTCCTCAAAGATGTTCCGCTTGATTTTATCACAGTGACCTATGAGATCATTGATAAGCTATCCAAGAAATATCACTATCCTATTCAAGAGTATCTCTATGTAACCTTGACAGATCATATTTACTGTTCTTACCAAGCTCTAGCACAAGGAAGGTACAAGGATAGTAATCTGCCAGATATTTCTGCTAAGTATCCTGTCGCTTTTCAAATTGCAAATGAAGCTTTTGGAATTTATCGTCAAAAACTGACAGATCATTTTCCTGAGGACGAAATTATTCGGATTGCTTATCATTTCATCAATGCCGAAGGCGAGAATGAAGTAGAAGTAGTTAAGTCGATTGATAAGAGAAAAGAAATTCTCAGGAATGTTGAAGAAGTGCTAAAGGGTTATGCAATTCAACGAACCAAAGAGAATAATCATTTCTATGATCGTTTTATGATTCATCTGAATTATTTCTTGGATTATTTAGACAGATCTAGGGATGATAACCAATCACTTCTGGATATGGAAGATCACATCAAACGATCCTATCCAAAAGCGTTCGAGATTGGTTCCAAGATCTATGATGTGATTACGCAACATACGGGTCTTGATTTGTATAAAAGTGAACGAGTTTATCTAGTTCTACATATCCAACGTTTATTGTCATAAAAATTTATTTAAAATTATATAAGGAGAATTCTATCATGAATAGAGAAGAAGTAACATTGTTAGGTTTTGAAATCGTAGCCTATGCTGGCGATGCTCGTTCAAAACTATTGGAAGCCTTGAAGGCTGCTGAAGCTGGTGATTTTGAAAAAGCGGACGCTCTGGTAGAGGAAGCTGGTAGCTGTATTGCAGAGGCTCATCACGCGCAAACAAGTCTATTGACTAAGGAAGCTTCTGGTGAGGATTTAGCATATAGTGTGACCATGATGCATGGCCAAGACCACTTAATGACAACTATCTTGTTAAAAGATTTGATGCACCATTTAATCGAACTTTATAAGAGAGGAGTTAAGTAATGAACAAACTAATTGCATTTATCGAGAAAGGAAAGCCCTTCTTTGAGAAACTATCTCGCAATATCTATCTTCGTGCTATTCGAGATGGATTCATTGCAGGTATGCCTGTTATTCTCTTCTCAAGTATTTTTATCTTGATTGCCTTTGTACCAAACTCATGGGGTTTTAAATGGTCTGATGAAGTTGTAGCCTTTCTGATGAAACCTTACAGCTATTCAATGGGGATTTTGGCTCTCTTGGTAGCTGGTACAACAGCTAAGTCATTGACCGACTCAGTAAACCGTAGCATGGAGAAAACCAATCAAATCAACTATATGTCAACATTGTTGGCAGCAATTGTTGGTTTGTTGATGTTGGCAGCTGATCCTATCGAAAATGGTCTAGCTACTGGATTCTTGGGAACAAAAGGTTTGCTTTCAGCCTTCCTTGCTGCCTTTGTTACCGTAGCTATCTATAAGGTTTGTGTTAAGAATAATGTCACTATTCGTATGCCTGACGAAGTTCCACCAAATATCTCACAAGTCTTTAAAGACGTTATTCCTTTCACGCTTTCAATTGTTTCTCTTTATGCTCTTGACTTGCTTGCACGTCATTTTGTTGGTACGAGTGTTGCGGAATCAATTGGTAAGTTCTTTGCTCCTCTGTTCTCTGCTGCTGATGGTTACCTCGGAATTACAATCATCTTTGGTGCCTTTGCCTTCTTCTGGTTTGTTGGTATCCATGGTCCATCTATCGTTGAACCAGCTATCGCAGCTATTACCTATGCCAATGCCGAAGTCAACTTGAACCTTCTCCAACAAGGGATGCATGCTGACAAGATTCTTACTTCTGGTACACAAATGTTTATCGTTACCATGGGTGGTACAGGTGCGACACTGGTTGTTCCATTCATGTTCATGTGGTTAACAAAATCAAAACGTAACCGTGCAATCGGACGAGCTTCAGTAGTTCCAACTTTCTTTGGTGTAAATGAACCAATCTTGTTTGGTGCACCACTTGTATTGAACCCGATTTTCTTCATTCCATTTATTTTTGCTCCTATCGCAAACGTTTGGATCTTTAAATTCTTCATTGAAACTCTTGGAATGAATTCATTTACTGCTAATCTACCATGGACAACTCCAGCTCCACTGGGTCTAGTTCTTGGTACGAACTTCCAAGTGCTATCATTCATTCTTGCTGCCCTTCTAATTGTGGTTGACGTTGTCATTTACTATCCATTCCTTAAAGTCTATGATGAACAAATTCTTGAAGAAGAACGTTCAGGTAAGTCTAATGATGAATTGAAAGAAAAAGTTGCTGCAAACTTCAACACTGCAAAAGCAGATGCTATTCTTGAGAAAGCGGGTGTAGATGCAGCTCAAAATACAATTACAAAGGAAACAAATGTCTTGGTTCTTTGTGCAGGTGGAGGGACAAGTGGACTCCTTGCAAATGCTTTGAATAAGGCAGCTGCAGAATACAATGTTCCTGTGAAAGCAGCAGCAGGTGGTTATGGTGCTCACCGTGAAATGTTGCCAGAGTTTGATTTGGTTATCCTTGCCCCTCAAGTTGCTTCAAACTTTGAAGATATGAAAGCAGAAACCGATAAACTCGATATTAAACTTGCCAAGACAGAAGGCGCTCAATACATCAAATTAACCCGTGATGGAAAAGGTGCTCTAGCATTTGTACAAGCTCAATTCGATTAACGATAGGGACTGTGAAACAGTCTCCTATCGTTACGGAAATCGCTATGGCGAATTTCCTAATCGCCTTGTTAATTCGTCGGTAAAAAGATATCGTTTTTACCTCCTCATGTCACAATTCGATTAAGGCTAGGAACTGTGAAATAGTCTCCTCTCGTTACGGAAATCACTATGGCGAATTTCCTAATCGCCTTGTTAATTCGTCGGTAAAAAGATATCGTTTTTACCTCCTCATGTCACAATTTGGTGACTCGGTACAAGAAGTGAGATGGAGAAGGATGGCTCACTGACTCCTCTCCTCTCACTTTTACTTTATTTAAATCAAGAAATAGGTGAAAAAAATGACAAAAACATTACCAAAAGACTTTATTTTTGGTGGCGCAACAGCTGCTTATCAAGCAGAAGGTGCTACACATACTGATGGAAAAGGACCAGTTGCGTGGGATAAATATCTTGAAGATAACTATTGGTACACTGCAGAACCAGCCAGTGACTTTTACAATCGATATCCAGTTGACCTAAAGCTAGCAGAAGAGTATGGTGTCAATGGCATTCGAATTTCTATTGCTTGGTCACGTATTTTCCCGACTGGTTACGGCCAAGTAAATGCTAAAGGTGTTGAGTTTTATCATAATTTATTTGCAGAGTGTCACAAACGTCATGTTGAGCCTTTTGTAACTCTTCATCACTTTGATACGCCAGAAGCTCTACATTCAAATGGAGACTTCTTAAACCGTGAAAACATTGAACACTTTGTAGACTACGCGGCTTTCTGTTTTGAAGAATTCCCAGAAGTTAACTTTTGGACAACCTTTAATGAAATTGGGCCAATTGGTGATGGTCAATACTTGGTTGGGAAATTCCCTCCAGGTATCCAGTACGACCTTGCCAAAGTTTTCCAATCCCACCACAATATGATGGTTTCTCATGCACGTGCGGTAAAATTGTATAAAGAGAAAGGCTATAAAGGGGAAATTGGTGTTGTTCACGCTCTGCCAACTAAGTATCCTTTAGATCCTAAAAATCCGTCAGATGTTCGTGCAGCTGAGTTGGAAGATATTATTCACAATAAATTTATCTTGGATGCAACTTATCTAGGTCGCTATTCAGCTGAAACCATGGAAGGTGTCAACCATATCTTATCAGTCAATGGTGGTAGCTTGGATCTTCGTGAAGAAGATTTTACAGCATTAGAAGCAGCAAAAGACTTGAACGACTTCCTTGGAATCAATTACTATATGAGTGACTGGATGGAAGCATTTGATGGAGAAACTGAAATCATTCATAATGGTAAGGGTGAGAAAGGGAGCTCTAAATATCAAATCAAAGGTGTTGGTCGTCGTGTAGCTCCTGACTATGTACCACGTACGGATTGGGATTGGATTATCTACCCTCAAGGTTTGTATGACCAAATCATGCGCGTGAAGAAAGATTATCCTAACTACAAAAAGATTTACATCACTGAAAATGGACTTGGTTATAAAGATGAGTTCGTTGATAACACTGTTTACGATGATGGCCGTATTGATTATGTCAAACAACACTTGGAAGTTTTGTCTGATGCTATTGCAGATGGAGCGAATGTAAAAGGTTACTTCATTTGGTCATTGATGGACGTCTTCTCATGGTCAAATGGTTATGAGAAACGTTACGGTCTCTTCTATGTAGACTTTGAAACGCAAGAACGTTATCCGAAGAAATCAGCTCATTGGTACAAGAAAGTAGCGGAAACTCAAGTGATTGAGTAGTAGAATGAGTCATTAGATATAGAATTTTAGTGAGGCAAAAGATGTTCAAAAATTTTATCCAATCTATTTATGAAAAAGTTTATATTATCAACTTTGAAAAATGCTCTCAAATACCGTGTTTGACGAATGAAGAATTGAAAAGTCTTGGGAAATGGTATGTCTCGACCGGTAAAGAATGGATTTGTCATTCGGATTATGAGCTGGAAGAATTTAAAAATTTGTTTTTAAATTTTATCAATCCTGAAGAATGGGATACTATCTCCTTTGATTCAGATTTTATGCCGTTTCAACAATCATAACCAATTTCCAAAAAAGTTAAATCTTATATCTAGTACTCTGCAAAACTCTTATCTAATCACGTTGCTTATACTCAATGAAAATCAAAGAGCAACTTTAAACCAGGAAGCGAGTCGCAGATTTCTCAATGCATAGCTTTGAGGTTGCAGATAAAGCAATTGGGCAAAAAGTCTTTGATACAGAAAAACGCATAATATCAGGTGTTGAAAAACCTTGATATTATGCGTTTTATTGTGGGAAGATTTACTTCTGAAATTGAGTTCTTACCCAGAATCTTTCAGTTTATTAAGGCTTGATGACTTTAGTAAGTTTAGATAGCTCAAAAAGGATTGAATCACTCAGTTTAGAATCTGAAACAATAGTATCAAGATTTGATACATTATAAAAAGTATAAAAATCAAACTTATTGAACTTACTATGATCTGCGAGTAAATATTTTTTATTAGAATTATTTAAAGCGATGCGTTGAGCCTCTCCCTCTTCCTCGCTAAAAGTAGCTAGAGCTCCGTTTTGAATACCATTACAGCTAACGAAAGCTTTAGAAAATTGGAGATTAGAGAGATTTTGTAGGGTCAATGTGCCAACAAAAGCACCTGTAATATCGCGATAATTTCCACCTATCAAAATCAAATCTGTTAATTTTCGTTCGCTTAAAATCAGAAAAACAGGTAGACTGTTGGTCACGACGCGGATATTGTCAATAGGCAATTCGCGCGCAAAAAATTCTAATGTTGTTCCTGGTCCAATAAAAATAGTTTCTCTTTCTTCTACTAGACTGCCTGCAAAACGGGCTATTTCTTGTTTTTCTGCCGTTTGGAGGGCTTGTTTTTCAATATTTGATCGCTCATTAGTCAAAAGGGAGTTGGTTCGAAGTTTTTCAGCTCCACCATGCACACGAATCAGTAAATCTTTATCAGCTAATTCCTGTAAATAGCGTCTTGCAGTCATATCTGAAACGGCTATTTCGTCCATAATCTGTTTAACCGTTATGGTTCCTTTACTATTTACTATCTCTAAAATTTTGGTTAATTTTTCTTGTTTGAGCATATTATCACCTCGTTTCCTACTACTATCTTACCATAAACTAGCTCATCATTCAAATACAAAAACAACAAAATAAAACAAAAACAAAAATATCGAGGTTTATTTTCAAAACTTTCGATATTTTTATTAAGTTATTATTTTGTTGTTTCTAGTTTACTTTTTGATAGTTAAGAGTGGTGGAGAATTATA
>NZ_AFQV01000015.1 GCF_000220085.1 Streptococcus mitis SK1080 | reverse complement strand
AATCCTTCTTTGGTATTTTGAAATCCGAAATGTTTTATGGTTATGAGAAGACGTTTAAATCACTTAATCAATTGGAGCAAGCTATTGTAGACTATATTGATTACTACAACAATAAACGCATTAAGGTAAAATTAAAAGGACTCAGTCCTGTGCAATACAGAACTAAATCCTTTACTTAAATTATTTGTCTAACTTTTTGGGGTCAGTACAATTAAACTCAACTTCTTTTTTGTTTCATATAAGCAATGTTAGTCCTGCATCTGACGTTTTACCTGATAAGGCAAATACAAAACTTGTAAAACCAAACCAGCTCCCAGTAAGGCTAGAAGGGCTAGTTTTTCTTGGAAGGTAATCAACCCAACAACTAATTCCACTACTAAGACCAAACTGGTCAATCCTCGGACTACCGCCTGCAAGCCTTTTTCCTTTTGCCCCTTGTCCAGCGGAAAGAGTTGGGTCAAATACTGGTAGTCAAAGGCATGATAGAGGGCCAGCAACTGGAAGAGCAAGAGGTAGTTAAAGAGAACTACCACTGCTGTCGCAATCCAAGCTTGCTCGATAAAGACCTGCGCCAGCAAGGAAAGTAGGAGCAGACGAAGACTGAGGGCAAAGAGGTCTCCATTTCGCAGATAAGAACGCAGATAGAGATTTTGCCAAATCTTTCCAGGCACCTTTTGAACAACCTTTAGGATAAAGTCCAGATAGACACGACGCTTGACGCTGTTTGAAATTCCCTTTACCTGGGTAAAGAGGGCAAAGAAACGAAGCAAGACTTGCTTACGCTTGCTTTCTTGAGAAATAACATAGTCCCAGTCTAGTCCAGTTTCAGTAAAAAACTTGCTGGCCTTTTGACGAAAGAGGAAATATTTACCTAACCCAAACAAAAGCACATAGATTAGGAAGACAGGCAAGCCATAGCCCATTGCTAAAAATAAAGGCGCAAATAACAGCAAGAAAAGGGTCTGGACAAAGAGCCAAAAGACTAGGGAAATGCCAGTTTGACGCTTGAGATGGAGCTTGATTTCCTCTTCTCCGACCAAGAGAAAGAGCTTGTCTGGAGCCTCCATATAGGTGGCAATTCCACCCCAAAGCAAAAGTAAAACAGACGTAATTCCTACAAACAAAAGGATAGGCCAATGATTTTCAGGAAAATCTTGCAAGAGTTGACTGTACTGGTAGGCTAGAAAGCCCAACAGGACAAGTAGGAACAAGACAAAGTGGTCATTGAGAACATAGCGCAGATAACCGACACACTCCTTACGAAAAGCCTGCTTTCTCTTTAAAAACAAGTCTTTCATAGCTCCTCCTCTTTGGTCAGAGCCAAGTAAATATCATTCAAACTAGCCTCAGGCATATCAAAGGCTTCGCGCAGTTGCAGGAGATTTCCCTTAGCACGCACCTCTCCCTTGTGAAGAATGACAAAAGCATCACACATCTTTTCCGCTGAATCCAGCACGTGGGTACTCATGAGAATGGACTTGCCCTTTTGCTTTTCCACTTCCAAAAGCTGAATCAAGTCTGCAATAGCCAACGGATCAAGACCAAGGAAAGGCTCATCCACGATAAAGAGACTTGGATCCACCACAAAAGCACAGATAATCATGACCTTCTGCTTCATCCCTTTTGAAAAATGAACAGGAAACCAGTCTAATTTCTGGTCCAGACGGAACATTTTTAACAAGGGTTCTACTCGATCAAAAGCCACTTTCTGCTCAATACCATAAGCCATGGCAACCGTTTCGATATGCTCTCTGAGGGTCAATTCCTCATACAGACTAGGTGTCTCAGGAATGTAGCCAATTTGCTTGCGGTAGCTCGTTGCATCTTCTTGCAGGGTCAAGCCATTGATATTGATGGAGCCACTATAAGGTGTCAACAGACCGATAATTTCATTAATAGTCGTCGATTTCCCAGCACCATTGAGACCAATCAAACCGACCAACTGCCCACTTTCAACAGTAAAGGACACATCTTTCAAGACCGGGACATGAACATAGCCACCTGTCAGGTTTTTAATTTCTAACATATTTTCTCCAAATCTGGTATAATGTAGCTATATTATATCAAAATTCAATACAGTAGAGGTAGATTTTATGTCAGATTGCATTTTTTGTAAAATCATCGCAGGGGAAATTCCTGCTTCAAAAGTATATGAAGATGAGCAGGTTCTTGCCTTTCTTGATATCTCTCAAGTGACACCAGGACACACCTTGGTCGTACCCAAAAAGCACTATCGCAATCTTTTGGAAATGGACGCTACTAGCGCAAGCCAACTCTTTGCCCAAGTACCAACAGTGGCTCAAAAAGTCATGAAAGCTACCAAGGCTACTGGTATGAATATCATTGCCAACTGTGAAGAAATCGCTGGTCAAACAGTCTTTCATACCCACGTTCACCTCGTGCCTCGCTACAGTGCGGACGATGACCTCAAGATTGATTTTATCGCCCACGAACCAGACTTTGACAAACTCGCTCAAGTCGCTGAAACTATCAAAAACGCCTAAGGAGTTGCCATGAAATTATCTAATCTACTGCTATTTGCAGGAGCTGCAGCCGGAAGTTATCTGCTCACAAAAAATCGCCAAACCATCACAGATGAAGTCTTGAATACAACTGACCGCGTTCAAGCTATCAAGGACGATGTGGATATTATCCAAAACAGCCTGCAAATCATCGACCAACAAAAAGAACTCATCAAGGAATATCAAGAAGACCTGACTTACAAGTTTAAGGTCTTGGAAAAGGATATCCAGACTAGACTAGCTGTGATTAAAGAAACACAGGAAATCGAAGATAAGTAAAAAGAGCCCGACGGCTCTTTTTAAAAACGTAAACAAGTCATATCCCATCAACTATACTTCATAATTTAGGCAACTCATACTCAATAAAAATCAAAGAGCAAACTAGAAAGCTAGGCACAGGCTGCTCAAAACACCGTTTTGGGGTTGTGGATATAACTGACGAAGTCAGCTCAAAACACGGTTTTGAGGTTGTAGACAAACCGACGCTGACGTGTTTTGAAGAGATTTTTGAAGAGTATTATTCACCGTTTCATAACTAAATCGAAGACTTTCCCAGGTTTTCCGCCGTAATGAAAACACCTGAAACAGTTTGGTTTCAGGTGTTCGGAAACTTTGAGACCTAGGTTCAAAGTTTAGATATGGAACTTCGAAGAAGGTCGCTACCATCCGTCATTACTTAAGGAAAGTTTTAAAAAATCTATAAACAAAAGAGCCCAACGGCTCTTTTTGCTTTATTCTCCTTCAAAGGCATCTTTAATATGGTCAAAGAAGCCTTTTTTCTTTGGATTGACTTTTAAATCACCAGCAGCTGCGAATTCTTTCAAGGCTGCTTTTTGGCGGTCGTTCAAGCCTGTCGGTGTTACGACATTAACGGTAACGTATTGGTCACCAACTGCACCACCACGAAGGCTCGGAGCTCCCTTACCACGTAAACGGAATTTCTTACCAGTCTGAGTTCCCTCTGGGATAACCAATTCAACATCACCGTGAACAGTTGGAATATCTACTGTATCACCAAGAGCCGCTTGGACAAAGTTGAGGTTGAGATTGTAGAAGATAGTCGTTCCTTCACGTTCAAACTTATCGCTGGCTTCCACAGAAACTACTACATACAAGTCACCATAAGGTCCACCGTTAAAGCCTGCTTCACCCTGACCTGCTAGGCGAATTTGTTGACCAGTTTCCACACCAGCAGGAATTTTCACATGTACACTATGGGCTTGTTTTTCATGGCCTGTCCCGTGACAAGTTGTACATGGATCTTTAATTTCTTTTCCACGACCGTGACAGACATCACAGGTTACTTGACGACGCATCATACCAAGAGGAGTTTGTGTATCGACGTTAATGACACCAGCGCCATGACAGCGTCCACAAGTGACTGGACTTGTTCCTGGTTTAGCACCTGAGCCATTACATGTACTACAGCTTGCTTCACGATTGTACTTAACCTCTTTTTCAGCTCCAAAAATAGCTTCTTCAAAGGTCAAATTCACACGATACTGGAGATCATCTCCTTGACGAGGAGCATTTGGATTGCGCGAGGCACCGCCTCCGCCGAAGAAACTTGAGAAGATATCTTCAAAACCACCGAAGCCTCCTGCCCCGTCAAAGCCGCCGAAACCACCTGCACCACCAAAGCCACCATTGGCACCAGCCGCACCATATTGGTCATAGGCAGCCCGTTTTTGGTCGTCACTCAAAGTCTCATAGGCTTCCTGAACTTCCTTGTATTTTTCCTCAGCACCAGGCTCCTTATTGATATCTGGGTGATATTTTTTCGAAAGCTTACGATAAGCCTTTTTGATCTCGTCTGCCGAAGCGTTTTTTGACACCCCCAGACGATCATAAAATTCAGTATTGTTCATACAAGATACCAAGACCGTAAAATTCGACTGAAAAATAGGAAATCTGACGCTGGAGCGATGCTCCTAGGCAGATTTATCTTTTTTCCGCGAATTTAGGTCGGGTTCAATTCCTTTCTGTTATATTGAGTAAGAAATTTGGGAACCCGTGTTCAATTCCCTGAACACCCTTGTTCCTTTCTATAATTTTCATGTAAATCTTTAGAGGCTGTTTTCTATACTCTGCTTCACTTGATTAAACTCTTCATCTGATAGAGTAAATATCAAATCCTCTTCAGCATACTCGTTCTGTTCTTTAAAATAGTTGTCCGTATTCTCTGACAACCCTAAACCGAAAATCACTTTTCTTGCAAACTCTTGATGTGCAAAACCGATAGCCGTAATGATTTGTTTATCTTGGACAAGAACTTTCGGTTGGAAATTCTCACGTGGAAGAAATTCAAAATAGTCAAAGAAGTTTTGCCAAATTCCACCTGTAAATTCCGTGTCGTTCAACAAGCCTGCTTTCGCCAATAAAAGGGGCGCTGAAGAAATGGCTGCAATTAGGATATCTTGCTCATTAAGACTTCTCAAAAACGAGATCAATTTCTCATCTTGTAGAGCAGGACCTATATTTACCATTCCTGGCAAAATCACACAAGAATAATCTTCTATACGGATCTGATCCAATGTTTTCGTCGGTTGACAGGACAAACCATCCTCAGAGACCACTATCAAATTCTCAGAAGCTACATAATCAATCGTGATATTAAAAGACAGAGCTAAAGTACTTGTTAAAGAGGCTATCTCATAAAGAGAAAAATTAGGATAAATGACACAAAGTACTTTTTTCATACGCAACACCCTCTATTTTATCGAAAAACAGAGGCTGGGTTGCAACCTCTGGATTTCTTCTTATCATTACGACGTTCGAGTTTTAAAAATCAAACTAGTAATGCTAAATCGAGCACGCCCTAACCTCTTGGTGAAAAAGACAAATCTTTCTAGAAACTAAAGTTTCTGCGTCAGATTTCCTATTTTCACTGTGAGGTTTTAACGGGCTTTGCATCTTACTTTTCAGTAAACTCTCCGTCTACGACGTCATCGCCTGCGTTTCCTGTTGCTTGTGCACCTTCTGCTCCTGCTTGAGCTTGTTGAGCTGCGGCGGCTTGTTCGTAGAGTTTAACAGCAAGGCCTTGAGCTTTTTCGTTCAATGCTTCAAGTTTTGCTTTCATTTCGTCCAAGTTGTTGTCTTCTTGAGCTTTCTTAAGGTCATCAAGGGCAGCTTGGGCAGCGTCACGTTCTGCGTCGAAGCCTTTGCCTTCAGTTTCCTTGATTGTCTTTTCAGTCGCAAAGATGGCTTGGTCTACTTCGTTACGAAGGTCTACTTCTTCTTTACGTTTCTTATCTGCTTCAGCGTTAGCTTCTGCATCTTTCATCATGCGGTCGATTTCTTCGTCTGTCAAACCTGAGTTAGATTGGATCACAATAGTTTGTTCTTTTTGAGTTCCAAGGTCTTTAGCCTTAACAGACACGATACCGTTCTTGTCGATATCAAATGTTACTTCGATTTGAGGAATTCCACGAGGTGCAGCTGGGATGTCTGTCAATTGGAAACGTCCAAGAGTCTTGTTATCTGCTGCCATTGGGCGTTCACCTTGAAGAACGTGGATATCAACGGCTGGTTGGTTGTCTGCCGCAGTTGAGAAGACTTGTGATTTAGATGTTGGAATTGTTGTGTTACGATCGATGAGTTTTGTAAAGACTCCACCCATTGTTTCGATACCAAGTGACAATGGTGTTACGTCAAGAAGGACAACGTCTTTAACATCACCAGTAATCACACCACCTTGGATCGCAGCACCCATAGCAACTACTTCGTCAGGGTTGACTGATTTGTTTGGTTCTTTACCAGTTTCAGCCTTAACAGCTTCTACAACGGCTGGGATACGAGTTGAACCACCAACAAGGATAACTTCGTCGATTTCTGACAAGCTCAAACCTGCATCTGAAAGGGCTTGACGAACTGGCACTTTTGTACGTTCTACAAGGTCACGAGTCAAATCGTCAAATTTCGCACGAGTCAAAGTCATTTCCAAGTGAAGAGGTCCAGCCTCACCTGCAGTGATAAATGGCAAGCTGATTTGTGTTGAAGTTACACCAGAAAGGTCTTTCTTAGCTTTTTCAGCTGCATCTTTCAAACGTTGCATTGCCATCTTGTCAGTAGACAAGTCAATACCGTTTTCTTTCTTGAATTCTGCTACCAAGTGGTCAATGATTTTTTGGTCAAAGTCGTCACCACCAAGTTTGTTGTCCCCTGCAGTTGACAATACGTCGAAGACACCGTCACCCAATTCAAGGATAGAAACGTCGAATGTACCACCACCAAGGTCAAATACCAAGATTTTTTCTTCTTTATCAGTCTTGTCCAAACCGTAAGCAAGGGCTGCTGCTGTTGGTTCGTTGACGATACGTTCTACTTCAAGACCAGCGATTTTACCAGCGTCTTTTGTTGCTTGACGTTGAGCATCGTTGAAGTAAGCCGGAACTGTGATAACTGCTTTGGTTACTTTTTCACCAAGGTAGTCTTCAGCATAACCTTTCAAGTATTGAAGAATCATAGCTGAGATTTCTTGTGGAGTGTATTCTTTTCCGTTAGCAGAAACTTTTTCAGAAGTTCCCATTTTAGACTTGATAGAGATAACTGTATCTGGGTTTGTAACTGCTTGGCGTTTTGCAGCATCACCAACGATGATTTCGCCGTTTTTGAATGAGACTACAGATGGAGTTGTGCGGTTTCCTTCTGGGTTTGCGATGATTTTGCTTTCAGTTCCTTCAAGAACTGCAACTGCTGAGTTTGTTGTACCTAAGTCAATACCGATAATTTTAGACATGTGTTTTTCTCCTTAAATTTTATATTCTATTTTCTTTTTGATACTCTTCTTAAGTGGCGGCGCCGTCAGAGCTTGACTTCGTCAATCTCTTTGACTAAACTTTGAGCCTAAGGTCTCAAAGTTTGCGCAAATAGCGCCACGGCAAAGAGTATCGTCTTTGGTTCGCTTCGCTCACTATTGCAAAGCCAAATATATTTTATCTTTCTTCATAGTTTAGTGTCGTTTCGGACAAGTTTTCAATGTATTTATGTTACGACACGAGGAGTCGAAATCGATATTATTTCGACGACGAGTTAGTAAGGAGGCTAGGCAAACGCCATAGCGATTGCCGTTTTCTGACGAGTTGCTTTAGCTACCGTCAGAATTGCCTAGTTATACACCACTACCATTGCTGGGCGTAGGATGCGGTCATGGAGTTTGTAGCCTTTTTGGAAGACTTGGGCGATGGTATCTGCTGGGTGTTCATCGTCTGCTGGGAGAGTTTGGATGGCCATATGGTAGTTATGGTCAAATTCGCCATCAGCTGCGATTTCTTCGATTCCTTCTTCTTTCAAAGCGTGAATCAAGCTTTCTTGCACCATCTCCAATCCTTTTTTGACGTCCTCTGTCAAACCTTCAACTGCAAGTGCACGCTCAAGGTTGTCAAGCGATGGTAAAATTGCTTTTGCCAAGTCCTGGCTACGATAACGTTGCAAGTTTTGACGCTCTTCATTGGCACGGCGTTGGATATTTTGCATTTCCGCATGAGCGCGAAGGTATTTGTTTTCGAACTCATCTGCACGTTCATTTGCCAAGTCCAACTCAGACTTCTCAGGAGTTGTTTCTTCTACCGTTTCCACAACTTCCTCTTCTTGGACTTCTTCTACTTCTTCATTTTTTATATCTTGGGCCATTTTCGCCTCCTTTAATGATTTCAATCTTAATGTACTTCGTAATGATTACTGCTGAGGTAGCGGTAAAAATCTGTCAACTTCATGGTCAAAACACGATTGACTACATTGACTTGGTTGATTAGCTGTTGGTAATCCAGATTAACCGGACCGATAATTGCCAGAATTCCAACTCCCCGATAAGGAATGAGAAACTTACTACTAATCACAGCTAGGTCAGCTAGACAGGACTCTTGACTGTCTGCAACACGGACATTTTGCATCTGATCTTCACGCAGTCCCTCACGAATCTCCAAGGCCACCTTTTGCGGTTGGTCAAAGAACTGATAAGCTGCCAGATTGGCAAAATTCAAGAGATTAACCTTGCCCGCCACCACAATGTTTTCGTTGAACATTTCCTTAAAGATATGTTCAAAGAGATCGATAACATTGTCCGTTGTTGTAAAGTAACGCTGGATAATCTGCGGAATCTCCGTCCGAATCTTGTAGTGAATATCTAGAACGGTGTGGCCGAGGAAACGTTCCTGAATGATGCTCTTCAGCTTCAGCAAATCCTCCTGCAAGAAGTTTCTTGGAATCAGAAACTGACTGGTAACCGTTCGAGACTCGTCTAGGGTAAATACCGCCAAGGCTGTATGTTGCCCCAAAACAACGATATCAAAGGCTGTCAAACGTTGTCTGCTCGGCTCAACATCCAGTGCTACTACCGTACAGCCACTCAAGTCTGTCAGTAGATTAGCAGCCTCTTGCAGAATATCCTCCAATTTGAAGAATTCCTGATCAAAGGCTTTGACAATCTCATATACCTCATTTTCAGCCAGTCTGTCAAAATCCAGTGAGTGTTTTACATAGTACTGAAAACCAGCAACACTTGGCATCCGACCACTTGAAGTATGAGCCTTCTCAAGCAAACCTTGCTTTTCTAGAGCCGCCATGTCATTACGAATGGTTGCACTGCTAGAGTTAATAGACTCTTGCAAAGCTTTGGATCCGACAGGTTCGTGCGTTTTGGTAAAGATGTCAATAATGAGATTTAGAATATCCTGCTGACGCTCTGTAACCATCTCATCACTCCTCTCTGTCTGATCAATTAGCACTCGATACACTTAAGTGCTAACTTATGATTCTATTATACACCCTTAAAAGAGAATGTCAAGATAAAAACTCAAAAAATTAGCACTCTTTTATCAAGAGTGCTAAAAATCAGTCTACAGACCGAGAAACTCACCTTCCATCTACTCGGTATTTCCTTTTAAGTCTGAAAAAACCATGGATTAGATAAGAAATCATAAAAGCATATAGAGCAAAAATGACAAAGAAAGATTGCGACAATTCTTCTCGAAACAAACTCATACAAACAACAAGACCACCTAAGAAAGTAGCTGTACAGGAACGAAGTCTATATCGTACAACTTCCCATCTGAGTCTCTTACTCATATAGACTTGATCCTCTGAAAGTATATCAGAAGCCGATTTACGAAGAATCGAACAAGAACCTGCTCCTATCAATTCCCAACCTCTATCTCTAAAATCTTGCAGTTCATGCTTATGCTTTTTAAGAAACCTAGAATCATAGATACAGTAGATAACATCGTCTGGTTGACATTGGTCAAAATAGAACAAACCAAAACGACTAGTTCTATACTTCCAACCTTTCAAATGCATCTCATGTAAATATCCTTCTTCCTTGTCCAAATCAACAATGGTGAAAATCCGAAATTCTACTCTGCTATTCATTGCCTTACCCCAAAATTAGAAAACATGCCTGGCGTTATTTATCAGATAATTCTTTCCACTTTTGAAACAATCTCCAAAAAATATAAGAAATCTGAATCGCATGGACTATCAATAAAACACCATCTATTATAACAATCAAAAACATTTCCCAACTGAAAGAACTACCTCCAGTGACAAACTTTGTGAAAACCGGTAGTAGAGCTAAAAAGAGAAGCAAAATAGGAAGCATCCGCCTCGTTAAAATCCGTTTCACCATAGCTAACTTCCCAGCCGCGTCATTATAAATTTCAAACTCGGCATCCGACTCAATTCCAGAATGAAGCTTTCTAAAGTAGGAAAAACCATTAAAGTCTGTAATATGCCCCCATCCACAGTCTTTAAATAATTGTAAATAGGAGGCTCTCTCTGATTTTTTCATAGGATAAAAGTCCAACTGATAAGACACCTGCTCCGGTTGGCACTTTTCAAAAGTATACTTAACCGCAACTACTAAGTTAGAGTAGGTCACTTCCTTGAGTTTCCAGCCCTCAGCATGCATTTTTCTAAGATATAAAGCCTCTCTATCATAATCCGCAATGGTAGCAATTCTATAAACAACCTTCTTTTCCATCATCTTTCCTCCAGACTGTTTCTATAGAGCCGTTCAATACGTTTCAATTCAATATCTAAGACTTTTCTTCCCAAGTCTGTAATCTGATAGATTTTACGCTTCTCCTCTTCTCGGACAAAGGAAATCAAACCATCCTTTTCCATTTTTGACAAGGTTCCATACATAGTTCCAGGACTAATCGAAACTTGCAAATCTGTCATCTCCTTGACCTTTTGCGTAATACTGTACCCATGACCTTCCTTTTGCAGACAGAACAAGATATAAAAGCCCGTTTCCGTCATCGGAAGATAAACTCGACGAATCTTATCCGTTAATTCCATTTATAGCTACCTCCTATCCAGTTCGATATATCGCACTTCGTTATATAAAATATATCACACCTCGATATAAAATACAAGAAAAAAAGATTATCCTCACGGACAATCTTCCTTCTATATTAGTATTAGTAAAGGTCTAAATAATTATCAATTTCCCATTGTGAAACGAAGGT
This sequence comes from Streptococcus mitis SK1080, assembly GCF_000220085.1. Lineage (GTDB taxonomy): Bacteria > Bacillota > Bacilli > Lactobacillales > Streptococcaceae > Streptococcus > Streptococcus mitis_K. The sequence continues at coordinate 33,110 of NZ_AFQV01000015.1, read as the reverse complement.
TGCATAACTTGCCCATTCGATTCGTTTGGCTTCAAGGAAACTAGTATAGATATGTTCTCCAAGAGCCACTCTGACAACTTCATCTTCTGTCAAAGCTTTCAAAGCGTTGTGAAGAGTTGATGGAAGGTCTGTAATACCAGCTTCCTTACGCTCTTCTGCTGTCATGATGTAGATATTTTCTTCGATAGGAGCTGGTGCTTCGATTTTATTTTCAATACCATGCAAACCAACCTCCAAAAGAACAGCCATAGCGATGTATGGGTTAGCCATTGGATCCACTGAACGCAACTCAAGACGAGTTCCCATACCACGTGAAGCAGGCACGCGCACAAGTGGCGAACGGTTACGACCAGCCCAAGCAATGTAAACAGGCGCTTCATAACCTGGAACCAAACGTTTGTATGAGTTAACCGTTGGGTTCATGATGGCAGTATAGTTGTAGGCATGCTTAATCAAACCGCCAAGGAAATGGTAGGCCGTTTCTGACAACTGCATTCCTTTTGGATCATTTGGATCAAAGAAAGCATTGTTTCCTTCTGCATCAAACAAGGACATATTACAGTGCATACCTGATCCGGCAATACCAAATTTTGGTTTTGCCATAAAGGTTGCATAAAGACCATGTTTGCGAGCAATGGTTTTAACAACAAGTTTGAAGATTTGAATCTTATCACAAGCACGGAGAACTTCATCATACTTAAAGTCAATTTCATGCTGTCCAACCGCAACCTCATGGTGACTCGCTTCTACTTCAAATCCCATTTTGGTCAAGACATTCACAATCTCACGACGTGTATTGTCCGCAAGGTCAGTAGGCGCCAAATCAAAGTAGCCACCCTTGTCATTTACTTCAAGCGTTGGATCCCCATTTTCATCGAGCTTAAATAGGAAGAATTCTGGCTCTGGTCCAAGGTTGAAGGATTTGAATCCCACTTCTTCCATGTGACGAAGAGCACGTTTCAAATTGCCACGAGGATCTCCTGCAAATGGTTCACCTTCTGTTGTATAGACATCACAGATCAAACCTGCAACACTTCCATTTTCATCTCCCCAAGGGAAGACTGTCCATGTATCCAAGTCAGGGTACAAGTACATATCCGACTCATTGATACGTACAAAACCTTCAATAGAAGATCCATCAAACATAGCCTTATTTGACAAGACTTTATCTAACTGTTCATCTGTAGCAGGAATTTCGACGTTTTTCATGGTTCCCAAAATATCTGAGAACATGAGACGGATAAAGGTAACATTTTTTTCCTTGACTTCACGACGAATATCTGCAGCTGTGATTGGCATGAGTTTTCTCCTTAATGTATGACTACTTGCGGTTGCCTAACCGCGACCAAAAGGTGACCGTACTGAAGCAAAGCGACCCTGTTGGAGGAGTTCATTGTGAAGTGCACGACGCACCTCAGTCTGACTCACCGCTTTCTTGGATTTCGCTTCACGTTCAGCATATTTTTTCTTAATGGCAGCGATATTATAACCTTCAGAGATATAATCTTTGATTTCAAGCAGACGATCCATGTCATTCAAGGAATACATGCGACGGTTCCCTTCGTTTCGATCAGGCTTAATCAACTCTTGATCTTCATAATAACGAATCTGACGCGCCGATAAATCGGTCAACTTCATAACACTGCCGATAGGAAAAACAGCCATATTTCGGCGAAATTCTTTTTCCTTCATTTACAATTTCCTTCTTTCTGTCTATTATAGTCTAAAAAAAGACAAACGTCAATTGATAATGTTATAAAATGTAACATTATTTTTCTTTTTTCTCTAAAAAGAGCCGAATACGATCAATATCGTAATTTACGAGAATTGCGACAAAAACTCCCATGAAAGTTTCTGATACACGTGCAAACACGTACAAAATTGTTTCGCCGCTCGGAATCGATAGGGTAATAATTAACATAGCTGCTACACCACCAATAACCCCTGCTTTGTTATTCATGGCTACATTTGTCATAATGGTTAACATGGTACAAATCGGAACAACAACTAAGGTTACCCAAAAGGCTTCGTGGAAAAAACTATTTATTAGGAAGAAAACCAAGGCATAGAGGCCACCGATACTATTTCCTAGAATACGCGAAGTCCCAAAATGGACACTCTTATCAAAACTCTCCCTCAGGCTAAAAACGGCTGTCAAAGCACCAATTTGAAGACCTTTCCAACCAAAAAAGCCAAAAATCAAGAGAACTAGAAAAACAGCAATACCTGTTTTAAAGGTTCGCATACCAAGTTTGAACTGGGATTTATCGAATTTATATTTTTTAAAATAACTCATAATCTCAACTTTCTATTTCCATTTTATCATAATTTGGGGAATTTTATGAGCAATAGTTGAGAGGAAACGTTTTTATTTTAATCAAAAGAAAAGAGGAACTTTCATCCCTCTCTTCTTTGACTTGTTTATAAAATCTTATTTTTCTGTCAAGGCTGCAAGTCCTGGAAGAACTTTACCTTCAAGAAGTTCCATTGATGCTCCACCACCAGTAGAGATCCATGAGAATTTATCTGCACGGCCAAGGTTAATCGCTGCGGCAGCTGAGTCACCACCACCGATGATTGATTTAACGCCTGGTTGTTTCACGATAGCGTCCATCACACCGATTGTTCCAGCTTGGAAGTCTGGGTTTTCAAACACACCCATAGGTCCGTTCCATACAACTGTTTTGGCACCAGTCAAAGCTTCGTCAAATTTAGCGATAGATTTTGGACCGATGTCAAGACCAAGGAAGCCTTCAGAAACTGCTTCACCTTCAGTGTCACGTACTTCAGTGTAGCCAGCAAATGCGTTAGCTTCTTTTGAGTCAACTGGCAAGATCAATTTACCATTTGCTTTTTCAAGAAGAGCTTTAGCAACATCCAATTTGTCTTCTTCTACAAGTGAGTTACCGATTTCGATACCTTGTGCTTTGTAGAATGTGTAAGTCATACCACCACCGATAAGAACTTTATCAGCTTTTTCAAGCAAGTTTTCGATAACACCAATCTTGTCTGAAACTTTTGAACCACCAAGGATAGCCACGAATGGACGTTCTGGAGTTTCAACTGCTTCTTGGATGTAGGCAATTTCGTTTTCAAGAAGGAAACCAGCAACTGCTTTTTCAACGTTTGCTGAGATACCAACGTTAGATGCATGTGCACGGTGAGCTGTACCGAATGCATCGTTTACGAAGATACCATCTCCAAGTGATGCCCAGTATTTACCAAGTTCAGGATCGTTTTTAGATTCTTTCTTGCCGTCAACATCTTCGTAACGAGTGTTTTCAACCAAGAGAACTTGTCCATCTTCAAGAGCGTTGATAGCTGCTTCCAATTCAGCACCACGAGTGACACCTGGGATAAATTTAACTTCTTGTCCCAACTTAGCAGCCAAGTCAGCAGCTACAGGAGCAAGTGATTTACCAGCTTTGTCTGCTTCTTCTTTTACACGACCAAGGTGAGAGAAGAGGATAGCACGTCCACCTTGTTCAAGGATGTACTTGATAGTTGGAAGAGCTGCAGTGATACGGTTGTCGTTGGTAATCACGCCATCTTTTACAGGTACGTTGAAGTCAACACGAACGAGAACTTTTTTCCCTTTCAATTCAACGTCTTTAACAGTCAATTTTGCCATTAGATATGACTCCTTCTTTTTTTATACGTGTTAATTATATCACAAAATCAGCAAAAGAGATAGAAAAACCCTAAACTTTTCTTGTTCTTTTACCACTGTAAAAATTGACTCATCTACCTGTAGACTTTATCTTAGCAAACTCTATTTCCTTTCCTTAAAATAGTAGAACAAGGTAAAAACTATAATCCCATTTAGGATTGTATAATTCATTAAATCAAATTTAATAACTAGTTTTAAAAACATTGTTTTATCCATACAAAAAACTAGCATCTAATTCATTTTCAGACTACTTTCTTGAACTTTTAAAGAGTCGTTTCGTTCAAATTTTCTTAAATACAACATTACAATATTCCTTATTCTCCCATTTCTTACTATCTCTCCTTAATTTAAAAAGATCAGATCCTTTCAATTCTATCTTCTTGTTTTCAAGTATATAACTCTCAATATATTTTACTTCTTTATCGTTAATTTCTTTACACCTGAACCCACTCCCACCGCGTGGTGAATGCTCAAACATATCAAGGATATATTTATCTTTTATTTCAATTAATTCTTTATGTTTAGTTTGTGCTTGATAACTCTCCTTGGAAGCAACTATAGTATATCGTCTCTTTGGTCTACTACTTTTTTTAGGATGATCAATTCCAGCCCACTGATAATGATCTACATAAGAAAAATCATCATATTTTATTGTTGAAAGCTTAACATCATTATAGTGTTCAAAAGGGTAATCACCTACTTTTTGTGGTTTATCGCTCTTTTCCCAATAAATTATCTCGTCTACAATAAATACTAAGTCAACAAACCACTTATCATCTGATGGAGTTCCTTGTCTGGTAAACCAAAATAACGTATCTCCCTTTTTAAGTTGAGATGCTTTGATTTGATTGGTTTTACAAAATGTATTCAAAAATCTTTCGCTCCAAACATATGGATCTTGATTCCCTTTAAAATTATCACAGTATACACTAGTATCATCAATTTTTACTTCAATTCTATTTTGATGTAACATAATATAATTTGCCATAATATGCATTCTCCTATGTCATGTTCTATTTTAAAAGAAAAAATCTCTGTGATTCGTAAATAAAATCATAAAAATGTTATTATATTTAAATAGTGTCCTAGATAGATTATATAATTTACATTATTAATCGTCAATAAATCTTGTGATAAAGTTTTATTATAATTAATGAATTCAAAGTCTTTCATAACTTTTTCTAAAGCAAGAAAGATACCATTAATACTAGACTAAAATCAAAAAAACATCTTATAATAGTAGTTATGAAACTTACAAACGAAGAAATACAAAAAATTGAAAAACTCCTAAGAGATTCATCGTACACCAAATATCACAAACGTCTACAGATTATTTATTTCCGCTCAAAAGAAAAGAGTTATAAGAAAATCATGAATCTGCTAGATTGCACTAAAACAACTGTTTGGAGGAATTTTAAAAAATGCCAAATTTTCTTTCTAAAATCTTAGCTTAACACTTGTTAGATTTACTTTTATCCTTTAAAATAGAATAGGAGAAATTCCGTTATTATTTTTCGGAGGAAAAAGAAATGTCCATTAATTGGCAGGAAATTTTATTTCACTTTTTAGGTGGTCTGGGACTATTCTTATATAGTATCAAGACCATGGGAGACGGTTTGCAACAAGCTGCTGGAGATCGCCTTCGTTTTTACATTGACAAGTACACCAGCAATCCCTTTTTAGGTGTTCTAGTCGGAATTGTCGTGACTGCCCTGATTCAGTCAAGTACAGGGGTTACAGTCATCACGGTTGGACTTGTCAGCGCTAGCCTTCTCACTCTTAGACAGGCTATCGGAATTATCATGGGAGCCAACATCGGAACTACCGTCACTTCCTTTATCATCGGTTTCAAGCTTGGTGAGTATGCTTTACCTTTGATTTTCCTTGGAACCATGTTCCTCTTCTTTACAAAAAACAGAACAGCAAACAATATCGGACGCATCCTGTTTGGTGTAGGAGGAATCTTCTACGCCCTCAACCTCATCAGTGCCGGTATGAGTCCTCTTAAAGATTTACCACAATTCAAGGAATACATGGTAACCTTGGGACAAAATCCTGTGTTGGGAGTTTTTGCCGGTGCAGTGATTACCGTCCTCATCCAAGCTTCTTCTGCGACAATCGGGATTTTGCAAGGTCTCTATGCAGGTGGATTCCTTGACCTTAAAGGTTCGCTACCAGTTCTCTTCGGTGATAATATCGGGACAACCCTAACAGTTATCATCGCGGCAGCTGGAGCCAATGTCTCTGCGAAACGCGTTGCTGCCACCCACGTTACCTTTAACGTTTTAGGGACTATTCTTTGCTTAATCTTATTAGGTCCATTTACATCTATGATTGAGTACTTCCAAGCACTCCTTCACCTCTCACCTGAGATGACCATCGCCTTCTCGCACGGTGCCTTTAACGTAAGTAACACCATTGTACAATTTCCATTCATCGGAGCCTTGGCCTACTTTGTAACTAAGCTCATCCCTGGTGAAGATGAAGTTGTCAAGTACGAACCACTTTATCTTGATGAGCATTTGATTAAACAAGCTCCATCAATCGCTCTCGGAAATGCCAAAAAAGAACTCCTTCACTTGGGAAATTATGCTTCTAAAGCCTTTGACCTTTCATACAACTACATCATTGACCTTAATGAAAAGGTTGCTGAAAAAGGCCACAAGACGGAAGAAGCCATCAACACCATTGATGAAAAATTGACTCGTTACCTGATTACTCTTTCAAGTGAAGCCCTTAGCCAGAAAGAAAGTGAAGTTCTGACCAACATCCTGGATTCATCCCGTGATTTGGAACGGATTGGGGACCACGCAGAAGCCCTAATCAATCTGACTGACTACCTTCAACGTAAAAATGTTGAGTTCTCTGAAGCTGCTTTGGAAGAACTAGCTGATATCTATCAAAAAACCACTGGCTTTATCAAGGATGCCCTTGACAGCGTGGAAAACAATAATATTGAAAAAGCTCAAAGTCTGATTGAACGCCATAAAGAAATCAACAATATGGAACGTGTTCTCAGAAAGACTCACATCAAACGCCTCAACAAGGGCGAGTGTTCAACACAAGCTGGGGTCAACTTTATCGATATTGTTTCCCACTACACTCGTGTATCAGACCATGCTATGAATCTGGCTGAAAAGGTCATCGCTGAACAAATCTAATGCTCTTCGAAAATCAAATTCAAACCACGTCAACGTCGCCTTGCCGTACTCAAGTACAGCCTGCGGCTAGTTTCCTAGTTTGCTCTTTGATTTTCATTGAGTATAAGAACCAAGAAGCTATCCTAAATTGGATGGCTTTTTTCTTTTCCTAACCAAGAATTGCTTTTCTACCATATAGAAAAATGCTTTGATTCACAATGGAATCAAAGCATTTTAAAGAGTTCCCCATACATAAGGGCAGAAGCTGCGGTTCCCCTGTACTTGGCTTCTTCTCTTTTGATAAAGCGAGCCAAGTTGAGCAACTCAGGTGCCGGATGTCTAGGATTCTTGAGCAATTCACGATTGACCAGGCCTGCGAGACGGACTGCCAGCAATTGCTCATTTGTAGTAGGCAGTTTTTTAGCAGTCTCTAGGAGAGCAGCAACTAAATCTTCACTCAAATCATGTCGAGCATGATTGTAAAGATCTTTTATAAGGCTTTCTAGGTTTGGTTCTACCATCCCTACCACCTCCCTTATGGTTTAATAATTTTTAATCAAATCAACTGTTGAACGATCCAATTTTTTCACCAAGGCTTGCAAGAAAGCTTGAGCTTCTAGGAAGTCATCCATAGCGTAGAGGGTTTGGTGAGAATGGATATAACGAGCGCAAACACCGATTGTTGTTGATGGGACACCACCATTTTTCAAATGAGCTGCGCCAGCGTCTGTGCCGCCTTTACCACAGTAGTATTGGTACTTGATTCCAGCTTCTTCAGCCGTTGTCAAAAGGAAATCTTTCATTCCTGGGAGAAGCAAGTGACCTGGATCGTAGAAACGAATCAAGGTTCCATCTCCAATCTTGCCTTGACCACCGTAGACATCACCTGCTGGTGAACAGTCAACTGCGAGGAAGACTTCTGGGTCAAACTTGGTTGTAGATGTATGAGCACCGCGGAGACCAACTTCTTCTTGGACGTTAGAACCCAGATAGAGTTCATTTCCGAGTTTTTGACCTGACAGAGCTTCCGCCAACTCGCTCACCATCAGAACACCGTAGCGGTTGTCCCAAGCTTTTGAGATGATATTTTTCTCATTGGCTGTCAAGATTGCAGAACTATCTGGTACGATGGTGTCGCCAGGACGGATGCCAAAGCTTTCTGCCTCAGCCTTGTCCGCAAAACCGCCATCAAAGACGATATCTACAATAGCAGGCATAGTTGGACCACCCTTACCACGAGTCAAGTGTGGAGGGACAGAACCCGAAATCACAGGAATTTCACGACCATCACGAGTCAAGAGTTTGAAACGTTGGCTGCTGACTACCATGGGGTTCCAGCCACCGATTTCTACGACACGGAAGGTACCATCTGGCTTAATCTCACTAACCATAAAACCAACTTCATCCATATGAGAAGCGACCAAGACGCGTGGCGCATCCGCAGCTTCTGAATGTTTAATCCCGAAAATACCACCCAAGCCATCTGTCACCACTTCATCCACGTGCGGTGTTAACTTTTCACGAAGATAAGCACGAACAGGTGCTTCATGACCTGAGATAGCAGCAAGTTCTGTTACTTCTTTGATTTTTGAAAATAATGTTGTCATTTCAGTTCCTTCTTTCTTTCATCCATTTTACCACTTTTTATAGGAGAAGGATAGCGGGAAGGTGGATTTCTAAGCTAGTATCTTAGTCTTGCTCTATCTTAGAAAAAGATTGTATTTTCTTGCATGTGAGGTAAAATCTAAGAACTATTCCAAGATTAATCAAACTATTAATTCCCAAACAAAAAAATAATTCAATGATATATTTTTCATGTTTTCATGAAAATTATAGAAAATAGTTGACTTTCCTTCCCTCTTTCTTTAAAATAGTACAAAACTAGGAAAAGGAAAAAATCATGACCAAAACAATCCTTGTTACAGGTGGAGCTGGCTACATTGGCTCCCATACCGTTAAAGCTCTTTTAAATGCTGGCTATCAGGTACATGTTCTAGATAATCTCTCTACAGGAAATCGTTCAGCTGTGGATAGTCGTGCTAGCTTTAAGCAACTAGATGTTTATGATGCTAGTGCCCTAAAAGCTTACTTAGAAGAAAATCAGATTGATGCTGTTCTTCATTGTGCAGGTGAGATTGTTGTGAGCGAAAGCATTGAAAATCCAAGTAAATACTTCACTGCCAATGTTGCTGGTATGAACCAAGTTCTCAAAGTCTTGTCTGAAGTTGGCATTCAAAAAATCATGTTCTCTTCGACTGCTTCTCTCTATGGCAATAACTGTATTGACAAGCCAGCAACTGAAGATACCCTGCTCGACCCTGTCAACCCTTATGCAGAAACAAAACTGATGGGTGAACGAATGATTTACTGGATGGCCAATCGCTACGATTGGAAATATGTCATTTTCCGTTACTTTAATGTTGCTGGGGCTGAAATGGATGCTTCAAACGGTCTACGTGTGAAAAATCCAACTCATATCATTCCAAATATCAACAAGACAGCATTGGGACAAAATGATAGCCTGAAAATATTTGGAGATGACTACGATACACGTGATGGTTCATGTATTCGGGATTACATTCATGTCTTGGACCTTGCACAGGCTCATGTTAAAGGAATGAACTACCTATTTCAAGAAGACAGTTCTTCTCAAATCTTTAACTTAGGAACCGAAAAAGGCTATACCGTCAAAGAAATCTTTAAAACTGCTGAAGAATTACTGAATCAAAAAATACCACACGAAATTGTTGCTCGCCGTGCTGGTGACCCAGCTAGCGTCCTAGCAGACGCATCAAAAGCTAAAAAATATCTTGATTGGAAGGCTAGCTACTCCCTCGAAGATATTATTTTATCGGATTATCATTGGCGTGTTAAAGAAGGTAAAAACATTTTGGAATAAATAGCAGAAACATCAATCATAAATAAAAGCACAGATAGATGGCACTTGATAAATACCAAGTATCATCTATCTGTGTTTTATACATTAGAATCCAATTTATACTCTTCGAAAACCTCTTCAAACCACGTCAACATTGCCTTGCCGTAGGTAGGGTTACTGACTTCGTCAGTTTCATCTACAACCTCAAAACAGTGTTTTGAGCTGACTTCGTCAGTTCTATCCACAACCTAAAAACACTGTTTTGAGCAGCCTGCGGCTAGTTTCCTAGTTTGCTCTTTGATTTTCATTGAGTATTATTTTGCATTTCTCTTTAAAGAAAAATGGTCTGGGACGGGGTCCTTACCTGTTTTCGACCAGGGATGGCAACGTAAAATCCGAGCCAAGCCCATCAAAACACCCTTGAAGCCATGTTTTTCAATAGCCTGAATCATGTAGTTGGAACAAGTCGGCTCAAAGCGACAAGAGGGTGGAAAGGCTGGGGAGATAAACCGTTGGTAAAAGCGCACAGGCACTATCAAAATTCGTTTCATTATTTCTTGGTTACAGCCATGGTGTGTAGTTGGCTGATTTCTTTTTTATTAAGACGGCGGGATTCTCCCGGACGAAGACCTGTCAAGTCTAGGTGTCCGAAACGAGTCCGTGACAACTTGTCCACTTGGAGACCGACAGCTTCAAACATCTTTTTAACCTGGTGGTTACGCCCTTCATGGATGGTCAACTGCACCACAGAGCGGTTTTTAACTGGGTCCACTTTGATAATCTCATAGACAGCCGGCTTGGTTTTCTTGCCATCAATCTCAAGTCCACGGGTCAAGGGGCGGAGATTATCCTTATTGGCCACACCTTTAACACGCGCGACATAAACCTTGTCAATCTCATTACGAGGGTGAATCATCTCATCCGTAAAATCCCCATCATTGGTCAAAATCAAGACTCCTGATGTATCCCAGTCCAAACGACCTACAGGGTAGATGCGCTCCTTCACGTTGGGCAAGAGGTCGACAACCGTCTTGCGGCCCTTGTCATCTGTCACACTGGAAATGACACCGCGTGGTTTGTTAAGCAGATAATAGACCTTTTCTTCATTGTAGATAGGTTGACCTTCCACTTCGACCTTGTCGCCTGACTTGATGGTCGTTGCTAGTTCACGTACCACCTGGCCGTTAACCGTCACCAAGCCTTGCTTGATCAGCTCTTCTGCTTTTCTCCTACTGGCCACACCTGCGTGGGCAATATACTTATTGATTCTCATCTTCTTCTATCCTTTCACCAAATAATTGGCTTTCTTGGGCTTGAATCTCAAGCTCATCAATCACTGGTAATTCTTCCAAATGGTTAATTCCCATGTAATCTAGGAAATAATCTGTTGTCACATAGAGGTTGGGGCGTCCCAACACTTCTTTTTTTCCGTCTTCTCGTATCAAGTCAAAGGCCTGCAACTTTGCCAAGGCCCCACTCGAGTTGACCCCACGGATGGCATCAATCTCTATCCGTGTGATGGGCTGTTTGTAAGCAATGATGGACAAGGTCTCAAGGGCAGCCCGAGATAAACTCTGGTTGATAGGTGCCTTAGAGTATTCCTTCAAAATCTCTGCAAATTGAGGCTTGGTCACCAATCTATAAGCGCCCCCTGTCTCAATCAGAGCCAAACTGGAATCTGGATCCTTTTCATACTTCTGGACTAATTTTTCTAAACTCTGCTGGATGCCTGTCGGTGGCAGAGAGAGGAGTTCAGCTAACTGGCGGACTCTAATCCCATCTTCACCCGCTACAAACAAGAGCGCTTCTATTTTTGCTAAAGTACTCATCTTTCCTCTCTATCAAGTCTAGCTTTTGGCCACTTGACTTTCTTCCTTCTTTTCCATGAGATAAATATCTCCGAAACTTTCCTCTTGCACAAGAATCAGCTCCTGAGTTTTGATTAACTCTAGGGTTGCCAAAAAGAGGGTAATGACCTCTTGGACATTCTGAGCTTCCTTGAACAAATCCTGCAAGCGCAATTGATCTCGTCCAGTCAAGGACTCTTTCACGATAACCATCATGTCCTCAATCTTATACTCATCCCGCAAGATAGTCGTGTGATTCTGGGCAAACTCCTCTTTTTTCTTTGCTAGGATATTTGAAAAAGCCAAAAAGAGGTCAATGGTCGTCTTGTCATGCACAAGCTCCGCATCTTCGTAAATCAACTCTGTCGGCGCTTTGGAATAATACTGGGCCCGATCTTGGTGCTTGGCTTCCAAGTGCTCCCCCAAGAGCTTGAACTTGCGGTATTCTTCAATTTGAGAGAGGAGATCCTGCTCTAGGTCATCCTCCAAATCGGTCACTTCCGCTACCTTTGGAAGAAGCTTGCGGCTCTTGATCAGCATGAGCTGACTGGCCATAACCATGTACTCGCCCGTCACTTCCAGACGCATGGCCTGCAGAGTTGAGACATAAGCTAGATACTGTTCAATGACTTCCGTAATAGGCACATCGTAGATATCCATCTGGTACTTAGAAACCAGGTGCAAGAGCAAGTCCAGAGGCCCTTCAAAATCTTTTAGTTTAATATCCATTATCTATATTTTTCTATGGTCAGGACTGTTTTTAATCCTAATTTTTTTGCAATTTCGTACAAATCGACCTTGTTTTCAATTTGTCGTAGAATGAACTGTTCCCGCAAGGCTTGGGCTGATAGTGCTGGAAAACCTTTCTCCTTGACAAAAGACTCTAGCTGACGAAAGGCCCACTGACGAGAATAGGCTTTCCCTGCCCTTTCAAAGAGATAGGTCTGCCCCATCAAGGGTTCCAACTCTGAAAGCAAGGTCGTGGGAATGGTAACAATCCTCTGTTGGGAAGCCTTCTTGATTCGCAACACCTGAAAATCCAGATTGATATCCGCAACCTTGAGAGCTAAAATCTCACTCGGTAAGAGCCCCATTTCTAGGATTAAGAGCGCTAGCAAGCGACCCTCTGGAACGTCACTTTCTTGCCAAAAAGAGTCTAGGTCTAACAGTTCTGGCTTTTCGGTCTTCTTTTCAGCTTGTTTGGCTAATTCCAAGCGGTAAAAGCTATCCACTTCTCCTTTTTGATAGAGAAAGTAGAGAAATTGGTTACAGGTCGAAATCTTTCGCTTCTGAGCGCTGATTTTTAGATTGACTAGCTGGGCTTGGTAAATCTTGAGACTGGTCTCAGAAATCCGCTCGCCTACAATGTCTAAAAATTGCTCCAAATCATACCTATAGGACTGCTTGGAATTGGCAGACAGACCCTGCTTTTCCTCTAAAAAGTCTGAAATCCTGTCTTTTATTTGCATCGAATCTCATATTCCTTACTAAAGTCATGCAAGAGGGCATTGACTGCCTTGAGGATAGACTTGCGCGTGATAATCCCTTGGAAAATACCAGACGCATCCACAACCGGCAAGAAGGACTCATCTACCAGCTTGTGCAAGACCTCCGTAATGGTAAAATCAGGAGAAACAACCGCTACATCTGTTCTCGTCATATGAACGATATCCGTATCTGCCATAATTTCTTGACTCAAGTCATGCTCCATCTGGTAAGCCATAATATCTCTGAGCCCAATAGTTCCAACAAAGTGTTTTTCATCTGTCACAACAGGAACACGGGTATAGGTCATCTGACTAAGCAAGAGGGTTGCATGATCCGCATTGTGGGTATCAATCAACACGGCTAGATTTTCAGCAGGGGTCAAAAAAGTTTCCTCCTGCCCCAACAAGAAAGTTTCAAACTCCTTGGCAATCATCGACTAAACTCCTTGGACAAGCCTGGATACACCTCATGGTCTCGTGTCAAAAAGTCCACTTTAAAATAACTATCATCAATCTCCACACGAGCATAGAGACATTCTCTGATGATCCCACGTGGTTGACTGATGGAACCTGGATTTAGAAAGAGGGTCTTACCTTCCATCCAAGCATTTGGCACATGCAAATGCCCATAGAGGCAGATATCGGCCTCTTCCTCCTGAGCCCAGTAGTCCAACTTTTGAAAGTTGAAATTGATGTCAAACAAGTGACCATGAGTTTGGATAATCTTGGTCGAACCAAGCTCGGTCACCAAACGTTCTGGGTAACCTGCATAGAAGTCCATATTCCCTTTAACAACACGGATGTCTTCCCAAAGGGGAGAATCAGGACGCAGTTCAGAATCGCCATTATGAAAAACGGCATCAACTTTGCCCACATAGCGATCACGGATTTCTTCCACAATCAAGCTATCGCCATGAGAATCGCTCATTACAATGATGGTTTGCTTTGCCATGATGGAAATACCTCCAAAAGTTTCTTAACGGCTAAGGCACGGTGAGATTGACTATTTTTTTCTTCAAGGGTTAATTCAGCTGAGGACTTGCCTGTCTCTCCTACAAGGAAGAGAGGATCATAGCCGAAGCCATTTTCACCCTTAGGTTCAAAGTTAATGTAGCCTGGCCAGTCTGCTTCAACAACCAAACTTTCCTTGTTTGGACTGGCTACGACTAGGGTTGTATGGAATTGAGCCGAGCGGTCCTTGAGTTCAAAGACCATGGCCAATTCGTGCAAGAGTTTGGCATTGTTTTCACGGTCAGTAGCTCCCACTCCTGCGAAACGAGCTGACCAGACACCTGGCAAGCCACCAAGGACATCGACTTTGAGACCTGAGTCATCTGCCAAAACCATCTTGCCCGTTAATTGAGAAATGGTTTCTGCCTTGAGACGGGCATTTTCTTCGAAGGTCATGCCTGTTTCAGCTACTTCAGGCAAATCAGGGTAGTCATTAAGATTTTCCACATCGTAGCCTAACTTATCAAAGATAGCTCGGAACTCTTTGGTCTTGCCTTCGTTTCGAGTCGCAATGAGCAAGGTTTCTCTGACCTTGTTTGTCTCAAAAAAGTCTTGAACATTAACCCCTTCTTTTGGCAATTCAACATATACAAGTTGCCCATTTTCAACTAAGAGAAAAGCCCCTTGACGTTGGATGACTTCCACATTTCGTCCCATTTCTTGGTTGAGGATATCTACCACAAAAGACAATAAACGGTAGAGAGAACCATAGCGTAAAACAGTAACAGAAACAGGAAAACCTCGATCCTCATCTCGAAATCTTTGGGCAAACTCCAATAGAGGAAAATCCAAGTCATCATCCGTCAACGTCCGGACGCCACCAAAAATACCATAGGACCCGACATACCAGTCCTGTTCATCCTTATATTCATAAATTTTATTTGTCATAATTCTACATGCTCCACATGAATCTCTTTTTCCAGCCATTCTTCACCAATTTGTGCAAAACTTTGGCTGCTGGCTGTTGTGTAAAAACGGTGATGGAGTGGTCCAGCATCGCGACCACGATTGATTTCAAAATAATTAAGTAAGACTGAGATGTCCCGTACACACTCTGCCCCACTATCGATAAGTTGAACCTTGGGCCCCATAACATTTTGAATAATAGGTCTGAGAAGCGGATAATGGGTACAACCCAAAATTAGGCTATCCACCTTCCCAACCAAGGGACGCAGAGTTTCATAGACCACTTTCTTGGTGACACTGGTCGACAGGGCCCCCGACTCAACCAAGGGAGCAAACTTGGGACAGGCCAAACTCTCCACCTGTAAGTCCGGATCCAAATCATGGATTTTCTGACGGTAGATGTCTGATTGTACCGTCATGGGTGTTCCAATCACTCCGATTTTCCCACCTTGGCTGGACTTGATAGCTGCCGAAGCTCCTGGCAAAATCACACCTAGGACAGGAATATCTAGTTGAGCCTTGATTTCTTCCCAGACGACGGCAGTCGCAGTATTACAAGCAATGACAATCATCTTGACATCCTTGGTCAAAAGAAAGTTGACCAACTGCCAAGTATATTCACGAATTTGCTCAGCAGGACGGGGACCATAGGGCGCCCGTGCCGAATCTCCAATATAGACGATTTCTTCATGGGGAAGCTGGCGCATGAGCTCGCGCACAACGGTCAAGCCCCCGACACCCGAATCCAAAAAACCAATTGGTCGATTATCCATACAGTCTTCTTTCTAGTCTTTTTTCTGATTGATAGTTCATTATGATTATTGATCCTTATGAACTGAAGGACAGCCTAAGCAACAACTATCTCTCTTAATCATAATCAAATATCAATAGAATGCAAGGAAAAAGTCTCATCCCTAAAGCATAGCCAACATAGTGAGAAGTCTGGAACTTTCATCCCAGACTTTTCCTTATTTATTTTTTCTTTTTATTGTTAGCAAGGGCTGCTTTTTGTTGGCGGATGATTTGGTGGTAAACTTGTTGTACCTTAGCTTCGCTTGGTTTTTGACCATTTGCACTCAAAAGAGTACGAACTGCTTCAGCATTCAAACGTGGGTTGTCAGCAAATTCTTTTTCAATTTGCTTACGAACCAAGTACATTCCTCCAAGAGCTCCTCCTAGAAAAGCTAGCACAATCAATACAATTGCTAATAGTAAATCCATCATTTTTCTCCTGTTTCTTTTTGAGTCTCTTTCATTATACCATAAACTAGCCACCCTGACTAGTTTGTTTTACGCTTTCAGGGAGGGAATAGACAGCAAAAAGAACCCTGCTTTTCTGCGAAAGAGGGCTCCTTACTGAGTTTAATTTACATAAATAGCTAGTGTTTGATACGGTTTGAGTAGAATTTTTTCAGACACTTCTGCATCTTCATAGTTTGAAAGCAAAATCTGTCCATTTTGGTAGGCTACTGGTAAATCGATTTCCACTTCTGTGGCATAAAAGTTATTGAGCACTAGCAACTTTTGATCCTCAAACTGGCGTTCAAAAGCATAGACTTGTTTGCTATCTTCAAAGGCTGGTTTGTAACTTCCTTCTGAGATGATAGGCATTCCTTTACGAAGTCGAATCAAGTCTTGGTAGAAGGTGAAAATCGGACCTTGGATTTCATTTTCTACATTGATGTGAGGGTAGGATTTTCCTGCCTTGAGCCAAGGTGTCCCTACTGTAAATCCTGCATTTTCCGAAGAATCCCACTGCATGGGAATTCGTGAATTATCACGCGACTTAGCCTGAATAATCTGGAAGGCTTTTTCCTGACTCTTCCCTTCCTCTAAGAGCATCTGATAGGCATTGAGCGATTCGACATCCACATAATCAGCAATAGAATCATAGTCTGGGTCAATCATCCCGATTTCCTCGCCCATATAGATATAAGGTGTCCCACGTGAAAGGTGAATACTGGCCGCTAGCATGGTAGCTCCTTCCTTGCGGAAGTTTTGAATATCAACAAAACGGTTTAAAGCGCGTGGTTGGTCGTGATTGTTCCAGAAGAGGGCGCTCCAACCACCTTTATCACTCATTTCCTTACCCCAACTATGGTAAAGACTCTTCAACTCTTCAAAATCAAAGGGAGCCAAGGTCCACTTTTGCCCATCTTTGTAGTCCACTTTGAGGTGATGAAAATTAAAGGTCATGGATAATTCCTGACGGTCAGGCGACGAATAGAGGACACAGTTTTCCATGGTTGTAGAAGACATTTCCCCAACTGTCATAAAGCTATCGTCTGATCCAAAAGTGGCTTGATTCATCATACGCAAATAGTCATGAACGATAGGCTTGTCTGTATAAGCTGGCTTTCCTTCATTTTCAGGACAATCCACTAAGACTTCATCCTTGCCAATCAAATTGATCACATCAAATCGGAAACCTTTAACACCCTTGTCGCGCCAAAAATTAACGACCTTGAAAAGCTCTTTACGAACATTGAGATTGCGCCAATTAAGGTCAGCCTGGGTCTCATCAAAGAGGTGAAGATAGTATTTCCCCGTATCCCCGAAAGGCGCCCAAGCAGAGCCACCAAACTTAGACTGCCAGTCTGTCGGTTGGTCTTGGATGAAGAAAAAGTCTTGGTAGTACTGGTCGCCAGCTAGAGCTTTCTGAAACCATTCATGCTCTGTCGAACAATGATTGAGGACCATGTCCAGCATAAAGTCAATCTTGTGTTCTTTACCAACACACACCATTTCCTCAAAATCAGCCATATCACCAAAAAGAGGATCTACTGCCATATAATCTGAAATATCGTAACCATTATCCCGTTGAGGGCTTGGGTAGAACGGATTGAGCCAGACCATATCCACGCCCAGTTTGGCTAGATAGGGGATTTTTTCGATAATTCCACGTAAGTCCCCAATACCATTGCCAGTGGTGTCTCTGTAAGATTTTGGATAGATTTGATAGACTACTTTTCCTTTATCAAGTGTCATCTGTTTCTCCTTTTCTGATAAAAGGGAGGAAGCAGTCTTCCGTCCCTATTTGTGCTATTTTGATTAGATTCGTGTTGCGACTATGAGAGCTTCTCCAGCTTGGATTGTTGTCGGATAAGTTCCAGTGATGGTCGCTGTATAAGCATCTTGATTGGTAATAATGATAGGAGTTTCTGTTACCAGACCTGCAGCCTTAATGACATCCATATCAAAACGAATCAGTTTCTGACCAACTGTGACATGATCTCCTTGGGCTACAAGACTTTCAAATCCTTTGCCATCAAGACCAACTGTATCCATACCGATGTGAATGAGCAATTCCACTCCCTCATCAGAGACAATACCGATGGCATGCTTGGTAGGGAAAAGAACCGTCACTGTCCCATTGACTGGAGAAGTCAACTCACCTTGACTTGGTTCAATGACCAGACCTTGCCCCATGACACCTGAAGCAAAGACTGGATCAGTTGCTTGACTTAGTTCTTTTACTTGTCCTTCAAGTGGGCTAACAATTTCTACTGGAGTATGTTCTACTGGTTCATGGCTCACAAATTCTGCTTCTTCTTGAGCAACGAATTCTGCCTGCAAGTCCGTATCGTCCTCTGTTTTTGTAAAGAGACCGGCCTTGCGGAAGAAGAAAGTCAAGAGCATTGGAACAAGAATAGCGACTAGCATAGTTCCTGCAAATGGCAACATGTATTGAGGTTGAATAGAGAGGATACCTGGCAAACCACCGATACCAATAGAAGCCGCAGTTACATTAAAAGTAACGGATAACATGCCTGCAAGAGCTGAACCAGTCATTCCAGCTACAAATGGATAGATGTATTTGACATTGACCCCAAAGAGGGCTGGTTCTGTAACACCAAGATAGGCTGAAATAGTGGCAGGAAGTGAAACCTGAGCCTCACGCTCATCATGACGGTGCATGAAATAGTAAGCAAATACGGCCGAACCTTGGGCAATATTAGAAAGAGCAATCATAGGCCAGAGGGCAGTTCCACCAACATCCGCAATCAATTGTGTATCAATAGCATTGGTCATATGATGTAGACCTGTGATGACAAATGGAGCGTAGAGGGCACCAAAAATCGCACCGAAGAGCCATTTAACTGGACCCGTCAAACCTGCCAATACAACTGATGAAAGTCCTTGACCAATTGTCCAACCAATTGGTCCCAAAACAGTATGAGCCAAAATCAAAGCTGGAATCAATGACAAGAAAGGCACAAAAATCATGGAAATCACTTCTGGAATATGCTTGCGCCAGAAAATTTCAAGATAAGACAGACTCAAACCTGCAAGCAAGGCTGGAATAACTTGGGCTTGGTAACCGATACGATTAACAGTAAAGTAACCAAAATTCCAAACCCAGTTTGCCGCAATATCAGCTGCTGGCGTTGAAGCAACCGCATAGGCATTGAGCAACTGAGGCGATACCAAACAGATTCCGAGAACAATTCCCAAGATTTGGCTGGTTCCCATCTTACGAGAGACAGACCAGGTAATCCCTACTGGTAAGAACTGGAAGATAGCTTCACCCGGCAACCAGAGGAAGTGATTAACCCCTGCCCAAAACTGAGAGGATTCCGTGATGGTCTTGCCATCCAACATAGACCAATGCACACCTTCCAAGACATTACGAAAACCAAGAATCAATCCACCAACAATCAAGGCTGGAATAATCGGAGTAAAGATTTCCGCCAGAGTGGTCATGACACGTTGGACCACGTTTTGATTACTCTTAGCTGCAGACTTGGCTGCTTCTTTGGAAACACCCTCAATGCCTGAAACAGCTGTAAAATCATTATAAAAAATCGGCACGTCATTCCCAATAATCACCTGAAATTGACCTGCATTTGTAAAAGTTCCTTTAACAGCTGGAATTGATTCGATAGCCTTGACATTAGCCTTCTTATCATCTCCTAAAACAAACCGCATCCGTGTCGCACAGTGAGTGACGGCAGTCACATTTTCTTTGCCTCCAATTGCCTGAAGCAAATCTTTGGCTTCTTGTTCAAATTTTCCCATTTGATTCTCCTTATACTTGTCAAAGCAAGTTTGATTTGATAGTTCTATTGTAAACGATACCAAACTTGTCTGCAACTTGTTTGGTGTAAAAAGAGGATTTTTTCGTCATTTTTCTGGAACTTGTATGGTAAAATAGATACAGGTGTTCATTAAACTAGACTAAAAACCCATTTAATACTCAGTGAAAATCAAAGAGCAAACTAGGAAGCTAGCCGCAAGCTGTACTTGAGTACGGTAAGGCGACGCTGACGTGGTTTGAATTTGATTTTCGAAGAGTATAAGGAAGCCAAATGAAGAAATATCAACAACTATTTAAGCAAATCAACGAAACCATTCAAAACGAGACTTACGCTGTCGGAGAGTTCCTTCCTAGCGAGCATGACCTCATGGAGCAATATCAAGTGAGTCGTGATACCGTCCGAAAGGCTCTGTCTCTCCTCCAAGAGGAAGGATTGATCAAAAAGATAAGAGGGCAAGGTTCTCAAGTCGTCAAAGAAGAAACACTCAATTTCCCTGTATCCAACCTAACCAGCTACCAAGAACTAGTCCAAGAACTTGGACTGCGCTCTAAAACCAACGTGGTCAGTCTGGACAAAATTATTATTGATAAAAAATCCTCACTAATAACTGGCTTCCCAGAATTTCGTATGGTTTGGAAGGTGGTCCGCCAGCGTGTGGTGGATGATCTGGTATCCGTTCTGGATACGGACTATCTGGATATGGAACTAATCCCAAATATCACTCGCCAAATTGCTGAGCAGTCTATCTATTCTTATATAGAAAATGACCTCAAACTCCTTATTGATTATGCTCAGAAGGAAATCACCATCGACCACTCAAGCGACCGAGACAAGATTCTCATGGACATTGGCAAAGACCCTTATGTCGTTTCGATTAAATCAAAAGTCTATCTCCAAGACGGACGCCAATTTCAGTTTACCGAAAGTCGCCATAAATTAGAAAAATTTCACTTTGTAGATTTTGCAAAGCGTAAGAAATAAAAGACTGAGACACCACATCTCAGCCTTTTTCTTTATCCCAAAACCAATTCATCACTGACTAGACTTTGACCACTATTTTTCTGGAAGAGATGCATAAGGTCTTCAACCGTCAGATGCTTCTTCTCTTCTCCCTTGACATCCACCACTATCTTGCCTTGATAGAGCATAATGAGACGATTACCATACTCAATCGCATGGTTCATATCGTGGGTAATCATCAAAGTCGTCAACTGATGGTGTTCCACAATCTTTTGCGTCAAATCCATCACCATTTGACTGGTTTTTGGATCAAGTGCCGCAGTATGTTCATCCAAAAGCAAAAGTTTAGGTTTCACCAGAGCTGCC
Organism: Streptococcus mitis SK1080; assembly: GCF_000220085.1. Lineage (GTDB taxonomy): Bacteria > Bacillota > Bacilli > Lactobacillales > Streptococcaceae > Streptococcus > Streptococcus mitis_K. The sequence goes on along the minus strand of NZ_AFQV01000015.1, from coordinate 11,806 downwards.
ATGACTAGGGTCAAGGCCTGTCTTTGTCCTCCTGAAAGGTATTGAGTATCCACTTTCAAGCGGTTTTCAAGACCAATATTCAACTCTTTCAAGGCTTCTTGGAACTGGATTCTATCCTTCTCCTTCACTCCCCAACCAAGTCCTCTCTTCTGCCCGCGTCTCAAGGCAATAGCCATATTCTCCTCAATCGTCAAACGAGAAGCTGTTCCCATCTTAGGATCTTGAAAAACACGGGCGATATCCTTGGCTCTCTTTCTTACACTCAGATTTTTAATGGATTTGCCTACCAATAAAAGGTCCCCTTCGTCCACCGATAGATTGCCAGCCAAGATATTCATCAAAGTGGATTTCCCTGCTCCATTTCCACCAATCACAGAGATAAAATCTCCCTCTTCAACCTCTAAATCTAATCCTTTGAGGACATGGTTCTCATTGACCGTCCCTGCTTCAAATGTTTTGTGAATATTTTCAAGTGTTAACAAACTTGCCATAACTTTTTCCTCCTATTCATTTCTCAATTTCAGACCACGAATCTTTAATCTCTTTTGCAATTCTGGTGCGAATAGAACCAAGGCTAACAAGATTGCATTAAAGAGACGAACCAGGTTCTGATCTAGATTTGGAATTTCATAGATATTTAAAATAATCAAACGGTAAACAATAGCACCGATTCCGATGGATAACAAACGTCCTCCAATGGTCAAGTCGTGTATCAAGACTTCCGCAATAATGACTGCACTCAAACCAACAACGATGGTTCCTGTCCCAGAGGTTACGTCTGAAAATCCATCATTTTGAGCGAACAAGGAACCACACAGAGCAATCAAACCGTTTGAAATCATGTAACCAACAATCTTCATGGTGTCTACATTGACCCCATTTGCCTCACTCATCGGAATATTGTCCCCAGTCGAACGCAAGACCAAGCCAATCTCCGTTTTCATCAAAAGGGTCAAGACCAAACAAACAAGTAAGAGACAGGCCAAACTGAATGAGAAAACAGCTTCTTCAGTTGTCAGTCCCAAGCTAGCCAACTGTTTAAATACAGTTGAAGAATCTCCCAAGGAAAGATTGGGCACACTTCCCATGATTTTAATATTGATTGAATAAAGCCCTGTCAAGGTCACAATCCCTGTCAAGAGAGCTGGGATTTTCATCTTGGTGTGGAGCATTCCTGATACAAGACCTGCTACCATACCTGCCAGCAAAGCAAGTAAGGTCGCAATCCAAGGATTTGTCCCTGCCTGTATCTGAGATACGACGACAGCCGCCCCCAGTGGAAAGGCTCCTTCAGCAGTCATATCCGCAATATCCAAAATACGGAAAGTCAAGTAGACCCCAATAGCCATAATCGACCATAGCAAACCTTCTGATAAACTAGATAATACAAAATTCATCTTAAACCTCCTTATTCCTTGCCTTCTAACTTACTAATATCAATTCCCAATGCATCTGCCATTTCTTGATTGGTATGCAATTCCAGTTTTTCAGGCAACTCAACTGCTATATTTTCTGGCTTCTCACCTTTTAAGACACGAACCAGCATTCTTGCTGTCTGTCTTCCCAATTCTTCATAATTGGTTCCGTAGTTATACAAGCCACCAACAGCAACCATTTCTGTTGAACCACCGAATACTGGAACCTTGTGTTTAATAGAAACCTGCTTGACTGTTTCCATGGTTGATGAAATGATATTATCCGTTGGTACAAAAACCATATCCACCTCTGCCATCAAGCTTTCTGCAGCCGCCTTGACGTTGTTACTGTCCAAGATTGTTTTTTCAACAACGGTAAAGCCTTTTTCTTCCAGAAGGCGCTTAGCTTCATCCTTTTGGACAACCGAATTTGGCTCGCTCTGAGTATAGAGAATTCCAATCGTTTTAGCTTTTGGCAGGACTTTCTTTATCAAATTGATTTGGGTTGAAATGGCATCTGATGACTGATCACTTGTCCCAGTTACATTACCCCCAGGATGTTCTCTTGACTCAACTAGCTTGGCACTGACAGGATCTGTTACCGCTGAAAAGATAACAGGTGTCGTTTGTGTTGTATTGGCCAAGCTCTGAGCAGAAGGCGTTGCGATAGCTAGAACGACATCACTAGATTCTGCTAGCTGCTGGGAAATTGTTTTTAGATTTCGTTGTTCTCCTTGTGCATTTTGCAAATCAATCTCGATATTTTTCCCTTCAACATAGCCTTGCTTGGCCAGCTCATCCACAAAACCTTCTCTAGTAGCGTCCAAAGATTGATGAGTAATAAACTGCGAAATACCGATACGAAAAACATCTTTTTTCTTATCCGCCTTCAACTGATGCAAACTGATCAGAGAGGTCAAGAGAATCCCCACTACCAAGAGGGGTGCTAGTAATTTTCGAACAACTTTCATAATGAAACTCCTTCTCAGAAAAGATAATACTCAATGAAAATCAAAGAGCAAACTAGGAAACTAGCCGCAGGCTGTACTTGAGTACGGCAAGGCGAAGTTGACGTGGTTTGACTTTGATTTTCGAAGAGTATAAAACAAAAAACCGCCTAGATACTATCTAAACGGATGCTTGAAATAATCTAACAAGTTACAACTTAGCTAGTCCATTTAGATATTCATCTATATGGACCACAATCAAAAATCTTAGCCACATAGATACAAACAAATTGCTTGAACTGTTTGCATCCATGGTGACATGTCTACAAACACTATCTAAAGTAGCTAAAGTAGCTAAAGTAAAAGTTTTGATTCATCGTTACAGCTTGTTTCTTATTCATTTCTTTTTCTGCTTTCTTTTTTGATGTTTCCTATCTTACCACCTTTTTCATTAGCTGTCAAGAATATTTCAGAATTTTTTAAAATTTTTCGAAAATTCTTTCATAATTCTTTCAATTCTTTTAGGATAATTTCAAAGATTTGCCCATTAGACAAAATAGAACGATTTGAAGACTTTTATGGTATTTAGTTGTACTAGAGTCTTTTAAAAGTGTTTTGATAACTTGTATTTCTTCTTTGGTTGATTTCATATCACTATTATATAATGCGTTTTGATTTTAGTATAGTATTAAACTGACTCTTGGCAGTCGGACAAAAAATCGACAGTTATTTTATACTGTTTAAAACCAATAGTCAATACGACAATCTCTTTACTTTTCGGTTATCAACTCTGTAGATTGCTAACATATCCAAAATAAGCCAAGTATCCCGAGGATAGGCAGCAGAAATGAATTATTTATACTCTGGATACCACTTCAAATCACGAACTGCTTTGGCCATATCTGTTTCCTTAGCGCGTGCAAGTCCTTGCTCTTGTGCTTTTTTAGCGACTGCTTCTGCTACTTTAATAGAAACATCTGCTACATACTTGAATGGTGGCAAGACAGGAGCTCCTGGTTGGCCTGGATTGACAATACCACTCAATGAATGCGCCGCCGCTCCAATCATTTCATCAGTCAAAAGACTTGCTTCAGAAGCCAGCATACCTAGACCAAGACCTGGGTAAATCAGGGCATTATTTGCTTGACCAATCACATAGTCTACACCTTTATAAGAAACCGTATCAGCAGGAATTCCTGTTGCGACAAAAGCTTTGCCATCTGACCATTCAATCAAATCTTTGGCACTAGCTTCTGCCAATTTAGTTGGGTTTGACAAAGGGAAGATCATTGGACGTTCTGTGTTTTCACACATAGCTTCTACTATTTCTTTAGTGAAGGTATTAGGCTGAGTTGAAGTTCCTACAAGAATGGTTGGCTTCACAGTCTTCACTACTTCAAGCAGGTCAGTCAACTTATCTGCGTTACTAAAGTCAGCACGTTTCTTAGCAAATGGTTTTTGCTCTGGTGTCAAGTCATCCATGTCATCAAAGAGAAGACCTTGTTTATCAACCATAAAGAAACGTTTATAGGCTTCTTCTTCAGAAAGACCTTCACTTACCATTTCACGAAGAACACGAGAGGCAATTCCTGCACCCGCAGTACCACCACCATAGCAGAGATAAACTTGATCTGTTAATTTTTCACCACTAATATCCAGAGAACCAAAGATACCACCCAAGGTAACGATTCCTGTACCTTGAATATCATCATTAAATGTCGGAATTTGTTTCCGGTATTTTTCAAGAATATTGGCAGCATTCAAGCGGCCGAAATCTTCCCAGTGAAGGTAGAGTTTAGGAAAGAGACGTTCTGCTGTTTGAACAAATTGGTCAATGAAGTCGTAGTAACGATCTCCGCGGACCCGTTCGTGACGATTTCCTAAGTAATTAGGATTGTTACGAAGTTCTTCACGGTTAGTCCCTGCATCAATGACTAAAGGAAGGACCATCGAAGGATCGATTCCAGCAGCACCTGTATAGACCATCAATTTCCCAACAGAAATGTCGACACCATTTGTTCCCCAGTCGCCAATTCCAAGGATTCCTTCTGCATCTGTTACAACAATGAGACGAATCTCGCGACCCCCGGCAGCGTTTTTCAAAGTAGCTTCAATATTTTCAGGATGATTAATATCAAGATATCCCGCATATTGGGGATCTACAAAAAGATCACTATAGCCTTCAATGGTATCTGCAATAGTTGGATCATATACAATTGGATTGAATTCTTCCAAATGTTGAGAAAAGAGGTAATAGAAAAGAGTCCTGTTGGTATTAAAAATTTCCATTAGGAAAAGACGTTTTTCCAAATCATTGGCTTTTGTTTGCATTTGTGCATAAGTTTGCGCCGCTTGTTCTTCAATCGTTTGAACATACGGTGGCAGTAAACCGATAAGGCCTAGTTCCTTTCGCTCCTCTAAGGTAAAGGCAGTACCTTTATTGAGGAAAGGATTGTTTAAAATATCATGTGCAGTCATAGTGCAACCTCCTTTTTACTTATATTGTACCACATGGAACGAATTGTTTGTAAAACGTTGTTGTTTAAATAATACAATTGTATACGCATATGTTATAATGAGTCTACGAGAACAATTTCTAATAGGCTCTTTTATACTTAAAACACTATTATTGATAATACTTTAAGTTGTTATATTTTATAAATTTCTGAACTCATCAAACTCTCGATGATCACTCTTTACTAAAAGTTTCGAGTAAAATAAACCAATCATACAAATTGACAATCCTAATTAAAATAAATATCCTATAAGTGTGTTATATAATACTTTCTATTTTTTAAGGTGTTTTTTGTCATATAAAACTTGTATTCTATTTATATGACAACTAAAAACTATTTACAACAATATATTTCCCAAAAAGTGAAATATTTTCGAACACAGAATAAAATGAGCCAGGAAGAACTTTCGGAACAAGCAGGACTCGGGCTTAAATATATCAATCAACTTGAAAACCAAAATGTGAATCTGACCATTCACAGTCTTGAAAAAGTGATTGACGCCCTAGAAATGACCCCAGAGGAATTTTTCAATTTTGATAGCCTTGAATCAACCTCTGATAAGAGTGACAATCTTTCACTCAAAAGAATCAACATGAAGATTAAACAGCTCCCTATTGATAAACGAGAAAAGATGTTGGTCATTTTTGAGAGTATCTTAGATAATCTTTGAGATCCCTGACTCACTTACATTTTAACTGGTGAATACTCGTATAGTCAAATTGTAGGATACGGATAAAAATTATTTATCTGCTGTTTTCCACTTATTTTCCTTCTCCAACTAATGAAATTGAGCCCATATGAATTTAAAAGATCTACAATATTTTTATGACCTCTGCCAGCTTCAATCCTATACGGAAGTAGCAAAACAACATAAAGTCAGCCAACCATCTATTTCTTATGCTATCAAGCGCTTAGAGGAATCCTTTAACTGCAAATTGATTCACCATGACCCCTCGCATCGTTCCTTCAAGCTAACTCCTCAAGGACAAATCCTTCTAAAGCATACAGAACTGATTTTACCTGAGGTCATTTCTACTCGCAAAGAAATTAATCGCTCCTTGGCACAATACTCTACTGTAGGATTCCCTCCTATTATCATTCAGTATCTCTTTGCTGCCTTAAACGAAAAAGATAAATTCGATTTTTTAAAAAAGGTACGCCCTATCCGCGATGGCTCCGTGGAGTTATTAAACCTTCTCATCAAAGGAGACCTTGATGCAAGCCTACTCGGTTTGATTGAACCTCTCAACTATCCTTCAATAGAGTCACACGAGCTATTTCATAAAGAACTGTATGTCGTTTTATCTAAGAACCATCCTTTTGCCACTGCTCCTTCCCTCGCTTTTGAAGAATTAGCAGATCAATCCTTTATACTCTTAGACGAACACTTTGTTCACCTGAAAGCTTTTGAAACGCTTAATCAAAAGTATCAAAACAAGGCAGAAATATTCTTTAAGACTGATGACATTGCCATCCTTAAAGAACTTTTAAAGAAAGGGATTGGCCTTAGTTTACTGGCTGATATCGCACTTTCTGATGAAGATGATGATTTAATAAAAATTCCTCTTATACCGAAGGACAAGATAACTTTTACAGTTTATTACGCTTACCTTAAATCAGCTACACCGTCATCAGAAGTAGAAGCCTTATTTAATCTCCTTAAATCATATGAATAGAAAAAACTCTAACTATCAATGAACTGATAGCTAGAGTTTTTTACATTGTAGATATTAGACTCAATGAAAATCAAAAAGCAAACTAGGAAGCTAACCTCAGGTTGCTCAAAACACTGTTTTGAGGTGGCAGATAGAGCTGACGTGGTTTGAAGAGATTTTCGAAGAGTATTAGACTATAGTAGATTGAAGCTAGAGTAATACGCCGCGACTTCTAAACCTTTTCTAGAAATGAATTTGACTTTCCTAATAAAGTTGTTCAGATTTTATTTCATCTCACTATAATTCAATGATTTTCTAAGAATTCTATTTCTTTCGAAAATTCTTTCAGAATGCTTTCAAAGTTTTTCAAATCAGTCCAACAAAAAAAGGTTTATAATTTCCATAAAAATTGACATGGAAATTATAAAACCATTATTAGCTTAGTCCTTTTTGATAACGTGCCAATTCGGCTTGGTTCGCCCAAACATAGTGACCTGGACGGATTTCTACCATAGATGGCTTATCAGTCTCATAGTCGTGTTGACTTGGGTCGTAAACCTTCAAGACCTTCTTACGTTCCAAGATTGGATCTGGGATTGGTACCGCTGAAAGCAAGGCTTGAGTATATGGGTGAATTGGATTGTTAAACAATTCTTCTGTTTCTGCAACCTCTACAATAACACCCTTGTAAATAACTGCGATACGATCTGAAATAAAACGAACGACAGACAAATCATGGGCGATGAAGAGATAGGTCAAACCAAGTTCTTTTTGGAATTTTTTGAGCAAGTTCAAGACTTGGGCACGCACAGAAACGTCCAAGGCTGAAATGGGCTCATCCGCAATAACAAAGTCTGGTTGCATGACCAAGGCACGGGCAATACCGATACGTTGACGTTGACCACCTGAAAACTCATGAGGGTAACGAGTCAAGTGTTCAGCAAGAAGACCTACTTCACGGATAATATTTTTAACTTTCTCTTTACGTTCTTCTTCATCTTTGAACAGATGATGATTGTAAAGACCTTCAGAAATAATATAATCAACAGTCGCACGTTCATTCAAACTTGCGGCAGGGTCTTGGAAAATCATCTGGATTCGACGAATCAATTCCGCAGCTTGTTCACGCGATTTCTTTCCATTAATCTTTTGACCCTCAAAAATGATATCTCCATTACTTGTGTCATTTAGACCGATGATAGCACGACCAATAGTTGTTTTCCCACTACCTGACTCACCTACAAGCGAGAAAGTTTCTCCCTTGTTGATAAAGAAGTTAGCATTTTTAACTGCGACAAACTTCTTACTTCCTTCACCGAAGGAAATTTCTAAATCTTTGATTTCTACTAATTTTTCAGACATTTCCTTCCTCCTAGTCTTCCAGATGGGCAAATCCCATTTTTTCACGGATCTTATCGTGGAGATTTGCAATCACAGCTGGTTTTTCTACTTTTGGAGCATCCTCATGAAGAAGCCAAGTTTTAGCCCAATGTGTCTCTGATACTGAGAATTGAGGAGCTTTTTGTTCGAAGTCAATCTGCATTGCATAGTCAGAACGCAAGGCAAAGGCATCCCCTTTCAGGTCAGTATAAAGTGACGGAGGTGTTCCTGGGATTGAGTAAAGATCCCCTTTATCATCAGCAAGCTGAGGCAAGCTAGACAAGAGACTCCATGTATATGGATGACGAGGGTCATAGAAGACTTCCTCAACAGTTCCATATTCAACGATTTCTCCTGCATACATAACCGCTACCTTATCCGCAATACTTGCTACCACACCAAGGTCGTGAGTGATAAAGATTGTTGTGAAATGATACTCATTTTGTAATGATTTCAGCAAATCAATAATCTGTGCTTGAATGGTCACATCCAAGGCTGTTGTTGGCTCATCACAGATCAAAACATCAGGTCGGCAGGCAAGGGCAATAGCAATTACGATACGTTGACGCATCCCTCCAGAATATTGGAATGGGTATTCATCAAAACGTCTATCTGCATCTGGAATCCCAACCTTATTCATGTAGTCAATGGCCAATTCTTTTGCTTCTTTAGCTGTTTTTCCTTGGTGTTTTACAATCACTTCTGTAATCTGACTACCAATTGTTTTAATGGGGTCCAAACTAGTCATTGGGTCCTGGAAGATCGTCGCAATCTTAGCACCACGAATTTGTTCCCAATCTTTATGAGAAGACAAGGCTGTCAAGTCCTGACCACGGTAGTCAATACTTCCTTGGGCAATGCGACCATTTTCTTCAAGCATACCTGTGAAAGTCTTTGTCAAAACAGATTTCCCTGATCCTGACTCACCTACCAAGGCTAATACTTCTCCTTCAACTAGTTCAAGGGAAACGCCGCGAATGGCTGTCAATACTTTGTCACGAACGTCAAATTCCACGACAATATCGCGAGCAGTCAAAATTACATTTTTTTCTTTTGTCATTTCTACTCCTATCTATGTGTACGTGGATCACTAGCATCCGCTAAGTTTTGACCAACTACGAAAAGGGACAAGGATACCAAGACAAGGGTTGTCAATGGAATCCAGAACAAGTAAGCATTGGTTGTTACGTTTTGTGAATAATCCGAAATCAAACGACCCAAACTTGGCACGGTAATCGGTAATCCAAGACCGAAGAAAGACAAGAAGGCTTCGTATGAGATAAAGCTTGGAAGCATTTGAGTCATGGTTGTCACAATAACAGATACCAATTGTGGCATGATGTTTTTGGCAACAATCTTCAAGGTCGGTGTTCCCAAAGTACGTGACGCCAAGTTGTATTCCAAATCACGGTAACGCAAGATTTGCACACGGATCATGAAGGCAATTCCAATCCATGTCGTCACACTCATAGCAAAAATTAGATTCCAGAATCCAGCTCCGATTGAGTAAGTCAAGACAATGACAATCAAAAGAGATGGGATGTTTGAGATGACATTATAAACTTCCATCATCACACGGTCAACTGATTTTGAAATTCCCCAAATACCACCGACAAAGACACCGATAACCAAGTTAATCACTGTCGCAATCACAGAAATGAGGATGGAGTTACGAGCTCCGAACCAGACACCGTCAAAGAGAGATTTACCATTACTGTCTGTACCGAACCAATGCTCAGCATTTGGCTTGATATAACGAGCACTAAAGTCGTTTACCTTGCTGACATCATTGAAATCAAACTTAGAAAACATTGGGTAGATGAAACTCATCAAAATGATGGCTACCAAGATTCCCAACATGACTACAGTTGATTTTTTCTTCATAAATTGTCTAAACACTGATTTCCAGTAAGAATATGCTGGCGCATCAATAGTTTCAGAGGCAAAATCGTCACGTTTTACAAACTGAAATTTTTCTTTATCGATTGTAGACATTATTTGCCTCCTTTCTCAGTCAATTTAATACGTGGGTCAATAATGGTCATCCAAATATCTCCCAAAAGAAGTGAGAAAATAGAAATACATGTAAAGATGAAGACAAGACCAACGACCATAGAGTTATTAGATGCTTTTACAGAGTCAATCAACATTTTACCCATACCTGGGAAGGCAAAGACTGTTTCAGTAAGGGTTGCACCACCGATAACCCCGATAACAGCACCAGGAATTCCTGAAACCAGCGGAACCATGGCATTTTTAAATATGTGTTTGTTTGAAATTTCTTTTTCAGACAAACCTTTTGCACGAGCGAAACGAACAAAGTCTTGAGATTGCAAGTCAATCATGTAACGACGAATCCAAATGGCTGTACCAGGAGCACCCAACAAACCAAGGATAACTGCTGGTAAAACATATGAACGCCAATCTCCAGCACCTAAGATAGGGAATGAATCTGGCAAGCCAATTGAAGAACCAATCAATCGAACAATATAAACAAGGGCGATTGTTGGAAGAGCCATCAAGAAGGTCAAAGCCCCTGTTGAGAAGCTATCGATCCAAGTGTTCTTGAAACGAGCCATGGCTGAACCAAGTGGCACGGCAATCGCATAAGAAATCACCAAACCAATCAAACCAGCAATAGCAGAGCTGACAATCATAGATGGATATTGGTAATTACTTTCAGTCGCTGTATAAGGATCATCTTTCCCATAGCTAGCTACTTCACGAGAGTCAGCCTGACTAGGTGACTTGTAGGTTCTTGAGTAAATATTTACAGAAGACGTTTTCTTACCTGTTGGGAACTGAACTTGGGCAGTTTTGGTCTGTCCTTGACCTTGAGTAATAACCTGAAGAACTGGTGTATTAGCATAGGTTGGATAAGAGTCACCTAAATTGATATTCACAAAATTTTGATGCACAAATGGGAACTGACTGTTGAAGTATAAGAGATATTTATGTTTAGTACCTGAACCGACCAATGACCATCCGATAGCTGGATCATTTTCAAAACGAAGATAGCGTTTCAAGTCTGGGTTTTCAGGGTCTTGAATTTTATTTGTATGGTCAATGTCAATCAAGTTAGCATAGAAGTGAAAAACACGTTCAAAAATTGGAATTTCACGAGTAGCATAAAATTGACCACTTTCAGTAAATTCTCCCAAAGTCCAACCATGACCTAATTGATTGATGTACTTTTCATAAATAGCTTTATTGGTCGCATTTGCCTCTACTGTTACAGAAGAATCCATGCTACTTGCCTTTTCTTGCAACTCTTTAGTATCGTAATACTCAATGTAGCCCATACGCTCAAACACAGTATTTTCATAGTTATCACGTTTATCAGCCGTTGTCGCAATTTTATTATAGTTAGGATCCTGCTTGAAAATCAATTTTCGAGGAACCAAGGTATAGATAATCGTGTAGGTCAAAGTCGTTACTAAGAAAATCGAAACCAATGACCGCAAAACACGCATAAAAATATATTTTTTCATATTATTTCCTTTAAAAATCCCAAAAGAACCTTCTCCTCATGGAGAGAAAGTTCTATTAGAAATTATTTACTTCACATGACTTGCCAATTCTTTTTGAGCTTTCTCATTTGATTCAGCTTTTTCTTTCAACCATTTTTCACGAGCTTTTTCATACTCTTCTTTGGTGATTGCTTTTTCACCAACTTCAGTGTACTTCAAGTATCCTGAATTTTCACCTTTAAGGCCGGCTACAGAATATGATGAGCTAAATGGTAGAACTTTTGAAACATATGAAACAGCTGTTTCTTTAGGAGAAGCCATTACTGGAATTGTCAAAGCATTGTCAGTCAACCAAGCTTGTGCTACCGCGTATTTTTCATAACGTTTTTGAACATCTTGGTTTTCGCTGTTTGCATCATCAAG
>NZ_AFQV01000016.1 GCF_000220085.1 Streptococcus mitis SK1080 | reverse complement strand
CTTTAGGAGGAGGAGCAGTAAAAGGATGAAACATACACTTGGAACTATCAATAGTAGAACTCAGTGGTTTAGAGAAGCAAGATTTGGGATGTTCATTCATTGGGGTTTATATTCTATTCCAGGAAAAGGGGAATGGATTCGTAGTCATCAGAAATTATCTATTGAAGATTATGAACCATATTTTCGAGCTTTTGATCCTAAGGAATATAACCCTAGAGAATGGGCTAAACAAGCAAAAGCTGCAGGGATGAAGTATATGGTTTTAACGGCTAAACATCATGATGGATTTTGTTTGTTTGATTCAAAATTTACGGATTATAAAGCAACAAATACACCTGCAGGTAGAGATTTAGTTAAAGAATTTGTAGATGCCGTTCGAGCTGAAGGTTTAAAAGTAGGGTTATATTTTAGTTTAATTGACTGGTATCATCCTGATTTTCCTAAATATGCTGATCTAAATCATCCAATGAGAGGAAATGAAGCCTATCGAGATGAGAAAATTAACTTTGACCGTTATTTGGAGTATTTGCACAATCAAGTTAAAGAAATTGTAACTGGTTATGGTCAGATTGACATATTATGGTTTGATTATTCTTATGAAGACATGGTAGGTGAAAAATGGGGAGCTTCAAAATTAATAGACATGGTTCGTCATTATCAGCCAAACGTTATCGTAGATAATAGATTAGAAACATCAGGTGAAGGATTCGGAAGTATTGTTACAGATGAAATTACCTCTTATGCTGGAGATTTTGTTAGTCCAGAGCAAATTGTTCCTCACGAAGGTATTCGAAACTTTAAAGGTGAGCCTGTTCCTTGGGAACTTTGTCTAACTATGAATAACAATTGGGCTTATAATCCTACTGATTATCTATATAAGTCTAGTCAAACTTTGATAAGAAAGTTAGTTGAATGTGTTAGTAAAAACGGGAATATGATTCTTAATGTAGGCCCAGATGCTTTGGGAAGAATTAATGATCCAAGTAAGAAAATATTAGATGATTTTCATCAATGGATGTCTCGAAATGGTGAGGCAATTTATGGATGTAGTGGAGATGAAAATTTACCAAAACCAGATTGGGGATACTATACTCGTAACGGAAATACGGTTTATGCTCATGTATTTGAACAACCTATAGGTCCGTTAGCTCTTCTTGGTATTAGTAAAGAAAACGTAAAAAGAATGAGCTTTCTTCATGATGGAAGTGAGGTGAAAATTTCAGAAAGCTGGACGACCAATGCCTATAAAGGAATTTGTTTTGCACAGTTTGGAGAAGTTCCTCATTTTACCTATCCATTACCAGACTTGATTGATAGCGTAATAAAAATTGAGTTGAGAGAGTAGTTTATATGAAAATTGAAAATAAAAATGTAAGACGTAATTTCTTTTGGGTAGATGGTCGATTTTATACTACTGATATCGTAAACAAACGGGCAGGAGTAATGATAAAAAATGTTTCGAAAGAGGAATTTACCATTACATTGGAGAATGGTATAAAACTTTCTTCAAATCATTTTTCAGCAATCGTTAGGGAAGAGGGAGATAAGCGGATTGAGGTTTCTTTTGTTTATCCTTCCATTCGTTTACGTTTAATCTTTGAATCGAGGGATGATGTTCTTTCGAAACAATTAGTTTTAGAATCTTCTACTGAAGTTATTAAATCTGTAGAGGTAGAGAGTTTTGAGTTTGAAACAGAAGACCATATTTTCTATCCTAAAAGACAAGATTGTATTAAGGAAATGGCAAATTTTTCCGGTTATTATGTAGAATTGGGACAACCTGTTTATGCTAATTCTTTATTCTTAGGAATGGAATTTCCCATGTCTGAAAACAAGGTAGATTGTAGACATTATGTATCAAGGTATTACTTAGGAACGGTTATTAATCAAGAGAAAATTTTGTGGCCTTGTATTGTTGGGGGAGCAGGTTCCTATAAAAAGAAGAGATTCAAGAGGCATTTTTTGAATATGTGGAAGGAATAGCTCAACCTAGTTATTTCCGTAAACAGTATAATTCCTGGTATGACCATATGACCGACATTACAGAAGCAGGTATTCTAAAAAGTTTTTCTGAGATTAGAGATGGATTTGAAAATCATGGAGTCCATTTAGATGCTTATGTTGTTGATGATGGTTGGACAAACTATCAATCAGTTTGGGAATTCAATCATAAATTCCCAAATGGTTTGAGAAATATTAAACATCTTGTAAATGGATTTGGTTCAAGCCTAGGATTATGGATTGGTCCCAGAGGTGGTTATAATGGGACGGAAATCATTATGAGTGATTGGTTGGAAGCACATCCAGAGTT
>NZ_AFQV01000017.1 GCF_000220085.1 Streptococcus mitis SK1080 | reverse complement strand
ATCATTTGGATATGGGATTGGTGTTGGAGTTTTCCCTGGTATCTTCGGTACCCATGATCCTATCTTAGTGTATACAACTTCTCTAGTCATATTCGTTACTTCGCCGTTTGCAGTTGGCGCTGCTGGTGCATCTGTAACTTCCTTAAAATCTGCTACGTATCCAGCTAATACTGGAGTTTTTACTGGTGAAAAACTTGTAGCTGTATGCGTATCATCTGCAGTTGCTGTCCAACCACTATAAGTAACTGTTTTGCTAACTAAGTTATATGTTGCAGTACGTTTGTATAATACTTTGTCTACCTTTGTAGGTTGTGCATCTGCAATTTTTTCCCCGTCTGCAGTTTCTTTTTTAAAGTAATTAATTGTTCTCGTTACTTCTTTTTCTAAGTCGGATTTTGCTAATCCTGTTGTTGGCCATTTTGGTCCTTCTTCGTTATTCGGATCTACTGGATCATTTGGTTTTTTCGGTTCTGTTACATCAACTACTTTTTCTTTTACAGTAATCGTATATTCTTGACTTGGAGTTTGACCTTCTGCGTCTTCTATAGTATCAATTGTTTTATTACCAGTTGTAAATGTGTCTCCAATAATCTCATACCCAGCATTTTTCAGTGCTGTTATTCTAGTATTTACATCTGTTGAAGAGAATGTATCTCCCACATTACCTTCTAGCGTAATATCATCATATCCTGTTAACGCTGCTGTTACTGTCTCAGATACTTTTTTCTTGAAGTGAACGACACCTTTACCTGTTGTTGGCGTTACTGGTTTTACCGTTTCTTCATATACAAAAGTAACAACTTTATCGGTAGTGTCGATTGTTCCAGTTGTTGCTGCCGAACCAGTTGCTAAACCACCGTTATCAGCTACCAATCTATAATATTTGTCATCTGTTGTTGATAGTGTGCTATAAGCTCTATCTGTTACGTTGTAATCAGAATTGATAAGCACATCCTTAGCTGCTGTATATCTGTTTTCGCTATCTTTCTCACCAAATGCTTTATCGTTTTTGATGTTTGTGATTACATTTCCTGTTGCTTTGTCAACATATCGAACTTTCACATTCTTTGACATAGCCGATCTTATTTCAGATGTCTTCTTACTCTTGTTGATTTCTTCTATAATCTTATTTTTCTTATCTTCTGGAATATTCGACTTACTAATAATTCTTCTTGCTAATTCTTTAGATGGTCCTGTCGTATCTTGAAGAACTGAGAAATCGGCTAGAATTGGCATATTATACTGAATACGAGAACTTTGAGAGTTTACCCCAACTCTTTCATTATCAGATGGAATTACTTGTACAGTATACGATACAATATCCGCTCCTAAAGGAATGTCCGCAGTAGAGAAGTATCCTGGTTTTCCTAGTTTGCTATATCCAGGACCCACTGCTTCCTTAATTTTAGCCGACAGTTCTTCATCAGAAATCACATTCGTACGCTCAATCCCTTTGTCTACCCCTATAAAGCGGGAGAAGTGACTGAATTCTTCATCACCAGCTCTAGCCCAACCATTATTACGATTATTCGCTTTTGTATTTGTATTCTCACTATCAAAGGTTTGGGGATTAGCTTTATAGGCATCAGCACTTAGAGTTGCTGCTATATCTGACCCTTGAATACCAACTTCCTTACTACCGTTTCTAGCGGCAGTATATGTGTATTTATCTGTTTCAACTTCCAGCTGATCATCGTTAACATGATAGGTAATTTTCTTAGCACCTGGTATAAGAGTAGTGAGTAATCTGTATGCTCTGTCATCAGCTTTAGCTTGAGAACTACCTGAACTTAGCCAAGTTGGGGTATTAGGCGTATCTTTATCAGCATTTTTCAATAAAGTATTCAAGTCATTCGATAGCTTTGCAGTTGACTGAGATGTATTTGTGAAAGTTTTCTTCCACTCTGAATCTTTTTTCCCTGATTTTGCTATACTTAGGAAGTCTTCAGTAACATTCATCACAATATCGCCTTGTTTTTTAGCTTCTTCCGTAGCTTCTTCTACAATTTGATCGTATACTTTTTGTTGCTCTGGTGTATAATCTTTTTCTTTTGTTCTTCCTAATAATGGATTAGCTCTTACTTTCGGATTTTTAATTTTATTAACACGGTAATTAAACTCATCTTTTAAAAATTTCAAAATGTTTGCATGTGCCGCTTCAACATTCAAACCTTTCTTATACAACTCTTCATTCTGAACGATTTCAGCTACACGAGAAATAGTTTCATCATAAACTTGTGTTTCTTCACCCTTACTATTTTGAGCTTTAATGACTATTCGATAACTTCCTTTATTACCGTTAATATCTGAGATGTACCCTGTCACAAAATCAACACGAACACGACTTCCGTATTTAGTAGAAAAGGCTGTGAATTTCTTCTCTATCCCATTGTAGCCAACGACACCTGGAGAATATTTATTAAATTTATCCTTTTCTAAAAGCGGAAGCTTATTAAATTCAGTGTTACTCAAATTTGAACGTTCATTCGGAGTACGTGGATCATATGTAGAATGATCCGCTACAGTTTCAGTACGATTGGCACGTGTACGCCCTTTAACAAGCATCAGCATATAATCAAAACGACGATCTAAGGCTTGCTCATGCACATAGATGTTATCTAAGGCATCTGCCCCAAGCATACCACCTTGTTCCATGATTGGAATGCCCTCTGATGTTTCTCCTACTTTATGCCAACCTGTGAAGTAACCTTGTTCATTTTTTCTTCCGATAACGAATTTACCTTGGGTTCCATCTTTGTCAATGGCATGCCAACCACCAAAGTCATGAAGTTCTCTAATTTCACCCGGTTTAAGTGGTACACCCTCTGGATTCTCAGCGGTCTTATCAAATCGAAGTTCCTTTCCTAGAGTATCCATGTTTCTTAAATAAGAACGCTCGTTATTTTGGAAGTCATCCGGCATATGTTGGATAATTTTCCACATTTCTTCAACTGTAGCAGTATGACCAGGATCATCGAAACTTATGTGAGCATTCGGATCATGTGCTCCAGGCTCATTTCCTGTTGGTATAGATATCCCCGGTTGATCTGGTTGTACTGTAGACCCCTTACGTTCGGTTAGAGCGGAATTTAATGCTTCGTTATTTTCAGTTGAAGCTCCAGTTGGAGTCTCAGTTCCAGTAGAAGTATTAGAAGTTCCGTCAGCAGGAGGATTTCCTACATCTCTTTTTGAACGGCGACCTCTATTAGGCGTTGTTCCTGAATTTGATGGTGCAGATTCCTTTTTATAGTACACCAGCACTTCTTCAGATTCAGTTGACGATGTAACTTCTTTTGATTCTATAGTTGACTTGTCTGGCGCACCAAAACCATTTACTGTTGGTGAAGTTTGTGCTTCCCATTTCCCTGTTGACCACTCTTCTGTGCCTTGTTTACGTGTTAAGGTAACTGTTTGAATGACTGTAGCAGATACTTCTTTACTTTCATCAGAAGCATCTACATATTTAATGGTACGTGTAATCGTTTTCGTCTCTTCCTTAACAGAATGAACCGCTCCAGCTTGAAGCCCACCTGGATTTTGAGCAGCCACCGCCCCATAGCCATAGGAAGTCAGACCGTTAGGTCGGCTTGGCTCCGGGTCTGGAGACGGACTAGAGTGACTTGCACCTCCATCAGTATTAGTAGTATTCGTTTCCGCGTGTACCACACCTGCCCCCATGGCAAGGTAAAAAGCACCAATGACAACACTAGCTGCACCGACACTTACTTTTCGAATACTATATTTTAGTTGTTTATCAAATTTACCCATTTCAAACTCCATTTATATATATATATATATATTGTTATGCTATTTTCTGCATGATAGCATACAATCTCATCTAAATATTATACATCAAACAACTGTAAATTTCAAATTTTTTGATTGAAATGGAAGCTTAGCAGATAGACGATCTTTTTACCAAAACCAAAGATAGATTAGGAGTCCCTCATCAGTAAACCAACAGCAAAGATGAAGCCCCATCAGCCTTGCCCAGTCGTGTGCATCTAATGGGCTTGCTTCCTCCTATCAGAAAGCTCAGTCCTGTGCTTTGAGACCTTCCCAGCTTGCTTTAGGATTTTTACATTTATTTCTTTAAAAATGAGACAATTTGAGATTTTTTCTACCCTTTTTCTTATTTTTCCGAATAAATAGATAGAAGCATCAAATTTAGTAAAACTAGATTAAAAAATGTGCTATAATGAAAGGAGAGAAAGTATGACATTACGTCATCCGGGCATCAGCCCGACCAACGATTTGGTTGCTAAGAAAATCTTTAGCAACCCAGAAATCACTTGTCAATTTATTCGCGATATGCTGGACTTACCAGCTAAAAATGTAACTATTTTAGAGGGAAGCAATATTCACGTCTTGCCTTCTCTGCCCTATTCAGCACAAGATTTCTATACCAGTATAGATGTCTTGGCGGAGCTGGACAATGGGACACAAGTAATCATTGAGATTCAGGTACATCATCAGAATTTTTTCATCAATCGCCTATGGGCTTATCTATGTAGTCAGGTCAATCAAAATCTCGAAAAAATTCGCCAACAAGAAGGAAACACTCACCAGAGTTACAAACACATCGCACCAGTATACGCTATCGCAATCGTGGATAGCAACTACTTCTCAGATGACTTGGCTTTCCACAGTTTCAGCATGCGAGAGGACACGACGGGTGAAGTCTTAACCATCACAAACAATGGACAAGAAAACCATCTAGTCAAGATGGCATTCTTAGAACTAAAAAAGTACAGAGAAACCAGCAAAGACGAGGTTCGCAAACCGTGGTTGGAGTTTTTCGGCAACAAACCCTTTACCCAACAACCCGAGCGAGCCATCAGCCAAGCAGACCAACTGCTAGACTACAAGAGCTGGTCCGAGGAGGACAGGAAGATGTTTAGTCAATTACGTATGCGTGAAGAACAAGCCTTGTTAGCACAGGACTATGCCTTGGAACAAGCTGAGGAAAGAGGATTAGAACGTGGTCGCGCAGAGGGGATTGAACAAGGTTTAGAGCGTGGTCTTGAACGTGGTCGCGCAGAGGGGATTGAACAAGGACTTGAACGTGGACGAGCTGAAGGCATCGAACAGGGATTAAAAGTAGGTTTAGCAAATCTAGTTCGTCAAGGTATTCTGACTTCCGAGGTTGCCAGCCAGCAGTTAGGTATGACTGTCACTGAATTTGAGGCATTATTGTAAAATCATCACAATAATGAGTTCTTGGAACTAAAAAATACAGATAAACCAGCAAAGACAAGGTTCGCAAGCCATGGTTGGAGTTTTTCGGCAACAAGCCCTTTACCCAAGAACCCGAGCGAGCCATCAGCCAAGCAGACCAACTGCTGGACTACAAGAGCTGGTCCGAGGAGGACAGGAAGATGTTTAGTGAACAACGCAGACGCGAAGAACAAGCCTTGTTAGCACCGGACTATGCCTTGGAACAAGCTGAGGAAAGAGGATTAGAACGTGGAAAACTCTTTGCCTTCCTAGATATGGTCCGCCAAGGTCTTCTGACTTCTGAGATTGCCAGTCAGCAATTAGGTATGTCAGTATCCGAGTTTGAAGCATTGTTGGAAAAACATGAGTGAGAAATCTTTAAGCGTTATGCAATCTTAAAACAAACTAAAAGATAGCTAAATTTCTTGATGTAAAGAGTTTGGCTATCTTTTTTTACTTAATGTATTGTTATTTTCAAGAAAATTTGAACTTTTCCCTTTCTTTTCCGAATAAATAGATAGAAGCATCAAATCTAGCAAATTAGATTTAAAAATGTGCTATAATGAGAGGAGAAGAAATATGACTGTACGTCATCCGGGCATCAGCCCAACTAATGATTTGGTTGCTAAGAAGATTTTTAGCAACCCAGAAATCACTTGCCAATTTATCCGCGATATGCTGGACTTGCCAGCTAAAAATGTGACGATTTTGGAAGGGAGCAATATTCATGTCTTGCCTTCCCTGCCGTACTCGGCCCAGGATTTCTATACCAGTATAGACGTCTTAGCGGAATTGGATAATGGAACGCAAGTAATTATTGAGATTCAAGTGCATCATCAGAATTTTTTCATTAATCGCCTGTGGGCTTACTTGTGCAGTCAGGTTAATCAAAACCTCGAAAAAATTCGCCAACAAGAAGGAAACACTCACCAGAGTTACAAACACATCGCACCTGTTTACGCAATCGCAATTGTAGATAGCAACTACTTCTCAGATGACTTGGCTTTTCACAGTTTCAGCATGCGCGAGGACACGACAGGTGAGGTTTTAACCATTACCAATAACGGACAAGAAAACCATCTAGTCAAGATGGCGTTCTTGGAACTAAAAAAATATAGAGAAACCAGCAAAGATAGTATTCGCAAACCATGGTTAGAGTTTTTCGGGAATAAACCCTTTACTCAACAACCCGAGCGAGCCATCAGCCAAGCAGACCAACTGCTGGACTACAAGAGCTGGTCCGAGGAGGACAGAAAAATGTTTAGTCAACTACGTATGCGCGAAGAACAGGCCTTGTTGGCACAGGACTATGCCTTGGAACAAGCTGAGGAAAAAGGATTAGAACGTGGTCGTGCAGAAGGTATTGAACAAGGTTTAGAGCGTGGACGAGCTGAAGGCATCGAACAGGGATTAAAAGTAGGTTTAGCAAATCTAGTTCGTCAAGGTATTCTGACTTCCGAGGTTGCCAGCCAGCAGTTAGGTATGTCAGTATCTGAGTTTGAAGCCTTGCTGGAAGATTATCACCAATAACGGTCAAGAAAAACATCTAGTCAAGATGGCATTCTTGGAACTAAACATCTAGTCACAGATTACTCCAAACACTGTTTTGAGGTTGTGTATAAAGAGGCTGGGTAAAAGTCTTCTCATAATAAAACGTTTGGTATCAATGTTTTATTATGAGAAGACTTACTTTTTTACTGAGATTGAATTTTTCCTAGCCTCAACATCATATAAACCCAAAATTCAATCTGACCTGGTTTGAAGAGATTTTCGAAGCAGATAAGGTTTTACTAAAACTAAAAAAAATGATATAATCAAACTGATTAAATGTTTTAAAAATAAAGGAGAATTTTAATGTCTTACCAAGAAAATTACCAGAAATGGGTTGATTTTGCGGAGCTTCCTGACTACCTTCGTCAAGATTTGGAAAATATGGACGAAAAAACAAAGGAAGATGCCTTCTATACAAATCTTGAATTTGGTACTGCAGGTATGCGTGGCTTGATTGGCGCTGGTACAAACCGCATCAACATTTACGTTGTTCGCCAAGCTACTGAAGGATTGGCTCGTTTGATTGAGTCAAAAGGTGGAAACGAAAAAGAACGCGGTGTAGCAATCGCCTACGATAGTCGTCACTTCTCACCTGAGTTTGCCTTTGAATCTGCGGCAGTTCTTGCTAAACACGGTATCAAATCTTACGTATTTGAAAGCCTTCGTCCAACTCCAGAACTATCATTTGCAGTTCGTCATCTCAACTGCTTCGCAGGTATCATGGTTACAGCCAGCCACAACCCTGCTCCATTTAACGGTTACAAGGTTTACGGTGAAGACGGTGGACAAATGCCTCCACATGACGCGGACGCTTTGACTACTTATATCCGTGCAATCGAAAATCCATTTGCAGTTGAAGTTGCTGATGTGGAAACTGAAAAAGCTTCTGGCTTGATTGAAGTTATCGGTGAAGCTGTTGACGTAGAATACCTCAAAGAAGTGAAGGACGTTAACATCAACCCAGCCTTGATTGAAGAATTCGGTAAAGACATGAAGATTGTCTACACACCACTTCATGGTACTGGTGAAATGTTGGCTCGTCGTGCTCTTGCCCAAGCAGGATTTGACTCAGTTCAAGTTGTTGAAGCGCAAGCAACTGCTGATCCTGACTTCTCAACTGTAAAATCTCCGAACCCAGAAAGCCAAGCAGCCTTTGCCCTTGCTGAAGAACTTGGTCGTCAAGTTGGTGCAGATGTTCTTGTGGCAACTGACCCAGACGCTGACCGTGTTGGTGTTGAAGTTCTTCAAAAAGATGGTAGCTACCTCAACCTTTCAGGTAACCAAATCGGTGCTATCATGGCAAAATACATCTTGGAAGCCCACAAAAACGCTGGAACTCTTCCAGAAAACGCAGCCCTCTGCAAATCAATCGTATCAACTGACTTGGTAACGAAGATCGCTGAAAGCTACGGCGCAACTATGTTCAACGTCTTGACTGGTTTCAAATTTATTGCTGAAAAAATCCAAGAATTCGAAGAAAAACACAATCACACATACATGATGGGATTTGAAGAAAGCTTCGGTTACTTGATTAAACCATTCGTACGTGATAAAGATGCTATCCAAGCCGTTCTTGTCGTGGCTGAACTTGCTGCCTACTACCGTTCACGTGGTTTAACACTTGCAGACGGTATCGAAGAAATCTACAAAGAATACGGCTACTATGCAGAAAAGACAATCTCTGTTACTCTTTCTGGTGTTGACGGTGCTGAACAAATCAAAGCGATTATGGCTAAATTCCGTAACAATGCTCCAAAAGAATGGAATGCAACAGCTATCACGGTCGTAGAAGACTTCAAAGCTCAAACAGCTACTGCTGCTGACGGTACCGTTACAAACTTGACAACTCCTCCAAGTGATGTGTTGAAATACACACTTGCTGACGGTTCATGGATTGCCGTTCGCCCTTCAGGGACAGAACCAAAAATCAAGTTCTACATTGCAGTTGTAGGGGAAACCAACGAAGAATCACAAGCTAAGATTGCTAATATCGAAGCAGAAATCAATGCTTTTGTAAAATAAAGTCCTATAAAAGATGAGACAAACCAATCTCATCTTTTTTCGTATCAAATCTAAGCAATTTTAGAAACTTTATGGCATACTAGACTTATCAATGAAAGCGAGGTAATCTCATGGAACAATTTTTAGATAATATCAAAGACCTTGAAGTCACTACAGTTGCGCGTGCGCAAGAAGCTCTTGATAATAAAGAAACTGCAACTTTCTTTATCGGTCGCAAAACTTGCCCTTACTGCCGTAAATTTGCAGGTACATTGGCTGGTGTCATAGCTGAAACCAAAGCTCACATTTACTTCATCAATAGTGAAGAACCAAGCCAACTCAATGAGTTACAAGCATTCCGCTCACGCTACGGAATCCCAACTGTACCAGGCTTTGTTCACGTTGCAGATGGACAAATCAATGTCCGTTGCGACTCTTCAATGTCAGCACAAGAAATCAAGGACTTTGCTGGATTGTAAAAAATCAGCTAACAAGTCTTAAAATTACAAAAACGCATAATGTAAGGTGCAAAAACCTTGATATTATGCGTTTTATTGTATCAAGACTTGCTTGATTCCTCCTCAAATCAAGTTTTGTTTTGTCTCACCTTTATTATATTTTTTCAACTAAGTCTTTTATCATTCGATGTAATTCTTCTATCTTTTCAGATTGTTTCTCTAGTAATATTCTCTGACTAGACAATTCATCTTGAAGTTTATCAAGTTTTATCTGTTCATCTGGATTATCTTTTACAAAAAAGTTCGTCAAGGCACTTGTTAACATCCCTATTGTTCCAATACCGACAAGCATCAGTAAAACTGCTATCTATTTCCCAAAAAGGGAAACTGGAACAATATCACCATAACCAACAGTAGTTACTGTCACAAGAGCCCACCAAAGACTATCTGAGAATGATTTTTCTTCAACTACAGATAAAATTGAACTTCCTACTAGCGCGATAAATATATTAACATACAAGACATAAATCAGGCCATTTGTCCGTAAGAATCTACTAATTTTTCTTTCTAATTTACCTGTAAGTCCAATTATTCTAAGTAAACGAGTCAGTTTCAGTAATTTTGTCAGCCTTGCTAAGCGAAAGATACGCCCTAATCGAAACACTGTAAAAATAGCATTTAAAGGCAGGATAGCTAGCAGATCAAAGATATTTTCAATTATGAATCGCCATTTCCCTTTACTTAAAAAGAACCGCCAGCCATAATCTACCACAAAAACACCCCAGATTACTAAATCAATAATACTATAAGGCGGATTATC
Source organism: Streptococcus mitis SK1080 (assembly GCF_000220085.1). Classification (GTDB taxonomy): domain Bacteria; phylum Bacillota; class Bacilli; order Lactobacillales; family Streptococcaceae; genus Streptococcus; species Streptococcus mitis_K. The sequence goes on along the minus strand of NZ_AFQV01000017.1, from coordinate 107,816 downwards.
CAAATCAATCATCTCAGAAAATCCAAGTAATACCAGAATAACAGAGATTAAAGCAAGTAAAATAATCGTTGTGTCATAATAATCCTTAAATAACCATTTTCTTTTCACACTACTTCTCCTATGTTATTTTTGAACGTTATACCACAACAAATATCTACTAATTTATAAAAAGAAGGTCAATGCCTTCTTTTCTATATCTCTGTCAAGGGTGTTGCGGTATCTGGTGAGGTATCGTAAACCTTAAAGTCTACTCCAACTCCAAGATCAGCTTGTGCTAGCTGATTGACCATGGTCATGTGAGCCAGCTCCTTGATATTGTTTTCCTTGGATAGATGGCCAAGGTAGATTTTCTTAGTGCGGTTTCCCAAGGTACGAATCATTGCTTCAGCACCGTCCTCGTTAGAAAGGTGACCCAGATCCGATAGGATTCGTTGTTTGAGTCGCCAAGCGTAAGAACCTGCTCGTAAAATCTCTACATCATGGTTGGATTCGATAAGATAACCATCTGCATTTTCGACAATCCCTGCCATACGGTCACTAACATAACCTGTATCTGTCAAAAGGACAAAACTTTTATCATCTTTCATAAAGCGATAGAACTGCGGTGCGACTGCATCATGGCTTACACCGAAACTCTCGATGTCAATATCTCCAAAGGTTTTGGTTTTGCCCATCTCAAAGATATGCTTTTGCGAAGAATCCACCTTGCCAAGATATTTACTATTTTCCATAGCTTGCCAGGTCTTTTCATTGGCATAAAGATCCATACCATACTTGCGAGCCAAAACACCCACTCCATGGATATGGTCTGAATGCTCATGGGTAATCAAGATGGCATCCAGGTCTTCTGGTTTGCGGTTAATTTCAGCAAGTAGGCTAGTAATCTTTTTACCAGACAAGCCGGCATCCACTAAAAGCTTCTTTTTTGGGGTTTCCAGATAAAAGGAATTTCCACTGGAACCCGACGCTAAAATACTGTATTTAAAGCCTGTTTCACTCATTCTAGTCTTCTACTTCATCCTCCCATACTTCTTCTTTCACTGCATCCTTATCATAAGGGAGCACAATGGTAAAGGTCGATCCCTTACCGTATTCACTCTTAGCCCAAATAAAGCCCTTATGTTGTTTGATAATTTCTTTGGCAATAGACAGTCCTAGACCTGTACCACCTTGGGAACGACTTCTAGCACGATCTACACGATAGAAACGGTCAAAAATACGTGGCAAATCCTGCTTGGGAATCCCCAATCCCTGGTCTGAAATGGATAAAATCATCTGATCATCCGTTGTTTTCATGGTCACTGTGATTTTCCCACCATCTGGCGAATACTTGATGGCATTGTTGAGAATATTATCAATCACCTGTGTCATCTTATCTGTATCTATCTCTATCCAGACTGAGGTAATGGGGTAATCTCTCACCAGTTCGTATTTCTTCTCTTCATCCTGCCCTCTTATCTGATCAAAACGGTTGAGGATAAAGGTAATAAAGGCAGTGAAGTTAATCAGTTCCACATCCAAGTGACTGGTGGCGTTATCAATCCGTGAAAGATGAAGGAGGTCCGTCACCATACGCATCATACGGTTGGTTTCATCAAGAGAAACCTTGATAAAGTCTGGTGCTACAGTTTCACACAAAGCTCCCTCATCCAAGGCTTCAAGATAAGATTTAACACTGGTTAAGGGTGTCCGTAGCTCATGGCTAACATTGGAAACAAAGAGTCTTCGTTCGCGTTCTTCCTTTTCCTGCTCCGTCGTATCATGCAAAACAGCCACCAAACCTGAAATAAAGCCAGACTCTCTACGTATCAAGGCAAAGCGAACTCGAAGGTTCAAATATTCACCATTGATGTCTTGGGAATCTAGCAACAATTCTGGACTCTGGGTAATCAAATCACGCAATTCATAGTCTTCTTCTATCTTAAGTACTTCCAAAATGCTTCTATTCAGAACATCTTCTTTAACCAGCCCCAGTTGCTTCTTGGCTGTATCGTTAATCATGATAATCTGACCCCGACGATTGGTCGCAAGGACCCCATCTGTCATATAAAACAGAATACTATTTAGTCTCTTACTCTCTTGTTCTAGATTTTCCTGAGTGAGACGAATAACCTCCGACAAGTCATTCAAATTATTGGTAATATTGGTGATTTCAGACCCACCTTGCATATCAAGAACCTTTGAATAATCTCCTGCAATCAAATCTTTGACCTTTTGATTGATTTGCTTCAACCGAATATTATCACGTCTATTCTCCAGTAATAGGAGGGTCACAACAAGGATGAAACCTAACAAAATCAGGATAAAGATAAAATCTCTGGTAAAAATGGTTTGTTTCAGTAAATCAAGCATTATTTCTCATGTAATACCCTACACCACGGCGCGTCAAGATATACTCTGGTCGGCTAGGCGTATCTTCAATCTTCTCACGCAGACGTCGGACAGTCACATCAACTGTACGGACATCACCAAAATAGTCATAACCCCAGACAGTCTCAAGCAAGTGTTCGCGCGTAATGACTTGACCTGTATGCGATGCCAAATGATACAAAAGCTCAAACTCACGGTGGGTTAAGTCTAGTTCTTCGCCATATTTTTTAGCCACGTAGGCGTCTGGAATAATTTCTAAATCCCCAATTTGGATAGGCTGAGGTTTGCTATCTGCTTCCTGCCCATCTACTGGCATAGGTTGAGAACGACGCAGCAAAGCTTTAACACGCGCCTGCAACTCACGATTGGAGAAGGGTTTGGTTACATAGTCATCTGCACCAAGCTCTAAACCGATAACCTTATCAAATTCGCTATCCTTAGCTGACAGCATGATAATAGGCACACTACTAGTCTTCCGAATAGTCTTCGCAACTTCTAAGCCATCAATTTCTGGAAGCATCAAATCCAAAATAATAATATCTGGTTGCTCTGCTTCAAATTGCTCTAGCGCTTCACGACCGTTAAAAGCAGTTACAACCTCGTAACCTTCCTTGGTCATATTAAACTTGATAATATCCGAGATTGGTTTCTCATCATCTACAATTAGTATTTTTTTCATATGTTCACCTTTTTCTCTACTATTATACCAAAAAAATAACAAGAAGACACGATAGCTAGTCTTTGCTACTGTCTAAGTTGGCTTTTGCATAAGCCTGCCAGATTTTTTGTTGGGGTTTTGCAAGTGGGTAATTCTTAAACTCTTCTGGTGAAAGCCAGCGAACTTCCCTATCTGAAAAGTCATGGAAGTCACTTACCTGACCTGCTGCAATTTGAACATGCCATTTACGATGACTAAAGACATGCTTGACAGTCTCAAAATAAGTATCAAACCAATCAACATCTAGGTCATAGTCCTGCTGGAAACTCTCCTCTGGACTGGGGCCAAAGTTCACACTTTCTTCTGCAACCTGATGAAAGAGGTCAAACTGCTCTTCTTGCGAAAAGTTATCAACTTCTATCAAGGGGAAATGCCAAAAACCTGCCAAGAGCTTTTCACTTTCATTTTTTTCAAGTAAAAATTGTCCCTGAGAATTTTTCACAACTAAGGCTTTAAGATAAATGGGAACTGGCTTTTTCTTTGGTGCCTTAATTGGATAACGGTCCATGGTTCCATTCTGATATGCAGCACTAAAGTCCTTCACCGGACTCTCTTCTGGCCTAGGATTTACAGGAGCCTCAATATCAGACCCTAAATCCATCAAAGCTTGATTAAAGTCGCCTGGCCGTTCTGGGTCAATCAGGATTTCCATCATTGCCTGAAAAATTTTTCGATTACTTGGAATCCCAATATCGTGATTGACTTCAAACAGACGCGCCAAGACCCGCATAACATTACCATCTACAGCTGGCTCAGGCAAGTTAAAAGCAATACTGGAAATGGCTCCTGCAGTGTAAGGACCAATCCCTTTCAAGCTGGAAATTCCTTCATAGGTATTTGGAAATTGGCCACCAAAGTCAGTCATAATCTGCTGAGCTGCAGCCTGCATATTACGAACTCGAGAATAATATCCCAGTCCCTCCCAAGCCTTCAACAAACGCTCTTCAGGGGCAATTGCCAAACTTTCCACTGTTGGAAACCAGTCCAAGAAACGTTCGTAATAAGGAATAACCGTATCCACCCTAGTCTGCTGGAGCATAATTTCAGAAACCCAGATATGATAAGGATTTTTACTTCTACGCCACGGTAAATCTCTTTTGTTTTCATCATACCAAGTGAGGAGTTTCTGACGAAAAGAAACAATCTTCTCCTCCGGCCACATGGCAATACCATATTCTTTCAAATCTAACATATCTCTAGTATAACACAGAAGATTCTAACTGTCCTTTTCCTAGTATTAAAAAGCCTCTTCCCAAAGGAAAGAGGACTAAATCTTATTGATGAACAGCTTGGGCTGCTGTGATAAGGGTCAACTTGTAAACATCATCTGCATTACATCCACGAGAAAGGTCGTTAACTGGCTTGTTCAAACCTTGCAAAACAGGACCTACTGCCGCAAAGCCACCAAGACGTTCAGCCATCTTGTATCCGATATTTCCTGCCTCGATACCTGGGAAGATGAAGACATTTGCTTGACCAGCTACCGTACTTCCAGGAGCTTTCAAAGCTGCAGTTTCAGGAACAAAGGCTGCATCAAATTGCAACTCACCATCGATTTCAAGGTCAGGGCGCAAGTCGTGAGCAATTTTAGTTGCTTCAACGACCTTATCAACGCTTTCACCAAAACCTGAACCTTTAGTAGAATAGCTTAGCATAGCAATTTTAGGCTCGATTCCAAACATCTTAGCTGTGATTGCTGAGTTGATGGCAATTTCAGCCAAAGCTTCTGCATCTGGATTGATGTTGATAGCACAGTCTCCAAATAGGTAACGTTCAGAGCCACGAACCATGAGGAAGGCACCTGAAGTACGAGTTACATTTGGACGAGTTTTGATGATTTGAAGGGCTGGACGAACTGTTGAAGCAGTTGAATGAATCGCACCTGACACCATTCCATCAACCAAGCCCAAGTAAACCAACATAACACCAAAGTAGTTTACATCTTCAACCAAAACCTTGCGTGCCTCTTCTTCAGACATTTTGCCCTTGCGACGCTCCACTAGAGCAGCAACCATTTCTTCAAATTGAGGATAATGTTGAGGGTCAATAACTTCATAACCATCCATAATCCCTTCAATTTCAAGATAAATTTTAATTTTTTCAGGATTTCCAAGCAAAACAGGAATCACTTCTGTTTCTTTTACCAAGCGTTTAGTCGCTTGAAGAATACGTGGCTCTTCCCCTTCAGGGAGAACGATACGAGCATTTTTACCAACCAAGTTGGCTTTGAGACTTTCAAAAACTTCCATGAGTTTTCTCCTTTAAGATAATAATTATACTCTGAATCAGTTTTTATAGAGTATTAGTTGATAACTGGGTAATAAGGTTACTGAAATCATCCGGCAAGGGGCTTTCTAACTGCAAGTCTTGCTCTAAAAATGGATGATAAAAAGATAGGTAATGGCAATGCAGGGCCTGACGTTGGATGCCGTCGTCCAGACTACCACCGTACAAATCATCTCCCAACAAAGGAAAACCAATATGAGAAAAATGGACTCGGATTTGGTGGGTTCGTCCAGTGTGCAGGCGAATGTCTACCAAATGAATATTCCCATAAGATGCTACAATCTTGTAAGAAGTATGAGCATACTTTCCACCTTTAGCTACGCGTCTTGTAATAATGGAGTCTTCATCACGCGCAATCGGGGCAATAATTTCCCCCTCTGACTCCAAGTATCCATCTCCTTTAACCAAAGCAAAGTAACGTTTTTCAATGGACTTCTTCTGCAACTGCTTGTCTAATCGTGCATGGGCATAGCCATGCTTGGCAAAAAGCATCAAGCCAGAAGTGTCCCTATCAAGTCTGGTCACAATGTGAACCTGCTGATTTTCATAATTTTGCTTGACGTAGTAACCCTTGATAAAATTGGCAACGGTATTAGAGTGATTGACACTAGGAATAGAAGCCACTCCATAGGGTTTATTCAAGACTAGAAAATGATCATCCTCATAGAGAATATCCAGTGGGCGCTCGATAGCTTCCAGAGTTTCAAAGCCTTCCTCGGCGGGAATATCAATAGTAACACGGTCCCCGATATCTAATAGATAGGTTGCATTTTGCGGTTGGTCATTGACCAGAATAGCTCCACCTCGAAACTTAATCTTGGCCAGAAGTCCCTTAGAAACCTCGTGCTTTTTTAAGAAGGTCTTAACCTTGACATGTTCATCTGCGATAAATTCAAACCTCATTCGTCCACCTCGCCGATAAAGGCATCCTTAACGCGGTTCCAGAAACTGGTATGGCTAGGAGTCGCGACAAAGTGAATCTTATGATGATCAATTTGATACTCGATTCGCTCGATACTACGAAAAGAATAGACACTATTGTCAACCGAAATGGTGTGGTAATCATTTCTTGTTGGAATGAGTTCAATCTTATCCTTCTTAGGCACAATAATGGAAGAGCCCAGCGTTCGATAGACACGATTATTAAGGCTGGCAATCTCCGTTAATTGCAAAGCTTCAATGGTAGGGTGTAACACTGCACCACCAAGAGACTTGTTATAGGCAGTGCTACCAGTCGGTGTCGAAACTGTTAAGCCATCTCCGCGAAAACGTTCAAAGGGAACACCATTGATGACAATATCTGCCACCATGGTTCGATCGGACCTGCGGATGCTGGCTTCATTGAGGGCACGAAAAATCTTGACCTCTCCATTTCCAAGAAAAACCTTCACATTCAAAACCGGATAAGAAACCCTTGCTCCGGTATCCAACTGCAAATTGGTCATTAACTTATCCAACTCAAAATCACGATAATCGGTATAAAAGCCCAGATGTCCTGTATGAAGACCGATAAAGCGTACCTTATCAAGTTGGTCTTCGTACTTATGAAAGGCCGACAAGAGCATGCCATCTCCACCAATGGAAATGACAATGTCCGGACTGCTATCGTTGAGTATAAACTGATTTCTCTTCAAACGATCTCGCAATTCATACAAAACCCTTTGACTCTGCGGTTTTCTATTGGCTATCAGGTCAATTCGTTTACCTGTATTCTTCATCTGTATCGTCACTGTTTCCTACACCGTCATTTAATTTTCTACTCAAGGGATCAAAAAGTGCCTGAGCTTCTTGGATATCATCTCGAATTTTACCCATTTCTTCATCCAACTGATGGGCGATTCTAGCTGTAATTTCCAGTCGCTTCTTAATCTCCTCTGGGAAATCCCCTTGGTACTTGTAGTTGAGAGAATGTTCTATCGTTGCCCAAAAATTCATGGCCAAAGTACGAATTTGAATTTCTGCCAAAATAGTCTTAGCTCCATTGATGGTATCAACCGTATATTCTACTACCACATGATAGGAACGATAGCCTGATGCTTTTCTATGAGTAATGTAATCTCGCTCCTGTATGATTCGCATATCCTGACGCTTGTGCAAAATCTCCACTACTTCCTTGACGTCATCTACAAACTGAACCATCACACGTAAGCCAGCAATATCCTGCAAATCGTGTTCTAAGGTCGCATAAGTAATGCCACGACGAACCATTTTTTCTTTGATGCTCTCAATTGGCTTGACCCGACCTGTCACAAACTCAATCGGAGAATGCTTATTTTGCTTACGATATTGCTTCCGAATACCACGTAGTTTAATCTTTAACTCACCAACAGCTTGAATGTAAGGATCTAGAAATTCTTCCCATTCTAAGGTCATATATTCTCCCTTGTTCTCATATTATCCTTCAAAAATATCTTTGATTTTTTCTCCAGATTCATATACAATAAATACAATGCTTATTATACCATAAATCCGCTTTCAACGATAAAGAAAAGGTAAGAAAAATGAAACATTTAGAAATTGAATTGAAAACACTCTTGAAAAAAGATGAATACAATCGTCTAAAGGACCAGTTCACAGACGTCACTCCTGTTCTTCAAAAAAATTACTACATAGACACGCCTGATTTTGAACTGCGAGAAAAGAAAGTTGCTATGCGCATTCGAACCTTTGAAGACTGGGCAGAATTGACACTCAAAGTCCCACACAGTGTTGGAAACATGGAATACAATCAAAAATTGCAACTAAAAGATGCTGAAAACTATCTGAGCAAGAAAAAACTTCCTCAAGGGCTTGTGCTAGATGAATTGGCGAAACATGGTATTAAAACAAGTGAATGGCAGATCCTTGGTTGTCTAACGACACTTCGCTATGAAATGCAAACAGCTATTGGTCTCATGGCACTGGACGAGAGTCAGTACTTTGATATTACAGATTACGAATTAGAACTTGAAGTGGAAAATCATGAGCAAGGCAAACAGGATTTCCAACAATTTTTAGAGGAAAATCAGATTTCCTATCAAAAAGCTCCTTCAAAATTGGTTCGATTTGTCAAAAGCATGAAAAATAGCTGAAATAATCTCCATTTTTTGGTAAAATAGAAAAGATAAAAATACACACATCCTAGTTCATATATGTAAGGCAGATATAACTAGGTTTTATAAAGTTTACAGAGGACGGTCTACAATGTCAGATAGAAAAAACATGAAACTTTTCGCACTCAACTCTAACCAAGAGATTGCACAGAAAATTGCTCAAGCTGTTGGTGTCCCACTTGGAAAACTATCGTCACGTCAATTTTCAGACGGAGAAATCCAAGTGAATATCGAAGAAAGTGTCCGTGGTTATGATGTTTACATCATCCAATCAACAAGTTTCCCTGTTAACAACCACCTAATGGAATTGTTGATCATGGTTGATGCTTGTGTGCGTGCAAGTGCCCACAGTATCAACGTTGTCCTTCCATATTTTGGCTATGCACGTCAAGACCGCATTGCTTCACCACGTGAGCCACTTACAGCAAAACTAGTTGCCAATATGCTGGTTAAGGCTGGGGTTGATCGTATCCTGACTCTTGATTTACATGCCGTTCAGGTTCAAGGTTTCTTTGATATTCCTGTCGATAATCTTTTCACAGTGCCCCTATTCGCAAAACATTACTGCGATAAGGGTCTACTTGGGTCAGATGTTGTTGTCGTCAGCCCTAAAAATTCAGGTGTAAAGCGTGCTCGTAGCCTGGCTGAATATCTTGATGCTCCTATCGCCATTATCGATTACCCTCAAGACGATGCAACTCGCAACGAAGGTTATATTATCGGTGATGTTGAAGGTAAGAAAGCCATCTTAATTGACGATATTCTGAATACAGGACGTACCTTCTCTGAAGCTTCTAAAATCGTTGAACGTGAAGGAGCTACAGAAATTTATGCTGTTTCTAGCCACGGTCTCTTCGTTGAAGGTGCTGCTGAACTTCTTGATAATACTAATATTAAAGAAATTCTTGTGACTGATTCAGTAGCAACAAAAGAAAAAACTCCTAAAAACGTATGCTACATCACTGCTAGTGAGTTAATTGGTGATGCCATCGTCCGTATCCACGAAAGAAAACCAGTCAGCCCACTCTTTGCCTACAACAAAAAGAAATAAGGTGATTCTTTGATTTATTTGGACAATGCTGCAACGACTCCTATGTCAGCAGTTGCTATTTCAGCTATGACCAAGGTTTTACAAGAAACCCATGGCAATCCTTCTAGTATTCATGGTCATGGTCGTCAAGCTGGTAAACTCTTACGAGAAGCCCGTCAGGAACTGGCTCAGTTACTGGGGACAAAACCTCAACATATCTTTTTCACTTCTGGTGGGACTGAAGGCAACAATACTGCCATCATTGGCTACTGCCTTCGTCACCAAGAACAAGGAAAACATATCATCACAACTGCCATCGAGCACCATGCCGTCCTTGAAACCATTGATTACTTGGTTCAACACTTTGGTTTTGAAGCAACCATTATCCAACTAGAAAATCAAGAAATCACAGCCCAACAAATTCAAAAGGCTTTACGTGACGATACGATTTTGGTTTCTACCATGTTTGCCAATAATGAGACAGGAAACCTACTTCCCATTGCTGAAATTGGCCAAATACTCAAGCAACACCCTGCTGCATATCATGTCGACGCAGTTCAAGCTATTGGTAAAATACCAATTCACCCCGAAGAATTGGGCATTGATTTTATCACTGCTTCTGCCCATAAATTCCATGGTCCTAAGGGAATCGGCTTTCTCTACGCATCTAGCATGGATTTTGATTCCTATCTACATGGCGGAGACCAAGAACAAAAGAAACGTGCAGGGACTGAAAATCTGGCTGCCATCGTGGGTATGGTTGCAGCCCTAAAAGAAGACCTCGAAAAACAAGAAGAACATTTTCAACATGTACAAAATCTAGAGACTGCCTTTCTTGCAGAGCTAGAAGGAATTCAGTATTACCTGAATAGAGGACAACATCATCTCCCTTATGTTCTCAATATTGGATTTCCTGGTCAGAAAAATGACCTCTTACTCCTTCGTCTAGATTTAGCTGGAATTTCAATCTCTACTGGCTCAGCCTGTACGGCAGGCATTGTCCAATCCAGCCATGTTCTCGAAGCCATGTACGGGGCAAATTCAGAACGCTTGAAGGAATCCGTTCGTATCAGTTTGTCGCCACAAAATACTGTTGAAGAACTACAAACCCTCGCAAAAACCTTAAAAGAAATTATCGGAGGTTAGCCATATGGCATTTGAAAAAACCATTCAGTTAAAAAATTGTCGTTACGACTACACTCTTAGCCCTTCTGTTAAAAAATTTACCCTCAAGGACAACACCTTTTTTGAGACTAAGGTTGGTAACTATGAATTGACTCGCCTTTTGGAAAAAGTTCCAAACAGTGGTGAAGGCTTCCAACTCAAAATCATCATTAACAAGGAACTTACAGGGGCTAAAATCAATATCACTGACAAGTTTGGTCTTCGTCTAGTTGATATTTTCAAATCAGAAGACCACCACATTCATCAGGAAAAATTCTACTTCCTCATGGATAGCTTAGTAGAACGTGGTGTCTTTACAAAATCTGAAAGATAGGTCCCATATGTTTGAACTGACCTATAAGGACAACTATCATGTAGAGCGTACACTCAAGTATGAGGATTATGAGGCACTCATGCTGGCTTTGTCAGGATGTGTGACCCTACCAGATACACTTTATGTAACTTCTCTGACTTTTAATGGCCAGAAAGTTTATCAGGGTCTGGTCGGAGACCTCTACCGTTTTCTATCACATGCAGATTTTTTACATCAAAACTAAGATTTTTCTTAGTTTTTTCTTGTTTTTGTTGATTTTTTCACAATGTTTCTATAAAATAGAAGAATAGAAAGGTTGTGATTTTGTGAAAGATAAACAGTCTGCTATTCCAAAAGCTACAGCAAAAAGACTCTCCCTATACTATCGAATTTTTAAGAGATTTCATGCAGAAAAGATTGAACGTGCCAACTCTAAGCAAATTGCAGAGGCTATCGGTATTGATTCAGCGACCGTACGTCGTGATTTTTCCTATTTTGGTGAACTAGGTCGTCGTGGTTTTGGCTATGATGTCAAAAAACTCATGACATTTTTTGCCGATTTGCTCAATGATAACTCCATTACCAATGTCATGCTGGTAGGTATTGGAAATATGGGTCATGCCCTTCTTCACTATCGCTTCCATGAGCGCAACAAGATGAAGATTATCATGGCCTTTGACCTTGATGACCATCCTGAAGTTGGTAGCCAAACTCCTGATGGGATTCCCATTTACGGAATTTCTCAAATCAAGGATAAAATCAAGGATGCCGATGTCAAGACTGCTATCCTGACCGTTCCCAGCGTTAAATCACAAGAGGTCGCTAATCTCTTGGTGGATGCTGGCGTGAAAGGAATTCTCAGTTTTTCACCAGTCCATCTGCATTTACCAAAAGACGTGGTCGTTCAGTATGTCGATTTGACAAGTGAACTCCAAACCCTCCTCTATTTCATGCGAAAAGAGGATTAGAAAGCGAAAATCATTTTATGAAAAAACCAGTTATAGGGATTACAGGAAACGAAAAAACTCATCCAGATGATGACATCATGATGAGCTACGCAGCAAAAGGCTTTGTTGAAGGCGTTAAAGACGCTGGAGGGATTCCCATCATCCTACCGATTGGTAATCAAGAAATGGCCTGCCACTATATCAGTATGATTGACAAGCTCATCTTGACAGGTGGGCAAAATGTTGATCCAAAATTCTATGGTGAACCAAAAGCGATCGATAGCGATGACTTCCACCTTCAAAGGGATATCTTTGAACTGGCCCTCATCAAGGAAGCTATTAAACAGAAAAAGCCAATTTTTTCTGTCTGCCGTGGAACTCAACTCTTTAACGTTGCCATGGGTGGAACTTTGTACCAAGATATCGAAGACCATTGGCAGGATTGTTCTGCTGAGTACACAACTCAACGCTTGGTGACAGAACCTGATACTGTTCTTCGAGAAATCTATGGAGAAATCTCCCATATCAACTCCTTCCACCATCAGAGCATTAAGGATTTAGCACCAAATTTAAAGATTGCGGCTCATGATCCTAAAGATGGTATCATTGAGGCTGTCATGAGTACGGATGATGTTGCCTTTCTCGGTGTCCAATGGCACCCAGAATTTCTATTTGAAAATCGTCCCAAAGATAAAAACCTCTTTGACTATGTCGTTAATGAACTTTAGATTAAATCTGTTTTTTCACGGTAACTAAAGTAACTAGAATGTGAGACAATCAAATGGTCCAAGAGGACAATTCCCATCAGATCGCAGGCTTCTTTAACAAGTTTAGTGACATGATCATCATTTCGACTGGGCGCTACCGCTCCTGAAGGATGATTGTGAACCAAGATGAGAGAAGTCGCCATATGCTTGATAGCATAGTGAAGGATCTCTCGCGGTTCAGCGATACTACGAGTTGCAGAACCGATAAAAATGGTCTGTTGATGGATGATTTGATTTTGAGTATTGAGATAGAGCGCCACCAGGTGCTCTTGTTTTTTATCCCCCAATTCCTGTTGCATCTTCTTGGCCAACTTTTGACTGCTGAGAATACTTTCCATCTCAATAGTCTCATGCTTGTGAATACGATGGCCCAGTTCAATCATAGCTTGTAATTCTATGGCCTTAACACGGCCGATACCAGACAGACTCTGCAATTCCTGCAGGGTCATTTTTTTCAAATCCGTTAGGCTTGAAAGATTGCTCAAGACTTTCTGGGCAATTTCAAAAACGCTAGCTTGACGTGTTCCTGTCCTGAGTAAAATAGCTAGCAACTCTTGATTACTGAGCGCTTCAACTCCTTCCTTGGCCAGTCTTTCTCTTGGTAATAGTGAATCTTCTTGGAATGAAATACTATACATAAAAATCCTCCTCACTTTATTATTCGTGAGAAGGATGGAAAATTAGATTTTTTTCTCAATTGGAGCCACACTGGCTAAAAGTTTTTTCAGGCCAACTTCTGGGAAATTGATTTTCAATTCCTGCGTAGCACCGCTACCTGAAACTTCCAGAACGGTTCCCTCCCCCCACTTCTTGTGGAGGGCAATATCACCAATAGACCAAATTGCCTCACTAGACGCTGATTTTGCACCAGCTGTAAATTGACCAAATGGGAGACCGCTTGACTGGATAGATTTTGGGGCTGCACTGCGTTTACGATCTTGAAGAGCCTGGGCAAGACTCATACCTTGACCGAAGGCAAGACCACCACTACTATAAGACGCCTTAAAGCTTGTATTTGCTGGGCGCGCCAATCCTTGATACTCAAGCAAGTCTGAACTGATTTCGTTAATAAAACGAGTCGGACGGTTGTAGTTGGTACGACCGAAAAGCAGGCGCGAGTTGGCATTGGTCAGATAGAGAATTTTCTCTGCACGCGTAATTCCTACATAGGCTAGACGGCGCTCTTCTTCTAGTTCATCTTGATCTTCAGCTGCACGGCTAAGCGGAAAGACATTTTCTTCCATCCCAATCAAAAAGACAACTGGAAACTCGAGACCTTTGGCAGCATGCAGGGTCATCAAGATCACTTCTGATGTCTCCTGACTACCTGAATCTGTGTCGGCAATCAAGGCCAAGTCATTTAAGAAACGACTCAGTTTGTCCAGACCAGTTTCCTCTTCTGACACATCAGAGGTGTCATCAAAGTTCTTCGTCACAGAGAGGAACTCCTCGATGTTTTCTACCCGAGCCTTGCTTTCTAAGGTCGCTTGGGCATTAAGAATATCGACGTATCCTGTTTTTTCAAGGACAGACTCAACCAACTCAGTAATGCTTAAATGGTCCAGTTGCTCCCGCAAATCCAGAATCATATTGGCAAAATCCCAGATAGATTGAGCTGCCTTACCCTTGATTCCAGACAACATAATATTTGCAGAAGCATCTAGCATGGACATATTTTGCATATTGGCAAAATCACGGATTTTCTCAACTGTACCTGGCCCAATTCCACGTTTCGGTTCGTTGATAATACGTTCAAAACTAATATTGTCACTCAAATTGGCAATAAGGTTGAGGTAGGCAATAATATCACGAATTTCCTTACGGCTGTAGAACTTAGTTCCTCCGACCATTGTATAAGGGATGTTGGACTTGAGAAGGGCTTCTTCAATAGTACGGGACTGGGCATTAGTCCGATAGAGAACTGCAAAATCCTTGTGAAGGAAGTTTTGACTGCGACCAAGTTCATCAATAGTTTTAGCCACAAATACAGCCTCATCCAGCTCATCATCGGCACGATAGTAAACGATTTGCTCCCCATCAGCGTTTTGGGTCCAGAGATTCTTAGGACGGCGGTTTTTATTATTTTTAATAACCTCATTGGCCGCTTGGAGAATGGTTTTGGTTGAACGATAATTCTCCTCCAACAAAACAACCTTGGCTTGGGGATAATCTTTCTCGAAATCCAAAATATTCTGCATATCAGCACCACGCCAACCGTAGATAGACTGGTCCGCATCCCCAACCACACAGATGTTTTTAAAGCGGGAAGCTAAGAGTTTGACCAGTTGGTACTGGGCATGGTTGGTATCTTGGTATTCATCAACGTGAATGTATTGAAACTTCTGCTGGTAGTAGGTCAAGACATCAGGATTTTGATCAAAGAGACGCAGGGTCAGCATAATCAAATCATCAAAGTCAACTGACTCTGACTGACGAAGCTCTTTTTGATAAGACGTGTAACACTGGGCCACGATTTGCGTATACATATCGCCAGCTTGGGCAGCATAGGCAACATCATCAATCAAATCATTCTTAGCATTGGAAATGGTCCCCAAAATAGTTCGTTCATTCCATTTTTTAGGATCCAAGTTCAACTGCTTGAGAATGCGTTTCATGAGAGTTCGCTGTTCACCGGGATCCACAATAGTAAAATTACGGTTGTAGCCAATATGATCCGCATCACGACGCAAAATACGCACACACATGGAGTGGAAGGTCGCAATCAGACAGTCCTGAGTGGCTGGATTAAGGTTATAAGCACGCTCTTTCATCTCACGCGCAGCCTTATTTGTAAAGGTAATAGCCAAGATATTCCAAGGATTAACCAGCTTTTCATCAATCAAATAAGCGATACGGTGGGTCAAAACACGAGTCTTTCCAGAACCAGCCCCTGCCATGATCAACAAGGGACCTTCTGTCGTTTGCACCGCCTCAGCCTGACGGTCATTCATTCCATTTAATAATGCGTTCATCTTCTCTTCCTTACTCTTGAAGTCAATATTTCTATTATATCAGAATTCAAGGAAAATATCTTTACCTAGACTGGTTACGTGTAGAAGGTAACTCCTTATATCTAGATAAAAATGAGCTTGGATATTATTTCCAAACTCATTTGAATTCAATTTAACTATTAGAACAAGCCTAATACTGTTCCATCGCTTTCAACATCCATGTTGAGGGCTGCTGGTCGTTTTGGAAGTCCTGGCATGGTCATGACATCACCAGTTAAGGCAACGATGAAGCCTGCACCTAATTTTGGCACCAATTCACGAATGGTAATTTCAAAGTTTTCAGGTGCTCCAAGTGCATTTGGATTGTCTGAGAAGCTATACTGGGTCTTAGCCATACAGATTGGCAATTTGTCCCAACCGTTTTGAACGATTTGAGCGATTTGTGTTTGAGCTTTCTTCTCAAAGTTCACTTTGCTACCACGGTAGATTTCAGTAACAATCTTTTCAATCTTTTCTTGGACAGAAAGGCCATTGTCATACAAACGTTTATAGTTAGCTGGGGTTTCAGCGATAGTTTTGACAACTGTTTCGGCAAGTGCTACTCCACCTTCTGCACCATCAGCCCAGACACTAGCCAATTCAACTGGTACATCGATTGAGGCACAGAGCTCTTTCAAGGCTGCGATTTCAGCTTCTGTATCAGAGACAAATTCGTTAATAGCTACGACTGCAGGTACTCCAAATTTACGGATATTTTCAACATGGCGTTTCAAGTTAGCAAAACCAGCACGAACTGCCTCCACATTTTCCTCTGTCAGAGCATCTTTAGCCACGCCACCATTCATCTTAAGGGCACGAAGGGTTGCGACGATAACTACTGCATCTGGAGATGTTGGCAAGTTTGGTGTCTTGATATCAAGGAATTTCTCAGCACCAAGGTCTGCACCAAAACCAGCTTCAGTAACTGTGTAATCAGCCAAGTGAAGGGCTGTAGTCGTTGCCAAGACAGAGTTACATCCGTGAGCAATATTGGCAAATGGACCACCATGTACAAAGGCAGGTGTACCGTAAATTGTCTGAACCAGGTTCGGTTTAATAGCATCCTTCAAAATCAAAGCCAAGGCACCTTCAACCTGCAAATCACCTACAGAAACTGGTGTACGGTCGTAACGATAACCAATAACGATATTCGCCAAACGGCGTTTCAAATCTTCAATATCAGTCGCCAAGCAAAGAATAGCCATGATTTCAGAAGCGACGGTAATGTCAAAGCCATCCTCACGTGGAATACCATTTAGAGGGCCACCAAGTCCAACGGTCACATGGCGAAGAGCACGGTCGTTCAAGTCCACAACACGTTTCCAGAGTATACGACGTTGGTCAATTCCCAACTCATTTCCTTGGTGTAAGTGGTTGTCAATCAAAGCAGAAAGAGCATTGTTGGCAGTCGTAATGGCATGCATGTCCCCAGTAAAGTGAAGGTTAATGTCTTCCATTGGCAGAACTTGAGCGTAACCACCACCAGCGGCACCACCCTTAATCCCCATTACTGGACCAAGAGATGGTTCGCGGATTGCAATCATAGTTTTCTTGCCGATTTTGTTTAATGCATCTGCAAGACCAATGGTAATGGTTGATTTTCCTTCACCTGCAGGTGTTGGGTTGATGGCAGTAACCAGAATCAATTTCCCAACTGGATTGCTCTCAACTGCACGAATTTTATCAAAGCTAAGCTTAGCCTTGTACTTTCCATACAACTCCAAATCATCGTAAGAAATGCCCAGTTTCTCTACAACATCAACGATTGGCTTCAACTCAATACTCTGTGCGATTTCAATATCTGTTTTCATTCAAAACTCCTCTAACCTCTTTTATGATAATTCATTATAACACAAAACAAGATTTTTAACATCCGAAAACTCTCTAAACGTTCGTAAATATCCCTGTTTTTAAGGTTTTTAGAGCCCTTTCTTAAATTTTATATGGCTTTATAGTTTGAAACTATAGAATAATGAAAAAATAATTTAGTCAAGAAAATAGCTGTCAATTTCAGATAAATTATGTAAAATTCTTGTGTTTTCAATTTCTAGTTTTTCTGCCAACTCAATAGAATATTCAAAACTAAGTTTAGTGTTTAACGATAAATCAAACGAGTAATCTTGTAATTCACCCAGTTTTTTATATTTTTCTATGATTTCATTATAAATAGCAAGATAATGCTTATCTAATATTTTTATGTAATTATTCAGATTTTCCTGGTAGTCTTGAATGATTTTTTGTTCGCTATCATTTAATATTCCCTTCCCTATTTCCCAAATGATTGAGCTGGCTATTGAACCTACTACAGAACCTAGAACTGGTATAGGAATCATTGCTTGACCAATACAAGCACCAATTGTTGCAAAGGAAGCATCCATTACATTTAATGTCAAAAGATTCATAAATTCATCTTGGGTTATTTCTGTAGATCTATACTTTAGAACAATGTCTATCATTCCATAAGTTGCCGTAACTAAAGCACTAGCATTTGGAGCACTAATTCCCAAGACATTTGTTAATCCGTAAATGGAATACCCAGATATTGCACCCTTTACAACTCCTTCAACTGTATGCAATCCACAATCTAACCAATCTGATTGTTCGAATTCAAAAATACTTTTTCCTTCTTTATGTTTTCCATACACGCTCGACATCAAAGCTAAACCACCCTGTAAAAAAGCTGCGTTTCTTGCAATCTTATTAGCTTCTTTTAAATTTGGTAATGCATGTTTTTGGGCTACTAATCTTTTTTTATTTAATTCTTGTTGTTTCAGTTTGACTGTTTTATAAATATTTTTCTGTTCAGAGTCCAATAGAGAGTTAATTGAATTCTTTTGAGCGTCTTTATAATCTAGAGCAGAGGATTTCATCCAAGATTTGTATGAAGTAAGTCCCTTGCTTTCAGTGATATCATTAATCATTTGGCGTATATCCGTAATTTGTTTAATAGATAATCTCTTGCCATTAAATTCGACTTCTTTTGCTCCAGCCATTATTTTTTCAAATACTTGAACGTGATCTTTTGGAAACATCATTTTCATTTTTGTATTGTAAAAAAATGATTGTTCTAATTCATCACGTAAATTATTATAAAACTTCATTTGAATGGTATTTCTACCAATTAATAAATCGGCTGGTCCATTGTCATTCAATACTTTAACTATTGGTTTTAATCCCTCAATTGCTCTCCTTGCATTTACAATTCCTGCTTCTGCAAACTCTGCTATAAAACCATGTACCCCACGATCACCGCCACGATTTTTAACAATAACATCTTCTATATTATCTTTAGCATAATCTAAAATTTTAGAGGCATTATCCTTGTTTAAGATGACATTGCGAGCTTCATCTTCTATCATTTTCATAGCAATTTGTAAGTCTTGAATTCTTAAATTATTTAAGCAATTGACATATGCTCCAATACCTTGGTTAAATGCTTGATTAAAAATTTGATTAACCATTTATTTTAATTTCCTTATTTATCATAGCTGTCAGTGATAGTGTTGAATTCACTAAATTACCTGCTTTATATTTTTCATCTTCAGTAAATAAGCTATAGTCCATTCCAGTTAAAGATAAATTGGCTAAATAAATTCCTTCTGTTTGTTTTTCAGTTAATTCTATTAATTCCGTAACTTCTATTACTTTTTCTTTAAGTTGTCTAGCCAACAATTCTACCTTTTTCTGTTCCTCTATAGCCTCTTTTGCAACTTCTTCATTTTTCCTATTAGCTACTACACCAGCGCCTACAGAAGCGGTCAACATAACGCCTGCAATTCCCCAACCGACAGGACCAGCCAAAGCTAAAAATGCGTTACCTGCGGCCACTCCACCGCCACCGGCTGCTACACTTCCACCACCTAACCAAGCCAGAGCAGCGCTATTTGCTGCAGCACCTGTCAAACTTGAAATTGCAGTACCTGTTGATGCAACACCAAATGTAGTTGCAACACCCATAGCGGCAGTAGGACCTAAAGTTGCAACTGTTACTCCTAATGCACTAAGAGAAGCCGTAGCCGCTGTACTACCACTTGCTAATTCAGCTTCCTTAATTGACTGTGAAATAGCAATTTGCTTATCTTCAAAATTCTGAATTTCAACATCAATTTCTTCTAATTTTGTTTCAAACTCTTTTGGCTTATTTGCTAGCTTACTAATTCTTTCTTCAATAATTTTTACAACTTTGACCGCTTTTTCCCTAACCTGATAGAGTTCTGTTGATTTATTAGCCAAATTATCAGCTTCATCGTTATACAATCTTATAGATTCTTTATATCCCTCGACAGCTTCTTGTCTAAGTTTAGAATTAAAGAGGTCAACAGCATCAATTTGTTCTTTCGTATTATTCGCTATTTTACCTGCTTCATTAAAAGTTTCCGATGAAGCTTTAGTTACATGTTCTACCACATCACTAGCTACCCCAATAGCTTTTTCAGAAACATCTGTGATAACATCGCCAACCTGACTTGAAACATCTTCTATAACTTTTACAGACTCTGTAATAGCTTCTCCAGTATATTTACCTGCTTCATTTAATACTTTACTGGTAGCAGATCCAGCATCATTCAATACCTTACTAGCTTCTTTTGCAAAATTGTCAGCAAATTTAAAAAAATTCATTCAGCATTCTCCTTATTGCATATATTTCTATTATCCTATAAACAGGAGAGATTGTCAAAATCGACCATATATTAATTTACTCAATTTTTATCGCTTTCATTTTACTTACCGTTTATTTTTGTGTACAATAGTGCTATGAAAATTTTAGTTACATCGGGCGGTACCAGTGAAGCTATCGATAGCGTCCGCTCTATCACTAACCATTCTACAGGTCACTTGGGGAAAATCATCACAGAAACCTTGCTTGCTGCAGGACATGAAGTTTGTTTAATGACTACAAAACGAGCTGTGAAGCCAGAACCCCATCCCAACCTAAGTATTCGAGAAATTAACAATACCAAGGACCTTCTACTGGAATTGCAAGAACGTATTCAGGATTATCAGATTTTGATTCACTCAATGGCTGTTTCTGACTACACTCCTGTTTATATGACGGGGCTTGAGGAGATTCAGGCTAGCTCTAATTTGGAAGAATTTTTAAGCAAGCAGAATCATCAAGCTAAGATTTCTTCAACTGACGAGGTTCAGGTTTTATTCCTAAAAAAGACTCCAAAAATCATCTCTCTAGTCAAGGAATGGAATCCTGCTATTCATCTGATTGGTTTCAAACTGCTGGTTGATGTTAACGAAGATCATCTGGTTGACATTGCTAGAAAAAGTCTTATCAAGAACCAAGCAGACTTGATTATCGCAAATGACCTGACTCAAATCTCAGCGAACCAGCATCGTGCTATCTTTGTTGAGAAAGATTATCTTCAAATGGTTAACACTAAAGAAGAAATTGCAGAACTCCTCCTTGAAAAAATTCAAGCCTACCATTCATAGAAAGGAAAGCTATGGCACATATTCTCTTGGCTGTAACGGGCTCAATCGCCTCTTATAAGTCGGCAGATTTAGTCAGTTCTCTAAAAAAACAAGGCCATCAAGTCACTGTTTTAATGACTCAGGCTGCTACAGAGTTTATCCAACCTTTGACACTACAGGTACTCTCACAGAATCCTGTCCATCTAGATGTCATGAAGGAACCCTATCCTGATCAAGTCAATCATATCGAACTTGGAAAAAAGGCAGATTTATTTATCGTGGCCCCTGCAACTGCTAACACTATCGCAAAACTAGCCCTTGGTTTTGCGGACAACATGGTGACCAGTACAGCTTTAGCCTTGCCAAGTCATATTCCCAAACTAATAGCTCCTGCTATGAATACAAAAATGTATGACCATCCTGCAACTCAGGCTAATCTGAAAACATTAGAAGCCTACGGCTATCAGCTGATTGCTCCAAAGGAATCCCTACTAGCTTGTGGAGACCACGGACGAGGAGCTTTAGCCGACCTCACAATTATTTTAGAAAGAATAAAGGAAACTCTCGATGAAAAAACGCTCTAATATTGCACCCATTGCTATCTTTTTTGCAACCATGCTCGTGATACACTTTCTGAGCTCACTTATCTTTAACCTTTTTCCATTCCCAATCAAACCGACTATCGTTCATATTCCTGTCATTATTGCCAGTATTATTTACGGTCCACGCGTTGGGGTTACACTTGGATTTTTGATGGGGCTACTTAGTTTGACGGTTAATACAATTACTATCCTTCCAACAAGTTATCTCTTCTCTCCTTTCGTTCCAAACGGAAACATCTACTCAGCTATCATAGCTATCGTCCCACGTATTTTGATTGGTTTAACCCCTTATCTAGTCTATAAACTGATGAAAAATAAAACTGGTCTTATTTTAGCTGGTGCCCTTGGTTCACTTACCAACACAGTCTTTGTACTTGGTGGCATTTTCTACCTTTTTGGAAATGTTTTTGATGGTAATATCCAAAAACTCCTAGCAACTGTTATCTCAACAAATTCGATTGCTGAATTAGTTATTTCCGCAGTTCTGACCTTAGCTATTGTTCCAAGATTACAAACATTGAAGAAATAAAAATAATCTCCGCTTTCAACCCTGAAGGTGGAGATTTTGTTTGAAGTAGTTTCTTTTTAGTAAAATCTTTAGCAATATTTATCTTAAAGGCCCTATAAACCTAAGTAAATCCTTGCTTTATTGTCTTGTTTATTGTACTATACTAGTGTATATACAATTAAAAGGAGATTCTTATGAATACACGGAAAAAGACACAATTTATGACAATGACTGCCCTCTTAACGGCTATTGCAATTTTGATTCCGATTGTGATGCCTTTTAAGATTGTCATTCCACCTGCTTCTTACACTTTGGGAAGTCACATCGCTATTTTTATTGCCATGTTCTTGTCGCCCTTGATGGCAGTTTTTGTCATCTTAGCCTCTAGTTTTGGTTTTTTGATGGCTGGCTATCCCATGGTGATTGTTTTTCGAGCTTTTTCCCATATCTTTTTTGGGACTTTGGGAGCTCTTTACCTACAAAAATTCCCCGATACTCTTGATAAACCAAAATCTTCCTGGATTTTTAACTTTGTTTTAGCGCTTATCCATGCTCTTGCTGAAGTATTAGCCTGTGTCGTTTTTTACGCTACTTCTGGTACCAATGTAGAAAATATGTTTTATGTCCTATTTGTACTAGTTGGATTTGGCACAATTATCCATAGTATGGTAGACTATACATTAGCACTAGCTGTCTATAAAGTGCTTCGAAAACGCCGTTAAGTTAAAGGGAAGAACTATGACAAAAGATCGCAAACAAGCCCTGCTCCAACTCTTGAAAGAAGCTCCTAAAGCCCTCAATGGCCAAAGTTTAGCTGAACATTTTCATGTTACACGCCAGGTCATTGTACAGGACATTGCAATTTTGAGAGCCGATGGCGCTCCTATCCTATCCACTAATCGTGGCTACGTCTATAAGCAAATTGATACCAATCCTTATGTTCACAAACTTTTCAAAGTGAAACATGAAGTTGAAGAAATCGGTCAAGAACTTCTAGCTATCGTAGATAATGGTGGACGTGTTCAAAATACCTTAATTGACCAT
Organism: Streptococcus mitis SK1080; assembly: GCF_000220085.1. Taxonomy (GTDB): domain Bacteria; phylum Bacillota; class Bacilli; order Lactobacillales; family Streptococcaceae; genus Streptococcus; species Streptococcus mitis_K. The sequence continues at coordinate 84,561 of NZ_AFQV01000017.1, read as the reverse complement.
CCCGTTTATGGAGAAATTGAAACCTTGCTTAAATTGTCTTGTCGCCGAGATGTCCAACATTTTCTAGAACAAGTCGAGCGTTCAGACTTTAGACCTCTGTCTGAATTGACAGATGGCATCCATTACCACCTAGTCGAAGCCGAAACACAACAAGACCTCCACTATATCGAGGAGGCCTTGGATCAGCTCGGTTATTTGGTAAAGGATTAGAAAATTTTCTTGACCCAGCCATCTTCTGTACGGTGGTGATAGAAAAACTCTGATTTGTCAGGAGCTTTCATCATTTCCATCAAGGGAAACATATCATAGAAGATGGGGAAAGTATTTAAAATTAAATTGACTTTCTTAACAGATTTGTTCACATCTTATTTCAATATATTATAAAAACAAAATCTCCACTTTCAAACCTGAAGGTGGAGATTTTGTTTTAAGATAATTATTCGATTATTACAAATCTGATAGCTGTTTCAATTATCAAGTAAATATACCGCTTAGCCCTCTTTATCCTCTTTACGACGACCTCCTACAAGACCTAAGCTAAGTAAAGCACTTGTAATTGCAACTGGAATAGCTAACGTTGATTTTGCTGTACCAGTATTAGGCAATGCTTTGGCTGTCGCTTTAACATCGTCTAGATTTCCAACAGTGTGCACCGCTTTGATAGCCGCTACTCCAGCTGTTTTGGCTGCTTCTACTTTATCCGCATCATCTGCTGCTGTAATCTTAGCCTCTTCTGCTGCTTTCGTAGTATCAACGGCTTTTTCTTTCTCTGCACGTTGGGCTGCGGTTAAGCTCTTATCACCTGCGATTTCCGCTTTTTCTGCTTTCGCTGCCGATTCTAGTGATGCTTTTGCTGCTGCCTTGACATCATCTAGGCTTCCAACTGTATGCACTGCTTTAATAGCCGCTACCCCAGCTGTTTTGGCTGTTGATACTTTGTCCGCATCATCCGCTGCTGTAATCTTAGCTTCTTCTGCTGCTTTCGTATCATCAACGGCTTTTTCTTTCTCTGCACGTTGGGCTGCTGTTAAGCTCTTATCACCTGCGATTTCTGCTTTTTCTTCTGCCGCTGCCGACTCTAGTGATGCTTTTGCTGCGTTTTTAACTGCATTTAAATCACCTGCTGTATGAACTGCTTTAATAGCTGCCACTCCAGCTGTTTTGGCTGTTGATACTTTGTCCGCATCATCCGCTGCTGTAATCTTAGCTTCTTCTGCTGCTTTCGTATCATCAACGGCTTTTTCTTTCTCTGCACGTTGGGCTGCTGTTAAGCTCTTATCGCCTGCGATTTCTGCTTTTTCTTCTGCCGCTGCTGTCGCTAACTCTGCTTTCGCTGCTGCCTTGACATCATCTAGACTTCCAACTGTATGCACTGCTTTAATAGCTGCCACTCCAGCTGTTTTGGCTGTTGATACTTTGTCCGCATCATCCGCTGCTGTAATCTTAGCTTCTTCTGCTGCTTTCGTATCATCAACGGCTTTTTCTTTCTCTGCACGTTGGGCTGCTGTTAAGCTCTTATCGCCTGCGATTTCTGCTTTTTCTTCTGCCGCTGCGGTCGCTAAGTCTGCTTTCGCTGCGTTTTTAACTGCATTTAAATCGCCTGCTGTATGTACTGCTTTAATAGCTGTCACTCCAGCTGTTTTGGCTGCTTCTACTTTGTCCGCATCATCTGCTGCTGTAATCTTAGCCTCTTCTGCTGCTTTCGTATCATCAACGGCTTTTTCTTTCTCTGCACGTTGGGCTGCTGTTAAGCTCTTATCGCCTGCGATTTCTGCTTTTTCTTCTGCCGCTGCAGATTCTAGTGATGCTTTTGCTGCTGCCTTGACATCATCTAGACTTCCAACTGTATGAACTGCTTTTATAGCTGTCACTCCAGCTGTTTTGGCTGCTTCTACCTTGTCCGCATCATCTGCTGCTGTGATTTTTGCTTCTTCTGCTGCTTTCGTAGTATCAACGGCCTTTTCTTTCTCTGCACGTTGGGCTGCTGTTAAGCTCTTATCGCCTGCGATTTCTGCTTTTTCTTCTGCCGCTGCCGATTCTAGTGATGCTTTGGCTGCTGCTTTAAGGTCATCTAGGCTTCCAACTGTATGAACTGCTTTTATAGCTGCCACTCCAGCTGTTTTGGCTGCTTCTACTTTGTCCGCATCATCTGCTGCTGTGATTTTTACTTCTTCTTCTGCTTTCTTATCATCAACGGCTTTTTCTTTCTCTGCACGTTGGGCTGTTGTTAAGCTCTTATCGCCTGCGATTTCTGCTTTTTCTTCTGCCGCTGCCGATTCTAGTGATGCTTTTGCTGCTGCCTTGACATCATCTAGACTTCCAACTGTATGCACTGCTTTAATAGCTGTCACTCCAGCTGTTTTGGCTGCTTCTACTTTGTCCGCATCATCTGCTGCTGTAATTTTAGCCTCTTCTGCTGCTTTCGTATCATCAACGGCTTTTTCTTTCTCTGCACGTTGGGCTGCTGTTAAGCTCTTATCTCCTGCGATTTCTGCTTTTTCTTCTGCCGCTGCTGTCGCTAACTCTGCTTTCGCTTGACGTTTCACTTCTGCTAGATCGCCTGGTGTATGTACACCTTCAATTGCTGTCTTCGCAGTTTCTTTCGCTTGTGCGACTTTATCTGCGTTATCTACTGACGCTTCATCGATAGCTTGTTCACCTTGAGTTTTCTTAGTATTAACATCTTGTACTTTTACTGTTTTCTCTGTAGCTGTTAAACTGTTATCTCCGTTAATAGCGTCGATTTCTGCTTGAGCAATTCTTCCTAGCTCTGCTTTGGCATTAGATTTTACAGTTGCTAGATTTCCTGGTGTATGTACACCTTCAATTGCTGTCTTCGCAGTTTCTTTCGCTTGTGCGACTTTATCTGCGTTATCTACTGACGCTTCATCGATAGCTTGTTCACCTTGAGTTTTCTTAGTATTAACATCTTGTACCTTAGCTGTCTTCTCTGTAGCTGTTAAACTGTTATCTCCGTTAATAGCGTCGATTTCTGCTTGAGCAATTCTTCCTAGCTCTGCTTTGGCATTAGATTTTACAGTTGCTAAGTCACCTGGGGTGTGGACACCTTCAATGGCTGTCTTCGCAGCTTCTTTCGCTTGTGCGACTTTATCTGCGTTATCTACTGACGCTTCATCGATGGCTTGTTCTCCTTGAGTTTTCTTAGCATTAACATCTTGTACCTTAGCTGTCTTCTCTGTAGTTGTTAAACTGTTATCTCCGTTAATAGCGGCGATCTCTGCTTGAGCAATTCTACCTAATTCAGCTTTGGCATTAGATTTTACAGTTGCTAAGTCACCTGGGGTGTGGACACCTTCAATGGCTGTCTTCGCAGCTTCTTTCGCTTGTGCGACTTTATCTGAGTTATCTACTGACGCTTCATCGATAGCTTGTTCACCTTGAGTTTTCTTAGTATTAACATCTTGTACCTTAGCTGTCTTCTCTGTAGCTGTTAAACTGTTATCTCCGTTAATAGCGGCGATCTCTGCTTGAGCAATTCTACCTAATTCAGCTTTGGCATTAGATTTTTCTGCACCAAGATCAAATGCTGGTTTAGGGGCTTTAGGTATTATTACTGCATCACTCATATCCGACGACACTTCACTTACTGTAAAAGTGTTACCATAAGCATCTCTAGGAGGTATACCTCCTTTAGCAATATTTTTAACAGTAATTATATCATGTTCTCTTAATGGAGCTGTTGGAGTCCAAGTTGCAATACCTCTCGTAGCTTCTACAGTAGCTTGTTTTTGATTGTTAAGATAAAATTCTGCTTTACTTACAGTTGCATCAGCTACTCTTGCTGTAACAACTGGGCTCTTTCCTTCAGCATGTTCTAAATCAGCAACACTTACTGTAGGTTTTTTAGGTTTTACAGTTATTGGAATTTTTAAAGTTGCTCTTTCCGAATTATTATTTTTATTATTTAAAATATGTACATGTAAATCATACGTCCCAATCATATCATTAGGTATTATTCCTACTAATTTTAGATTAAGACCACCTTCAAAAGGTCCGATTCCATCACTTGCTTTTCTGGTATAATCAAGCCTAGGACCAACATTAGGCGTTGAAGTAAATCCTATATCTCTTCTATTAATAGCATTAGTATCATATTTTACTTTGATGATAACGTTTTTCCCGTATCCTAATTCGTCTCCAGCTACTAAACTAGACAAACTTGTGCCGCTTGTTTCATAGCTGAAATTTGCATTGTTTGGAGCTGCCCTAAACCCACTACCTTCAGGCAGCGTAGTCCCGTTCAAACTATGATTATGCCCTGCAATATTTGTGCCATTTGGTTCAGTATTTTCCGCCTTTATTCCTACTGTTGCTTTACCATTTGTTGTATCTTGTTTAGGAGTGAGTTCTCCTTTTGGTTTAGGTACACGTTTTAAACCAGCGTTTTTATATCCAACCAAGGCATTATAAGCAAGATCAATTTCTTTTTGAGTTTTTGCATTAACAAGTACTTCTTTTGCTTTCGCAACTTTTTCTTGCAATACTTTAACAGTATCTTCTGTATAGTCCTTTAAGTTTAATTGATCAATTTCTTTTAGAAGAGATTCCAATTTATCTTTATTAACAACCACTTCCTCTTCTTTGCCATTTGTTTCGACTTTATTGATTTCCTCCGTCTGATTAGCAGGAATCATATCTTTATCAGATACTTTAATCTCATTTGCACCTTGAGCATTAGAGCCAGCTCCATCTTCCTTGTTAGATGTTTCCGCTGCAGGCTCAGGAGCTACGATTTCCTTATTCCCCTCAGTTTCTAGAGATTTCTCTAGAGGAACTCCCTCTGTCAAATCCGTAACACCAGCATTTACCTTTTCAGTATTAGCCGTAGCAGGTGATACTGGTAAAGTGTCTGCCTTAACCGCACCATTAGCAAAAAACATTAATGCTGCAACGGCAACACTTGCTGCACCAAAATGGTACTTACGAATAGAATAACGGAATACCTTTTCTCCGTTCACTTCTCGATTTGATTTTCTCATCTAATCGCCTCTTTCTTATTTTTATTTTTGAGGTACTAAAAAATACCCCCCCTTAAATATTTTAGCAATTTAAAGAAAGGATACATTTTTTAATTTTGGGTACCACACTGTTTTAAAAACATAGTACACTTTCTATTTTACATCTTTCTCAGAAAAATTAACAGCATAAGCATATATTTTGTCTAATTCAATTAGCATTTAATTTTAGCGAGTATAGATATTTTTTCGGCTCTATAATATTTGTAGTGGGTAAATCCCTATAGATATTATGGAGCCTATTTTAGGGTAGAAAAAAAGTCCCATATGACCTATAATGAAAAGCGATCAAACAACTCATTAGAAAGAATCATATGGAACAATTACATTTTATCACAAAACTACTAGACATTAAAGACCCTAATATTCAAATTATAGATATCATCAATAGGGATACACACAAAGAAATCATCGCTAAACTGGACTACGATGCTCCATCTTGTCCTTATTGTGGAAGTCAAATGAAAAAATATGACTTTCAAAAACCTTCTAAGATTCCTTACCTCAAAACGACTGGTATGCCTACTAGAATTCTCCTTAGAAAACGCCGTTTTAAGTGCTATCAGTGCTCGAAAATGATGGTCGCCGAGACCTCACTCGTCAAGAAGAATCATCAAATTCCTCGTATTATCAACCAAAAAATTGCGCAAAAATTGATTGAAAAGTCTTCTATGACCGATATTGCTCATCAGCTGGCTATTTCAACTTCAACTGTCATTCGAAAGCTCAATGATTTCCACTTTAAGCATGATTTTTCTCGTCTTCCTGAGATTATGTCCTGGGACGAGTATGCCTTTACTAAGGGAAAGATGAGTTTTATTGCACAAGATTTTGATAATCTCAACATCATCACTGTTCTTGAGGGTAGAACACAAGCTGTCATTCGTGATCACTTTCTTAAATATGATAGAGCCGTCCGATGTCGAGTGAAAATCATTACTATGGATCTGTTTAGTCCCTACTATGCCTTAGCTAAACAGCTTTTCCCATGTGCTAAAATCGTTCTAGATCGTTTCCATATTATCCAACATCTCAGCCGTGCTATAAGTCGTGTCCGTGTTCAAATCATGAATCAGTTCGATCGAAAATCCCATGAATACAAAGCCATCAAACGTTACTGGAAGCTCATTCAACAAGATAGTCGTAAACTCAGTGATAAGCGATTTTATCGCCCTACTTTTCGTATGCACTTAACCAATAAAGAGATTCTTGACAAGCTTTTGAGCTATTCAGAAGACTTGAAACACCACTATAATCTCTATCAGCTCTTGCTTTTTCACTTTCAGAATAAGGAACCAGAGAAATTTTTCGGACTCATTGAGGACAATCTTAAGCTGGCTCATCCTCTTTTTCAGACTGTTTTTAAAACCTTTATCAAGGACAAAGAGAAAATTGTCAACGCTCTTCAACTACCCTATTCTAACGCAAAATTGGAAGCCACTAATAATCTCATCAAGCTTATCAAGCGCAATGCCTTTGGTTTTCGGAACTTTGAAAACTTCAAAAAACGGATTTTTATCGCTCTGAACATCAAAAAAGAAAGGACGAAATTTGTCCTTTCTCGAGCTTAGCTTTTCTTCAACCCACTACAGTTGACAAAGAGCCATTTTTTCCTAATCTTCTACTACTATTAGACAGGAAACACAACAAGACCTCCGCTATATCGAGGAGGCCTTGAATCAACTTGGTTATTTGGTAAAGGATTAGAAAATTTTCTTTTCCCAATCGTCTTCTGTACGGCGAGGGTAGAAAAATTCAGATTTGTCCGGAGCTTCCATCATCTCCATCAAAGGTAGCATATCATAGGCCAGATCCAAGTTTGGAATCTGGTCTTTTTGCACCCAAGAAACTTCTCCCTCTTCTGAAGAGCGAAGGGTACCTGAGAACTCAGTCGCCTTATAACAAACGACAATATAGCGCCCACCTGTATCTAGTGGCCAATTTTTAATGCCGACAAGTTGAGGATTTTGGATAGTCAACCCTGTTTCTTCATAGATTTCACGAATGACAGACTCCGCGAAAGACTCGCCGTTTTCTACATGACCTCCTGGAAAGGCATAACCTGACCAGCGATTGGTTTCAGGAGAGCGATACTGCATAACCACGCGCTGAGTTTCGAGGTCTTCAATCAGACAGATATTTGTTAAAATCGTTAATTGGGAACGGGACATAAATTTACTCGCTTTCTAATTTATTACATTTTCAGACTTGTACCAGTGCCATTAGCTTCTACTTTTTAAAATTATTTAGAGATAGAATACCATCCGTTTTTCCTTTATAGGCTTTCCAAGTTCAAGGATTTTTTCTTGGCCATCAAAAGTAAAACCCATTTTTTGATAGAAAGCAATGGCGCGCTTATTATCTTTCAATACCCATAAGAAAATTTCAGAAAAATGATTAAGAGCAGTCAAAGCTGCTTTCACTAACTTTTGTGCGATACCTTTTCCATAATAGTCTTTTAAAACATATAAAGCAATAATTTCACCAGCTTGAATAGTCTCATCACGAAAGTTGCCATAACTTATAAAACCAACTACCTTCACACCATCCATCGCAATCAATGTATTTTCTGGATACTTTTGACTAAAGAATCGACATCTTTCTAATGTCATTGTCTCCTGAAATTCTACAGGCAAAAGGTCCTCATAAGCTTCTCTCCACGCTTTCCAGTGAACATGGGATTTACCTTCTATCTCTTCAGGAGTTTCCATTGATTTGATAACAACCGTCATTTACTTTCTTCTCCTTAATTCAATGCCTTGACTTCCAGCATCATATCACGGATCTGAGCTGCTAGTTCAAAGTCAAGCACTTCAACGGCTTCTTGCATTTGTTTTTCTAGTTTCTTGACGAGTTCTTTGCGCTCTTGTTTGTTGAGGCTATTGATGTCGACTTCCTTGTCCTCTTCCTTAGCAACTGCCTTGGTCACAGCGATCAGATCACGTATTTCTTTCTTAATGGTTTGTGGAACGATACCATGTTCTTCATTATAAGCCATCTGAATTTTCCGACGGCGGGCAGTTTCATCGATGGCACGTTGCATAGACTGGGTAACCGTGTCCGCATACATGATGACATGACCTTCACTGTTACGGGCGGCACGTCCAATGGTCTGGATGAGTCCACGTTCGTTACGAAGGAAACCTTCCTTGTCAGCATCGAGAATAGCTACGAGGCTCACTTCGGGAACGTCAATCCCTTCACGGAGGAGATTGATTCCGACCAAGACATCAAAGACACCCAAACGCAGGTCACGGATAATCTCTGTCCGCTCTAAAGTCTTGATATCCGAGTGCATGTACTTGACCTTAATGCCCATTTCCTTGAAGTAGTCGGTTAAATCCTCTGCCATTTTCTTGGTCAAAGTGGTGATAAAGGTTCGTTCATTTTTTTCAACACGGGCATTGATTTCACCCAAAAGGTCATCAATCTGTCCCATAGTTGGACGGACTTCTACCTCAGGATCCAATAGTCCTGTTGGACGAATGATTTGCTCAATCACTGTCTGAGTCTGTTCATTTTCATAGTCGCCTGGTGTCGCTGAAACGTAAACAATCTGATGCACATGGCTTTCAAACTCCTCCCGACGGAGAGGACGATTATCCAAGGCTGATGGCAAACGGAAGCCATAATTTACTAGCATCTCTTTACGAGAGCGGTCTCCATTGTACATGCCTTTGATTTGTCCCATGGTCATGTGGCTCTCATCAATCATGATCAAGAAATCATCTGGGAAGAAGTCGAGAAGGGTATAAGGAGGCTCACCCTCACTCCGCCCATCCATGTGGCGAGAATAGTTCTCAACCCCGTTGGTATAGCCCATCTCTCGCAGCATTTCGATATCGTACTCTGTCCGTTGTTTCAAGCGCTGGGCTTCAAGCAGTTTGCCTTCCTTCTCAAAGACAGCTAACTGCTCTTCCAACTCTGCCTGAATTTTAGCAATAGCAACTTCCATGTGGTCATCATTGGTCACAAAGTGAGTCGCAGGGAAAATCGCTAAATGATCCACTTCTCCCAATACCTGACCAGTCAGGGCCTCAACCTCACGAATACGGTCAATTTCGTCTCCAAAAAATTCTACTCGAAAAGCGTGTTCATCACGGGAAGCTGGGAAAATCTCTACCACATCCCCACGAACGCGAAATCTTCCCCGTTGGAAATCAATATCATTTCGCTCAAACTGAATATCGACCAAGTCATTTAAGAGTTTATCACGAGAAATTTCAAGACCTGGACGGAGACTTACAACACTGTCAGCGTATTCCTTGGGCGAACCCAAACCATAGATACAAGAGACTGAGGCCACGACAATAACATCATTACGCTCCAAAAGGGCTGAAGTCGCTGAGTGACGGAGCTTGTCAATCTCGTCATTGACAGAACTATCCTTCTCAATATAGGTATCGCTTGAAGGTACATAGGCCTCTGGCTGGTAATAATCATAGTAGGATACGAAGTACTCAACAGCATTTTCAGGGAAAAATTCCTTAAACTCCCCATAGAGCTGTCCTGCTAGAGTTTTATTGTGGGCAATAACCAGAGTTGGTTTATTGACTTTGGAAATGACTTGACTCATAGTATAGGTCTTCCCTGTACCAGTCGCCCCCATCAGAATCTGAGCTTTTTCTCCACCCTCGATATTATCAACCAACTGCTCGATAGCTTGGGGTTGATCTCCTGATGGTTGATATTTTGATACTAGTTTAAATTGATTATCTGTAATGCGATTGATCATAAGAATCCTCTCTCAATGTGCTATTTCTATTTTAGCATACTTGTAGCATTTTCACGAAGAAAAGGACGGACCGAAGTCACATCCTTTCATTTTCTTTCTTTAATTGATAAGCGAGATAAAGAATCAGCAGAAATAAAATAATACTGGACACGATGGAACCCTCAATACCAAAAGACCCACCAGATAGCCAGTCTTGATTGCCTTGTGGAGTAAATTTCATGATTGAGGTTCCTGAAGACTGACCACTAACTAATACTCCAAAGAGGTTTCCCTGTGCGAAATTCCAAGCTCCATGAATACCACCTATACCCCATATAGTATCTGTTTTAAGAAGATATAGGGACATGGCAACTCCGAATAAAAAGAGATCAATTGCAGATAAGAAAGTTATGCCTGGATTTCCTAAATGAAGTAAGGTAAAGAGACTACTAGATATGATAATAGCGACTTTAAGATTGGTTCTCTTAGCCAATTGTGGAATCAACCAAGCACGAGTAACCAATTCTTCTGCTATCCCCTGTAAAATCCAAAATGGGATAGTAAAGACAACAAAGGCAAGCGAATAAGGATCCAAGTGAATGGAGTCAAATTGATACTGCCCCAACACTACTAGTCCAGCCAAAGCAAGTATAAAGAGGGATAGACCAAGACCGTATCCTTTAAATAAAGCACTTAAAAAATTTTCTTTATAGAATCCCAAGGTTCGAATCGGTCTTTTCTCTACTTTTCTAGTCCATCTAAACACAGTTAAGATGATAAAACCAAAGGACAATAATTCAAATATTAAATGGATGTCACTTGTTTTATCAGATAAATTCTGAAATAACATTTGAAGGAAATCTGCAATTCTTTGACCACCCATACCAAGATTGCTAAATAGCCCGATCAATGCTAAAAAACTAAGGCCAAAAAATAGAGAAGATATGAACTCAGATATATAGACGAAAAATAGAGCTAACAAGGGGCTTGTGTAAATGTTTAAACTCATTTTAGAAGTTTCAAAGTCTTTTAAGATTCTTTTGTCTTTCATAACTTTATCCTCTTTTACTATATGATATACCTTTATTATAGCACTTCTGTTGTGTGATTCAAGACAAAACAAGAATTATGGATGTTATATTTTCTGACACAGAAATATAAAAATTTGCCTTTTTTTACTTTTTCTGATATAATGGGAAAATATTCGGAAAAGGAGACTAAAAATGAAGAAAAAATTTCTAGCATTTTTGCTAATTTTATTCCCAATTTTCTCATTAGGTATTGCCAAAGCAGAGACGATTAAGATTGTGTCTGATACTGCCTATGCGCCTTTTGAGTTTAAAGATTCAGATCAAACTTATAAAGGAATTGATGTTGACATTATTAACAAAGTCGCTGAGATTAAAGGATGGAACATTCAGATGTCCTATCCTGGATTTGACGCAGCAGTCAATGCGGTTCAAGCTGGTCAAGCTGACGCTATCATGGCAGGGATGACAAAGACTAAAGAACGTGAAAAAGTTTTCACCATGTCTGATACTTACTATGATACAAAAGTTGTCATCGCAACTACAAAGGCACACAAGATTAGCAAGTACGACCAATTGTCTGGTAAAACTGTTGGTGTTAAAAACGGAACTGCTGCTCAACGTTTTCTTGAAACAATCAAAGATAAATACGGCTTTACTATTAAAACATTTGACACTAGTGATTTGATGAACAACAGCTTGAGTGCTGGTGCCATCGATGCCATGATGGATGACAAACCTGTTATCGAGTATGCTATTAACCAAGGTCAAGACCTTCATATTGAAATGGATGGGGAAGCTGTGGGAAGTTTTGCTTTCGGTGTGAAAAAAGGAAGCAAATACGAGCACCTGGTTACTGAATTTAACCAAGCCTTGGCTGAAATGAAAAAAGATGGTAGTCTTGATAAAATCATCAAGAAATGGACTGCTTCATCATCTTCAGCAGTGCCAACTACAACTACTCTAGCGGGCTTAAAAGCTATTCCTGTTAAAGCTAAATACATTATTGCCAGCGATTCTTCTTTTGCACCTTTTGTTTTCCAAAATTCAAGCAACCAATACACTGGTATTGATATGGAATTGATTAAGGCAATCGCTAAAGACCAAGGTTTTGAAATTGAAATCACCAACCCTGGTTTCGATGCTGCTATCAGTGCTGTCCAAGCTGGTCAAGCAGATGGTATCATTGCTGGTATGTCTGTCACTGATGCTCGTAAGGCAACTTTTGATTTCTCAGAATCCTACTACACTGCCAATACTATCCTTGGTGTCAAAGAATCAAGTACCATTGCTTCTTATGAAGACTTGAAAGGGAAGACGGTCGGTGTTAAAAACGGAACTGCTTCTCAAACCTTCCTAACAGAAAATCAAAGCAAATACGGTTACAAAATCAAAACCTTCGCTGATGGTTCATCAATGTATGACAGTTTAAACACTGGTGCCATTGATGCCGTTATGGATGATGAGCCTGTCCTCAAATATTCTATCAGCCAAGGACAAAAATTGAAAACACCAATCGCTGGAACTCCAATCGGTGAAACAGCCTTTGCCGTTAAAAAAGGAGCAAATCCAGAATTGATTGAAATGTTCAATAACGGACTTGCAAACCTTAAAGCAAACGGAGAATTCCAAAAGATTCTTGATAAATACCTAGCTAGCGAATCTTCAACTGCTTCAACAAGTACTGTTGACGAAACAACGCTCTGGGGCTTGCTTCAAAACAACTACAAACAACTCCTTAGCGGTCTTGGTATCACTCTTGCTCTAGCCCTTATCTCATTTGCTATTGCTATTGTTATCGGGATTATCTTCGGTATGTTTAGCGTTAGCCCCTACAAATCTCTTCGTGTGATTTCTGAGATTTTCGTTGACGTTATCCGTGGTATTCCATTGATGATTCTTGCAGCCTTCATCTTCTGGGGTATTCCAAACTTCATCGAGTCTATCACAGGCCAACAAAGTCCAATTAACGACTTTGTAGCTGGTACTATTGCCCTCTCACTCAATGCAGCCGCTTATATCGCTGAAATCGTTCGTGGTGGTATTCAGGCCGTTCCAGTTGGACAAATGGAAGCCAGCCGAAGCTTGGGTATCTCTTATGGAAAAACCATGCGTAAGATTATCTTGCCACAAGCAACTAAATTGATGTTGCCAAACTTTGTTAACCAATTCGTTATCGCTCTTAAAGATACAACCATCGTATCTGCTATCGGTTTGGTGGAACTCTTCCAAACTGGTAAGATTATCATCGCCCGTAACTACCAAAGTTTCAAGATGTATGCAATCCTTGCTATCTTCTATCTTGTAATTATCACACTTTTGACTAAACTAGCGAAACGCTTAGAAAAGAGGATTCGTTAATGGCAAAATTAAAAATTGATGTAAATGATTTACACAAAAGCTACGGAAAAAATGAGGTTTTAAAAGGAATTACGACTAAGTTCTATGAAGGAGATGTTGTTTGTATCATCGGTCCTTCAGGTTCTGGTAAGTCAACTTTCCTTCGTAGCCTAAATCTTTTGGAAGAAGTTACTAGCGGTCACATCACTGTTAACGGTTATGACTTAACTGAAAAAACAACTAATGTTGACCACGTCCGTGAAAATATCGGAATGGTGTTCCAACACTTCAATCTCTTCCCACACATGTCTGTTTTGGACAACATCACCTTTGCTCCTATTGAGCACAAGTTGATGACTAAGGAAGAAGCTGAAAAATTGGGAATGGAGTTGCTTGACAAGGTTGGGCTAGCAGATAAGGCTAAGGCCTGTCCAGATAGTCTATCAGGTGGTCAAAAACAACGTGTGGCCATCGCTCGTGGACTTGCAATGAATCCAGACATCATGCTCTTTGATGAACCAACTTCTGCCCTTGACCCTGAGATGGTCGGAGACGTACTAAACGTTATGAAGGAATTGGCTAAGCAAGGTATGACCATGATTATCGTAACCCATGAGATGGGATTTGCTCGTCAGGTTGCTAACCGCGTTATCTTTACTGCAGATGGTGAATTCCTTGAAGACGGGACACCTGATCAAATCTTTGATAACCCACAACACCCACGTCTGAAAGATTTCTTGGACAAGGTCTTAAACGTTTAAACGCAAACTGTAAGGATTTCCTTGCAGTTTTTTTCTATCTCGTATTGGAATTTTTGATTTTTCGGAAAATTATGTTAGAATTAAGTTTATGAAATGAGGTTTCCTCATACCTAGCAAAACTAGGAATAAAAATAGAAATTAGGTAGCTAGATGTCATCTAAGGTTATTGTTACAATTTTCGGTGCGAGTGGAGACCTGGCTAAACGCAAGCTCTACCCTTCCCTATTTAGACTATATAAATCCGGCAATCTTTCCAAGCACTTTGCAGTTATTGGAACTGCCCGTCGTCCTTGGAGCAAGGAATATTTTGAATCTGTTGTAGTCGAATCCATCCTTGATTTGGCAGATAGTACCGAACAAGCTCAGGAGTTCGCTAGTCACTTCTACTATCAAAGTCATGATGTCAACGATACAGAACACTACATTGCTTTGCGTCAATTGCAGGCTGAACTAAATGACAAGTACCAAGCTGAACACAACAAGCTCTTCTTCTTGTCGATGGCGCCTCAGTTCTTTGGAACCATTGCCAAACATCTCAAGTCTGAAAACATTGTGGATGGTAAAGGTTTTGAGCGCTTAATCGTTGAAAAACCATTTGGTACAGATTACGCAACTGCAAGCAAGTTGAATGATGAACTCCTAGCAACATTTGACGAAGAACAAATTTTCCGTATTGACCATTATCTTGGTAAGGAAATGATCCAAAGTATCTTTGCAGTTCGCTTTGCAAACTTGATTTTTGAAAACGTTTGGAACAAGGACTTTATCGACAATGTTCAAATTACCTTTGCGGAGCGCTTGGGTGTAGAAGAACGTGGTGGCTACTATGACCAATCTGGTGCCCTCCGCGACATGGTACAAAACCATACACTACAACTTCTTTCTCTCCTTGCTATGGACAAGCCAGCAAGCTTCACAAAAGATGAGATTCGTGCTGAAAAGATTAAGGTCTTTAAAAACCTCTATCATCCAACTGATGAAGAACTTAAAGAACACTTTATCCGTGGGCAATACCGTTCTGGTAAGATTGATGGCATGAAATACATCTCTTATCGTAGCGAGCCAAATGTGAATCCAGAATCTACAACTGAAACCTTTGCATCTGGTGCCTTCTTTGTAGACAGCGATCGCTTCCGTGGCGTTCCTTTCTTCTTCCGTACTGGTAAACGACTGACTGAAAAAGGAACTCATGTCAACATCGTCTTTAAACAAATGGATTCTATCTTTGGTGAGCCACTTGCTCCAAACATTTTGACCATCTATATCCAACCAACAGAAGGCTTCTCTCTTAGCCTAAATGGGAAGCAAGTAGGAGAAGAATTTAACTTGGCTCCTAACTCACTTGATTACCGTACAGATGCGACCGCAACTGGTGCTTCTCCAGAACCATACGAGAAATTGATTTATGATGTCCTAAACAACAACTCAACTAACTTTAGCCACTGGGATGAAGTGGGTGCGTCATGGAAGTTGATTGACCGTATCGAAGAGCTATGGGCTGAAAATGGTGCCCCACTTCATGACTATAAAGCTGGAAGCATGGGACCTCAAGCAAGCTTTGACTTACTTGAAAAATTCGGTGCCAAATGGACTTGGCAACCAGACATCGCCTATCGTCAAGATGGTCGTTTAGAATAAAAAAAATCCTGCAAGTTTGTACCTTGCAGGATTTTTGCTTCTGATTAGATTAAGCCTTCTAAGAGCCCCTTCATAAAGTTTTCTGAGTTAAATTCTCCAATATCATCGATTTTTTCACCAAAACCAATCAATTTTACAGGAATATTGAGTTCTTCACGGATTGCTAGAACAACACCTCCTCGAGCAGTTCCATCAATCTTAGTCAAGACTATTCCAGTTAATGGCGTGATTTTCGAAAATTCTTTGGCCTGTACCAGGGCGTTTTGACCAGTTGATGCATCAAGAGCCAAGAAGGTTTCATGCGGAGCTTCTGGCACAACACGTTTGATGATACGACCAATCTTTTCCAACTCAGCCATGAGGTTGTCCTTGTTTTGCAAACGACCTGCAGTATCAATCATGAGAATATCGATACCTTCAGCTACAGCACGTTCCATACCATCAAAGACCACGCTGGCTGGGTCAGCTTTTTCAGGTCCAGTCACAACTGGAACGTCAACACGACGGCCCCATTCAGCAAGCTGGGCTACTGCTCCTGCACGGAAGGTATCTGCCGCAACCAGCATGACCTTTTTACCAGCTTGTTTGTAGCGGTGAGCTAGTTTCCCAATAGAAGTTGTTTTCCCAACACCATTAACACCAACAAAGAGCATGACTGTCAAGCCATCTTGGAAGTGGATGCTTTCATCGTAGTTACCATCCTTTTCATAAAGCTCAACCAATTTCTCAATGATGACACGGCGAAGTGCATCAGGTTTCTTGGCGTTTTCAAGCTTGGCTTCGTAGCGTAACTCCTCTGTTAAGTTAGAAGCGACCTGTACACCAACGTCACTCATGATCAGCAGTTCTTCCAGTTCCTCGAAAAATTCTTCATCAACAGAGCGGAAATTTGCAAAGAAGGCATTCAAGCGGGCTCCGAAGCCTGTACGAGTTTTCTTAAGACTGCGGTCATATTTTTCCTGAACAGTTTCTTCTGCTTGAGGCGTTTCTGCTTCAAGAACTTCAGAACTATTTTCTTCTACAGTTCCTTCGTGCTCAGAATTCTCTTCCTTTGTGACTTCTTCTGAGTTTGGAAATTCTTCTATTTCTTCTTGATGAACCTCTACAACTGGCTCTGAATCCGTACTTTCTTCAACTGTGACTTGGATTTTTTCTTCTTGGAGCTCAGCTTGTTCAGAACTTTCAACTTCTGCTTCTTCTTGAGAAACTTCCTCAACTTCTGTTAAGGCAGGCTCAGTAGCTTCAGACAAATCAAGATTTTCCAGAGCTTCTTTTACAACTTCTTCGATTTTAGGTTCTTCTTTTTTTCCGAATAGACGGTCAAACAATCCCATATCTTATTTCTCCTTTAGCACATATTCTTCGATAGCCCAGGCGACAGCCTCTTCATCGTTGGTCATTGGCGTCACTACATTTGCGACTGCCTTGACTTCAGGAACAGCGTTTTGCATGGCAACACCAAGCCCTGCCCACTCAATCATAGAGAGGTCATTGGCTTCGTCACCACAGGCCATAACTTGACTTTGGTTGATTCCAAGATGGCTGATTAGTTTTGCCAAACCTGTTGCTTTATGGACATTTTTAGGAGACCACTCTAATAACATCTCACGTGATTTGAAGATTTCATATTGGTCAAACAATTCTGGAGAAATCTTCTGAATGGCTGCATCCAAGGGTTCTTGAGCAAAGGCAGTCACGCACTTATTGTAGGTCATCTGACTAGACAAGTCTTCAAAGTCCACTGGAACAAAGGTCAAAGCTGGATTAAATTTGGCATAAAGACTTTCTTGGTCAGATTGGATTTGATAAACAGTTCCTTCTGAGATAGCATCAAGAGGCAGTGATAATTTCTCTGTTTCTTCATACAAGCGTGCTACATCATCATATGAAAAGACTGTCTTATCAAGGATTTCACCTGTATTTTTCTGTACTAAACCACCATTAAAGGTAATGGTATACTCATCTTCGTGGCCGTCAGTCCCCAGCTCATGGAGAAAGAAATCCATAGCTTTTAAAGGACGACCAGTTGTCAATACGACCTTGATACCACGATCACGCGCAGCTTTCAAGGTTGCCTTAGTGCGATCCGTCAGCCTTTTATCAGTAGTCAGCAAGGTCCCGTCCAAGTCCAATGCAATCAATTTTATATCTGCCATTATAAGCCCTCCATATAAGCGATAACCGACTGGTCCTTATGGTGACCAATCACAGTCTCTGCTAATTCTAAAATTTCTGGCCGTGCATTTTCAGGAGCCACAGGATGTCCCACAACCTGCATCATATGCAAGTCATTTAGATTGTCTCCAAAAGCCATAACCTGATCCATTGTGATGCCAAGTTTTTTAGCCAATTCAACAATGGCCACTCCCTTATCGACATAGTCCAGAACGATGTCAATGGATTCAAAACCAGTTGTCATGGCCTTAACACCAGGAATATTTTCGTTTACCCAAGATTCACCAGCTTCTAACGTTTCTTCTGTGAAGTTGGTCGTAAATTTGAAAATGTCATCTGTGATATCTTCCAAACTCGCTACTTTTTGGATATTTTCATTATAGTGCTGACTCACTTTTAAATAGGTCTCATCAACCGTATCTAGCACATAAGAGCCTTTCTTACCAGTCAAAAGTAGCTTATTGATATCTACATAAGGTGACGTTTTCAGCTTTTCAAAAGTTGCCAGATAAAAGTCACGAGACATGGTCGCTTCATACAAGTCTTGACCTTGATATTCTACCAAACTGCCATTTTCCGCGATGAAAATAATGTCATCACGAACATCAGCAAATAATTTTTCTAGAGACAGAAATCCGCGCCCTGAAGCTACCGCAAAGTAAATCCCTTTTTCCTTGTAGGAAACCAAGAGAGACTTGAGGCGGTCCATATCAAAGCGCCCATTCCCATCTAGGAAGGTTCCGTCCATATCCGTTGCTACTAGTTTAATCATAAATTCTTCATACTCCAATTAATAAATCCACCTTCTATTATACCATAGAAAAAGCAAATAGCGCCTAATCCATTTGAGATTAGACGCTTGATAAACTCCCGACTTTATCACTTAATTTTTATCCAATATTACTTAACCCTTTAGTATAACTGGATTTTTTCTAAATTCCCAAACTAACTTCCAATGCCAATAAAATTTGAAATTAATCTGATAAGAATCGAAAAAACAAGGACGAGATACCCATCTTTCAGAATTGTCTTAAAGGTTTCTTCATAATTTATAAGTGGTTGGATTTAATTCATAAGTAATAAACTTTCTGTTTTTCTTAAAAGCACACAAAGATGTAGTTGCTTGCCTCATAAACGGATCCAACACAACATCACCTTCCAGAGAATAAATATCAATAAGTTGATTGACAATTTGTTCTGAAAAAGCTGGTGGTCTTGTAGAATAATCCCAAGGTATATTCCAAATGCAGTCAATAAATTTAGTTCCCTCAATGTTTCTACCCCACACTATAAATTCTGACTTTTTCTTAAAAATCAATATGTATTCATAGTTATTTAGAATCAAAGACTCATTATTCGAATAACTTGAAGGATATTTTTCAACTTGATTTTTGATATATGAAGTATTATTCAAATTACATATTATTGTCCCTTCAATATAGAAATTATGCTCCGCAAAGAATTTTTCAATTTCATGTTTGATATCGTAATACATATTTTGATTTTTCTGCTAATTTCTACAGAACTGCAAATATTGATGCAAATTGTTCCTGTTTCTTTTAATATTTTACTACATCTTTCCCAAACATTATTTAGACTCTAAATATCTCCTTTATATGTTTCTGTTAACCCAATCTAATTATCATGTTGATAATCAACTAAATTAAAATATGGTGGAGAAGTGATTATTAAATCAACAGAATCATTTTCGACATCTTCCATAGCTCTGGAATCACCTAAATAAGCCTTATTCTCTGTTTTCATCTTTTTTACTCCCTTTAGTTTTTTCTATTAACATATACGAGATTAACATCATTATAATTATAAAACAAGAAATCAATAAGATCGTTGTTCTCATATTAAAAACTTGAATTCCTACACTAATTATCGGATTTACCAACATTGTAACAAGACTAATTGAAAAGGATAGTCCTGATATAACTGTTGCTCTTGAATTGTCATCAACCCAAAGATGTAACATCTCCATGATGATAGGATCAAGAATATCTATGATAATGTACAACAGTAGAAGACTAAATATAAATGTGGTATTGAAAGGCAAAATTTGTAAAATAATGGAAATCATTAGTATCAATGATAGCAGCATAATTAATTTAGAAACTCTTATTTTTGATATTTTATAAGCTTGAGTTGCTACTATGCCACCAATGATACTATAAATCATAAACATAGCTCCATTAATAGATGTAGAAAATCCTATTTTAGAAAAATAATCTGGTAATAAAGCAAACATTACGTTAATTGCTGAGACAATAACCGTAGTAAAAGCGAACATGAAAAGAATTTTAGTAGATTCTAGCAACCTATGAAAAACTGAAAATAATTCTTTAAATTTCGGAACACCATTTTGATTAAGATCTTCTATAGCGTTTTTCTGATTATCTGGAATAGATATGATGATTATCATTGAACCTATAAGTGTAAAAGACTGAATAAAATATGGTAAATATCTTGTAATGCTATACAAACCACCTCCTATAAATGTAGCAATCCCCAAAGTCAGAGCACTGATTAATTGTAACTTTCCTCTTATTTTCCCATAACTCTCCTCCTTGCCTTCACTTCTTAGAGATTCAAAAAACAAGGCATCATCAGCTCCACTTAATAAAGCATTTCCTACTCCTTCTAAAACAAATGCCCCTAGAATAACATAGTAAACATAGTCCTTCATTAGCAAGATTGATGAAAGAGTTAATAATGGAGTAATTGATAACAGAACTAGTCCCAATAGAACGATTTTCTTCTTACTAAATCTATCTCCTAAAATTCCGGAGGGAATCTCTGAAACTAATTGAGAAAATAGAAAAATAGATTGAAAAAATGCAAATTGTACTAAAGATAATCCCAAAAACTGGACAATAAAGATAATATTTACTATTCTAGTAAATCGTAAATTTGTAAAAATGATATATAGATAATATTTTAACTCTGATGAAATTTTATTGCTGATCATACCACATTCCTTCTAATTCATCTTTTACTAACCAAAAATTATGATAATATCCATCACCAAAACCAAAATCGGCAAAAATTTTGAAATTTTCTTCATACTCGGACTTCCTTTCCGTTTTTATTTATTGTACAATAAATAAAAACGGATTTAATTTTTGTTGGGAAAATGGGAAATTATGAAATCAAAACTTGGCATCACACTTAGAAAAGTTCGTAAAGGAAAACAAATTAGTCTATGCTCTGTAGCAGATGAACATCTTTCAAAATCTCAAATATCTAGATTCGAACGTGGGGAATCAGAGATATCTTGTATTCGACTTATCAATATTTTAGACAAATTACACATTTCTTTAGACGAGTTTCTTGTATTACATGATGAAGATTATACCAATACTGAACTATTCGCTAATTTGGTTCAATATATTCGTAAGCAATATTCATCACAAAATATCAAAAATATAGCAACTCTACTTTCTGACTCATCACATTACACTTTAAATTCTTTCGAGAAAACAATGATAAAATCCATTCTACACACAATGGATTCCAGTATTATTCCATCAAATAAAGAATTACTTCAATTGACAGATTATCTCTTCAAAGTTGAAAAATGGGGTTACTATGAAATCACTTTATTAGGTAACTGTGTACGAACAATAAACTACAACTCCTACTTCCTATTAACAAAGGAAATGTTGAACAATTACATCTACTCTTCATTGAATAAAACAAATAAGCGAATTGTCACTCAATTGGCCATCAATTGTCTAATTCTGAGCGTAGATAAGGAAGAATTTTCAAACTGTACTTGTCTAATCAACGAAATAAAAGCATTATTAGATAATGAATTAAACTTTTATGAACAGACAGTTTTTCTCTATGCAACTGGTTACTTTGAATTTAAGCGTCATTCAGATAGCGGAATTGAAAAAATGAAACAGGCCATACAAGTCCTTGATATTTTAGGAGAAGACAAGTTAAAATTACACTATACTAGCCATTTCGATAAACTGTTAAACAAAGAATAGATGAAATGATTCTCTACCATTTAACATTTTACAAATCAAGGGTGTCTCCATAAACTCACAACATCTCTAATGATTTTTCCCTGATAGCAATAGACAGTTAAAAAGCCCTGAAATCAGCTAAATTTCAAGGCTTTCTTTATATGCTATTGTATCAATTTACTTATTCCGATTTCTGTTGCTACTAGTTTAATTGTCATCCTTCAATACTTTCTAAATCTTTTAACTTAACTGAAACAATTTTTGAGACACCTGATTCTTGCATGGTCACTCCATAGATGGAATCAGCCGCAGCCATGGTTCCCTTACGGTGGGTCACAACGATAAACTGGCTGTCCTTGTCAAATCGATTGAGGTAATCCCCAAAACGTTTAACATTGGCTTCATCCAGCGCAGCTTCCACCTCATCCAAGATGACAAATGGGATAGTCTTAACTCGAATGATAGAGAAAAGCAAAGCTAGAGCCGATAAGGCTTTTTCACCACCACTCATGAGGTTAAGAGACTGAATTTTCTTACCTGGCGGTTGGACAGAAATCTCAACCCCAGCTGTCAGCAAGTCTCCCTCAGTCAATATCAAGTCTGCCTGACCTCCGCCAAACATCTGCTTGAAGGTTACTTTAAAGGACTCACGAATAGCTTCAAAGGTTGATTTAAAGCGTTCCTTAACCTCATCATTCATTTCTGTAATGGTTTCAAGGAGCAAATTTTTCGCTGACAAAATATCATCTCGTTGGCTATTTAGGAAATCCAGACGGTTGTGCACTTCTTCGTACTGTTCAATAGCATCCAAATTGACAGGACCCAGTGAGCGAATAGCCTTCTCTAAATCCTGCACCTCTTGCTCTGCCAGATTGAGATTTTCCAACTCATGAGACTTTTCTAAAGCTTCTGTATAGCTAATCTGGTATTGGTCTGTTAATTGACTTTGTAAATAACGCAAGCGCTCGCTGACCTTTTCTTTCTTAGCTTCAGCACGTGTTTGCTTGCGAATCCACTCTTCATTCTGCTGGCGAGCCTGATCCAAATGACTAGCAATATCATCCAGCTGACCTTCAATATCATCCAACTCAAACTGCTTGCGAATCAAATCTTGTTGGAGATTTGTTTTCTGATTTTTGGCTTCTTCAACCTGTTGACTGAGCAATTCTGTATCAACTTTCTCAAGATTGTCAACCTTTTCTTGAAGAAGGCGCTGGATTTCCTCTTGCTCGATATTCAGATTATCCAATTCCTTGCCTAAACGTTCAATATCAGCTACTTCATAACGTTTTTGCCCTTGTAGTTCTGTCTTAAGCAGGCGAGCTTGCGCTACCTGTTCTTGCAAGTTCTGATAACGTTCTTGAATGGCATTTTTGTTAGACTTAATCTCTTCAATCTCAGCTTCCAGATTTTTCTTGTCACTGGCGATTGCAGCAAGGCACTCTTGGCATTTTTCCTTATCCGCTTGCCAATCTCCCTCAGAAAGACGATCTAATTCCTCTTCTTGGAGTTTCCAAAGAGTTTCTAGCTCTTCAACTTGCTGACTAGTTTGCTGATAAGCGAGGGACAAGCCTTGCTCCTGAATACGAGCCTGCTCACCCTGAGATTTGATGGCTTCTAATGATTCGGTCAATCTAGCCATCTTGTCTTGTAAGGTCTTCAAAGCCACTTCTTCTGAACGAAGACTTGCTTCTTCTTTAGCAATTTCTTTTTGTAATTGCTCCAGTTCTGGCTTGATGAAAATGCTGTTATTCTGGCGATTAGCTCCACCTGCATAGGAACCACCTGTGCGCAACTCTGTGCCGTCCAAAGTCACCATACGAACCTGATAACGAACCTGGCGAGCAGCTGCACGAGCATGTTCTACGGTATCAAAGATAGCCGTCGTAGCTAGCAAGTTCTTGAAAATGGCTTCCAGTCTAGTATCGAATGTCACCAACTCATCTGCCATGCCCAGAAATCCTGAACTTGCAGCAATAGCATCTTGG
The DNA here is from genome assembly GCF_000220085.1 of Streptococcus mitis SK1080. Lineage (GTDB taxonomy): Bacteria > Bacillota > Bacilli > Lactobacillales > Streptococcaceae > Streptococcus > Streptococcus mitis_K. The sequence continues at coordinate 60,901 of NZ_AFQV01000017.1, read as the reverse complement.
TTCTGACTAGAAATCGTACGCGCCTTGATCGTTGTCAAAGGAAGGAAGGTTGCACGACCTGCTCTGTTTCGTTTGAGGAAATCAATAGCTTTGGTTGCCGACACTTCATCTTTTACGATGATATGCTGGCTACTTGCCCCTAAGGCAATCTCCAGAGCAGTTTGATAATGCACATCAAAAGTCAGGTGCTCACTGACTGCACCAATAATCCCACCAAGGCGATCTTTTTCTTGGAGAACACTCTTAACACCTGCATAAAAGTTACTATGATTTCTCAGGATATTTTCCAAACTCCGAGCTCTCGCCTGCTTGTTTTTGAGATTATCCAGACGGTCAAAGAGTTGACTTTGTTGAACTTGATAGGAAGTTTTCTGTTCCTCTTGCTCCTTGGCAATAGCTTGGTAGTCGGCCAATAATTTTTGAACCTGCTCCTTAGCAGTTTCAAGCTCCGCCTTTTGCTGACTAGCCTTCTCTTTAACTGTAGCCAGTTGTTCTTTCAGCTTTTCTAGTTGATCTGCTTGTTTTTGAGAAAGCTGACGACTATTTTCCAACTCGTTTTCGATACGGGTCAACTGGTTTGAGACATCGACTTCTTCCTGTAAAAGCGCCACAAAGCGTTCACGTAAAAGCTCAATCATCTGATCAGGATCATCTGAAAAAGCTAGCAATTCAGCCTCTAAACGATTGAGTTTTTGATTATTTTGGACTAGATTTTCTTCTAAGAGGGCTAAAGAGCTTTCTTTTTCAGCCTTTTCCTGACTTAGAGCATTTCTCTTATCCTCCAAAGCAGCCAAACGAGCTTGTGCTTCCTGTTGATTCAGGGCTACTTGCTCAGATTCTAATTTCGATAGGGCTAATTTTCTCTCTAAGTCACTAATTAGACTGGTCAAATCCATCAAACTGCCTTGGTCTTTGGCCATTTCAGCCTGTAAATCTTGGCGTTGCTTCTTGAGATTCTGATTTTCCTCTTCTAATTTTTCACGCTTTTGGTAGTAGCTCGTCAAGAGTTCCTGAACCTGTTCTAACTCTTCTTCTGTCAACTCTAGTTCTGCCTTATTTTCCTTGATTTGAGCAACCAGAACGTCTAAATAAATAGCCTTACGTTGACCTTCCAAGTCTAAAAACTTACGAGCATTTGCAGCTTGCTTCTCAAGAGGCTTGATTTGATTATCCAACTCGTAGATAATGTCTTCAAGACGGTCCAGATTATCCTGGGTTTGCTGCAGTTTACTCTCAGTTTCTTTTCTACGAGTCTTGTATTTCAAAACTCCTGCAGCTTCTTCGAAAATAGCACGACGTTCTTCAGGCTTGGAATTGAAAATCTCCTCAACCTTCCCTTGAGAAATAATAGAGAAGGAATCTCGTCCCAAGCCAGTATCCAAGAAAAGATCATGAATATCACGCAGACGGACTTTCTTGCCGTCAATCTTATATTCGCTATCTCCACTACGATAGATATGGCGCTCTACCCTGATTTCTTGACCAGCATCCTTGATAAATCCGTCATGATTATCCAGAGTCACAACTACAGATGCATAATTGAGCGGTTTGCGACTTTCTGTTCCAGCAAAGATAACATCCGGCATCTTACCGCCACGGAGACTCTTAACACTTGACTCCCCCAAGGCCCAACGCAGACTTTCTGTAATATTCGACTTTCCAGATCCATTGGGTCCAACAACTGCCGTCACACCTTGGTCAAAGACAACCTTGGTCTTATCAGCAAAAGACTTGAATCCCTGAATTTCGATTTCCTTTAAATACATGAATCCAGCCCTTTCTCGACGGCATTTTTGGCAGCTTCCTGCTCTGCTAATTTCTTAGAACGACCTTGACCTTGACCAATGCTCTTGCCTTCCACCAGAACTTCTACATCAAAGACCTTATCGTGAGCAGGACCCGTTTCAGAAATCACCTGATAACGAATAGCCACATCGCCATTGACCTGAAGTAACTCTTGGAGATGGGTTTTGTAGTCTGTAATCATCTCAAACTCTCCTGCTTCAACCTTAGGAATCATGACTTGATAGATAAATTCCTTAACCTTGGCCACATCCTTGTCCAAAAGGAGGGCACCAAGAAAGGCTTCAAAGGCATCACCAAGAATGGTATCACGATTGCGCCCACCAGACTTTTCTTCCCCTTTACCAAGTTTGATAAACTGATCAAACTGGCAATCACGCGCAAAACCAGCCAAACTCTCCTCGCGAACAATCATGGCACGGAGTTTGGACAAATCACCCTCAGGCTTTTTAGGATATTTTTTATACAGATATTCTGAAATCAATAACTGTAGAACAGCGTCTCCTAAAAATTCCAAGCGCTCATTGTGTGAAATTTTTAAGAGGCGGTGCTCATTGGCATAACTCGTATGAGTAAAAGCAGTCTCCAGTAAGTTTTTGTCTGCAAATTCGATTGCAAAATGGTTTTTAAGTACAGTTTGTAATTCTTTCATACCAACCTCTTTCTAACTGATAACAGTCCTTTTTATTATATCAAAAAAAGCCCCCTGAGTCACTTTAAAATGGGACTGGAAAGCATTTGGGTATTCTTTAAAATGAGATTTTCAGTTTTTGGGTTAAACTTGGGGCGGTATAAAGCAAAAAAGCCCTATTAAAGGCTTTCTTAGGATGTTTACATCCACCCTGAGGGAATCGAACCCCCATCTCAAGAACCGGAATCTTACGTGATATCCATTACACTAAGGGTGGAAACTTGTTTTATTATAACAGAAATTTGCTCTAATAACAAGTTTTTTTCTAGACGGATAGCCCGTCTTAGTGGGAAGCATCCCCATTCCAGATTGAGTTTTTCACGATAACATAATCAACGTGTTTAAGGTCAGCAACCTGACGTCCACCTGCATACGAAATAGCACTTTGAAGGTCTTGTTCCATCTCAGTTAAAGTGTCTTGCAGATGACCTTTGGCAGGAAGCAAGATGCGTTTGCCTTCCACATTTTTGTAAGCACCTTTTTGGTATTGAGAAGCTGAACCGTAGTATTCTTTGAACTGTTCACCATCGACTTCAATCGTTTTCCCTGGACTTTCGATGTGTCCTGCAAAGAGGGAACCAATCATAACCATGCTGGCACCGAAACGGATAGACTTGGCAATATCGCCGTGAGTACGAATTCCTCCATCAGCGATAATCGGTTTACGGGCAGCCTTGGCACACCAACGGAGAGCAGCCAACTGCCAACCACCTGTACCAAAACCTGTCTTGACCTTGGTGATACAAACCTTACCAGGACCAATTCCGACCTTAGTGGCATCCGCACCAGCATTTTCCAATTCACGCACCGCTTCTGGTGTTCCCACATTTCCAGCAATGACAAAGGTATCTGGCAATTCTTTCTTGATGTGTTGAATCATAGAAATCACGCTATCCGCATGACCATGAGCAATATCAATCGTGATGTACTCAGGAGCATCAGCCTTGAGCTGGCTAACAAAATCATACTCATAATCCTTAACACCAACAGAGATAGAAGCAATAAGCCCTTGATCGTGCATACGCTTAATAAAAGGAATGCGTCCTGCCTCATCAAAACGGTGCATAATGTAGAAGTAACCACCTTTAGCCAGTTGCTCTGCTACATTTTCATCCAAAATTGTCTGCATATTAGCTGGCACAACAGGTAGTTTAAAGGTGTGATTTCCTAAAGTGACACTTGTATCCGCTTCTGCACGGCTTTTAATCACACATTTATTTGGAATCAATTGAATATCTTCGTAATCAAAAATTGGAAATTCATTTAACATATCGATGTCTCGTTTCTTTTGTAATGACCTACCTATGCTCTCGCATCACTACGCCTTTTCCGACGTTTCCTTAATTTATTATAAACCAAAGTACAGTTTTTGTCAAATAATTTTATAAATTGAAATATAATGTTCGGATTTTATTGCATAAATAACAATAAAAAGAGGAGAGATTATTTTCTCCCCACTTCTTCTACATTCTAATAATACTCTCCCTGACGGTAGTCCCATGAGTTAAAGGTATCTGATAGATGCATCATAATCTTATCAATGTCAAGTCCTTTACGGATTATAACTGGAGCTGGTGAAGTTGAACGTGCTCCTCCTTGTTCTGGGATGAGTTTGCCGTCCTTATCGACCATAGAGACCATCACACCTTGCTCATAGCGTGTTTCAATCGTTTTGTCAGGCTGGATAGATGCCACATAGTCGTCCGCCTCGATAACAAGGTCAACTGCCCCTTCGATGCGTTCTCCGATACCCTCTACCTTACCACGATTTCCTTTTCCAGATGGGTTAGCTGATGAGGCATAAACCATCTTGCCTTCTTCCCAAAGTTTGGCAGCCAATTGTTCACCAGCTTTCCCAAACTTGATAACGAAACAGCTAGTACCACGCACATCAGTCATCAGTTCTTCACGGCCATCACCGTATGCTTTGAGTTTTTCAAAGGCTTCTGGTTTCCAAGGAAGGATACAACCAAGAAGAATATCTTCATCCCAATGTTTTTGGTAGAAGGCTTCAATTTCTGGGTTGAGTTGTGCTAAAGCACGAAGCTCATCCATGCTACCGCAGAGAACAACACCTGGTTTGTTACGGTTACGCTCTTTGGCTGCGAACTTGCGTTCAAGACCAGCCTTGTCACTAGTCATGATGATATAACCAACTTTTGTTGGGCAAACGATACATCCACCCTCACCTTTTAAAATGTCATAGCCTTCTTGTGAAAGTGTTCCCTTCCATTGAATGTGTTTTGTCATAGTTCTATTTCCTTTTCTAATTTTCTTCTAATCCTGCCAGTAGGCTGGTCGTTGTTTTTCATAAGCAGCAATCAAATCTTCATACTGCAAGGTAATTCCGATATCATCCAAACCATTTAAGAGCTTGTGTTTCCACTCGCTATCGATTTCGAAAGTGAATTCTCCAACTGGTGAGATGATTTTCTGTTGTTCCAAGTCCACAGTTACCTGGTCACTTGGTTGTAGCTGAGCTAGTTTCTCTCTAACCTCTCTAGGCTGGACAATGGGCAACATGCCATTATTGAGTTCATTATTGTAATGAATATCACCGAAAGATCCTGCAATCACGACTTTAAAACCATAGTCTGCTAGAGCCCAAGCCGCGTGTTCCCTCGAAGAACCTGCCCCAAAGTTATTCCCTGAGATGAGGATACTGGCTTTCCGATATTCAGGTCGGTTAAAGACAAAGTCTGGGTCCTCAGTATACTTGTCGTCCAGATAACGCCAAGCATACATGAGGTACTTACCAAAGCCTTTCTTATCTATTAACTTGAGAAACTGCTTAGGTAGGATTTGATCGGTATCGATATTATCATTCATAAGAGGAACGGTCGTTCCCGTATAAACTGTAAATTTCTCCATATCCTCTCCTTACTGGGCTTCTGGCATTTGCCGAACATCTACGAAGCGCCCTGCGATAGCTGCTGCAGCCGCCATGGCTGGACTGCAGAGATGGGTCTTAGCCCCAAATCCCTGTCTGTCTTCAAAGTTGCGGTTGCTGGTTGAGGCACAGTGAACGCCATCTGGAACCTTGTCAGGATTCATTCCTAGGCACATAGAGCAACCTGGGTCTCTCCATTCAAAGCCAGCATCTAAGAAAACCTTGTCCAAGCCTAACTTCTCAGCAGCTCGTTTTACAGGACGAGAGCCTGGGACTACGATAGCTGTTAAGTTAGGAGCAATTTTCTTTCCTTTGACAAATCTCGCAGCCAGCTGCAAGTCACTGAGACGAGCATTAGTACATGAGCCGATAAAGATATAGCCTAGTTCAATATCCGCTGGCTTTTGACCTGGCTCTAAGTCCATGTAGTTGTAAGCTCGCTCATCATTCATATCTTTAATTTCTGGGAAGCTACTGTCAAAGTCAACCCCCATAGCGGGATTGGTTCCCCAAGTTACCATGGGAGCCAATCCTGAGACATCCATCTGGATAACCTTATCATAAACGGCATCCTCATCACTGACAAGGGTTTTCCAATCCGCCACAGCCTCTTCAAAGTCCGCTGGAACACATTCTCGTCCCTTGAGATAATCATAGGTGGTTTGGTCCGGATTCATGATTCCCATCTTAGATCCAAACTCGATGGACATATTGCAGATGGTCATTCGCTCTTCCATGCTCAGTGCATCAATCGCTTGTCCACGATATTCCACCACGTAGCCAACGCCGCAAGCAACGCCGTACTTGGCAATCAAGGCTAAAATGTAATCCTTGGAATAAACTCCCTTTTGAGGAACACCTGTAAATTCCACCAGCATTTTCTTGGGTTTGACCTGCCAGAGTGTCTGTGTCGCAAAGACATGTTCGACCTCACTGGTCCCAATTCCAAAGGCGATTGCTCCGAAAGCTCCATGGGTTGCTGTGTGGCTATCTCCACAGACGATGAATTTTCCTGGTTGGGTTCGTCCTGTTTCTGGACCAACCATGTGAACGATTCCTTGCTTTTCAGAACCATGGGCTGCATGTTCAATCCCAAACTCCTCAACATTTTCAGCTAGCTTATCAATTTGCGCCTTGGAAATGACATCTCGAATATCGTAGATATTGACCGTCGGGACATTGTGGTCAAAGGTTCCAAATGTCAAGTCTGGACGTCTCAATCTGCGTCCTGCGTCTCGTAATCCTTGAAAAGCCTGAGGACTGGTCACCTCGTGAATATAGTGCTGGTCCACATACATGAGTTGGGGCTGCCCCTCTTCTCCTGTGATGACATGACGGTTCCATAATTTATCAAAAATCGATTTTCCTGCCATCCATTACCTCCAAATAACATATAAGGCTACTAGTGTAGTCACCATCCCAAGAAACCAAACTGTTTTAAAGTACCATTTTCGAGTCTTGTGGTGAAAAGTGATTCCTGCTAGCCAGGCACCAAAACCACCACCAGTAAAGGCTAAAATGAGTAAGATTTTCTCAGGGATGCGCCAAGCTCTTCTCCTTGCCTTGAATTTGTCAATACCATAAATCAAGAAAACCATGACATTCCAAATCAAAAGTACTAGAGTAATTTTTTCGTCTAACTTCATAACCTTGCAATAATAGCTTCCATCATTTCCTTGGTCGAAGCCTGTCCTCCTAAATCTCTCGTTAAAACGCCAGCCGCTAAACTTGCCTCAACAGCATGCTCGATACGCTCCGCATCCTTATAACGTCCAAAACTATCTCTCAACATCATGGCCACTGATAAAATCATGGAGATAGGATTTGCAATTCCTTGACCAGCAATATCAGGTGCTGAACCGTGAATAGGTTCATAGAGACTTGGTCCATTTTCAGAATGACTGACTGATGGCATAACCCCAAGTGTGCCAGATAGAACGCTTGATTCATCAGATAAGATATCTCCGAAAAGATTCTCTGTCACGATAACATCAAACTTAGCAGGATTGGTAATCATAAGCATAGCAGCTGAGTCAACCAGCTGATGTTCCAAGGTTACATCTGGGAAATCCTGCGCAACTTCCTCAGCTACTTTCCGCCAGAGTTTTGAGGTCGCTAGAACATTTTGCTTATCGATACTAGTAACGATTTTTCTGCTATTTCTTGCAATTTCAAAGGCTTTGCGAATAATTCGCTCCACTTCCTCATAGCTATAGTCATTGATATCACGCGCTTTTCTCTCTTCAAGAATATGATCCCCAAAATAAATCCCACCTGTCAACTCCCGCACCACAACAAAGTCTACACCAGCAATTCGTTCTGGTTTAAGAGGTGACAAATGCTTAAGACTGTCAAAGATTTTTACAGGGCGAATATTAGCATAGAGACTGAGTTCCTTACGGAGAGCCAGCAAGCCTTGTTCAGGCCGAACCACTGCCCCATCATACTGAGGACTACCGATAGCAGCTAGGAGAATGGCATCTGCTTCTCTACATGCTTTGAGGGTTTCATCAGGTAAGGGATGCCCTGCAGCATCGATACCTGCACCTCCAAAAGGTCGTCTATCAATCTCATAGTCAAAACCTGTTTTTTCAGCTAGAGCTTCCAGGACTTCTAAACCAGCCTCCATGATTTCTGGGCCAATTCCATCTCCTGCTAGAGCTACTATTTTCTTTGTCATAGCCTTCTCCTTTACACACTAGGCATGTCACGATAGGAAACACTGCGTCCCATCTCACCAGCATTTTCTTTTTGAACAAAGGTATTAGCGTTTATATAGGCAATAGCCGAAGCCTTCAACACATCGAAATCAAGCCCTGCTGCATTAAAGATGGTTTCTGTATCTCTATTTTCAACAGTGACCAAGACCCGAGCTTGGGCATCGATTCCATCCGTCACCGCATCAATAGTGTAAGACACCAAGCGAACGGATTGATTGAAGAATTTGTCAATAGCGTTGAAGATAGCCTCAACAGAACCTTGTCCTGTCGCATTAAATTCGACTTTCTCACCATCCATATTAGCCAGGCTAACAAGCGCTTCAATGTCATTATCTGCATGAGTTTGCAGTTGTAAATCATCAAAATGGAAGCCTTCTGGGTTTTCAACCATGGTTCCAGCGACCAGCGCTCGAATATCTGCATCTGTGATTTCTTGTTTCTTATCAGCCAGAGCCTTGAACTTAGCAAAGAGTGGTTTGATGTCCTCTTCTGTAAAGTCTAGGGCTAGTTCTCTTAGTTTCTCAACAAAGGCATGGCGACCAGACAATTTTCCAAGCGGAAGACTATTACTCTTAACACCGACCAATTCAGGTGTGATAATCTCATAAGTAAGAGGATTTTTAAGGACTCCGTCTTGGTGAATACCAGATTCGTGAGAGAAGGCATTACCTCCAACCACAGCCTTGTTTTTAGGAACTGGGATACCTGAGAAGCGAGAAACCATTTCTGACGTATTGATGGTCTCATTTAGGACAATACTGGTTTCTGCTTGGTAGTAATCTTGGCGAATATTGAGCGCCACTGCTATTTCTTCCAAAGCAGCATTTCCAGCTCTCTCACCAATACCATTGATGGTTCCTTCAACACGTCCTGCCCCATTCTTGACGGCAGCAAGGCTATTAGCCACTGCCATTCCAAGATCATCATGACAGTGAGGCGAATAGATAATCTGACGGTCGGTTTTAACATTGTCAATCAGATACTTGAAGATATTCCCATATTCCTCTGGTGTGGTAAAACCAACCGTGTCAGGGATATTGATATAAGACGCCCCTGCATCAACCGCTGTTTGAACAACTTGCAAGAGAAAATCCAACTCTGTTCTAGTCGCATCCTCAGGAGAGAATTCGACTATCTCAAACTTAGAACGGGCATAAGAAACATGCTCCGTAATAGCTTCTAGAATCTCTTCCTTGCTCTTATTGAGCTTATACTTACGATGAATTGGACTGGTAGCGATAAAGACGTGAACCTGTGGATACTTGGCATCCTTGAGGGCCTCATAACATGCATCAATATCAGACTTGACAGAGCGTGCCAAACCAGTCACCGCTGTTTTCTTCAATACTTTAGCAATCTCCTGAACTGCTGTAAATGAATCAGGACTCGCCGCCGGAAAACCGGCTTCAATGGCTGAAATTCCCCATTTCTCCAGCTGCCTTGCAATGGCAATTTTTTCCTTGATTGAAAAATTAACACCAGGTGTCTGCTCTCCATCCCGAAGGCTGGTATCTAGAAATTCAACTGTTCTCATAAGATTTCCCCTTTTCCAAATGTGGTTTTAAAAAAACATCTCGCTCAGAAACCCAAGCGAGATGTTGATTTACTCCCGCTTGGTAAGCCAAACAGGACTAATGCTTTTTGCACTAGCCCGAGTACCTCAACAACAAAGCAAATTGATTAAACTTAGCTGTTTTCATGTTTGACTTTCTCCTTCGTTTGATATCTTGTTTAGTATTTTAGCATAGGCAAAAGTACTTGTCAAGAAAAAATCCAATATTTTCTGAAAATTTCTTCAGTAGAGAATATTTTGCTAATTGAAAGTTCTTGAAAAATCTTGAAATGTATCATTTTTTAGAAGTTAAATTCCAACTTTTTTCTATCAATTCCAGTACCATTTCATCTGACAACGTATCATCAAAAGCCACACTAATCCAGTAGCGTTTGTTCATATGAAAAGCTGGATAAATGCCCTTTTGTGAAAGCAGGTCCACTACTTGATCATGTTTGAGGTTGACTGCTTCGACTAGACCTTCTCTACCCTTTTCCAGCTTATCCCAAGGTATTCTCATCAAAACAGCATACCATTTTTTATTGCCTTCATGTCTTAACACTGCCGTATCAGGTGATTTTTCCCACAGATACTCCAACTGATTACCATATTTTTCCTGAATCTGAGCCATGATACGCTTAGTCTGAGGACAGACAAAATCTTGCACATCAAAACAAGCTTTCCGAATCTGGTAGAGAATCTCCAGACAAGCCTCACGGACATTTCCAACAAAACTTCCTGTCATACTTTCCATATGAACTTGAGGATAGAGGTCACCCATTTCCTGATCAAAGACCTGAAAACGCACATTATCAGCGGTGATGGACAAAACCATGACAAAGTCACCCTCCAAAATCTGGCAACTATTGGTCCAGACTTCCCCATTTTTTACAAAACCATAGGCACGAGCCTTTTCTTGATTAAACTGATAGGATTTAAAAATTTCAAACATAAGTGAAAACTGCTATCAAAAGCTAGCAGTTCCTTTCTATTTTTTAAAAGACAACCTTGGTTCCGTGCAATTGTGTCACGCCTAGCTGATCGATAAAGGTTTGACGGTTGTCAAGGTCAATCCCCCCACCTGGTAGAATTTTAATCTTACCTTTAGCATGTTCCAAAATTCTGTGATAGTGAGCAAAACGTTTTTCTAAGGAATCGCCAGACACACCAGCACGAGTTAAGATACGAGTTACTCCAGCTTGGCTGAGCCAGTCAATAGCTTCTAACTGGTCTTCTTCGCTCAATTCATCAAAGGCCATATGAAAGACAATTTCCATTCCTTTTGACGCAGCTATCAACTTCTCCAGATTAGTCTTATCCAACTTCTTATCAGCAGTTAAAGCCCCAAATACAACCCCTTGACTTCCAGCCTGAGCAGCCAACCGAATGTCTTCTAGCATGATAGCAATTTCTAGGTCATTGTAGACAAAGTCGCCACCACGTGGACGAATCATGGTCATGATGGTCGTATTGTAGTTAGCTGCCAATTCAACCGCTGCCTTGGTTACTCCATAGCTGGGTGTTGTTCCTCCCACTGCTAGATTATCACAGAGTTCGATTCGACGAGCTCCAGCCTGCATCGCTTTTTCAAGCAAGGTCACATTTTCAGCACAAAATTCGTAAATCATTTGATTCTCCTTGAAGATTACTTTAAATTTATTATATCATATTGTTGTAAATATGTTTTCAATTTTATCAAGGAAAACAGATACTATTTTTTATTCTTTGTCCGGAATGACCTTGAAGAGATAGTAGGTGATAAAGATGGTCAAGGCACCCAGACCGATTTTGACTGGTAAAAGAGGTGCAAAATAAATGGAAATTCCCATCAAGATGTAGATAGAAACGATGATTTTTTTCTTTCGTTCACGCGCAATAGACTTAGTCTCGCGAAAATCAGCAACATATGCTTGATAGAGCTTGGTATGATAAAGCCAATCTTCGAAACGCTTGGAACTTCTGGAGAAACAAGCAATAGACAACAAAAGGAAAGGCGTTGTAGGCAACAAGGGTAAAACAACCCCAACAATTGCCAAGGCCAGTGATAAAAAACCAATTATCAGATAGATAAGACGCATAACTACTCCTAATTAAAATAATCTTCTTCTAGTTTCGCATAAAATGATGAATTTTGTCAAGTTCCAACCAAAAGAGCCTGAAATTCACTTTCAGGACTCTCCTCTTATTTAATCTTTTCTTCTTCGTAATCACCATTGCTGCAAACAACCTGCTTGCCACCACCACGGACTTTTTTCTCCATGAGGAAGTTGCCACATTTTGGACAGTCACGACCAACAGGCTTGTCCCAAGAGGTAAATTCACATTCCGGATAGCGATTGCAACCATAGAAGAGGCGATTGCGTTTGGTTTTACGCTCAATGATTTGTCCCTGATGACAACTTGGACACTCAACACCAATCTCTTTCACGATTGCTTGGGTATGACGGCAATCTGGGAAATTGCTACAAGCGTAGAACTTACCAAAACGACCAAGTTTAATGACCATTGGACTGCCACACACTTCACAATCAAATCCAGCTGGTTCATCCTTGATTTGGATTTTTTCCATTTCTTCTTCAGCCTTGGCAACTTCTTTAGAGAATGGTTTGTAAAAGGCGTCTATAACACGTTGCCACTGCTCTTTTCCGACTTCGACATCATCTAGCTTGCCTTCCATTTCAGCTGTGAAGGTCACGTTTACGATATCTGGGAAATATTCAACGATGAGCTTGTTAACAATTTCTCCCAACTCTGTTGGTTCAAAGCGTTTGGCTGCAAGGCGAACATAATAACGTTTCTGAATGGTTTCAATGGTTGGAGCATATGTTGACGGACGTCCAACCCCATTTTCCTCCAAGGTCTTGATCAGTGTCGCTTCAGAATAGCGAGCAGGTGGTTGGGTGAAATGTTGCTCTGGTTTACTATTAACCTGCTTGACCACATCTCCAACAGACATATCTGGTAACATTTTATTCTTGTCAGAATCATTATAAATGGCAAGATAACCATCAAACTTAACCTGACTACCATTGGCAGCAAATTGAACCCCATTTTGAGACAATTTAACAGCTATGGTATCAAAGACAGCAGCTGTCATCTGACTAGCCACAAAACGATTCCAGATAAGGGTATAAAGCTTGAGCTGATCCTTGTCCAAATACTTAGCAATACTTTCAGGTGTATTAAAGACACTAGACGGACGAATAGCCTCGTGGGCATCCTGAGCTCCAGAAGCATTTTTGACCTTGCTACCATGCTTAGAATACTTGCTACCAAAACGGTCCGTAATGAAACTTGCTGCTTCATTTTGCGCTACTGGACTGATACGAGTCGAATCAGTACGCATATAGGTAATCAAACCTTGCACACCAGAACCGATATTGATCCCCTCATAGAGCTGCTGCGCAACCATCATGGTCTTTCGAGTACGGAAATTGATTTTATTAGCAGCATCCATCTGCATAGATGAAGTGGTATAAGGTAAAGGAGCATTACGTTTGCGCTCTTTCTTATCCACCTGATCTACTGAAAAATCTTTACTAGCCAGACGAGACAAGACTTCCTTAACCTCGTCATTGCTAGTCAGTTTTAGCTTTTTACCATCTACTCCATAGAAGGATGCCTGAAATTGCTTGGTTCCCTTTTTAAAGACAGCATCAACTGTCCAGTATTCTTCTGGCTGAAAAGCATTGATTTCATTCTCACGATCAATGATAAGTTTAAGCGCAATGGACTGTACGCGCCCTGCTGATAAGCCCTTCTTGACCTTCTTCCACAAAATAGGCGAAATCGAATAGCCTACCAAGCGGTCTAGGACACGACGAGCCTGTTGGGCATCGACCAAGTCCATATCAATCTTACGAGGTTCTTTAAAAGCATTTTTGACCGCATCCTTGGTGATTTCATTGAAGACCACACGGTTGGCATCATTTTCATCCAAGTTGAGAATATGGGCCAAATGCCAAGAAATCGCTTCTCCTTCACGGTCCGGGTCACTCGCCAGAAAGACTTTATTAGCTTTTTTGGCTTCTTTTTTCAAGTCATTGATGAGAGGACCTTTTCCTCGGATATTGATATATTGCGGTTCATAATTATTTTCAATATCGACGGACATACTGGATTTCTTCAAATCCCGAATATGGCCGACACTGGCTAAAACCTTGTAGTTTCTGCCGAGGTATTTTTCAATCGTCTTGGCCTTAGCAGGCGACTCCACGATGACTAGATTTTTTTTAACTGTTGATTTTTTCTTTTTTGTTGCCGTAGCCACAGTATCACACCTTTTCAAAGTAATAAACTTTATAAAGTGTAAACCATTTTGCCATAACTGTCAAGACTTAGCTCCTATATATAGAAGAAAAGTTGGTTTAGAAAGAGAAATTTTGTCTTAAAATTCAAATTCCGCAAGCACATCCTGCCCTCTGGTGACCAATTTTGCCCCTTCTTGAATCAAATGATGGCAACCGTCTGATAGTCCATCTAAAATGCTACCAGGAATAGCAAAAACATCTCGCCCTTCCTCCATTGCTCGCTCACAGGTAATGAGACTACCTGAGCGCATCTTAGCCTCTGCTACGATCACACCACGACAAAGTCCAGCAATGATGCGATTACGGGCAGGAAAATGAAATTTCAGAGGTTGTTCGTCTGGTCCATACTCACTGAGAACCAGATGGTCATTGCCGATGTAGTCTTGCAAGCGTTTATTGGCTTTAGGATAAAACACATCCAGTCCTGTTCCAATCACTGCAATGGTTTTTCCGCCATTCTGAAGAGCTGCCATATGAGCTGCTGTGTCAATGCCCCTGGCTAATCCACTGACGATAACCAGTTCATTTTCCAATCCCTGAATGACTTTTTCAACTGACTTAACTCCCTGTTTGCTACAAGCACGACTTCCTACGACCGCTACCTTAGGAAATTTCAAGAGGTCAAGATTTCCCTTGTAAAATAAAAGTACAGGCGCATCATATATTTCACTCAAATCCCAAGGGTAACAGTCATCTAAAATAGAGAAAGATGGAAATTTTTGAAACTCCTTCTCCAAATGCGCATCGTCTATCTGAAAATAACGTTCCATAAAAACAGCTGGATTTCTGCAACCTGATATATCTGCAATATCTCCTAACAACAGTTCTTGATCGAAATTTTCACCATATTCTAGGACCTTCAAAACCTGTTGATTGGTCAAACCTGATTTTTTCAACTTATAGATTTCATAGTTTGTGATTTTCATAAATATCTCCATTTCTTTTTCTACTCATCTATTTATTCGTAAAAAATCAAAAAAACATCCGACTATTTCAGCCAGATGTTAGAATCTTTAATTGGCTCTATAATATTTGTAGTGGGTAAATCCCCTATGGATATTATGGAGCCTATTTTGTGTAGAAAAAAAGTCCCATATGACCTATAATGAAAAGCGACCAAACAACTCATTAGAAAGATTCATATGGAACAATTACATTTTATCACAAAACTACTCGATATCAAAGACTCAAATATCCAATTTATGGATATCATCAATAGGGATACACACAAGGAAATCATCGCTAAACTGGATTATGAGGCCCCATCTTGCCCTGATTGCAGAAGTCAAATGAAGAAATATGACTTTCAAAAACCGTCGAAAATTCCTTACCTCGAAACAACTGGTATGCCTACCAGAATCCTCCTTAAAAAGCGTCGTTTCAAGTGCTATCATTGCTCTAAAATAATGGTCTCCGAGACCTCACTCGTCAAGAAGAATCATCAAATTCCTCGTATTATCAACCAAAAAATTGCGCAAAAGTTGATTGAAAAGACTTCTATGACCGATATTGCCCATCAGCTTTCCATCTCAACTTCAACTGTCATTCGAAAGCTCAATGATTTCAACTTTAAGCATGATTTTTCTCGTCTTCCTGAGATTATGTCCTGGGACGAGTATGCCTTCACTAAAGGAAAGATGAGTTTCATTGCACAAGACTTTGATAATCTCAACATTATCACCGTTCTTGAAGGTAGAACACAAGCTGTCATTCGAGATCACTTTCTTAAATATGATAGAGCCGTCCGATGTCGAGTGAAAATCATTACTATGGATATGTTTAGCCCCTACTACGATATTGCCAGAAAACTTTTTCCTAACGCTAAAATCGTTCTCGACCGCTTTCACATTGTCCAACATCTCAGCCGTGCTATGAGTCGTGTCCGTGTTCAAATCATGAATCAGTTCGATCGAAAATCTCATGAATACAAGGCCATCAAACGTTACTGGAAGCTCATTCAACAGGATAGTCGTAAACTGAGTGATAAACGATTTTATCGCCCTACTTTTCGTATGCACTTAACAAATAAAGAAATTCTAGACAAGCTTTTGAGCTATTCAGAAGACTTGAAACACCACTACAATGTCTATCAGCTCTTACTTTTTCACTTTCAGAACAAGGACCCTGAGAAATTCTTCGGACTCATTGAGGACAATCTTAAGCAGGTTCATCCTCTTTTTCAGACCGTCTTTAAAACTTTTCTCAAGGATAATGAGAAAATAGTCAACGCTCTTCAATTACCCTATTCTAACGCCAAATTGGAGGCGACTAATAATCTCATTAAACTTATCAAGCGAAATGCCTTTGGTTTTCGGAACTTTGAAAACTTCAAAAAACGGATTTTTATCGCTCTCAACATCAAAAAAGAAAGGACAAATTTCGTCCTTTCTAGATCTTAGCTTTTCATCAACCCACTACAGTTGACAAAGAGCCCTTTAATTTTCGTTTTTAAGAATTTCTTCTAATTTATGATAGTCTTGGACACTATCAATTTCATAGATGCTATTGCCTTCTAATTCTTCAACATAGACATCTAGCTCTTTGATATTATCCTTAACCATATTGTCCCAGTAGAGATCAACAAATTCACCACTTGCATAGGCCTTGTCGATAAAGCTAACAATCTTTTCTGCTGTTGGAGCATCCCAGAA
Organism: Streptococcus mitis SK1080; assembly: GCF_000220085.1. GTDB lineage: Bacteria > Bacillota > Bacilli > Lactobacillales > Streptococcaceae > Streptococcus > Streptococcus mitis_K. The sequence goes on along the minus strand of NZ_AFQV01000017.1, from coordinate 44,284 downwards.
GGATACACCACTAAGGATGCGACCTGCCTTGCTATCAACAGTAATATCTTGAACCTTGTAGTCATCTCCATAGACCAAGAACCATTCATTGGTACAATCTTCACGATAAACACTAAAATAAGTCGAACGAGTCAAATCATTGCGGAACATATTTTTAAAGAGATAATTGTCGGCATCAATAACATAACTGTTGGCCAACTCTTCTTTTACAAGATATAGGGAGTAAAAGTTATTGTAATCAGCGTATTTATCATTGAAAACGAGTCGAACTCCATATTTCTCTTTTAAATAATCGAATTGTTCTTTAAGATAACCAACGATGATGATGATTTCATTGATTCCTTTTTCTTTGAGAAACTCAATTTGGTATTCAATCAGGGGTTTTTGATTAACCTGAACCAAGGCCTTAGGGGTATTTTCAGTCATAGGACGCAAGCGAGTTCCCAATCCCGCTGCTAAGATGATGGCTTTCACACAAATCTCCTTTATTCTTTAATAATAATATAAACTCCAGCAATAACGACAAGTGACGTAATAATTGTCAGCATATCTAGCGGTGCACCTAAGAAAACAACTGCAAACAAGACAGTCCAAACTACATAACTCACGTTCAATCCTGTAGCTTTAGCAGGTTGCAAGCGATTGATAGCGATATAGTAAGCCAAGTAGGAAATCATATCAAAGGCTGCAAAGACAATCATAAGACCTAGCAATTGCCCATTGGCCACTTCTGCAAATGACTGATGAGAGAAGAGCACAATTACAAGATAGGACAAGAATGAAGTCACTTGACGGATTAAGAGGGCTTCGATTTCACTCAATTCACTTTCCATGGCAAAGGAGCTAAGAACACTCTCACTTCCCCATGCAATAGCACAAACCAATGCACAAAGAATCCCAATGTAGAAAGAATTAACCTGTTCAACCTTATAAGTTTGAGCAATAATCCCTCCAATAATCAAGACAATCCCAAACACAGTATTTTTTGAAATCTTGTGCTTCAAAAAGAAGAAAGCTAGTAAAACTGAAACTGCAGGGTAGATAGCAGATACCGATGAAGCTAAGGAACTTCCGATATACTTAACTGCATAAAGATTGGCCTGCATACCGATAGGACCTGCTAATAAGGCTCCGATGATCACACTAACATTGCGAATATTTAAGAAAATTGAGAGACGAACTTTTCCTTCTTTCACTAAAAGAAAAGCTAGTAAGATAAAGATACTCAAGAAATCATGAGCAGCAGCCACCACAAAGGGCGACAAATCTGTAAAAATTGAAAAGATATAAGCACTAATTGTTAGACCTAATCCCCAGAAAATACCTGAGAGTAGACCAAAAGAAACTCCATTTTTATTTTTCATCTGAACCTCCATAATATGACAAACCTTTAACAGATCTTTGGTAACGACTCACACCATAGTCACCAAAATCTGCACCTTGCTCTTCTTTGTAGACTGTCCATAGACTCCAAATAGCATCTTGTAAAATTTTATAAATGGCAATCTTTTCACGAGAGACAGGTGTTTGCTCACTCTCATAGTGAGACAAGAAGTCTTCTTCCTCTTGACGAGTGAATTCAGACTCTAAAAAGAGAGCAGCCAAATCCCACATTGGATCGTTCATTGATGAATATTCCCAGTCAATCAGATAAAGTCGTCCTTGTGGTGACTCGATAAAGTTTTCAGGCACCAAATCAATATGACAAGATTTTCTGTCAACACCTAAGTCAGCCAGTCTTTTCTCTAAGGAGAAGACTTCTTCTCGAACAGCTTCATAGTTGGTATAAGGGATTTTCTCTTCAATCAAGGATTCGTATTTTTTGATTTCTTCAAAAGGAGCAAATTCTCCTCTTAATTCCTTGCCAGAAGCATGAATAGTTTGTAATATTGGAGCAATTTTATCAAATTTGGTCTTGATTGACGTTGAATCAAGCGTAATCGCAGATTCGATATACTCATTTACTTTGATACCAGCTTCAATATCAAAAAGATAATTTTTTACATCTAAGTCTAAATCCTTTAGTAGTTCAAGATTGTACTTTTCATCTTGACGATTGATCAGCTTTTCTGTCCCTTTACCAAAGAATTTAACAATGTATTGCTTATTTGTTGTTTTGACCAAATAATTTTGATTGGTCATTCCCCCCAGTTGTTCAACACTGAGGACTTCCTCTTCTTGACTAAGTAGGGAAGAAATTTTTTCTTTAATGATTTTCTCCACAATTAACCTCCAGCACTTATACTTCCCACTTAAACACGGTTTTAAAGGCTGTGTTTAAATCGGTTGCAAAGACACGGTGAATATCTTTAATTTCTCTTACAGGTTCTTCTAGATAAAGGATATTTTTAAGACGATTTGCAAATTTCTTGACTTCCATCATTTGGATGGCATTTTCAAAATCAATGCGACCAGAACGAGATGACCCAACCAAGAGCAAACCTTTTTCTAAGGCATCGCGTGTATTGAGATTCACTTTATACTCGCTAACTCCCATCATGAGAATCGTTCCCTGAGGACGAATGTAGCGAATCAGGTCATTTATAGCTGGTCCAGTACCATCACCACCACAACACTCAAAAGCATGGTCAAAGGCCAAATCTTCAGGAATATTATCAGTAATATAGCATTCTTTGGCAAAAGAGAAGAGTTCCAACTTTTCCCAATGACGACCAATAACCACAATCTCTGCTTCTGGCAAAGTATAGTTGATAATATTGGCAACCACAAATGCTAGACTTCCATCTCCGATAACGGCGATTCGGTCCCGCTTGCTATGAGCAAGGGTCAATAAGCGATTCATGGCATGCATACCGACACTGACAAACTCTGTAATCGCTGCAACCGTGTCTTCGATAGCATCATAAGCCACCACACGGTCTTTAGGGAGAGAAACAAACTCTCTCATAAAGCCATCAAAACCACTAGACAAGAAATGGGTCCCTGTCATGTAGTTCTCATAGAATTCTTCATCGCTCTGCATAGGAGGCTGATTCGGAATCATGACAACTTTTTGACCAACTTCGTAGGTTCCTGTAGGGTCAGAAATAACGGTTCCACACGACTCGTGAATCATTGCCATTGGAAGTTTTTTATTCAAAACCTTGGGATCACGTTTCCCCTGGTAGTAACGCTGATCCGCATGACAGACCGCCATATAATTAGGGCGGATGAGGATATGATTCTCTTGGTCAATAGCCTCTTCCTGATATTTGACATTGATAAACTTAGGCTTAGTTAGTTGATAAATTTGATTAATCATTTTACTAGTCTTTCTCAATCATACTTTTTGCAATCTTCAAATCTGTTACGGTTGTAATCTTCAGATTTGAGTATTCACCCTTGGCCAAGGCTACATCTTTTCCTTTGATCACAAAGATTTTACATGCATCTGTCAAGATTTCCTTCTCTTCATCAGAAAGAGATCCATAAAGGTCCATGAAGTCCTTGCAACGGAATGTTTGAGGTGTTTGTCCTTGATAAAGGTGAGCACGATTTGGAATATCTGTAATAAATTGACCATTGGTACTTTCAACGATAGTATCAACCGCTTCTACCACTGTGTCCACTGCGTCATGATTTTGGGCAAGTTGGATATTGTCCTGAATCATGCGAAGCGTAATAAATGGACGAACAGAATCGTGGGTAACAACGATATCCTCTGGAGTAAGCGGACGATAAGCATCAATGGCTTCAATGATTTTCTCAATACTCGTATTGCGGTCAGCACCACCCTTTGTAATGATGATACGTTCCTTATGAAGAGGAAGATATTTATCTACAAGATCTTCTGCATGAGAAACCCAGTCTCCATGAACCCCAACTACAATTTTTTCAATACTTGGTTCCAAGACAAATTTTTCAATTGTATGAATCAAAATAGGTCGATCACCTAGCTCTAAAAATTGTTTTGGCAAGTTACTGATTCCCATGCGTGTGCCAGTTCCACCAGCAAGAATTCCTGCATAAATCATCTATTTTCTCCTTTGTCTTACTAAAAAAACTTATTCTCTCTATTATACCACAATCTAGTTCTATCATAAAAGAAATACTAGTCATCCCGTTCTAGAATAGGAGGATTAAGGAGTTCTATTATTCAAAGAAACTAGTCCATTTCTAGTAATGACTAGGAATTCTGTAGTCATTACCAATAAATGGCTGTGAAATTTTAGAGTTCTTCAGAATAATATACTTTCCTTAAAGAAAACTTAAAATTAAGATTTGAGACTTCAAAGTGATTACTTGACTTATACTCAATGAAAATCAAAAAGCAAACTAGGAAGCTAGCCGTAAGCTGTACTTGAGTACGGTAAGGCGACGCTGACGTGGTTTGAATTTGATTTTCGAAGAGTATTACTGCCCTTCATTTCTTATTAGCTGACTTTATGATATAATGAAAAACGAGGTAAATTGAATGAAAAGTATAAAATTAAATGCTCTATCTTACATGGGAATTCGTGTCTTAAATATTATTTTTCCCATCCTAACTGGTACCTACGTCGCGCGTGTCTTGGACCGAACTGACTATGGTTACTTCAACTCTGTCGACACAATTTTGTCATTTTTCTTACCCTTTGCAACTTATGGGGTCTATAACTACGGTTTACGGGCCATCAGTAATGTCAAGGATAACAAAAAAGATCTGAATAGAACCTTCTCCAGTCTTTTTTATTTGTGCATTGCTTGTACAATTTTGACTACCGCTGTCTATATCCTTGCCTATCCTCTCTTCTTTACAGATAATCCAATCATCAAAAAGGTCTACCTTGTTATGGGGATTCAACTCATTGCCCAGATTTTTTCAATCGAATGGGTCAATGAAGCTCTGGAAAATTATAGTTTTCTCTTTTACAAAACTGCCTTCATCCGTATCCTGATGCTGGTCTCTATTTTCTTATTTGTTAAAAATGAACACGATATTGTTGTCTATACACTTGTGATGAGTTTATCGACACTAATTAACTACCTGATTAGTTATTTTTGGATCAAAAGAGAGATCAAACTTGTTAAAATCCACATAAGTGATTTTAAACCGCTCTTTCTCCCTCTAACAGCCATGTTGGTCTTTGCTAATGCCAATATGCTCTTCACTTTTTTAGATCGCCTCTTCCTCGTTAAAACAGGGATTGATGTCAACGTTAGTTACTATACCATGGCTCAGCGAATTGTGACCGTTATAGCTGGGGTTGTAACAGGAGCTATCGGAGTGAGTGTGCCTCGTCTCAGTTACTATCTAGGAAAAGGCGATAAAGAAGCTTATGTCGCCCTTGTTAACAGAGGCAGTCGAATCTTTAACTTCTTTATCATTCCACTGAGCTTTGGACTCATGGTTTTAGGACCAAATGCCATCCTACTTTACGGTAGTGAAAAATATGTCGGAGGTGGTATCTTAACCTCTCTCTTCGCTTTTCGTACGATTATCCTGGCACTAGATACCATTCTTGGTTCCCAAATTCTCTTTACAAATGGCTATGAAAAACGTATCACAGTCTATACAGTCTTTGCAGGATTACTCAATTTAGGCTTAAACAGTCTCCTCTTTTTCAACAATATCGTGGCTCCTGAATACTATTTACTGACAACTATGCTATCAGAGGCCTCTCTACTTGTTTTCTATATCATTTTCATCCATAGAAAACAGCTCATCCACTTAGGACATATCTTTAGCTATACTATTCGATACTCTCTCTTTTCACTTTCCTTTGTAGGAATCTATTTCCTGATTAATTTCTTGTATCCTGTGGATATGGTCATTAATTTGCCATTTTTGATTAATACTGGTTTGATTGTCTTGCTATCAGCCATCTCTTATATTGGTCTACTCGTCTTCACCAAAGATAGCATTTTCTATGAATTTTTAAACCATGTCCTAGCCTTAAAAAATAAATTCAAAAAATCATAGGAGTTTAGAATGAAACAACTAACCATTGAAGATGCCAAACAAATTGAATTAGAAATTTTGGATTATATTGATACTCTCTGTAAAAAGCACAATATCAACTATATTATTAACTACGGTACTCTGATTGGGGCGGTTCGACATCAGGGCTTTATTCCTTGGGACGACGATATTGATCTGTCCATGCCTCGAGAGGACTACCAACGATTTATAAACATTTTTCAAAAGGAAAAAAGCAAATATAAGCTCCTTTCCTTAGAAACTGATAAGAACTACTTTAACAACTTTATCAAAATAACTGACAGTACGACCAAAATTATTGATACTCGGAATACAAAAACCTATGAGTCAGGTGTTTTTATCGATATTTTCCCTATGGATCGCTTTGATGATCCTAAGGTCATTGATACTTGTTATAAGCTGGAAAGCTTCAAACTTCTATCTTTCAGTAAACATAAAAATATTGTCTATAAAGATAACCTTTTAAAAGATTGGATACGAACAGCCTTTTGGTTACTCCTTCGACCTGTTTCTCCTCGTTATTTTGCACATAAAATCGAGAAAGAAATTCAAAAATATAGTCGTGAAAATGGTCAGTATATGGCCTTTATCCCTTCAAAATTTAAGGAAAAGGAAGTCTTTCCAAGTGGTACTTTCGATAAAACAATCGATTTACCCTTTGAGAATTTAAGCCTTCCCGCACCTGAAAAATATGATACTATTTTGACACAATTTTATGGAGATTATATGACCCTACCACCAGAAGAAAAACGCTTCTACAGTCATGAATTTCACGCTTACAAATTGGAGGATTAGGATGCAGTATTTAGAAAAAAAGAAATTAAAGAAATTCAACTAGCCCTGCTAGACTATATTAATGAGACTTGTAAGAAACATAATATTCCTTATTTTCTCAGTTATGGAACCATGCTTGGAGCTATCCGCCACAAAGGTATGATTCCTTGGGATGATGATATTGATATTTCCCTTTATCGTGAGGATTATGAGCGTTTACTGAAGATTATTGAAAAAGAAAATCACCCTCGCTACAAGGTTCTTTCATATGACACTTCTTCTTGGTACTTCCATAATTTCGCATCGATTTTAGACACTTCTACTGTTATCGAAGACCATGTTAAGTACAAGCGTCATGATACCAGCCTTTTCATCGATGTCTTCCCAATTGATCGCTTTACAGACTTGAGCATTGTCGACAAGAGTTATAAGTATGTGGCCCTTCGTCAACTAGCTTATATCAAAAAATCACGCGCAGTTCACGGTGATAGCAAGCTAAAAGATTTTCTAAGATTATGTAGCTGGTACGCTCTCCGAGTGGTCAATCCCCGTTACTTTTACAAGAAAATTGATCAGCTAGTCAAAAATGCTTCAACCAGCACTCCTCAATATGAGGGAGGAATTGGTATTGGTAAAGAAGGAATGAAAGAAGTCTTCCCAGTTGATACCTTTAAAGAACTCATCTTAACTGAGTTTGAAGGTCGTATGTTGCCTGTGCCAAAAAAATATGACCAATTTTTAACCCAGATGTATGGGGATTATATGACACCACCATCAAAGGAAATGCAAGAGTGGTATAGCCACAGTATTAAAGCTTATCGCAAAAGCTGATTAATCAGTAGTTTACAAGAAAAAATATAACAAAAAAGAGAAGATCGTTACACCTTCTCTTTTTTCTATTTAAATCGCTTCTGTAACAAAACTACGGCTTTCCAATACTTTAAGCATGGCGTTAGCTGTATCTAGGGCTGTGAAGAGGGGCACTCCGTGTTCAATGGCTGAACGACGGATTTGCTCACCATCTTCGTCAGCAGTTCGTTTGGTTCCTACTGTGTTAATGATAGCTTGAATTCTTCCTTTGCGAACAAAACTTGGAATATCCTTATCGTCATCACCAATCTTACCAACAGGTTGGGATTGCAATCCATGACTGGCAAAGAAGGCTGCTGTCCCTTCTGTAGCGAGGATTCCATAGCCAATATTTTGGAAACGACGAGCCAAGTCCAAGGCTTCTTCTTTGGCATCATCAGCGATGGTAAATACAACGTTACCAAAAGTTGGCAAGTGTAAGTAAGAAGCTTCAAAGGCCTTATAGAGAGCTTTTTCCAAAGTCGTATCAGAACCCATAACTTCCCCTGTTGACTTCATTTCAGGACCAAGTAAGCTGTCTACCTTAGCTAGCTTGGTAAAGGAGAAGACAGGTGCCTTGATATGAACGCGGATGCTTTCAGGGTAAAGTCCATCTTGGTAGCCGAGTTCTTCAAGTTTTTGACCAAGAATGAGCTTAGTTGCTACTTGAGCCATAGGAATATTGGTCACTTTAGAAAGAAATGGAACCGTACGGCTGGCACGTGGATTGACCTCAATAACGTAGACTTTTTCATCCTTGATGACAAACTGAATGTTCATCATACCAAGACAGTTAAGACCAATTGCTAGGCGTTTAGTATAGTCTGCGATTGTTTCTTGCACCTTTTGCGACAAGGTTTGTGGTGGGTAAACGGCCATTGAGTCACCTGAGTGGACACCAGCACGTTCGATATGCTCCATGATACCAGGGATGAGAACATTTTCCCCGTCTGAGATGGCATCGACTTCGCACTCTTGCCCAACGATATAAGAGTCGACAAGAACTGGGTGGTCTGGACTAGCCTTAACCGCTGTACGCATGTAAGAACGAAGATCTTCTTCATTTTCTACGATTTCCATGGCACGTCCACCTAAGACATAAGATGGGCGAACGAGAACTGGGAAGCCAATCTTGCGAGCTGCAAGCACTGCTTCTTCTTCATTGGTTGCCGTTTGTCCTGGTGGCTGTGGAATATCCAATTCTTTTAAGGCTTGCTCAAAGAGGTCACGGTCTTCGGCACGGTCTAGGTCAGCAACTTGTGTACCAAGGATGGTCACACCTGCTTTAGCCAATGGCTCCGCAAGGTTGATAGCTGTTTGACCACCGAACTGAACGATAACTCCTTTTGGTTGCTCCAAGTCAATGACATTCATAACATCTTCGAATGTCAATGGCTCAAAGTAAAGCTTATCTGATACCGAGAAGTCTGTAGAAACGGTCTCTGGGTTTGAGTTCATGATGATGGCTTCATAACCAGCTGCCTGGATAGCCTTAACAGAGTGAACGGTTGCGTAGTCAAACTCGACCCCTTGACCAATACGGATTGGACCCGAACCTAGGACTAGTACAGATTCCTTATCAGACTTGATAGATTCATTTTCCCATCCATAGGTTGAATAGAAGTATGGTGTTTCAGAGTCAAACTCAGCCGCACAGGTATCAACCATCTTGTAGACTGGGACAATCTTGTTTTCTAAACGAAGTTGGCGCACTTGGTCTGCAGTCGTTTCCCAAAGTTCAGCAATCTTACGGTCTGAGAATCCATTCAATTTTGCAGTTTTCAAAACTTCAAGATTTTGTGGATGAGCACCCAATTCTTGCTCAATTTCAAAGATATGTAGGAGTTTATCGAGATAGAAGATATCAATCTTAGTTAATTCAGCAATTTCTTCTGGTGTGTAACCACGACGAATGGCTTCTGATACGTAGAAGAGACGGTCATCTTGGGCCTTGACTACTTTTTCAATCAAGGCATCATCAGAAACTGCTGCAAGTTCAGGCATTTCATTGTGATGAACCCCAATTTCAAGGGAACGACAAGCCTTAAGGAGAGATTCTTCGATGTTTCGACCGATTGCCATGACTTCTCCTGTCGCCTTCATCTGTGTACCAAGACGGCGTTCACCCTTTTCAAACTTGTCAAATGGGAAACGAGGAATTTTGGCAACCACATAGTCAAGGGCAGGCTCAAACATGGCATAGGTTGAACCTGTAACTGGGTTAATAACCTCATCCAAGGTCAAACCTACTGCAATCTTGGCAGCTAATTTAGCAATCGGATATCCTGTCGCTTTAGATGCTAGGGCTGACGAACGAGATACACGAGGGTTTACTTCGATAACATAATACTTGAAGCTGTGGGGATCAAGGGCCAGCTGAACGTTACATCCACCTTCAATCTTGAGGGCACGAATGATGCTCAAGCTCGCGTCACGTAGCATTTGATTTTCATAGTCTGACATGGTTTGCGCAGGGGCGAATACAATGGAATCCCCTGTGTGAATCCCAACTGGGTCAAAGTTTTCCATGTTACAAACAACCAAAGCATTGTCAGCTGAGTCACGCATCACTTCGTATTCGATTTCCTTGAAACCTGCGATTGAACGTTCAATCAAACATTGGGTCACAGGTGACAATTTCAAACCATTTTCAGCGATTTCACGCAATTCTTCCTCGTTGGCACACATACCACCACCAGTACCACCAAGTGTAAAAGCTGGACGGACGATGACTGGGTAGCCAATTGTTGCTGCAAAGGCAACTGCTTCTTCTACTGTATTAACAATTTCAGATTCTGGAATGGGTTGGTTTAGCTCTTCCATCAATTGTTTAAAGAGGTCACGGTCCTCCGCTTGGTCAATGGCAGATAATTTAGTTCCCAGAAGCTCAACACCAAGCTCATCAAGAATACCATTTTTAGACAATTCCATGGCCATATTAAGACCAGTTTGCCCACCAAGGGTTGGTAACAAGGCATCTGGACGTTCCTTACGAAGAATACGTGTCACAAACTCAAGTGTAATTGGTTCAATATAAACCTTATCAGCAATTTCCTTGTCCGTCATGATAGTGGCAGGGTTTGAGTTAACCAAAACAACCTCATAACCTTCCTCTTTCAAAGACAAGCAAGCCTGGGTCCCAGCGTAGTCAAACTCAGCAGCCTGACCAATAATAATCGGACCAGAACCAATCACCATAATTTTTTGAATATCAGTACGTTTAGGCATAGTTTATGATACAAAGCCCGTAAAGAACACAGTGAAAATAGGAAACTCGGTGCAGACGCCTTTAGCGTCAAGACGATGTTTATCTTTTTCACACAGTTCTTAGGGCGTGTTCACTTCCGCGAACAATGTATCTTCTCCTTTCTATTCGGCAACTCTCAGGTTGCCATTAAATAAATTCTCCGACGATTTTTTAGCGAAACGATACTTTTCGGTAAAAAATCTAGTGCAGGGAGTTTTTAGTTCGCCTGATAGCGACTAAAAGAAACGACCTGCCTTTCTATTCGTCGCCTCACAGAGCGACATTAAATAAGATACAAAGGACGAATAGAAAGCGATTGAATTTTAGGAAACCAAGGAAGGATTGACAATCCAAATTGGTTTATCTAAATTCCGAGCTTTCCGTCCATGTTCAGTTACATAAATTCTCCGACGAGCTTTTACTCGTTCTTAGTTTGATTGTTTAAAAGCTTCCATCATCTCGATAAACTCGTCAAATAGGTAGCTTGCGTCGTGTGGACCTGGGGCTGCATCTGGATGATATTGAACAGAGAAAGCAGGTTGATATCTGTGGCGCACACCTTCCACTGACTTGTCATTGATTTCTTCGTGGGTGATAATCAAGTGTTCTGGCAAATCCTCACGGCTGACTGCATAACCATGGTTTTGGCTGGTAAAATCTACGCGTCCTGTTGCGATTTCACGTACTGCATGGTTAAAGCCACGGTGTCCAAATTTCATCTTATAGGTCTTAGCACCATTTGCCATAGCAAAGAGTTGATGCCCCATACAAATACCAAAGATTGGAATTTTTCCTTGCACACCACGAATCATATCAAGGGCTTGTGGAACATCTTCTGGGTTACCTGGACCGTTTGACAACATAACTCCGTCAGGATTGAGATGGAGAATTTCTTCCGCCGTTGTCGAATAAGGAACAACCGTCACGTTACAATTACGCTTAGAAAGTTCACGTAGAATTGAGTGCTTGAGACCAAAGTCCACTAGCACCACGCTCAAACCAACTCCTGGAGCTGGATAGGATGTTTTAGTAGAAACCTGTTTGATATTGTCAGTCGGCAAGACTGTTGCTTGGAGCTGATCCGTCACATGGTCCATACTGTCTCCAACATGAGTCAAGGTTGCACGCATAGTACCATGCTTACGGATAATCTTGGTAAGGGCACGCGTATCAATCCCTGAAATACCCGGAATTTTCTTGGCTTTCAAAAATTCATCTAGCGTCATTTGGTTGCGCCAGTTGCTTGCTCTACGCGCTTCTTCAAAAACAACGACTCCCTTACAAGTTGGAATAATGGATTCGTAATCATCACGGTTAATTCCATAATTTCCCACCAAAGGATAAGTAAAGGTCAAGATCTGTCCATTATAAGACTGGTCTGTAATGGATTCTTGGTAGCCAGTCATCCCTGTGTTAAAGACGATTTCGCCTGTTACATCAATATCTGCTCCAAAGGCCTTGCCTTCAAAAACTGTGCCATCTTCTAATACTAGAAGTCTTTTTGTCATATTTTCACCTCTCGTGGACGCTCACTGGCGTCTTTTAACGTCTTGTGTTTTAGTTGGCGTTTCTACTCGCCAGTACGGATTCTAAGATTGCCATTCGAACAAAGACACCATTGGTCATTTGTTGGACAATCCGTGATTTTGGTGCTTCAACCAAGTGGTCTGCGATTTCTACATCACGATTGACTGGAGCTGGGTGCATGAGGATTGCTGTTTCTTTCAAACGGTCATAACGTTCTTGAGTCAAGCCATGTTGGGCATGGTAGTCTTCTTTTGAAAAGACAGCTCCACTATCATGGCGTTCATGTTGCACACGAAGAAACATCATGACATCAACCTGATCAATGATTTCATCAATAGTTACAAACTGTCCATAGTCTGCAAACTCTTGACTTCTCCATTCCTCAGGTCCAGCGAAAAAGAGTTCAGCTCCCAAGCGTTTCAAAATCTGCATATTAGATTTAGCAACGCGTGAGTGGTCCAAGTCACCTGCAATAGCAACCTTAAGACCCTCAAAGTGACCAAATTCCTCATAAATAGTCATCAAATCAAGCAAGCTCTGGCTAGGGTGTTGGCCCGAACCATCTCCACCATTAATGATGGAAGTCGTAATCGTTGGACTTGCAATTAATTCTCTGTAGTAGTCAACCTCAGGGTGGCGAATCACACAGACGTCAACTCCTAAAGCAGACAGAGTCAAAATGGTATCATAAAGTGTCTCACCCTTATTAACCGAACTAGTCTTCACATCAAAGTCAAGTCGTTCCAATCCCAATTTAATCTCTGCCACTTCAAAGGACTTATGCGTCCGTGTAGAATCCTCAAAGAAAAGATTGGAAACAATCGGATGGTTTTCATAGGGAAGCTGAGCTCCATTTTTAAACTCAATTCCTCTCTTGATCAATTTCATGACTTGATCGACAGTGAGGTCTTCCATGGACACCACATGGTTCAATGCTTGTTGATTTTCTGACATGGCTACTCCTTTAGCTTTCTAAGCTTCTTCAGTAATCAGAACTCTGTCTTGGCCATCAAGTTCTGCCATCTCTACGATGATTTCTTCAGAACGACTAGTTGGGATATTTTTTCCAACATAATCTGGACGGATTGGCAATTCTCTATGTCCACGATCGACCAGAACAGCTAAACTCACGCGCGCAGGACGACCATGACCGACAATATTATCAATAGCAGCGCGGATGGTACGGCCTGTATAAAGTACATCGTCCACCAAAATAACTTCACGGTCTGTCACATCAACAGAAACTAAAGAAGTATCTTCTCCACTTTTAACATCATCACGGAAAGGTTTAGTATCCAATTCCACAACAGGAACTGAAAGATTTTCTAGCTGCTCCAAACGTTCTTGGATTCGGTGGGCGATAAAGACACCGCGAGTTTTAATACCAGCCAAGACGATTTTATTCAAATCTTTGTTGCGTTCGATAATCTCATATGTAATACGCGTAATCGCTCGTTTGACAGTCAATTCGTCTACAACTTCTTTTGCCTTCATGACAAACCTCCAAAAAGAAAAGTCTCCTTAAACAAGGAGACTTGAAATGTATAGCCAAGCGAGCCCTACTGCAAACAGTATAGACTTCACCCTACTACTTAATCGTTCTCCTTGCCTGCCTCACGGGACAGGTTTAAAGGAATATTTAATTATCAACTACTATAGCACAAAGCATGCTTAAAATCAAGCAAAAACTTTTGATCCCCCATCTTATAAATTGCTAAAATCATATAATTGTGGGTACTGGTCACACTCTGGATTTTTAGGATGACAAATAGCTCTTCCAAAATAAATCATGGCCTGATGAGCTGCTAACCACTGCTCAGGCGGCAAGATATCCATAACCCTCTTTTCCACCTCAAGCGGTGTCGCTGATTTTTTGACAATATCATGGTGTTTGCAAATACGCTCCACATGAGTATCTACTGCAAAGGCTGGAATTCCAAAGCCCACACTCATGACAACATTGGCTGTCTTGCGACCAACACCTGCCAAACTCTCCAATTCCTCACGTGTCTGAGGGACTTGACCATCAAAATCATCTAGTAACTGTTGGGCACATTTTTTAAGGAATTTAGCCTTATTTCGATACAGTCCCAAACGAGAAATGTGTGAGGCAATCTCACTCTCTGTTGCAACAGACATGGCTTGTGGCGTTGGAAAGGCAGCAAAGAGACCTGGTGTGGCCTTATTTACCGCTGCATCCGTCGTCTGGGCTGACAACATGACCGCAACCAAGAGTTCAAAATGATTGGTAAAATCAAGACTGGGTTTGGCATCTGGGAAGAGAGCAATGATTTCTTCTAGCACTTTTCGTGCTCGTTTTTTTGACAAGACCATTATTCGTCTCCATCAAATAGTCCTTGTAAGCCAGCAAAAGGACTGTTTTCTTCTTTCTTAACTGCTTGTTGAGCTTGGTATTCTTCCTCAGTCATGATTTGCCAGTCATTTCCTGACACAAATCCTTGACCAGCTTCTTCTTCAGCCGTCAAGACCTTGATAGGAATGTTCAGCAGGATATTGTCTGACACGCTCTCAGCAAGGTCCAGTTCCCCATTTTCGATAGGCAAGACCAAATCATCATCTAGAACTTCTTGATCTAGCTGGTTAGTTGCGCCTTCCATGAAAACTTCCGTGACTGGATAAGATTCAGCCAACTCAACTGGCTGCATACTGCGACTTGAAGCAAGGACAATGGTATAAGACAACTGATAATCTAAGAAATACATACGGTCTTCGTACTGTACTTTTCCAACTGCAAGGATATCTTTTACATCTAAAATTTCTTGATTGCGTGCACGCAGGTCTGCGGCTAGGTCTAAGGTTTGTTCAAAATGCAAGCCTTCAGACTGCTTACGAATTTCTTGAATATTTAATTTCATACTTCCTCCATAAAGATTTACTCTCTTGATTATACCATGAAAAGGCTACAAATCAGCACAGCAAACTTTATAATTAAAATTCGATTTTTTAATATATTTATCACTATATTTTTTGGTGCTGTACTATAGGCAAGAATACATCAGAGTAAGGAGGATGCTCACATGGAAGACAAAGAACTCATTACTAATGCTTATCACACGGATTTTAGAGCTTGAAATTTCCAGTTTTCTGTTGACAAAATATCCTGAAAGGTATAGTATAGAGATACTAATACTCGGAGGTAAGGGAGACATGAACAACTAAGTCTATCAAATAAAGAACCTTTATTTAGTAGATCTTGTTTTTGTCTCTTTTTGTGTGCTCTTTTATGCTCTTTTTCTGGCATTTTAATAGAGTTTTTTTGACATAGACTTTGGGCTCTACTAGGTAAAGTAGAGCTTTTTGCTATGCACTATTAACATTCTAGAAAGGGCAATCATATGATAAAAATCAATCACCTGACCATCACACAAAACAAAGATTTACGAGACCTTGTCTCAGACTTAAACATGACCATCCAATCCGGGGAAAAGGTAGCTATTATCGGCGAAGAAGGAAATGGCAAATCAACCTTACTTAAAACTTTAATGGGAGAAACTTTACCTGATTTCACTATCAGGGGAGACATCCAGTCTGACTATCAGTCACTGACCTATATTCCTCAAAAACTTCCCGAAAAGCTGAAAAATAGGACTCTACACGACTACTTCTTTTTAGATTCTATTGATTTAGACTACAGTATCCTCTATCGTTTGGCTGAGGAATTGCATTTTGATAGCAATCGTTTTGCTAGTAACCAAGAGATTGGGAGCCTCTCGGGGGGCGAAGCTTTGAAAATTCAGCTCATCCATGAGTTAGCCAAACCCTTTGAGATTCTATTTTTAGATGAACCTTCAAACGACTTAGACCTTGAGACGGTTGATTGGCTAAAAGGTCAGATTCAAAAGACCAGGCAAACTGTTATTTTCATTTCCCATGATGAAGACTTTCTTTCTGAAACGGCTGATACTATTGTCCACTTGCGACTGGTTAAGCACCGTAAAGAAGCGGAAACACTAGTAGAGCATTTAGACTATGATAGCTATAGCGACCAGAGAAAGGCTAATTTTGCCAAACAAAGCAAGCAAGCTGCTAACGACCAAAGAGCCTACGATAAAACCATGGAAAAACATCGGCGAGTCAAGCAAAATGTAGAAACTGCGCTTCGAGCTACTAAAGACAGTACTGCCGGTCGCCTATTGGCTAAAAAGATGAAAAATGTTCTCTCTCAAGAAAAACGCTTTGAAAAGATAGCTCAGTCCATAACCCAAAAACCACTTGAAGAGGAAGAAATCAGACTTTTCTTCTCAGATATACAGCCATTAGCGACTTCTAAAGTCTTAATCCAACTGGAAAAAGAAAATTTGTCCATTGGCGAGCGAATTTTGGTGCAAGAACTACAATTAACTGTCCGTGGGCAAGAAAAAATCGGTATCATCGGCCCAAATGGTATTGGGAAATCAACTCTGTTAGCCAAGTTACAGCAACTTCTTAATGATAAAAGAGAGATTTCACTTGGTTATATGCCACAAGATTACCACAAAAAACTGAAATTGGATTTATCACCAATAGCCTATCTAAGTCAAACTGGGGAAAAAGAGGAACTACAGAAAATCCAATCTCACCTAGCCAGTCTCAATTTCAGTTATCCAGAAATGCAACATCAAATTCGCTCCTTATCTGGCGGACAACAGGGAAAACTCCTGCTTTTGGATTTAGTCTTGTGCAAACCAAACTTTCTCCTTCTGGATGAACCCACACGAAACTTTTCTCCCACTTCTCAACCCCAAATCAGAAAACTCTTTGCAACCTATCCAGGCGGTATCATCACTGTTTCGCATGACCGTCGTTTCTTAAAAGAGGTCTGTTCATGCATCTATCGCTTGACAGAACATGGTTTGGAGGTAGTTAATTTAGACGATTTATAAATTTGAAACATAGCAGATAGGTGGGGCAAAAACACAATTTTAGGAGAAGAGAAAGTAAATCTTCCCATAAAAAAATGCATAATATCAAGTTTTCTCACACCTGATATTATGCGTTTTTCAGATTTTAAAGGCTCTTTTCCAGCCTTCATTTTACATATGTTTTAAGCGTTCAATCCGCTCTGAGATAGGTGGGTGGGTGTAAAAGAGTTTTTGGAACCCTCCACCTTTTTTGGGATCATTAATATAAAGTGCACTGCTGGCATCATCGACAGGACGACTCATCGGTTTACTATTATCCAACTTACGTAGAGCATTGATCATCCCTTGAGGATTGCGCGTCAACTCAACACTGGAAGCATCAGCTAGGAATTCCCTCTGACGAGAAATAGCTAGTTGCACCAAGGTTGCAGCGAGAGGTGCCAGCACAATAGCTAGTAGGGAAACCACTAGCATAATGATTTCAAGACCATTTCCATCTCTATCATCGTCACTTCGTCTGCGACCTGCGCCACCCCACCACATCATACGACCTGCCATACTAGAAAGCATGGTGATAGCACTAGCAAGGGCAACAGCAATAGTCGAAATTCTAATATCGTAGTTACGAATATGACTGACTTCATGGCCCATAACAGCTTCTAGCTCCTCACGATTCATGATAGCTAGAAGGCCTGAAGTCGCAGCAACCGCTGCGTTTTGAGGGTTAGAACCTGTCGCAAAGGCATTTAAGGCTGGATCATCAATGATGAAAACACGGGGCATAGGAATCTGAGCGACCATAGCCATATCTTCCACTACATGGTAGAGGTCTGGTGCCATTTGCTCATCAACCTCACGCGCTCCATTCATGGACATGACAATCTCTGTCGATTGAAAAATCATGGACAAGGCGTAGATAAAGCCGATAATCAGTGCGATAACCAAACCACCAAGCCCAGATCGCATAAAGAGGTAACCAACCGCATAGCCAACAAGAGCTAAGAGTAGGAAAAATACCAGCAATAAAATCCACGTTTTTCGTTTATTGCTTGCAATTTGATCAAACAACATCTTAGTCACCTAAACCGCTAAAATCAACCTTAGGAACCGCCTTTTCCTCTTCTGGTGTTTGAAGGAAATCTGCTGCTTTAAATCCAAACATCCCAGCGATAATATTGCTTGGGAAAGTTTCTAATTTTACATTGTAGTTGCTGACAACACTGTTATAGAGTTGACGAGAGTAAGAAATTTTATTTTCTGTATTTGTCAACTCCTCTTGCAATTTAACAAAGTTTGCACTAGCTTTCAAATCTGGATAGCTTTCTGCAACTGCAAAAATACCTGAAACCTGACGAGTAAGTGCATCACTAGCTTTCATAGCTTCTGCTGGTGAAGTCGCTGCCGCCACTTGGTTACGTAGTTCTGCCACCTTTTCAAGGGTAGAACCTTCATATTTGGCATAACCTTTTACAGTCTCAATCAAGTTTGGCAAGAGGTCATTTCGACGTTTCAACTGAACATCAATCTGACTCCAAGCCTCCTTTGTTTGCATACGATTCTTAACCAAACCATTATAGCTAACAATCACAAAAATAACAACAAGAGCGATAACTCCAAGAATAATCCAAGTCATTATATAAGTCCTTTCTGCTTTTAGATTAGTACCAGTATATCAAATTTTTAATGATTGTGGTAAAATAAGATGATACTAAAGAAGGAAAAAACTATGAAACCAGAAACATTTTACAACTTGCTTGCCGAGCAGAACCTTCCACTTTCGGACCAGCAAAAAAACAATTTGATCGTTATTTTGAACTCTTGGTCGAGTGGAATGAAAAAATTAATCTAACAGCTATTACAGACAAGGAAGAAGTTTATCTCAAACATTTTTACGATTCGATTGCACCCATTCTGCAAGGCTTGATTCCCAATGAAACTATCAAACTTCTTGACATCGGTGCTGGGGCAGGATTTCCTAGTCTACCAATGAAAATCCTCTATCCTCAGTTAGATGTGACCATCATTGATTCGCTCAATAAGCGCATCAACTTCCTCCAACTTTTGGCTCAGGAGCTGGATTTGGATGGTGTTCATTTCTACCATGGACGTGCCGAAGATTTTGCTCAAGACAAGAACTTCCGAGCTCAATATGATTTTGTAACAGCTCGTGCGGTTGCCCGCATGCAGGTTTTATCTGAATTGACAATTCCTTACCTTAAAGTTGGCGGAAAACTATTGGCACTCAAGGCCAGCAATGCGCCTGAGGAATTATTAGAAGCTAAGAATGCCCTCAATCTCCTTTTTAGTAAAGTAGAAGACAATCTCAGCTACGCCCTACCAAATGGAGATCCGCGTTATATCACAGTGGTAGAAAAGAAAAAGGAAACGCCTAACAAATACCCAAGAAAGGCTGGCATGCCAAATAAACGCCCGCTTTAAATTTTTAAGTAAAAAAATATTTACAAAGTTTGCAATTTTTGCTATACTATCACAAGCAAAGGTTTTTAATGTCATCCCGTGAGGTGACGAAGACGCAGAAATATTTGAAACTCTTTAAAGTCTAGATTTTAGAGAAGTCTTACTCTGAGGGCCTATTGCTGTAAAATAATGGGCTCTTTTTTGATGCCCAAAAGTGAGGTTTATATGAAACAAGAATCAACTGTTGATTTGTTACTAGACGTTGACCAACGTCCTTCGGCTGGAAAAGGAATTCTCCTTAGCTTCCAACACGTTTTCGCCATGTTCGGTGCGACCATCTTGGTACCATTGATTTTGGGAATGCCTGTATCTGTTGCACTTTTTGCTTCAGGTGTAGGAACACTCATCTACATGATTTCAACTGGTTTTAAAGTTCCCGTTTATCTAGGTTCTTCATTTGCCTTTATCACAGCAATGTCGCTTGCTATGAAAGAAATGGGTGGTGATGTGTCTGCTGCTCAAACAGGGGTTATCTTGACTGGTTTGGTCTATGTCCTTGTGGCTGCTGGTGTTCGTTTTGCAGGTACAAAATGGATTGATAAACTCTTGCCACCAATCATCATCGGAC
This sequence comes from Streptococcus mitis SK1080, assembly GCF_000220085.1. GTDB lineage: Bacteria > Bacillota > Bacilli > Lactobacillales > Streptococcaceae > Streptococcus > Streptococcus mitis_K. The sequence goes on along the minus strand of NZ_AFQV01000017.1, from coordinate 24,059 downwards.
CTATGATCATCGTTATCGGTCTTGGACTTGCAGGTTCAGCTGTTACCAATGCTGGTCTTGTAGCTGATGGAAATTGGAAAAATGCTCTTGTAGCAGTTGTTACTTTCTTGATTGCTGCCTTTATCAATACAAAAGGAAAAGGTTTCCTAAGAATCATTCCATTCCTCTTTGCCATTATCGGTGGTTACCTCTTCGCACTAACTCTTGGCTTGGTTGATTTTACACCAGTTCTTAAAGCTAACTGGTTCGAGATTCCTGGTTTCTACTTGCCATTTAGCACAGGTGGTTCCTTTAAAGAATACAATCTTTACTTTGGTCCAGAAACCATCGCCATCTTGCCAATCGCTATCGTAACAATTTCTGAACATATCGGAGACCATACTGTTTTGGGTCAAATCTGTGGCCGTCAATTCTTGAAAGAACCAGGTCTTCACCGTACTCTTCTTGGTGACGGTATCGCAACTTCAGTTTCTGCCTTCCTTGGTGGACCAGCCAATACAACTTACGGAGAAAATACAGGGGTTATCGGTATGACTCGTATCGCTTCTGTCTCAGTTATCCGTAACGCTGCCTTCATCGCGATTGCTCTTAGCTTCCTTGGCAAATTCACTGCCTTGATTTCAACTATTCCAAACTCTGTACTTGGTGGTATGTCAATTCTTCTCTATGGAGTTATCGCCAGCAACGGTTTGAAAGTCTTGATTAAAGAACGTGTTGATTTCGCTCAAATGCGTAACCTAATCATCGCAAGTGCTATGTTGGTCCTTGGACTTGGAGGAGCTATCCTTAAACTTGGTCCAGTTACCCTTTCAGGTACTGCCCTATCAGCCATGACAGGAATCATCTTGAACTTGATCTTGCCATACGAAAATAAAGACTAATACTCTTCGAAAATCTCTTCAAACCACGTCAACGTCGCCTTGCCGTATATATGTGACTGACTTCGTCAGTCTTATCTACAACCTCAAAACAGTGTTTTGAGCAGCCTGCGGCTAGTTTCCTAGTTTGCTCTTTGATTTCCATTGAGTATAAGAGTCTAAACATATCAAAAAAACGAGCATTTCCAATTACGGAAGTGCTCATTTTTCTTCTTTCTAAAAAAGGAAAGCCCTGCGATCTTCCCTTGTCTTACTTGCGTTTCTTCTTTGCTTTTTTCATTTTGTTAGCCATGCGTTTCATGGACTGTTTCATAGCAAATTCACCGATTTTACCTTTTAGTCCACCACCAAACATCTGACTCATATCTGGCATTCCTGCTCCTCCAAGAGCTGACAAGTCAGGCATACCGCCTTGTCCCATCATTCCTTCAAGGGCAGACATATCCATTCCTCCCATATTTGGCATGTTTTTAGGAAGGTTGTTTGGATTGATCCCCATTTGCTTCATCATTTTGTTCATATCTCCAGACATGACACCTTGCATGAGCTGTTTAGCCTGGTTAAAGTCCTTGATAAATTTATTGACTTCGACAAATGTATTTCCAGAGCCTGCAGCAATACGACGGCGACGGCTTGGATTTAACAAATCTGGATTTTCACGTTCTTCAGGTGTCATGGAAGACACAATAGCACGTTTGCGCGCAATCTGACGCTCATTTACCTTCATGTTTTGAAGGGCTGGATTGTTAGCCATACCTGGAATCATCTTGAGCAAGTCTTCCATTGGCCCCATATTTTGCACCTGATCCAATTGATCAATGAAATCATTGAAATCAAAGGTATTCTCACGCATTTTCTCAGCCATTTCAAGGGCTTTTTGCTCATCGTATTCTTGAGAAGCTTTCTCAATCAAAGTGAGCATATCCCCCATACCAAGGATACGGCTAGACATGCGGTCTGGGTGGAAGGTTTCAATGTCCGTAATCTTTTCACCTGTACCAGTGAACTTGATTGGTTTTCCAGTAATGTGACGAACAGATAGAGCCGCACCACCACGAGTATCGCCATCAATCTTGGTAAGGATAACCCCAGTCACTTCCAACTGAGCATTAAACTCACGCGCAACATTGGCCGCTTCTTGACCAATCATGGCATCAACTACGAGCAGAATTTCGTTTGGTTGAGCCAATGCTTTCACATCACGAAGCTCATTCATCAGAAGCTCATCAATCTGCAAACGACCTGCCGTATCAATCAAGACATAATCGTTGTGATTGGCTTGGGCTTGTTCCAAACCTTGACGTACAATCTCAACAGCTGGTACTTCTGTCCCAAGAGCGAAAACCGGCACATCAATCTGTTGCCCCAGTGTCTTCAACTGGTCAATAGCCGCAGGACGGTAAATATCCGCCGCAATCATCAAAGGACGGGCATTTTCTTCTTTCTTGAGTTTGTTGGCCAATTTACCAGCAAAGGTTGTTTTACCAGCTCCCTGCAAACCGACCATCATGATGATTGTAGGAATCTTAGGAGACTTGATAATCTCAGCCGTATCAGAACCTAAAACGGTTGTCAGTTCCTCATCAACGATTTTAATAATTTGTTGCGCAGGATTAAGGGTATCAATGACCTCATGCCCGACTGCACGCTCACGAACTTTCTTGATAAAGTCCTTTACAACAGGCAAGGCAACGTCGGCCTCAAGCAAGGCCAAGCGAATTTCTTTGGTTGCCTCTTGGACATCAGATTCAGAGATTTTTCCTTTTTTACGTAAATTTTTAAAGACGTTCTGCAAACGTTCTGTTAAACTTTCAAATGCCATTTTTCTTCCTCTTATTCTCTATTATCAATGCTTGTTAAAATTTCTATCTGCTCTTGCAGAAAAGTATCCTCTGGATAGCGCTCCAAAATCTGATCAAAAATTTGACTGCGAACAATGTAGTCCGAGTACATGTGCAATTTCATCTCATAATCTTCCAGAATCTTTTCTGTCCGCTTGATATTATCATAGACAGCCTGACGACTAACGCCGAACTCTTCAGCAATCTCAGCAAGGCTGTAATCATCAGCGTAGTAGAGCTCGATATAATTCATTTGCTTGTCTGTCAAAAGCGCCGCATAAAATTCAAAGAGCGCATTCATACGATTGGTTTTTTCAATTTCCATAACTTTTATTATACCAAAAATTAGCCTAATCTACCACACTAGGAAGCTAATCCGAGAAGATAGCTAGCTAAATTTGAAAAAGACATGAGCCTAGCCCCAAGTAATTTCCAATTGATAGCGGGCAAAGGGATGTCCCTCTTGATTTTGTAGTTGATAATCTAGCTCAATCTTTTGCCCATCTACTTGATAATGGCTCGTTTGGATGATAAACTCCTGCATGCCCATAGGTGTAGGAATATAGGCTAAACTATCGCTATCCTTTAGAAAGCGCATAATGGTCTTGGGATTGGAAAAACGGCTCATCACCAGCTCTTGACCATGAAATTTAATCACTACTTTTTCCTTTTCCTCATTGTAGAAAAGCAGGTAGCTATAATCTCCTTTTTCATGCACTTCCACGTCATAAAGCTGGTCAATCACTTCCAACTGCTCATCAAACTGAATCGTATTTCGCATCCGAATCTTCACATCAAGTCCTCTTTCTTGTCTCTTGTCCTACTATTTTACCAAAAACTCTAGCTTTTTGCTATAATGGTCATATGAACGAAAAAGTATTCCGTGACCCAGTTCACAACTACATCCATGTCAATAATCAAATCATCTATGACTTGATTAATACAAAAGAATTTCAGCGTTTGCGTCGTATCAAACAACTGGGAACTTCCAGTTATACCTTCCACGGTGGAGAACATAGTCGCTTCTCTCACTGTCTAGGAGTCTATGAAATTGCACGACGTATCACGGAGATTTTTGAAGAAAAATATCCTGAAGAATGGAATCCTGCCGAGTCACTCCTCACCATGACCGCTGCTCTCCTACATGACCTTGGACATGGTGCCTACTCCCATACTTTTGAACATCTCTTTGACACAGATCACGAAGCCATTACTCAGGAAATCATCCAAAGCTCTGAGACAGAGATTCACCAAGTCCTACTACAAGTAGCGCCAGATTTTCCAGAAAAGGTGGCCAGTGTCATTGACCATACCTATCCTAATAAGCAGGTCGTGCAACTCATTTCTAGCCAGATTGATGCGGACCGCATGGACTATCTCTTGCGCGACTCCTATTTTACAGGAGCTTCCTATGGAGAATTTGACCTGACTCGCATCCTCCGAGTCATTCGTCCTGTCGAAAATGGCATCGCCTTTCAGCGCAATGGCATGCACGCCATCGAAGACTATGTCCTCAGTCGCTACCAGATGTACATGCAGGTTTATTTCCACCCCGCAACACGTGCCATGGAAGTTCTCCTACAGAATCTCCTCAAACGGGCTAAGGAACTTTATCCAGAAGATAAGGACTTCTTTGCACGAACATCTCCACATCTCCTTCCTTTCTTTGAAAAAAATGTGACCTTGTCTGATTATCTGGCTCTGGATGATGGTGTGATGAACACCTATTTCCAGCTATGGATGACCAGTCCTGACAAGATTCTTGCTGACTTATCGCAACGCTTTGTCAACCGCAAGGTCTTTAAATCCATTACCTTTTCACAAGAAGATCAAGACCAACTCGCTAGCATGAGAAAATTGGTTGAGAACATCGGCTTTGATCCTGACTACTATACTGCCATTCATAAGAACTTTGACCTTCCTTATGATATCTATCGTCCTGAATCTGAAAATCCACGGACACAGATTGAGATTTTACAAAAAAATGGAGAACTAGCCGAACTCTCTAGCCTGTCTCCTATCGTCCAATCCCTTGCGGGCAGTCGCCACGGAGATAATCGTTTCTATTTTCCAAAAGAAATGTTGGACCAAAACAGCATCTTCGCAAGTATTACCCAGCAATTTTTACACTTGATTGAGAACGATCATTTTACCCCAAATAAAAACTAGAAGAGGAAATTTATGAGTATTAAACTAATCGCCGTCGATATTGACGGAACCCTAGTCAACAGCCAAAAGGAAATCACTCCTGAAGTCTTTTCTGCCATCCAAGATGCCAAAGAAGCTGGTGTCAAAGTCGTCATTGCAACTGGCCGCCCTATCGCAGGTGTTGCCAAACTTCTGGACGACTTGCAGTTGAGAGACGAGGGTGACTATGTGGTGACCTTCAATGGTGCCCTTGTCCAAGAAACTGCTACAGGACATGAGATTATCAGCGAATCCTTGACCTATGAGGATTATCTAGATATGGAATTCCTCAGCCGTAGGCTCGGTGTCCATATGCACGCTATTACCAAGGACGGTATCTACACTGCCAATCGCAATATCGGAAAATACACAGTGCACGAATCAACCCTCGTCAGCATGCCTATCTTCTACCGCACACCTGAAGAAATGGCTGACAAGGAAATTGTCAAGTGTATGTTCATAGATGAGCCAGAAATCCTCGATGCTGCGATTGAAAAAATCCCAGCAGAATTTTATGAGCGCTACTCCATCAACAAGTCTGCTCCTTTCTACCTCGAACTCCTTAAAAAGAATGTGGACAAAGGTTCAGCCATCACTCACTTAGCTGAAAAACTCGGATTGACCAAAGATGAAACAATGGCTATCGGTGACGAAGAAAATGACCGTGCCATGCTGGAAGTCGTTGGCAACCCCGTTGTCATGGAAAATGGAAATCCAGAAATCAAAAAAATCGCCAAATACATCACCAAAACAAATGACGAATCTGGCGTTGCCCATGCCATCCGTACATGGGTATTGTAAAATAATATGAATATAGAAAAAGCACTCCAGAAGTTAGTGATACTGTACTGACCCCAAAAGTTAGACAGAAAAAATTTTACTTTTGGGGTGCAGTTCAAGATTCAGTATTTTTGGTTTCTAGTTCTATCCCCTTAATAATTATTAAATCTGAAAAAGGTAGTACATTATGTAAAACCTTTTTCAATTTTTTATTTTACTACGAATTAATATTATTTTTTCTAATGATAATTAATCCACTAATCTTCCTTTATAAATATTGCAGTTCTTTTCTTAGTTAGCTTTTTTTCATAACTCTTTATAAGAATAACCAATAAACTACTTAGTAATCCCAAAATAACTAGACTTAATCTCGGGTTTAAAAGCCAATTAAAATAAGCAGCCAGTATCCCTCCAAAAGGGGCAAAAATGGTAGCTATTACAAAAGAACTAGAAAGTATTTTACCAATATTATACTCAGTACTTTCTTGTTGCTGTATTGTTGTAATTGAGACAGAAGCTATTGTAATTAGTCCACTCAAAATTGAGTAACAAATTCCAAAAAATATCCAATTTTCTACTATTCCGCTTGCCATAATGACAAGTGGGATAGTTGCCATTGATATATTCATTAAGATAAAGGTATCCTTCTTATTCAAAAACGTAGAAAGAAAGGTTACTGCTATCAAACTACCAAATCCAGCAATGGAGTATACAATTCCAACAAGACTATTTGATAATTTTAATTGATCCTGTAAATAATAAATAATCGTTGCATTGAAGCCTAGCATAGCGATATTCACAACAATAGTAAAGAGTAAAGAAATCCTCAACTTAATATTTGTAAAGTTCTCTTTAAAACCTACAAAAATTTCTTTTATATCATCATTACCATTCTCCTTGTGTTCTTGATCTGGAATATATGAAATTAGTATTGAAAGAAATAACAATAAGAAAGAAGCACTATTTATAAAAAAAATACTATTAATATTAAACTTTAACATTAATACCCCTGCTAGAGCTGGAGAAATTAATTTTGAAATAGTTCGTACACCTTGAAATTGAGAATTATATTTTTGTAATTCTTCCTTCTCAAATAAAGCAGGAGTAATGACTGAGAATCCTGTTTGAAAAAGTGTCGAAAATAAAGGTATCAAAAATGCAATAATATAGTAAAAAAATATAGAAACTGAATATTTAGATAAAATCGGTATTACACTACATAATAATGCAGGTATTAATGTAGACCATAATAGTATTTTTTTCTTATTGAAATTATCCAATAAGTAACCCATAACAAATCCCAAGAAGAATTGAGGTAGCAATTCAATAATCACCATTCCTCCCATTGCAAAAGACGAATGAAATTCTTGGTAAATTAAGATTGGAAAAGCAATTTTCTGAAATCTATCTCCAACATTTGATATAAACTCACCAAACGTAATTGTGTAAAACGTTTTCTTGTTAATATCCAAAATGTCCCTTCTTTCTAGTTAAATCACTATGAATATCACTTTTTATTAAATCGGTAAGACTTATTCCAAACCTCTTTGCAAGAGTTGGTACCTCACTAGTTTCACTTAAACCATACATAGTTTCTAACTCAATGAAATATACATCCTCACCAGATACTCTAAAATCAAGATAAAGGTATCCTTCTTATTCAAAAAGTAGAAAGAAAGGTTACTGCTATCAAACTTCCAAATCCAGTAATTGAGTAAACAATCCCAACAAGACTATTTGATAATTTTAATTACGTCCATTTTTTTCTCTCATTAATTGGACATAGCCCTTTGTTTCTATTTTTGAATTTAAAAACGAGAACTCTCCGCACATTTTATCATAAAAATTACTATAATCTTCTTTTGAAAAATCTCCTAAAATCTCTATCTCAAGATAAAACCCAAGACCATCAATCTTATCTAGATTAATCGTTTTATTTTCTAATTCATCATGATAAGTCTTTCTATGTTTACTTATTGTGAAAATATTTGAAAATCCATCTTGCAAGATATTTCTTACAAATTCTAATTTTTCAGATTCTAACTCTATTTCACTTTCACTCCACATTCCTTGTTTTATCGTATCTTTTCTTGTGAAAATACTTGCTCTATTATCATCTTCTTGACGAATTCTGTAGATAAAGCTACCTACCTCATCATTTTCAAATTCTCTTCCTTTTGTTTTAAAATATTCATCAACTTGCTTATTTTCATTCTTAAATTTATAAGATTTTTCTAAATATGAAATAGCATTATTATAATCTTTCTCATCGTTGAGTTCAAATCTAACTTCTAATTCATTCATTAATTTTACCTCTCAATTCTTCAAAGGCTGAAGTCTCTTTACATTCACTCAGTCTATAGTAAGTTTCTGTAGATGTTTTATGGACAAAAAGCCTAATATTTTCTTGTACTCATTTTAGCACTTCAATATAATAATGTCAAGAATTTTAATAATGTTTTTTATTTATTTTTATTAAATACATATTTGTATCTTTCTGGATTAAAAAAACGATGCTTAATTGAACATCGTCTTTACTATTCTGTTATATCTGCAATATAATGCTCGATTTTAAGAGCCATTGACATATTGCCCTCAAGCTTATACAGGAAATAAGCTGTTTCAAAGTACTCTTTTACTGCAACTTTAGAAGAAAAATTCTTACTGACATTTCCCATCAATACATACAAATCAGCCAAAAGATATGTTGTTCTATACGTCTTACATTGCTTTATCGTATCTGTGATTTTAGTAATAGCCTCTTCAGTATTATTCTGCAACCATAGATAGCGACAAACATTATAATTAAATTTAATAGAAAGGTTTAATTCTTCGATTGTGTTTAACTTGAGTTGATTTACTTGATACTCTAACTTTTCTCGAATTTCATTAAAACTCTCTAAATCTTCAATATCATAATAAAAATTAAATAGAGTATTTGAAACTTGAAGGTAGATCAGGTCAGTTACATTTAACTGAGACAGTACCTTCTCCAATCTTGCCACACCCTCCTCTTTTTGCCCATAGAGATAAAAATCTATAAGAGATTTTATCCACTCCATATAAAACTTATCTACTAGAGACAAGCGATGTACCTTTACACTCTCTAATTCATATATATATTTCAAAGACTCATAATTTCGATTTGTGATAAATGTCTGGGCTAACTTCTTAAACTCTGATAACTCATCAATCTCCTCTCCAATCTGCTCATTAAAAAAATAATCTATACTAACTTTTAACTTCTTAGACAGAGCATATAAAAAGTCTGCTCCTGGAGTAAATTCTCCATTCTCTAATCGACTAATCTGCCCCTGTTTACATATCCCCTCAGCCAATTCTCGCTGAGACATTTTTAATTCTTTTCGTCTATTTTTTAATCTTGTTGCTAAAAGTGTGCCCACGTTTGCATTTTCCTTTTCTATTCGATTTCAATTTCAATTGTAACATGATTAAATTTTAAATACAAATTAATAAAGCAAAAGATACAAATTATATATAAGCAATGACTAGATAGGTTACCTTTGAAAACCTATCCCTTCTTCTTTTGAAATTTTCTTACTCAAGCGATTGATAAAACTATTAACATTAAATGTACTAGATGTTAGACTATCACGTTTAGATTTTGCTATTGATAGATTTAACAGACCAGAAATAGTCTTTTACAACATATCAAATTCAGGAGAATAATAAGGATTTTCCCCATTTTTTACACTCTCTAGTTCATAACAATCAATTCATCTTGTCACAAACCTTAGCCCAAAAAATCCACACCAAATCTTTTCGAAAGCTGTTTAAAGCTTTGTACTTGCTTTCTGAATTCATAAATCTGAACCTTTACCTCATTTGTCCAATTCCATAATAAAAATAAGGACATTCTAATAAAGGAAGTCCTTATTTTTCCTATTTAATTGGTCAAAATTATTTTATCCTTTTACTAACATTCATTCTCTTACTAAATCATACTTTTTATTAATAACCCTCTTTTAGAGTATGTCCGTAAGTTTGAATAATTTGTTGTATATCTTTATGCCTTAGTAATCTTGAAACAGCCCATATATCAACACCTTTTGATAATAAATATGAACCGTAAATATGCCTGCCTGCTGTTGCTATCATGGTTTGACTACCTATCCCAAGTTCGGATAAAAATACTTTCAAGCATTTATTCAATCCATAATTTGTAGAAAGTTTATACCTTCTATCACAAAAGATCAAATCATATTTCTTTAATTCGTCACGATTATAAAGAACCTTATCTTGTTCCTCTTTCAATGCATCCAATACAGATATTAAATCTTCATCAATAAGAATTTCTCTTATGAAAGTATTCGTTTTTTGAGGAACAAAATTTGTCGATTTCTAGCAAATCTTTCATACGTCTTTATAGTTTGTCTTTCTGAAAAATAATATTTTCTAGTTTATGATTCACCTTCTAATTCTATTATAATCGAGTATAAAGATTCTTTCGTTTTGGGAACAGATTCCTTCAATATACCCTCTATAATTTTAAAATTTAAGTTGGAATAATTATGATAAATAAAATTTCTAAAACCTTTTATCTGAATCCAGTTTATCCTATCTGAATACTTCTGTTTTACTTCCTCTGATAATTTGCCTAAGGATAACTGTTCTCCTACTTGTCCTAAATTCATAGCGATAGAATCAACTACCATATCATCATCTAAAGGTAAATTATATCTTCTTGCTTTTTCCAAAACAGCAACAGCCTTATCAAGATATAAAATCATATCCTTCAAATAGGCTATATCAGTTTCAAGAGATTGACTTCTCATAAATAACCTCTCTATCATTCAAAAAATTTTTCTTAACTAACTTCCCAATATTCGTTTTTGGAGAAAGTAAATCACTAACCAATAGAATATCTATATTACCATCAAAAATAGTTAAAAGCCTACCATATACATCAAAATATATCGAATCATCCTCTAACTCCAAAGCAATATCAACATCACTTTGTCCATCAGCTTCACCCCTAGCATAAGAGCCAAATAGATAAATTTTAGATAAATCATATTGTTTAGCAACAGGAACAATTTTTTCCTTTATCTGATCTATTGTATAAACCATAACTAAACCCCTTTATATCATATATAGCCATACTTTTATTTCAGCTTACTCAGAATCAAGTTTAACATCAAAAGGAATGCTTCTTGTCAACACACTTTGCTTCAAAAACAACTTCACAGCAGTTGACATATCCAACCCCAACTCATTAAAAATCGCAGTCGCTTCTTTTTTCAATTCATCATCTACTCTTACAGCAATTTGTGACACAGCATTTCTCCTTGATTTATTCTGTATATCTATTGTATCACCTTGAGTAAGACACTTCAACTTTTTTTAATTATTAAATACAAAACAAAATAGACCAGTTTCCTAATCTATAGTAAATCTAATCTAGAATAGTACAATATGGTTCCTAAAACATTAATAGAAATTAGTTTAAATTTTTAATCTATTTGCTGAGTTTTTATTTCATTTCACTATATTTTATTCTATATTAATTGACTTTTGGTAAAATTTTAATCATGAATTAGTCAAAGAAAAAATACTAACCTATTTTAAAAAACTAAATTGTGGTGATTGCCCATAGACAAACACTTTGAATTTTCTTTGTCTTTCTTTACATTTCTAAAAATGCCCCCTGCAGGAATCGAACCTGCAACTACTCCTTAGGAGGGAGTTGTTATATCCATTGAACTAAGGGAGCTAGATAAAAACTCTGCTAAAGAAGCAGAGTTTTTTAGTCGAATTAACGACGGATTTCTTTGATACGAGCTGCCTTACCTTGAAGTGCACGCAAGTAGTACAATTTCGCACGACGTACTTTACCGTAACGTACAACTTCGATTTTTTCAACACGTGGAGTGTGGATTGGGAAGATACGCTCAACACCTACACCGTTAGAGATTTTACGAACTGTGTAGTTTTCTGAGATACCAGCACCTTTACGTGCGATAACAACACCTTCAAAAATCTGGATACGTTCACGGTTACCTTCGACAACTTTCGCGTGTACACGAACAGTGTCACCAGGACGGAATGATGGGATATCTGTACGAAGTTGACCTTCAGTCAAGCTTTGGATTAATGGATTCATTTTATTCTCCTATCTTTGTCAATCTTGAGGAACCTTCCTCAGCGGATAAACTGTATTTTTGTGCGTCCATTACACACAAGATACAGTTTACCAAATTTCCACAAAAAAGTAAAGAAATTTATAGCAGAATTCCTAAAAAAATCGCAACCGAACCACCTAGGTAGGTCAAAGCTAAATAAGAATAAAATACCTTCTTATCACTTAGCAGTCTTTGGAGTTCATCATTCAAGGTGGAAAAAGTTGTCAAACCGCCACAAAAACCCGTCGCTAAAATAGCATAGATTTCCTTAGACTCTACATGATTGTAGAATAATCCAATCAAAAAACACCCTAAAAGATTGGCTATAAGCGTTCCGAGTGGCAATTTAGATGCTTGATTATAGCGGGAAAAGAAATAGCGCACTAAAGCTCCGAAACCACAAGCAATTGCAAGATAGACCATTACCATTTCTTCCTCCCTAGAAAATAAGCCAAAAGTAGGCCTCCACCAATACTCAAAAGCAAATACAGTACTAAACTAAGATAACGCCCTGTATCCAGTAGTTTCACAGCATCAAGCATGAGGCTAGAAAAGGTTGTTAAACCTCCACAAAAGCCCGTCCCAAGTGCTAAAACCAAGCCCTTACTAGTCCCCTTATAGACCAGATAGCCCTTGACAAGATAAACCAAGCAGAAAATGCCTAGATAGTTAACAAGAAGGGTTCCCCAAGGAAAGTCAGGGCTGGCTGGTAACCAAGTGGAAACCAGGTAGCGGACAAGTCCGCCCAACATAGCAGCTAGAAAAATCCCTAGCGGATAAAATTGTTCTTTTTTCATTTGATATTTTGATCCTGATAATCACGCGAACGTTTGAGTATGTCCGAAAATGTTGCGACAATAGTCTCCTGATAGCGCTTGTCTTCTACACGATTTCTGACCTTTTCAAAAATAACTGCTTCTCTCTTGGTATCTAAAATCGGTTTACCTGATGCTTTCTTATAAGCAACTACACCCTCAACCAAATGCATTCGTTCTTCTAAGAGCTTGACAATTTGATCGTCGATTTGATCAATTTCTTGACGAATACTATCTAAATCCATACAATCTCCTCCTTTATTTGAATTATTGTATCAAAAAGCCACTAAATAGGCTAGTAAAATCCCAACTCTCGATAAGAAAAATGCACTGATTGATTGTATCAGCGCACTTTTATGCTTATCCTACTTTAGCAGCCAATTCTTCTGCGAATTGTTCTAAACGTTCAATGTCTTCTTCCTCAGCAGAAAGATCAACTTTAACACACTCTGAACCTTTTTCTGCCCCTGTTGAAACAAAAACGCGGTCAAAGTCATCTACAGCCTTACAAAATTCATCGTAGAAGGTATCTCCTGAGCCGACCACTCCGTATATTTTGCCATTCAAGTTGAGATCTGCTAGGTCTTCGTAGAAGTCCATCATCTCATCTGGCAATTCACCATCACCATAAGTATAGGTCGCAACGATAGCGATGTCTGCTTCTAAGAAGTCTGAAGCGTCAACAGTTGTACATTCATCAACATCGACATCCAAGCCCAAGTCACGTAATTTGTCTGCTACAATATCTGCAATTTCTTCGGTATTACCGGTCATACTGGCAAATACAATTTTTGCTAATGCCATATCGTCCTCCTCAATTTATCTTTCTCCATTATATCACATCTTTTTCATTTTAAAAATAAAAATTCTTGTGCTACAATGAAATGAGAAAGAATTGAGGTTATTTATGGAAATTTGCCATCAAATTTTAGAAAAAATCAAAGAATACGACACGATTATCATTCATCGTCATATGAAACCAGACCCTGATGCCTTGGGAAGTCAAGTGGGCTTGAAAGCCTTGCTGGAATATCATTTCCCTGAAAAAACCATCAAAGCCGTAGGTTATGATGAACCAACTCTAACTTGGATGGCTGAGATGGATCTTGTTGAAGATAGTGTCTACCAAGGCGCCCTTGTCATCGTCTGTGATACGGCTAACACCGCTCGTATCGATGATAAGCGCTATAGTCAAGGTGATTTTCTCATTAAGATTGACCACCATCCAAATGATGATGTATATGGTGACCTATCATGGGTGGATACTAGTTCAAGCAGTGCTAGCGAGATGATTGCCCTATTTGCTGAAACAACCCATCTGGCCTTGTCAGATCGCGCTGCTGAATTGCTCTTTGCAGGAATCGTTGGTGATACAGGTCGTTTCCTCTACCCTTCTACCACTGCACGGACTCTTCGCCTGGCTGCCTCTCTGAGAGAACAGAACTTTGATTTTTCGGCTCTCACTCGCAAAATGGACACTATGAGCTACAAAATTGCTAAACTTCAAGGCTACATCTACGACCATCTGGAAGTGGATAAAAATGGTGCTGCTCGCGTTATCCTGAATCAAGAAGTCTTGAAACAATTCAATGTTACCGATGCTGAAACTGCCGCTATTGTAGGAGCTCCTGGACGTATTGACAGTGTGAGTCTCTGGGGGATTTTTGTGGAGCAGGCTGATGGCCACTACCGAGTTCGCTTACGCAGTAAAATCCATCCTATCAATGAAATTGCCAAGGAACATGATGGCGGAGGCCACCCGCTAGCAAGTGGTGCTAATTCCTATAGCCTAGAGGAAAACGAAATCATCTACCAAAAGTTAAAAAACTTGCTTAAAAACTGATAAAATACTTGCCAAACTTTTCAGAATCTGATAGACTAGTATGGTAACAATCTATGGCTCGCAAAGAGACCATGGCAGAAAGGAAATATTGCAAAATGAAAAAAGATATCCATCCAGAATATCGCCCAGTTATCTTCATGGACACAACTACTGGTTACCAATTCCTTAGCGGTTCAACAAAACGCTCTAACGAAACAGTTGAGTTCGAAGGTGAAACTTACCCATTGATCCGTGTGGAAATTTCATCAGACTCACACCCATTCTACACTGGACGTCAAAAGTTCACTCAAGCAGATGGACGCGTGGATCGTTTCAACAAAAAATACGGTCTCAAATAATGATAAAAAGACAGCTTCGGCTGTTCTTTTTTGTTTCTTGAAATTAACTACTGTTTCATGTTCCAGCCTCAAAAAAACTTTGCACTCTAGATAGCCACACAATGGTTTCCAGAGTACAAAGTTTTTTCTTGCCTAAAAAATATAAAAGATATATACTAGCTATATATCGTATAGATTGGAGATATATCATGGCTACATCACTTACTAAGCAATACAATTTTAAAATCAACGAGTCATCAATGGAACAAGCTAGAGCTATCATTAAGGAAAAAGGAATGACTATGACGGATGCTATTAGTCTTTTTATCGAGCAGATTGTTCTCGAACAGGATTTGCCAATAAAAACTGCAGAAGATTTACACCGTGAACGATTGATTCAGGAGCTACAAGCCCAATCTGAACGCGCCTTAAGAGAATATGAATCCGGACAAGGAACTTCCCTAGATGACATGAGGCTACGATATGATTTATAAAGTGATTCTATCTACTGAAGTGAGTCAGGCAATTGACAGTATCCATAACTACATCAGCACTGTTCTTTTATCACCCCAGTCGGCTAAGAATACTGTAGCCAAAATTTTAGACGGCTTAAAAAGTTTAGAAACTTTTCCTGAAGCTGGCTTTGATGCAGATGAAAAAATAGGACTAAAAATCAACAGTAAGTACCCTACGCGAGGAAAAATTATCGGTCAGTATATCTTGCTTTACTTTATCGACCAAACTCAAAGAACTGTTTTTCTTTCCCACTTATTCCACACCAAAAGTGACTATGTTACCTTGCTCCAAAGCAAAAATAACAAAAACTCAAAATCATCATTTTAATGTCCACCACTCTCTTAATAACCTTGTACTTATAAGGAACACAGTCTTCATTTTAACTAAAAAATAAAAAAACTTTGTACTCTAGCTAGCCACACAATGGCTTCCAGAGTACAAAGTTTTTTATTAGACAAGGTTTAGTCTTCCTTATCTTGATTTTCAGTTCCTTACCCAAAAAAAACTAAGCCTAGGACAATCTCCAAAGCTTAGTTTGATGTAGTTTTTTAATTTCCAACGTAATATTTTTGAATTCCTTTAATAATACCTTCAACCAACTTATCTTGGTATTGTTCACTACGGATTCGTTGGTTTTCTTCTGAATTATCCATATAACCCAACTCTAGTAGCACAGCAGGTTTCGCAGTCTCACGAAGAACAGCGAAGGTGGCTTGCAGAAGTCCAGCATCTCTAGCTCCTGTCTCGGCCAAGAGAGATGAATGAAGATCTGAGGCCAAACGATTACTTTCACTCATACGGTCTGGATTATTGTGCCAGTATTGATTAATCTTGCTCGGGTAACCAGCCTCTTCCTTATAAGAATAAGTCTGTATTCCCAGATTCAGCGTTGTGTCATTCCCAGTAGCGTTAAAATGAATACTAATAAAGAAGTCTGCATTCGTCTTATTTACCATACGAGAACGTTCTGTCACAAAGTCAACGTCCACATCACTATCTCGAGATGTTAGAACTGTATAGCCCAGTTCCTCTAAACGTTTCCGCAATTTACGAGAGACCTGTAAGTTCAAATCTTTTTCAGCTATTCCATAATAGTAAGCGCCCGAATCACGTCCACCATGCCCAGGATCTAGGAAGATTGTTTTACTATAGTGCCCCTTTTCAAATCCTTTTGGAAGTTCTTGAACCCATTTACCATTATCTTTGAAAAAATGGCTGCTTCCATTAATAGTATAAGTTCCAGTGACATAAACGCCATCTTCTTTAAGATAATACCAAGCTTGATAATCTTGATCATAAATCCACTCTTTGTGAGCCATGTAGCCACCAGATTTTAGATAGTAAGAGCCAATCCATTGCTGTTCAACATAGTGTCCGCCTGACTTGAGATAGAACCAGCTAGAGTAGTTAGGATCGTACACCCATTCTTTATCTGCCATAGCCCCACTGGATTTCAGGTAATAATTTCCCTTCCAGGTATTAGCCATCATGACACCATTTTGATCAAATGCATACCATTTACCATTGATTTGACTCCATTGGTTAGACAGATATTTTCCTGAACCATTGGTGTAGTACCACTTGTTAGCCATCTGATAGCAGCTATTTTCAAGTAAGTAACCATTCTTATCAAATAGGTAGCCCTCATAAAGAGTATCTGTAAATTTGACACCTGTTTGACTATAATAAGTCCACTTCCCGTCTTCTTTTACCCAACCAGTTTGTAGCTTAGACTCAGTAGGAAGAGTTGGCTTTGTCTCCTCCTCACTCGAACTAGGAGTCGTTGGCTGGTTTTCTGTAGCTGCTTGAGAAGCACTTGCAGAGCTAATAGTTGAACTAGCGATAGAGTTATTCGTAGGATGACTAGCATCATTAGCTAAAACTGTTTGGCTAGTCAATCCAAGAAGAGCCAGAGCAAGAATCGTAAATTTCTTATATGATTTCATTTATTTAACCTTTCTAGGGGAATGGAATCCCTGTGTTATTGAGTTCTTTGACTTCCTTGATGAAGGAGTTTTTATTATAACTTTCTCTTTATATTATACACTAAATGCAATCAAATATGACAAAAACTGCTAATACATCTTATTTTTTATGTCACTGAAAAAAGTAAAATCTGTGTATCTGGTTTCTACTTTATATTTGGATTTACTATGTACAAGGGAGATGTTATAATAAAAATAGGAGGACACAAAATGAACAATAAAACTAAAAAGTTCACACTTGCTACAGTTTTAGTACTTTCCTTGTTAGGTGCTGGAACTCTTACATCACAATCAGTAGCCGCTAATGATAGGCTGGTTTCCACTCAAGCAATCAATGGTCAATCCTACAATATCTTAAACTCTGAGGTCACTAGTACTTCTGCTGGTACTAGCTTAGTTGGGATTGAAGGGACTTTCTTAACGCCAGATAAACAGGCTATTCTAAATCGTATCAATACTATTCGAAAAGAGGCAGCAGATGAAGGTCTAGTTACTAGCTATGTTCCTATCAAATGGTCAACTGCACTAGAAAAAACTGCCTTTGTTCGTGCAGCAGAAGCTTCTATCACCATTAATCACACACGCTTGTCTAGTAAGGACATTTGGAGCGCTTGGCCTACAGGTAATTTCTCCCTAGCAGAAAACTTGGCTTGGAACTATGACGGATTTATGACAGCTATTAATCAATGGTATGAGGAAAAAGCAGATTACGTCAAATCTCGTAGTGGGGCAAGTGTCTCTGGTCAAACTGGACACTATAAATCCTTAATTGATCCAAAACTGACCTATATGGGGCTTGCAGCCTTTGAAAACCCTGCCACTCAAAATGGATGGATTACCGTTGCACAAAGTTTCGGAACAGTATCTGGTGGCTCTGAAGAATTAGCTGATGGTTATGGAAAGGCCATTCAATATACAGAAGCAAATTCTTCTCAGACTCAAACATTTGCGACTAAAGCGAATCTTTTTGACAAAGACTTGAAGGCTATCGGAACTCATAAAACCAAAACTGCAAATACAAATTCAAGTCAGAAAAATGGGTTCAATCATTCCCAATACTTCGGAAGTTGGATTCAATCAAACGGACGTTGGTGGTTTAAACACAATGACGGCTCATACACATCTAATGGTTGGGAACAAATCAATGGTGTTTGGTATCATTTTGATAACTCTGGTTGGATGCAAACAGGCTGGCTAAAAGATAGCGGTAACTGGTACTACCTTCAAGACTCAGGCGCTATGAAAACTGGTTGGATGAAAGTATCTGGTAAATGGTATTATGCATACAGCTCAGGCGCGCTCGCGATTAATACAACTACTCCTGATGGCTATCGTGTCAATGCTAACGGTGAGTGGATATAATGAACTAAAACAAAAATAAACAAAGGACAATCATTATTTAATTTTAAAGATGATATCCTTTGTTTTTTATATACTTTTATAGTCATTTAGTTTTAAAAAAGCGCTCCAAGCATTCAAAAATATTTGGGACTTCCCTTAATAAATCCGTCACCTTCTTTTCAAGATGGCCCAAGCTTGCTCAATAGTATTCAAATCTGGTGAATAAGGTGGTAGAGGTAAGAAAAAGTGTCTATCTTGAATGCAAAGTTCATCCAAGATGTTCTTGGGATGAAAACTATCATTGTCCATGACAATGATATGAGGTGTTTTCAAAGCAGGCAAGAGCTGCGTTTTGAACCACTCCACAAAGAAATCGCTCGTCATACTTTCCTTGTAAATCATAGGAGCTATAAACTCTCCATCTACTTGTCCTGCAACAATTGAAGTCCGCTCAAAACGCCGTCCACTAATCTTTTCATAGACTTTCTCCCCTCTATGAGCCCGTGCATAAGGACGATAGAGATAGCGGCCGATTCTCGTTTCATCAATATATACGACTGGTAAATCTTTTAGGTTATCCAAAATATCAAGAAATTCAGCGACTTTCTCTGGATTTTGTTCCTTAAAGCTAGTCGTCTTTTTTTAAAGTGACCTTAATCTGCTTTAAAGCTGCCCATACTGAAGGGACAGCACAATCAAAATGTGCCGCAATTTCCCGTAAAAAAGCGTCTGGATGAGTCTCTACAAAGGCTTTCAATTCCTCCAAAGGAATCTTCCGCTTTTTGACGACTCGCTTTTCCGCTCTAAGTGTCCTTGTTCACGTCTTTCTTTTCCCACGTGAAGAGAGTTCTGATGCCAACATCAAAAACTTTGGCTGCCTCGACATGGCTGTGTCCCTCTTTGATGTAATCTAATGCTCGCTGTTTAAAATTAATACTATATACCATAGCTTTATTATAACATGCTTATTTAAAACTAAACAACTATATAAAGTTGATTATCCCAGTAAAGAGCTTTAAAATAGTCTTTACGTACGTCCACCATAAACAAGATTGTGTAACCTATACAGGAACAATAGATTGCGGCATTAAAATATACTCCAATAATTTTACTTTCACTATAGTATACAGTGAGTTCTATAGTCTGGAGATTTTTCAATATACTTAGTTATTGGGCGATTACAAATCAGCCGTCCACTTCCTGAAATGCAAAAATCTCCTAGCAGACTTTCCTACTAGGAGATTTTATGTTATGAGAGGTACTTGTTTAAGCTCTAAAAATCGGATTTATCATCTGATAATTATCAAACAATCTACCAATTAAGCTTCTTCGTCTTCTTTACGACGACGGCCTGCAAGACCAAGACCAAGTAATGCACTTGCGGCAGCTGCTACCATAGCTACAGTAGAATCTGCTGTACCTGTATTTGGCAATTCTTTAGCTGCTTTACGCGCGTTTGTTGCTGCTTCTTGGCTAGCATTAACTGCTGCTTGAGTTGTAGCTAGAGCTACAGCTGGTGTTTGAGCAGATTGGTCGTTAGCTGGAGTTGCATGATCAGTTGCTGGAGCAACTTTCGCCATGAAGTCTTCGATGCGTTTAACCATTGTATCCACTTCTGCTTGACTTGCATCTGCATTAGCAAATACTTTCTTAGCATCTGCTAATAAGTCATTCGCTTCTTTTGCAGTTTCTGCATCAAGCTTAGCTGATTCTTTAATGATCAATTCATCTAATTGATGGATAGCACCTTCTAACTTAGCTTTATTCACTTTTGCGTCAGTTGCTTTGACTGCTTCTTCGGATACTTTTGCTTTTGCTGCTGCTTTTTCAATCGCTGCTTTTCCATCTTCTTTTGCTTTTGTAACTGCTTCGGCTGTTGTTGCTTTGTCGATTTCTGCAATTGCTTTTGTTGCTTCTTCAGCTACTTTTGCTTTCGCTGCTGTTTTTTGTTCTGGCGTTAAGTCTGGATTTGCGTCGATTGCTTTTTCTTTTGCTGCTTTAGCTGCTTCGATTTCGGCTTTTGCTGCTGCTTTTTCAATCGCTGCTTTTCCATCTTCTTTTGCTTTTGTAACTGCTTCGGCTGTTGTTGCTTTGTCGATTTCTGCAATTGCTTTTGTTGCTTCTTCAGCTACTTTTGCTTTCGCTGCTGTTTTTTGTTCTGGCGTTAAGTCTGGATTTGCGTCGATTGCTTTTTCTTTTGCTGCTTTAGCTGCTTCGATTTCGGCTTTTGCTGCTGCTTTATCAATGGCTACTTTTCCATCTTCTTTTGCTTTTGTAACTGCTTCAGCTGTTGTTGCTTTTTCAATTGCGTCAGTTGCTTTGGCTGCTTCTTCAGCTACTTTTGCTTTCGCTGCTGTTTTTTGTTCTGGCGTTAAATCTGGATTTGCATCGATTGCATTTGTTGCATTCTTAGCTGCTTCTTCAATAGCTTTCTTAGCTTCTGCTTTATCTACACTTTCTAAAAGTTTAGATGCTTCCGCTAGTTTTTCTTTCAATGCATTAATTTTAGCTTGTACTCTAAAGGCTTCTAGTTCTCCAGCATTATCTCCTTTAGCTAATAAATCTTTGGCTGCTTTTTTGGCTGCTGCAATATCTGCTTTTAATTTTTCAACCGCTTCATTATAAGCTTTAATACTTTCCGTAGTTTTACCTGTTGTATCTGCTAATTTAAGCTTTTCTTCTACCTTAGCTAAATCATCTTTTTGTTCTTGACTTGCTGCATCTACTAACTTATCTTTAGCTGTTTCTAACGCTTCTTTCTTCTCATTAATTTTCGCTAACGCAGCATCTACCTGATCTTGAGTTGCATTTTCATTTTCTAAGATTTTTTGAGCTACTGCAATCTCGTCTTCAGCCGCTTTTTTAGCTGCAGTATAAGCAGCTAAACTATCAGCTGTTTTACCTGTTGGAGTTTCTTCATTTTTCAATGTTTCTAATACAGTTTTAGCATTTGTTAATGCTTCTTTATTAGCTTTATCTTTTAGTAATTTTGCAGCTTCTGCTAATTTATCTTTAACAGCATTTACTTTTTCTTGTGCTTTTAAAGCATCCAATGCACTAGCATTTTCACCTTTTTCAGCAACTGCTTGAGCTGCTTTTTGTGCTGCTTCTAATTCTGCTTTAAACTCTTCATATTTTTTCTCGTATTCTGCAATACTTGCTGGAGTTTTTCCTGAAGTATCTGCTTTAGTCAATGCTGCTGCATCTTTTGCTAATTTGTCTTTCTCTGTTTGAGTGGCTGCTTCTACTAATTTACTTTTAGCATCAGCTAAAGCTTCTTTTGCGGCATTTATTTTTGTTAAAGCATTCGCAACATCTTCAGTTGTTGAATTAATATCAGCAATTACAGCTTCTGCTTCTTTTACTACTGCTTCTGCAGCTTTTTTAGCTTCATTGTATTTGTCAGCGGACTCTTTTGTCTTACCATCTGTAACGTTTGTCGCTTCTGTTGCTGTTTTTAATTCGTTTTTAGCTGTTTCTAACCCTGCTGTATCCCCTTTGTCTTTTAATAAAGCGGCAGCTTTATCTAATTCAGCTTTGATTTTATCAACTTCAATTTGCGCATCAGTTGCTTCTACTTTACCTGCATTTGCCTCTTTATCTAATACTTTTTTAGATTGTTCTTTTGCTTTGTTTATTGCATCTTCTAATTGTCTATATTGTGTATTATAGG
The DNA here is from genome assembly GCF_000220085.1 of Streptococcus mitis SK1080. GTDB lineage: Bacteria > Bacillota > Bacilli > Lactobacillales > Streptococcaceae > Streptococcus > Streptococcus mitis_K. The sequence goes on along the minus strand of NZ_AFQV01000017.1, from coordinate 1,740 downwards.
CTTCAATACTTTTTGGTGTTTTACCACTAGTATCCGCAGCTTTCAACGCATCAGAATCATTTTTTAACTTCGTTTTTTGTTTTTCTGTTGCTGCAACTACTAATTTAGCTTCTGCTGCTTTCAACTCAGCTTTTGCTGCTTTTACATCTGCCACTGCTTGAGCAACTTGATCAACAGTCGCACTATCATTACCTATAACTGTGTTAGCTTTATCTACCTCAGCTTTCGCCGCATTTAAAGCATCGTTATAAACCTTAACTGTTTCTGGTGTTTTACCAGGAGTTGGATCGTCATCTACTAGTTTATCTAACTCTCCTTTTGAAGCCTCCAATGCTGACTTATCAACTTTCAATCCACTTTGTGTAGTTAAAGCGAGTTTTAGAAGATCTTGGTAATTTTTTGTTGAAGTTAAATTTTCAGGTTTTAACGCTTCTTTTATTGCATCTAATTGCGCTTGGTATGCAGCTTGTGTTTCTGGTGTTTTACCTCTCTTATCTGCATCGAGAGTTGCTAACAGTTTGTCATACACTCTTTGTAATAAAGATTTTGCTACTCTACTTGTGTCTTGCGCAATTGAGAAGTCAGCTCCTGTAACAGGCACTGAATATTTGTCATCCCAAGCTTGATAACTCATCCCTGTTTTATCTTGGTCTGCTAAACTTACTCTAACTTTGTAATGGTCTGCACCTTTTGGCAATTCAATAGGCTTACTCGTAAATGTCCCAGCCGTTCCATTTGGTTTATTCCCAGGTTGTGCCATTAATTTTTCAGCTTCTCTTTTACCGATGAAATTTGGACGTTCAGTATTATCTACTCCGGTATTAGAGTCAAATCTCACGCCTCCTTTTCCTGCACCTGAAATTTTTATTTTTTCTTTATTCGTTCCATCTTTAGCTGCTGTTACAATCTGTTTATCATCATTTATATTTTTAGAAGGATCAAAAACCGTCTCATAAACCTTAGTTTCCGTAGTACCTTCGATACTATAGACTTCTACTTTATATCTAGCTTTTTTACCTTCACTATCCCCAACATAACCAGGTTTAAACTTTACAATGACATCCGAACCTTCTTTAGTCGAATATGCTGTAAATATTTTTTCAATCCCTTTATATCTCGCAAGATTTTTTGTAATTCCTGTTCCTTCACCAGTCGGTTTATAAGTACTATTATCATAAGCTACTTCATCTCTATTACTTCTAGTTCTACTCTTTGATAATAATAACGTATACTCGGTATCTCTATCAAATGCTTGTTCTCGTAACCAAACTGTATCATCAAGTGTTGAATTTATAGTCTCAAGAGGGTAGACACCTTCTTCAGTTCTCCTAGCAATAGCGAACACTCCTCCATCTACTGCTGTCCATCCACCAAACTCTTTAATTTCTTTTACAGTACCTTTTTCAACTTGTTTACTATCACCTAAACTATCCATATTTTGTGAAAGTTTTGTATTATTTTCAACTGTAGGATTTAATGCTAATAAATTTTTAACTAAAGTGTTTAAATCTGCATTTTCAGCTGGTGCAGTATATGTTTGATTCGCAGATGGATCAGCATTCGTTGTAGCTGCATCTGTACGGAATGGTTTATTTTTATTCAATGCTTTTCCATTACGTTCATCTCTAGAACCAGAGTTTGCGATAGAATTCGTATCTGCTGCTTTCTCAGTATTTGTTGCTTTTTTACCTACAGTAGCTTTCCCATTTGTAGTATCTACTTCTGGTACTTCTTTTTTTC
>NZ_AFQV01000018.1:130000-133109 GCF_000220085.1 Streptococcus mitis SK1080 | reverse complement strand
AAAGCGTCTGTGATATACTAATATAGTTGTCGCTTGAGAGAAGCAAGTGACAAAGACCTTTGAAAACTGAACAAGACGAACCAATGTGCAGGGCACTACAACAACTGTTGTAGTACTGAACAATGAAAAAAACAATAAATCTGTCAGTGACAGAAATGAGTGAGAACTCAAACTTTTAATGAGAGTTTGATCCTGGCTCAGGACGAACGCTGGCGGCGTGCCTAATACATGCAAGTAGAACGCTGAAGGAGGAGCTTGCTTCTCTGGATGAGTTGCGAACGGGTGAGTAACGCGTAGGTAACCTGCCTGGTAGCGGGGGATAACTATTGGAAACGATAGCTAATACCGCATAATAGTAGATGTTGCATGACATTTGCTTAAAAGGTGCAATTGCATCACTACCAGATGGACCTGCGTTGTATTAGCTAGTTGGTGGGGTAACGGCTCACCAAGGCGACGATACATAGCCGACCTGAGAGGGTGATCGGCCACACTGGGACTGAGACACGGCCCAGACTCCTACGGGAGGCAGCAGTAGGGAATCTTCGGCAATGGACGGAAGTCTGACCGAGCAACGCCGCGTGAGTGAAGAAGGTTTTCGGATCGTAAAGCTCTGTTGTAAGAGAAGAACGAGTGTGAGAGTGGAAAGTTCACACTGTGACGGTATCTTACCAGAAAGGGACGGCTAACTACGTGCCAGCAGCCGCGGTAATACGTAGGTCCCGAGCGTTGTCCGGATTTATTGGGCGTAAAGCGAGCGCAGGCGGTTAGATAAGTCTGAAGTTAAAGGCTGTGGCTTAACCATAGTACGCTTTGGAAACTGTTTAACTTGAGTGCAAGAGGGGAGAGTGGAATTCCATGTGTAGCGGTGAAATGCGTAGATATATGGAGGAACACCGGTGGCGAAAGCGGCTCTCTGGCTTGTAACTGACGCTGAGGCTCGAAAGCGTGGGGAGCAAACAGGATTAGATACCCTGGTAGTCCACGCCGTAAACGATGAGTGCTAGGTGTTAGACCCTTTCCGGGGTTTAGTGCCGTAGCTAACGCATTAAGCACTCCGCCTGGGGAGTACGACCGCAAGGTTGAAACTCAAAGGAATTGACGGGGGCCCGCACAAGCGGTGGAGCATGTGGTTTAATTCGAAGCAACGCGAAGAACCTTACCAGGTCTTGACATCCCTCTGACCGCTCTAGAGATAGAGTTTTCCTTCGGGACAGAGGTGACAGGTGGTGCATGGTTGTCGTCAGCTCGTGTCGTGAGATGTTGGGTTAAGTCCCGCAACGAGCGCAACCCCTATTGTTAGTTGCCATCATTCAGTTGGGCACTCTAGCGAGACTGCCGGTAATAAACCGGAGGAAGGTGGGGATGACGTCAAATCATCATGCCCCTTATGACCTGGGCTACACACGTGCTACAATGGCTGGTACAACGAGTCGCAAGCCGGTGACGGCAAGCTAATCTCTTAAAGCCAGTCTCAGTTCGGATTGTAGGCTGCAACTCGCCTACATGAAGTCGGAATCGCTAGTAATCGCGGATCAGCACGCCGCGGTGAATACGTTCCCGGGCCTTGTACACACCGCCCGTCACACCACGAGAGTTTGTAACACCCGAAGTCGGTGAGGTAACCGTAAGGAGCCAGCCGCCTAAGGTGGGATAGATGATTGGGGTGAAGTCGTAACAAGGTAGCCGTATCGGAAGGTGCGGCTGGATCACCTCCTTTCTAAGGATAAGGAACTGCGCATTGGTCTTGTTTAGTCTTGAGAGGTCTTGTGGGGCCTTAGCTCAGCTGGGAGAGCGCCTGCTTTGCACGCAGGAGGTCAGCGGTTCGATCCCGCTAGGCTCCATTGGTGAGAGATCACCAAGTAATGCACATTGAAAATTGAATATCTATATCAAATAGTAACAAGAAAATAAACCGAAAACGCTGTAGTATTAATAAGAGTTTATGACTGAAAGGTCAGAAAGATAAGGTTAAGTTAATAAGGGCGCACGGTGGATGCCTTGGCACTAGGAGCCGAAGAAGGACGTGACAAACGACGATATGCCTTGGGTAGCTGTAAGTAAGCGATGATCCAGGGATTTCCGAATGGGGGAACCCAACAGGTACTACCTGTTACCCGCATCTGTTAAGGATGTGAGGAGGAAGACGCAGTGAACTGAAACATCTAAGTAGCTGCAGGAAGAGAAAGCAAAAGCGATTGCCTTAGTAGCGGCGAGCGAAACGGCAGGAGGGCAAACCGAAGAGTTTACTCTTCGGGGTTGTAGGACTGCAATGTGGACTCAAAGATTATAGAAGAATGATTTGGGAAGATCAGCCAAAGAGAGTAACAGCCTCGTATTTAAAATAGTCTTTGTACCTAGCAGTATCCTGAGTACGGCGGGACACGTGAAGTCCCGTCGGAATCTGGGAGGACCATCTCCCAACCCTAAATACTCCCTAGTGACCGATAGTGAACCAGTACCGTGAGGGAAAGGTGAAAAGCACCCCGGGAGGGAAGTGAAATAGAACCTGAAACCGTGTGCCTACAACAAGTTCGAGCCCGTTAATGGGTGAGAGCGTGCCATTTGTAGAATGAACCGGCGAGTTACGTTATGATGCGAGGTTAAGTTGAAGAGACGGAGCCGTAGGGAAACCGAGTCTGAATAGGGCGAATTAGTATCATGACGTAGACCCGAAACCATGTGACCTACCCATGAGCAGGTTGAAGGTGCGGTAAGACGCACTGGAGGACCGAACCAGGGCACGTTGAAAAGTGCTTGGATGACTTGTGGGTAGCGGAGAAATTCCAAACGAACTTGGAGATAGCTGGTTCTCTCCGAAATAGCTTTAGGGCTAGCGTCGACATTAGAGATTCTTGGAGGTAGAGCACTGTTTGGGTGAGGGGTCCATCCCGGATTACCAATCTCAGATAAACTCCGAATGCCTATGAATTATGGTCGGCAGTCAGACTGCGAGTGCTAAGATCCGTAGTCGAAAGGGAAACAGCCCAGACCACCAGCTAAGGTCCCAAAATAATTGTTAAGTGGAAAAGGATGTGGGGTTGCACAGACAACTAGGATGTTAGCTTAGAAGCAGCTATTCATTCAAAGAGTGCGTAATAGCTCACTA
>NZ_AFQV01000018.1:0-127500 GCF_000220085.1 Streptococcus mitis SK1080 | reverse complement strand
CAGACGCACAGGACTTAAAATCCTGCGATTGGTAACGATCGTACCGGTTCGATTCCGGTCCTCGGCATAATATAATGAGCACCCTTAGCTCAACTGGATAGAGTACCTGACTACGAATCAGGCGGTTAGAGGTTCGACTCCTCTAGGGTGCATTTTTCTATTTAACTCGGGAAGTAGCTCAGCTTGGTAGAGTACTTGGTTTGGGACCAAGGTGTCGCAGGTTCGAATCCTGTCTTCCCGATATATGGCGGTGTAGCTCAGCTGCTATACTCTCGTCTTTGGCAGCTTTTAGCAATTAAATAGCCACTAAATGATGGCTTTTTGTCAACTGTAGTAGGTTGAAGAAAAGCTAATATCTAGAAAGGACAAATTTCGTCCTTTCTTTTTTGATGTTCAGAGCGATAAAAATCCGTTTTTTGAAGTTTTCAAAGTTCCGAAAACCAAAGACATTGCGCTTGATAAGTTTGATGAGATTATTAGTCGCTTCCAGTTTGGCGTTGGAATAAGGTAATTGAAGGGCATTGACGCTTTTCTCTTTGTCCTTTAGAAAGGTTTTAAAGACAGTCTGAAAAAGAGGATGAACCTGCCTTAGATTGTCCTCAATGATCCCGAAAAATTTCTCCGGTTCCTTATTCTGAAAGTGAAAAAGCAAGAGCTGATAGAGGTCATAGTGGTGTTTCAAGTCTTCTGAATAACTAAGAAGCTTGTCTAGAATCTCTTTATTGGTCAAGTGCATACGAAAGGTAGGGCGATAAAAACGTTTATCGCTGAGTTTACGACTATCTTGTTGGATGAGCTTCCAGTAACGCTTGATAGTCTTGTATTCATGGGATTTTCGATCGAACTGATTCATGATTTGAACACGGACACGACTTATAGCACGGCTGAGATGTTGGATAATATGGAAACGATCAAGTATAATTTTTGTATTCGGGAGTGAAACAGTCTGGGAGACTGTTTCAGCCTGAGCCTAGAAAATTGTAACAAATTCTCCTGCCTCTGCAGCCTTCAAATGGCGGGCAAGAAAGGCTTTCTCTTCCTCAACCGTCATATATGCATGGTTACGACCACCACGTGTTTCTTGAAGGAGAGAGTCGAGTCCTAACTCCTCATATTTTTTACATTTCGCTAGATCGTTGTTTGATTACAGTCTAAAAGCTATATAATCTCTTTATAAGGTTTGCCCATCAGACGAAATAGAACGATTTGAAGGCGTTTATGATATTTAGCTGTACTAGAGTCTTTTAAAAGTGTTTTGATGGTTTGGATTTCTTCTTTAGTTGATTTCATATCACTATTGTATAATGCTTTTTGATTTTATAGTAGATTGAAATAAGATATGAACAACTCTATTAGGAAAGTCAAATTAATTTCTAGAAATGTTTTAGCAGCTACAGCGTACTATTCCAAACTCAACTAACTATAGTCTAGTATAACGTTGTACAAGAAAAGTGCAAATAAGAAATCTCCAGATTAGGAACTATCAGTGAGTTCTCTAGTCTGGAGATTTTTCAATATACTTCGTTATTGGGCGCTTACATTTCACTTCCAACCCTTGAGTGAAATTTCTCCGCTATTGAGCCAGATTTCTTTTCCGTTATCACATTGAACTAAAAGTTTACCACTTTCAGAGATGTCTTTAGCAAGTCCCTTGTGGTCTTTTTGTTCTAGTGTGAAAGTGACTTCTTTTCCTAGAACGAATGACTGTTTTTTATATAGGTATAATAACTCCTCTGCTGGTGTTTCGAAGAAAGCACGCCATATTTCGATAATTAATTCATTTCTTGTTATAGGTGCTGATGTTTTAAATAAGCTAGCAGCTTTTTCTTTTAATTCTTGTGGAAAATCATTGATAGTGAAGTTGATTCCTACTCCAATAATAATATCTGTGACTAAGCCTGTTTCTACAGATGTCATTGCTTCAGTGAGAATTCCTCCAATTTTATGATTGTTTAGATAGATATCATTGACCCATTTTATGTCGACATCTATTAAAGTTAGGTTCTTAATGGCTTTGTAGACAGCTCCAGCTACAAGTAGTGTGTAGGATGGTAATTTGTCATAGGGGAGATTTGGTTTAAGATGGAGTGTCATATAAATACCACCTTGTGGTGAGTAGAAGGAACGTTGAAAACGGCCTCGGCCTGCTGTTTGATAGGAAGCTAGATAGAGGGTGTTTGCTTCATTTCCTAAATCAATTGCTTCTTTTGCATCGAGTTGTGTTGATCGTGTTTCGGGTTTAAAGCTGACTTTAATTGGAAGATTTTGTTTTAGAAGTTCTGGAAGAATAAGGTCTCCATTCACAAGTTTATAGCCTTTGTTTTTGATACTATCAATTTTAATGCCCTCTTGTTCTAAACGCTTGATGGCTTTCCAAATTGATGTTCGGGTCAGTGATAGTTCTTCTGCAATCTTTTCTCCGCTGATATAGTCGGTTTCTTTAGCTAGAATTTGGTAGACGGCTTGGTAGGATTTCATAGTGTTTCCTTTCTTTAGGAATTGTAAATGATTTAAATATAGTTCGGATAGTTGGTCAAAACCTTATTATATTACTACTATTTTAACATATACCTAGTCTTTACGGTATGATTTTCTTATAGTAAATCTAGTCATTAAGTTTGAGTTTTGAAATATCAGTATTTTTGCTCTCTTTTTGCTCCCTTTTTTACCTAGTAAACGTTTCCTTTGTTTTCAAATTGCTAAAAAAGTGGTACAATAAAGGGTAGCTTACTATTATCTGAATCAACTGATTTGGAGAGAAAGGATTCATTTTGAAATCAATAGGCTTTATTGAAAAGCTGAAAGGGTTGTCTAGTAAAGAGCTGATTTTATTGGGAATTATCCTGAGTATCTTTTTACCCTTTTATCTTTTTGTAGTTGTATTCTGTTTATATATTATCAGTTTGATTTTTACAGGAGACATGAAAAGTATTCTTCAGAAAATGGGGGAGCATCCGATGCTGCTTCTTTTTCTTGGCTATAGTACTGTTATATCCGTTTTTGCACAAAATTGGATGGGAGTCGTAGCTTCAGTAGGAATTTTTCTATTTACTGTTTTCTTTTTGCATTATCAGTCGATTTTATCACATAAATTCTTTCGATTGATTTTGCAGCTCGTCTTGTTTGGTAGCGTCTTGTCAGCTGCTTTTGCGAGTTTAGAACATTTCCAAATTGTGAAGAAATTTAACTATGCTTTTCTTTCACCCAATATGCAGGTGTGGCATCAGAATCGTGCAGAGGTGACCTTCTTTAATCCTAATTATTATGGAATTATTTGTTGTTTCTGTATCATGATTGCCTTCTATTTGTTTACAACGACCAAGTTGAATTGGTTGAAAGTATTCTGTGTGTTTGCAGGCTTTGTGAATCTCTTTGGTTTGAACTTTACGCAAAATCGAACTGCCTTTCCTGCTATTATCGCTGGAGCCATTATCTATCTCTTTACGACCATTAAAAACTGGAAGGCCTTTTGGCTAAGTATTGGGGTCTTTGCGATTGGCTTGAGCTTCCTCTTTTCTAGTGATTTGGGAGTTCGGATGGGGACTTTAGACTCTTCTATGGAAGAACGCATTTCTATCTGGGATGCTGGGATGGCCTTGTTTAAGCAAAATCCTTTTTGGGGTGAAGGGCCATTGACCTACATGCACTCGTATCCTCGGATAAATGCTCCTTATCATGAACATGCTCACAGTCTTTATATTGATACGATTCTGAGTTACGGAATTGTAGGGACTATTTTACTAGTTTTGTCTTCTGTGGCTCCTGTTCGCTTGATGATGGATATGAGTCAGGAGTCGGGGAAACGCCCGATTATCGGTCTTTATCTGTCTTTCCTTACAGTGGTTGCTGTACACGGAATCTTTGACTTGGCCCTCTTCTGGATTCAGTCAGGTTTCATTTTCTTGCTAGTTATGTGCAGTGTTCCATTGGAGCATCGAACGTTGGTATCGGACATGACGGATTAAGTTTATAAGATTAGAATCTTCTACCTTGGGTGGGAGATTTTTTTACTGGGAAAAATTATTTCTAAATCGAAATAGTTGACAGTTGGAATAATGAGTGTTACAATTGTTTTATTCGTTTCGATATGGAAATAAATTGGAGGTGTCATGAAAGATAGTCATTTGCTAGCTCATCATATTCGTTTGTTGAATGGGCGGATTTTTCAAAAGTTACTGAGCCAAGATCCTGAAGCTCTTTATCGGAGTGAACAGGGGAAGATTTTAGCGGTTTTATGGAATAGTGAAACTGGCTGCGCAACTGCGACAGATATTGCGCTTGCGACTGGGCTTGCTAACAATACACTGACGACGATGATTAAAAAGCTAGAGGAACAAAATCTTGTAATTATTAGTCCATGTGGAGAAGATAAGCGTAAGAAGTATTTGGTTTTAACAGAGTTGGGGCAGTCTCAGAAAGAAGTGGGGTATCGTGTCAGTCAGAAATTGGATACGATCTTTTACAAAGGATTTTCAGAGGAAGAAATTCGTCAGTTTGAAGCCTTTCAAGAAAGAATTTTGGCTAATCTGAAAGAGGAGGAAAATGAGGATTAAAATGGAGCAAATTAGCTGTTTATAAGTAAAGGCCACTTTTGACTTTGTTTTCCAACTCTTAGGACAAGGAAACTATGTGGTTAGCTATGGTCAGACTCAGATTGATGGCCTTGCCTATGGCCAGTACGATATCTTCCGTCTAGAAAACGGGAAAATTGTGGAACATTGGGACAATAAGGAAGTCATACCTAAGGTAGAAGACTTGACCAATCGAGGGAAGTTTTAAATTGAGGATACAGAATGATTGAATACAAAAATGTAGCCTTGCGCTACACAGAAAAAGATGTTTTGAGAGATGTTAATTTACGGATTGAGAATGGGGAATTTATGGTTTTAGTTGGGCCATCTGGGTCCGGTAAGACAACCATGATTAAGATGGTCAACCGCCTCTTGGAACCAACTGATGGAAATATTTATATGGATGGCAAGCGTATCAAAGACTACGATGAGCGTGAACTTCGTCTCTCTACTGGTTATGTTTTACAGGCCATTGCCCTATTTCCAAATCTAACGGTCGCGGAAAATATTGCCCTGATTCCTGAGATGAAAGGATGGACTAAGGAAGAAATTGCTCAGAAAACAGAAGAGTTTTTGGCTAAGGTTGGTTTACCAGTGGCTGAGTATGGACATCGACTTCCTAGTGAATTATCTGGTGGAGAACAGCAACGGGTCGGTATTGTCCGAGCCATGATTGGTCAGCCTAAGATTCTCCTCATGGATGAACCTTTTTCAGCCTTGGATGCTATTTCTCGCAAACAGTTGCAGGTTCTGACTAAAGAATTGCATAAAGAGTTTGGAATGACAACGATTTTTGTGACCCATGATACGGATGAAGCCTTGAAATTGGCGGACCGTATTGCTGTTTTGCAGGATGGAGAAATTCGCCAGGTGGCGAATCCTGAGACCATTTTAAAAGCTCCTGCCACAGATTTTGTAGCAGACTTGTTTGGAGGTAGTGTTCATGACTAATTTAATTGCAACTTTTCAGGATCGTTTTAGTGATTGGTTGACAGCTCTATCTCAACATTTGCAGTTGTCACTTTTGACCTTGTTGCTGGCCATCTTTATAGCGATTCCCTTGGCTGTTTATCTTCGCTATCATGAGAAGTTGGCGGATTGGGTTTTGCAGATTGCAGGGATTTTCCAGACCATCCCGTCTCTGGCCTTGTTGGGACTCTTTATCCCCTTGATGGGAATTGGGACCTTGCCAGCTTTGACAGCTCTAGTGATTTATGCGATTTTTCCGATTTTGCAAAATACCATCACTGGGCTAAAGGGAATTGATCCGAGTCTGCAAGAGGCTGGGATTGCCTTTGGGATGACTAGGTGGGAGCGTCTCAAGAAGTTTGAAATTCCACTTGCTATGCCTGTTATGATGTCTGGGATTCGGACGGCAGCGGTCTTAATTATCGGTACGGCAACTTTGGCGGCCTTGATTGGGGCGGGAGGACTGGGGTCCTTTATCCTTTTGGGAATTGACCGTAATAATGCCAGTCTGATTTTGATTGGGGCCCTCTCTTCTGCAGTGCTTGCTATTGCCTTTAACTTCCTACTAAAAGTGATGGAAAAGGCAAAATTACGGACGATTTTTTCTGGTTTTGCCTTGGTGACAATATTGCTTGGTTTGTCTTATAGTCCAGCCCTCTTGGCTCAAAATGAGAAAGAAAACTTGGTTATTGCTGGGAAATTGGGTCCAGAACCAGAAATTTTGGCCAATATGTATAAACTCCTTATTGAAGAAAATACCAGCATGACTGCTACTATTAAACCGAATTTTGGGAAAACAAGCTTTCTTTATGAAGCTTTGAAAAAAGGCGATATTGATATCTATCCTGAATTTACTGGTACGGTGACTGAAAGTCTACTTCAACCATCACCGAAAGTTAGTCATGAGCCAGATCAGGTTTATCAGGTGGCGCGTGATGGCATTGCCAAACAGGATCATCTAGCCTATCTCAAACCTATGTCTTATCAAAATACCTACGCTGTAGCTGTTCCGAAAAAGATTGCTCAGGAATACGGCTTGAAGACCATTTCGGACTTGAAAAAAGTGGAAGGGCAGTTGAAGGCAGGCTTTACACTTGAGTTTAATGACCGTGAAGATGGCAATAAGGGCTTGCAATCAATGTACGGTCTCAATCTCAATGTAGCGACTATGGAGCCAGCTCTTCGCTATCAGGCAATTCAGTCAGGTGATATTCAAATCACGGACGCCTATTCAACCGATGCAGAGTTGGCGCGTTATGATTTGCAGGTCTTGGAAGATGACAAGCAACTCTTCCCACCTTACCAAGGGGCTCCACTGATGAAAGAAGCTCTTCTCAAGAAACATCCAGAGTTGGAAACAGTTCTCAATAAATTGGCTGGTAAAATTACTGAAAGCCAGATGAGCCAGCTCAACTACCAAGTCGGTGTTGAAGGCAAGTCAGCAGGGCAAGTAGCCAAGGAGTTTCTACAAGAAGAAGGTTTGTTGAAGAAATAGTTTGAAAATGTCAAACTCAACTTGCTTAAACGACTATAGAAAAGAATGCTCAGACAATGTCGTCTGGGCTTTTTTGATTGTTGAAAAGATAAAAACTCAGTAGCCTAGAAATAAGGCAACTGAGCTCTACTCTGTATTCAATTTTTAGGAATGAGAAGGTCTAGATAAAACTGGACAACTTCCTGGTATGTAAAGTCTTGTCCTTTTTTGAGCCACCAAGTCAATGTCTCGATAAAGTTGGACACGACCAAGTGTTGGAGGTAAGAAGTAGGCAGATTAGTGTGGGCTTCTTTTAAATCATCAGCCATCACGGAATAGACATGGTGTTCTAGCTCTTTATGGAGTTGACGGAGGAAGTAGTCATTTTTGGAAAATAGCAGACTGGTGATATGGTCTTGGTTTTTCTGAAAATGGAGAAAGAGGTGGGCGAGGTAGTCCTCAGTTGAAATGGGTTGCTCTCTTTCAAAGAGATGATGGAAGAGGTAGCGGCAAAGCTCGTCCAGAAGTAGTTCCTTACTCTCATAGTGACAGTAAAAGGTGGATCGTCCCACATCTGCGAGGTCAATGATATCCTGAACTGTAGTGGCTTCATAACCCTTATCGTTTAAAAGTTGTAGAAAAGCTTGATAGATGGCTTTTTTTGTTTTACTGATACGGCGGTCAATCTTAGTCATATGGACACTTGAGGCAAATTGTTCAGAACTGAATAAAGCTGACCTTTTGCTTCTATCCTTTCATTGAGTTTTAGTGGATAATGATAATGAACAAAATGTTCATAAATCTATTATAACAAAGGAATGAGAAAGATGAAGGCAAAATATACTGTTTGGATAGCTTTTTTCTTAAATTTAAGCTATGCTATTGTTGAGTTTATCGCAGGAGGAATATTTGGTTCGAGTGCCGTTCTCGCTGATTCTGTTCATGACTTGGGAGATGCTATAGCCATTGGCATATCAGCCCTTCTAGAAACAATCTCCAATCGTGAAGAAGATAGGCATTACACCTTGGGTTACAAGCGATTTAGTCTTTTAGGGGCCCTGGTGACTGCTGTGATTCTTATCACAGGATCCATCCTAGTGATTTTGGAAAATATAGCGAAAATCTTTCATCCACAATCGGTCAATGATGAGGGGATTTTCTGGTTAGGAATTATTGCGATTACTATCAATGTGCTAGCGAGTCTCGTCATTCGCAAAGGACAAACCAAGAACGAATCCATTCTCAGCCTGCACTTTCTGGAAGATACCTTGGGTTGGGTGGCTGTCATCCTGATGGCCATTGTTCTTCGATTTACCGATTGGTATATCTTGGATCCGCTCTTGTCTCTTGCTATTTCCTTCTTTATTCTGTCAAAAGCCCTTCCACGTTTTTGGAGCACGCTCAAGATATTCCTCGATGCAGTGCCAGAAGGAGTAGATATCCAGAAGATCAAGACGGATTTAGCAGAATTGGATCATGTCGCTAGTATCAATCAGCTTAATCTCTGGACTATGGATGGTTTGGAAAAAAATGCCATTGTCCATGTTTGTTTAAAAGAGATGGAGCATATGGAAACTTGTAAAGAATCTATTCGAATTTTCCTCAAAGATTGTGGCTTTCAAAATATTACCATTGAAGTTGATGTTGACCTAGAAAGTCACCAAGCACATAAGCGAAAGGTGTGAGTTGGAGCGGAATCATAGAGATTATAAGAGAAACAGCCTTGCTAGAGGTCGTTTTGTAATTCTAATCATTCCTTGTACTCTCTCTCAGAGTCAGTCTGGTACCCAGCATGGTCAGGCTAGGGATTTTGCGACCGTGGAGTACTTCCTTATTAAGAATATCCATACCTGCCCGGCCCATTTCTTCGGTATAGACGGTGATGCTGGAGAGGGGAGGATAGACTTGCTTGGTCAGGCTGGTGTCGTTAAAGGAAATAAGACTGACGCGGTCTGGCAGGCTGATTCCAGCTTCTTGGAGGGCACGGAGGGCACCGATAGCTAAACTATCGCTGGCTGCGAAAAAGGCTGGTGGGAGTTGGTCTCCTAAACTCTGAACGGCCTCTTTCATTAAGTCATAGCCAGACTGGGCAGTAAAGCTTCCTTGAAAGACTAGTTCATCATGATAGATTCCCTTTGCTTGACTGTAGTTTCTGAAATTTTCCAGCCGCTTATCCTCAATGATTTCTTCTTGGTCGGTTGTTTCCTCAAGACCTGTTAGAATCCCGATACGATCGATTCCTTGGCTGAGGAAATAATCGACAACCTGTTTCATGGCAGTATAAAAGTCCGTGATAATGCAGGTATGTCCCAGGGAAAGTGTATCGCTGTCTAGAAATACAAGAGGCTTTTGGTATTCTTCAAAGGCAGAAATCTGAGTTCGGCTAAACTTTCCGATGCAGAGAATCCCAATCACTTCCTCGCTTAGGGTAAAAGGATGGTCATTAAAATAGCGCAAGATATCATAGTCCAGCTCTTGGGCTCTTTTTTCTATTCCTAGGCGAATCTGGTAGTAGTAGAGGTCGTCCAACTCCCCTTGTTCGCTGACCCATTGGATAATGGCAATCTTTTGCTTGGGTTTGTGGGACTCGCCTGTCTTGAGGTGCTTGGTGTAGCCCAGCTCTTCAGCAACAGTTAAAATACGGTGTCTGGTTTCTTCTGTGACAGATAGGCTCTGGTCGCGGTTTAGGACACGGGATACGGTCGCGATTGAGACAGAGGCTAGCTGTGCAATGTCTTTTAAGGTAGCCATAAATTCTCCTTCTTTTAAGTTAGTATATCATGTTTTTCTGCTTTTTACCGATAGTTTAGTAAAATTTTAGTAAAAAGGATTGACCTTGGGAAATTCCTTGGATACAATAGAAGAAAACGATTACACGTTGAGGTGACTTAACGGACAGTCAAAGGAGAATTCACATGACACAACATCTTACTGCAGAAGCACTTCGTAAAGACTTTCTTGCTGTTTTTGGTCAAGAAGCAGACCAAACCTTCTTTTCACCAGGTCGTATCAACTTGATTGGTGAGCACACAGACTATAATGGTGGACATGTATTTCCAGCAGCTATTTCCTTGGGAACTTATGGTGCAGCTCGCAAGCGTGACGACCAAATTTTACGTTTCTACTCAGCTAACTTTGAGGACAAGGGCATTATCGAAGTGCCTCTCGCTGACCTCAAGTTTGAAAAAGAGCACAACTGGACCAATTATCCAAAAGGAGTTCTTCATTTCTTGCAAGAAGCTGGGCATGTGATTGACAAAGGTTTTGATTTTTATGTTTATGGGAATATCCCAAATGGTGCTGGCTTGTCTTCTTCAGCATCCTTGGAGCTCTTGACAGGGGTCGTGGCAGAGCATCTCTTTGATTTAAAATTAGAGCGTCTCGATTTGGTTAAAATCGGAAAACAAACAGAAAATAACTTTATCGGAGTAAATTCTGGCATTATGGACCAGTTTGCTATCGGTATGGGAGCGGACCAACGTGCAATTTACCTAGATACTAATACTTTAGAATACGATTTGGTGCCACTTGATTTGAAGGACAATGTCGTTGTTATCATGAACACCAATAAACGCCGTGAACTGGCTGACTCTAAATACAATGAACGTCGTGCTGAGTGTGAAAAAGCAGTGGAAGAGTTGCAAGTTTCCTTAGATATTCAGACTTTGGGTGAATTGGACGAGTGGGCCTTTGACCAATATAGCTATCTGATTAAAGATGAAAATCGTTTGAAACGTGCTCGCCATGCTGTACTTGAGAACCAACGTACCCTTGAAGCTCAAGCAGCCCTCCAAGCAGGAGATTTGGAAACATTTGGTCGTTTGATGAATGCGTCACACGTTTCTCTGGAACATGACTATGAAGTAACTGGCTTGGAATTGGATACTCTTGTTCACACAGCTTGGGCGCAAGAAGGTGTTCTCGGTGCTCGTATGACAGGGGCAGGTTTTGGCGGATGTGCCATTGCCTTGGTGCAAAAAGATACTGTTGAGGCCTTTAAGGAAGCTGTAGGCAAACACTACGAGGAAGTAGTTGGCTACGCTCCAAGCTTCTATATCGCTGAAGTTGCAGGTGGCACTCGCGTCCTTGACTAGTCAAAAGGAGGCTCTATAGTGACCTTAGTAGATAAATTTGTAACACATGTCATTTCTGAAAGTTCATATGAGGAAATGGATCGAATCTACCTGACCAATCGTGTCTTGGCACGAGTGGGAGATGGTGTTTTGGAAGTTGAGACGGATCTGGATAAAGTGATTGACCTCAAGGACCAGCTGGTTGAGGAAGCCGTTCGATTAGAGACGATTGAGGATAGTCAGACTGCGCGTGAAATTCTCGGTGCTGAACTGATGGACTTGGTGACTCCTTGTCCAAGTCAGGTCAATCGTGACTTTTGGATAACCTATGCCCACTCTCCTGAGCAGGCGATAGCGGATTTTTACCAACTTAGTCAGAAAAATGACTACATCAAACTCAAGGCCATAGCTAAGAACATTGCTTACCGTGTTCCATCTGACTACGGAGAACTTGAAATTACCATCAATCTCTCTAAGCCTGAAAAGGATCCCAAAGAGATTGCGGCAGCCAAGTTGGTGCAAGCTAGTAATTATCCCCAGTGTCAGCTTTGTCTAGAGAATGAGGGCTACCATGGTCGAGTTAACCACCCAGCCCGTAGCAACCACCGTATTATCCGTTTTGAAATGGCTGGTCAGGAATGGGGATTCCAGTATTCGCCCTATGCTTACTTTAATGAGCACTGTATTTTCCTAGATGGGCAGCATCGTCCCATGACGATTAGCAGTCAGAGTTTTGAGCGTCTACTGGCTATTGTAGAGCAGTTTCCAGGATATTTTGCTGGCTCTAATGCAGACCTGCCGATTGTGGGTGGCTCTATTCTGACTCATGACCACTATCAGGGAGGCCGTCACGTATTTCCTATGGAATTGGCTCCCTTGCAAAAGACCTTTCGATTTGCAGGTTTTGAGCAGGTCAAGGCTGGGATTGTCAAGTGGCCAATGTCAGTGTTGCGTTTGACTTCGAATTCCAAAGAAGATTTGATCAACTTAGCTGATAAGATTTTGCGAGAATGGCGGCAATATTCAGATCCTGAAGTGCAGATTTTGGCTGAGACTGATGGGACACCGCATCATACCATTACACCGATTGCCCGTAAACGCGATGGACAGTTTGAGTTGGACTTGGTCTTGCGGGACAATCAGACTTCTACAGAGCATCCTGATGGCATCTATCATCCCCACAAGGATGTCCAACATATCAAAAAGGAAAATATCGGCTTGATTGAGGTCATGGGCTTGGCAATCTTGCCACCACGTCTGAAAGAAGAAGTGGAGCAAGTCGCTAGCTATCTTGTAGGAGAAGCTGATGCAGTTGCCGACTATCATCAGGAATGGGCAGACCAACTCAAAGTCCAACATCCAGATCTAACAGATAAAGAAAAAGCCCTTGAAATCGTCAAGGACTCTGTGGGGGCTATCTTTGCACGTGTGCTTGAGGATGCAGGAGTCTATAAGCAGACAGAACAAGGACAGGCAGCCTTTATGCGCTTTGTGGAGCAGGTCGGAATTTTGCCAGACTAGGAACTTTCTCCTTGCACAGTCCTATAAAAAGTAGTATCATAGTGTCGTTTGAACTATCAGGAGGAAACGATGAAAGATTTTCATTTTGACGCTATATCTGCCTTTGAAAATTACGAAATTGAACAAATGAGAGATGGTCACGTTGTGGTGACGACCAAAGTAGTGGACTCGTCGCTCAATTACTATGGCAATGCCCATGGTGGCTATCTCTTTACTCTCTGTGACCAAATAAGTGGTTTGGTGGTTATCTCGCTGGGGCTTGATGGGGTGACACTCCAATCTTCTATCAACTACCTCAAAGCAGGAAAACTCGACGACGTGTTGACCATTAAAGGAGAATGCGTCCATCAAGGTCGCACAACCTGTGTAGTGGATGTCGATATCACCAATCAAGAAGGCAGAAACGTCTGCAAAGCAACCTTCACCATGTTTGTCACAGGTCAGCGGTCAGAAGAAAGACAGGTGAGGATATAACACAAAAAAGAGGCTCGCACCTCTTTTTCTTATTTCTTCTTATGATTTAATACTGCATTGAGGACAATGGCGAGTAAGCTAGCTACGACGATTCCGTTTGAGAAGAACATTTGGAAGGCTGTCGGCATGCTGACAAAGAGATTACTGTTGTTGAGTCCGACACCTGCAGCGATTGAAACAGCTGCGATAAGGAAGTTGTGTTCATTGTTAGCAAAGTCAACACGAGCGAGGATTTGCATCCCTTGAATGGATACAAAACCAAACATCACCAGCATGGCACCACCGAGGACAGGGCTCGGAATGATTTGAGCAAGGGCGCCAAACTTAGGTAGCAGTCCAAGTAGAACCAGGAAACCTGCTGCGTAGTAGATTGGCAGACGAGTCTTGATACCGGATAATTTAACCAAACCAACGTTTTGTGAAAATCCTGTGTAAGGGAAGGTGTTAAAGATTCCTCCGAGTAGTACAGCCAAGCCTTCTGCGCGGTAACCGTTGCGCAGGCGTGTGCTGTTGATTGGATCATTAGTGATATCAGACAAGGCCAGATAAACACCAGTTGACTCAACCATAGAAACCGTTGCGATGATACACATCATGACAATAGATGAGATTTCAAAGGTTGGCATCCCAAAGTAGAGTGGAGTTGGGACATGGACAAGTGGTGCTGCTGCAACAGGAGAGAAGTCAACCAAGCCCATGATAGCAGCGATGGTAGTTCCAACAACCAGACCAATCAAAATGGAGATAGACTTGATAAATCCTTTGGTAAAGATGTTAATCAAGAGGATAATCAAAACAGTAATAGCTGCAAGCAAGAGACTTTGACCAGTTGGCTCTGGAACGTTATTTCCCATATTTCCAATAGCGACAGGAATCAAGGTTAAACCAATCGTGGTAATAACAGATCCTGTTACGATAGATGGGAAGAGATTGGCTACTTTTGAGAAGATGCCTGAAACAAGAACTACGTAAATCCCTGATGCGATAAGGGCACCAAACATAGCGCCACTTCCATGGCTTTGCCCAATCATAATCAAGGGAGCAACGGATTGGAAGGCTACTCCTAGAACGACTGGGAGTCCAATACCAAAATATTTGTTGAGTTGGAGTTGGAGGAAGGTTGCCACTCCACACATGAAGATATCTGTGGAAATCAGGTAGGTTAACTGCTCAGTTGAATAGCCAAGGGCTGTCGCAATCATGATGGGAACCAGGATGGATCCTGAGTACATAGCTAGTAAGTGCTGCAAGCCAAGAACGGCTGCTTGCGAATGTTTTTCTTGAGTTTGCATTAGAGATCTGCCTCCTTAAATACGACTTGACCATTTTCAAAACGATCCAAACGAGCGAGTGATAGAACAGGGTAGCCTGCTTTTTCAAGCAGATCACGACCATCTTGGAAAGATTTTTCAATCACGATACCGATAGCTTCGACTGTGGCACCAGCTTGTTCGATGATTTGAATCAAGCCTTTGGCAGCTTGGCCATTAGCAAGGAAATCGTCGATAATCAAGACCTTGTCCTCTGGTGAGAGGAATTTTCCAGCGATAGAAACGGTACTGGTCACTTGCTTGGTAAAGGAGTAAACTTCGGCAGTTAAGATTCCTTCGTTCATAGTGATGTTTTTAGCTTTTTTAGCGAAAATCATGGGAACGTTTAAGGCTTCAGCTGTAAAAATGGCTGGGGCAATACCTGACGCTTCAATGGTTACAACCTTGGTAATGCCAGCAGAAGCAAATTTTTCCGCAAAAACCTTACCAATCTCTCGCATCAAGCTAAAGTCAACTTGGTGGGTTAAAAAGGAATCCACCTTGAGGATGTTATCACCCAAGATATGCCCATCCTTGAGGATGCGCTCTTCTAATAATTTCATAAGACCTCCTAAAGTCTAAAAGACAATCCATTTGCTTGTTTCAGATTTCTATCCAGTAAAACTGATAGAAAAAGGACCTACTTAATCTCTAAGTAAGTCCCCAAAATAGGCATGGCAAAAACGACCATACCTCACTTCTGACTTACTTATTGTTAGGTGTTCCGGCACCTTGTAGAAACGTCGTGCCAATTCACGACATAAACAAGTAAAATGATATTCAATTTCAAATAGGCTTGAGCCAATGTTTTTATTTTACACTAAATAACTTTAGAAATCAAATGTTTTGTTAGTGTTTTGGTTTGAAAAACGAACAAATATAATAAAAATGGGCAAGAATTAACTTATTGACTAACATTTAGAAGGTTTTTCCATCATAAAAGGGCATATTATTAGGTTTTTAAATACCTGACAATATGCCTCTTTCTAACTTTAAAGACTTTTTCCCAATCTTTATTATTCTACTCGCTAAATCTTAAAAAATAGCCATCTGGATCCAAAATCGCAAATTCATGGGGATATATAAAGCTATCTCCTACTCGAAATTCTCTTTTTGTCAGGGGACGATGGATAGGATAGTCAGCTTCCAGCAGTTTTTGGTGGAGCTGAGGAACATCTGCAATGCCAAAGGAAATATTGACACCGCGTCCGAAAGGATAGGTCAGTTGGGCTAATTCTTCTGCGCTGCCTTCTTCTAACATGAGCTGGCAGTCTTCAAGCGAGAGGAAGAGAAATTTCTCCTCGGGGCGCTCGTATTCGACAGAGAATCCTAGCAGGTTGCAGTAGAAGTGGCGTGATTTTTCGATGTCAGATACTACAAATTCAGGAATGACAGCTTGATAGTCCATTCGTTTTCTCCTTAGAGTTCAATCTCCATGACAATGGGTGTGTGGTCTTGGCGAGCACCTGAGTCAATCATATCGGATTTAGTGACCTTGTCAGCCACGCGGTTGCTTGTCAGCCAGTAGTCGATTCTCCAGCCTGTATTGTTGATTTTAGAAGTCTTGCTGCGCTGTGCCCACCAAGTGTAGCGTTCTGGAACATCGCCGTGAACATGACGGAAAGTATCGGTAAATCCAGTTGCCAAGAGGTTGGTAAATCCAGCACGTTCCTCGTCGGTAAATCCTGGTGAACGGCGGTTGCTAGCAGGATTTGCAAGGTCAATCTCATTGTGGGCTACGTTATAGTCACCGGTCGCAAGGACTGGCTTTTCTTTGTCTAGTTCAGCCAAATATTCCGCATATTTGACATCCCAGACCTGGCGTTCTTCCAAGCGTTTGAGACCGTCGCCAGCGTTTGGAGTGTAAACTTGGGTCACGAAAAATTCATCAAATTCTAGAGTGATGATACGGCCTTCCAAGTCCATAGTAGAAGGGGCACCGATTTCTGGAAAAGTGACAGTGGGTGCGAGTTCTTTCTTATAAAGGAACATGGTTCCAGCATAGCCTTTACGAGCAGGTTCTTGAGAAGAACGCCACGTGTTTTCGTAGCCTGGGAAGAGTTCTTCTAAAATTTCCAAGTGTTTCTTTGTAGGACCCTTTGCAGAAAGCTTGGTTTCTTGGATAGCGATGATATCAGCATTTTCAGCGACCAAGGTTTGTAGGACTTCTTGGGACAATTTGGCACGAGCTGAGTCACTAGTTAGGGCAGCGTTTAGGGAATCAATATTCCATGAGATAAGTTTCATAAAGTTACCTTTTTCATTCAGATTATAGATTTTATTATACCAAAAAAAGGTCTATTTCCCCAACGTATGGTTTGAAAAATCACCCTCTTTCGTTTATAATAAAGAATGATTTTATGAAAGGGAGTGAAAATAAATGAAATTTTACTCATATGACTATGTGCTTAGCCAAATCAGTCAACAAAATGGCATCATGATTGGCTTTGGGATTGTGCTCCTAGCTATCACAGGATTTTTTGCTTTTAAAGCCTATCGAGATAAAAAGGGGACTAAGTTTCGGGAATTGGTCATGATTTTGGCCTTGACCTTGGTAGCCATGCTTTTGGTAACAATCTCAAAATACCAGACCAATCAAGCCTCTAACAATCAATTTCAAACCTCACTTCATTTCATAGAGGTTGTTTCCAAAGACTTGGGGGTGGATAAATCAGAAGTTTACGTTAATACTTCAGCTGCCACTGATGGAGCGCTTGTCAAGGTAGGTCCAAATTTCTACCGCGCCATGAACGGGAGCCAACCAGACAAGTATCTTTTAGAGAAATTAGAATTGAATCAAACAGACGCTATTGAATTGGTGGAGGTAAATAAATGACACTCAACTATATGGAAATTTTAATCAAACTGGCCTTGGGGCTCTTCTCGCTTGTTTTTGTTATCAATGTGACAGGAAAGGGGAACCTAGCACCTAACTCTGCGACAGACCAAATTCAGAACTATGTTCTCGGTGGTATCATCGGTGGGGTGATTTACAATAGTTCTATCAGTATTCTCCAGTATGCAGTGATTTTGATGATGTGGACGATTTTGGTCTTGACCCTCAAGTGGCTCAATAACAATGTTCGTTTTGTGAAACGCTTGATTGATGGTAAACCGACTCTGCTCATCAAAAATGGGCAGATTGACCCAGAAGCCTGTCGTTCAGTTGGTTTGTCTGCGGCAGAAGTTGCTCTCAAACTTCGTAGCCAAGGAATTTTCCAGATGAAGCAAGTTAAACGAGCTGTGCAGGAGCAAAATGGCCAACTCATCGTGGTCCAAATGGGAGATGAAAATCCTAAGTATCCAGTTGTGACTGACGGTGTGATCCAAGTAGATGTTTTGGAATCGATTGGTCGTAGCGAAGAGTGGCTGCTTGATAACCTCAACAAGCAAGGACATGACAATGTAGCTAATATCTTTATCGCTGAGTATGACAAGGGTGCCGTTACAGTCGTAACCTATGAATAAGAAAAACCTGGGGTCTTGGCCTCAGGTTTCTATTTGCAATCAGAAAGGGATGTTATGTCCATTATTCAAAAACTTTGGTGGTTTTTCAAGTTAGAAAAACGCCGTTATCTAGTCGGGATTGTGGCCTTGGTCTTGGTTTCCGTCCTCAATCTCATTCCACCTATGGTCATGGGGCGGGTCATTGATGCCATCACATCGGGGCAATTAACCCAGCAGGACCTCCTTCTTGACCTATTTTACTTGCTTCTTTCGGCTTTTGGGATGTACTATCTGCGTTATGTTTGGCGTATGTATATCCTCGGGACTTCCTACCGTCTGGGACAGATTATGCGTTCTCGCTTGTTTGAGCATTTCACAAAAATGTCTCCAGCCTTTTATCAGACCTATCGGACGGGAGACCTGATGGCACACGCAACCAACGATATCAACGCCTTAACTCGTCTGGCAGGGGGCGGTGTTATGTCTGCGGTGGATGCTTCTATCACGGCGCTGGTGACCTTGTTGACCATGCTCTTTAGCATCTCATGGCAAATGACCTTGGTTGCCATTCTACCCCTACCTTTCATGGCCTATGCGACTAGTCGTCTTGGGAGAAAGACTCATAAGGCTTTTGGTGAATCGCAGGCTGCTTTCTCTGAACTCAATAACAAGGTGCAGGAGTCTGTATCAGGTATCAAAGTGACCAAGTCTTTCGGATATCAGGCGAACGAGCTCGAGTCCTTTCAGGCAGTCAATGAATTGACCTTCCAAAAGAACCTCCAAACCATGAAATACGATAGTCTCTTTGACCCCATGGTTCTCTTATTTGTTGGTTCCTCCTATGTTTTAACCCTCTTGGTCGGCTCCTTGATGGTTCAGGAGGGGCAGATTACGGTTGGTAATCTGGTCACCTTTATCAGCTACTTGGATATGCTGGTTTGGCCTCTCATGGCCATTGGTTTCCTCTTTAATATCACTCAGCGAGGCAAGGTTTCCTACCAGCGGATTGAGGAACTTTTGTCTCAGGAATCACCTGTACAGGACCCTGAGTTTCCTCTGGATGGTATTGAAAATGGGCGCTTGCAGTATGCCATTGATAGCTTTGCCTTTGAAAATGAGGAAACACTAACGGATATTCACTTTAGTTTAGAAAAAGGGCAAACCCTGGGCTTGGTCGGACAGACAGGCTCTGGTAAAACGTCCTTGATCAAACTCCTCTTGCGTGAATACGATGTGGATAAGGGAGCCATTTATCTAAATGGCTACGATATTCGTGACTATCGTCTGACAGACCTTCGCAGTCTCATGGGCTACGTCCCTCAGGACCAGTTCCTCTTTGCGACTTCAATCTTAGACAATATTTGCTTTGGGAATCCTGATTTACCACTGTCAGCGGTCGAGGAAGCGACCAAGCTAGCCCAAGTTTACCAAGACATTGTAGCCATGCCTCAGGGATTTGATACGTTGATTGGTGAAAAGGGAGTCAGTCTTTCTGGAGGTCAAAAGCAGCGTCTGGCCATGAGTCGGGCTATGATTTTAGACCCTGATATCTTGATTTTGGATGATTCTTTGTCGGCCGTGGATGCCAAGACAGAGTATGCGATTATCGACAACCTTAAGGAGACGCGAAAGGACAAGACAACCATTATTACGGCTCATCGCCTCAGTGCGGTTGTCCATGCAGATTTGATTTTAGTCCTGCAAAATGGTCAGATTATCGAACGAGGCAGACACGAAGACCTACTAGCCATGGATGGCTGGTATGCCCAAACCTACCAGTCTCAGCAGCTGGAAATGAAAGGAGAAGAAGATGCAGAATAAGCAAGAACAATGGACTGTATTGAAGCGCTTGATGTCTTATCTCAAGCCTTATGGACTCCTTACCTTTTTGGCACTCAGTTTTCTCCTAGCGATGACGGTCATTAAAAGTGTCATTCCCCTTGTGGCTTCCCACTTTATTGACCAGTATCTCAGCAATCTCAACCAACTCGCTGTGACCGTTTTGCTGGCCTACTATGGCCTTTATATCCTACAAACTCTGGTCCAGTATGTCGGCAATCTTCTCTTTGCGCGGGTGTCTTACAGTATTGTTAGGGATATTCGTCGCGATGCCTTTGCTAATATGGAGAAGCTAGGCATGTCTTATTTTGACAAGACGCCAGCAGGCTCCATCGTCTCTCGTTTGACCAATGATACTGAGACCATCAGCGATATGTTTTCAGGGATTTTATCTAGCTTTATCTCTGCAGTTTTCATCTTTCTGACAACTCTTTATACCATGTTGGTGTTGGATTTTCGTTTGACAGCATTAGTCTTGCTCTTTCTCCCCTTGATTTTCCTTTTGGTCAATCTCTATCGGAAAAAATCAGTGAAAATCATTGAAAAAACCAGAAGTCTCTTGTCAGATATCAATAGTAAGCTGGCTGAAAACATTGAGGGAATCCGAATAATCCAGGCCTTTAATCAAGAGAAGCGCCTACAGTCAGAGTTTGATGAAATCAACCAAGAACACTTGGTCTATGCAAACCGTTCTGTAGCCTTGGATGCCCTCTTTTTGCGCCCTGCCATGAGTTTGCTGAAACTCCTAGGATATGCTGTCTTGATGGCCTATTTTGGCTATCGTGGACTTTATCTGGGAATAACGGCAGGAACCATGTATGCCTTTATCCAGTACATCAATCGTCTCTTTGACCCCTTGATTGAGGTGACGCAAAACTTTTCAACCCTGCAAACTTCTATGGTTTCCGCAGGTCGTGTCTTTGCCCTGATAGACGAGAGGACCTGTGAACCTCTTCAAGAAAATGGGCAGGCTAAAGTCAAAGAAGGCAATATTCGTTTTGAACATGTGGGCTTCTCATATGATGGCAAACATTCGATTCTGGATGATATTTCCTTCTCCGTTAACAAGGGTGAAACCATTGCTTTTGTAGGGCATACGGGTTCTGGGAAATCTTCGATTATCAATGTCCTCATGCGCTTTTATGAATTCCAGTCAGGGCGGGTTCTCTTGGATGGTGTGGATATTAGGGACTACAGTCAGGAAGAGCTGAGAAAAAACATCGGTCTGGTCTTGCAGGAACCCTTCCTCTATCATGGAACCATTAAGTCCAATATCGCCATGTACCAAGAGATCAGTGATGAGCAGGTACAGGCTGCAGCTGCCTTCGTAGATGCAGATTCCTTTATTCAGGATCTTCCGCAGGGTTATGATTCCCCTGTTTCCGAGCGTGGTTCGAGCTTCTCTACTGGTCAGCGCCAGCTTCTTGCCTTTGCTAGAACAGTCGCCAGTCATCCTAAAATCCTGATTTTGGATGAAGCGACAGCCAATATTGACTCTGAAACAGAAAGTTTGGTTCAAGCTTCTCTGGCGAAGATGAGACAGGGACGGACAACCATTGCCATCGCTCATCGCCTTTCTACCATCCAAGACGCCAACTGCATCTATGTTTTGGACAAAGGGCGAATTATTGAGAGTGGAACCCACGATGAACTCTTGGCCTTGGGAGGAACCTATCACAAGATGTATAGCTTGCAGGCCGGGGCCATGTCTTAATACTCTTTGATTTTCATTGAGCATAAGAAGGAAATCCTTCAAATTACAGATTTCTTTCACCGCCTTTTCCATTTTGTGGTATAATGAAAAATGTTGACAAATAGTATAATAAAAACAAAGGAGAAACAGCATGCTGAAATGGGAAGACTTGCCCGTGGAAATGAAATCAAGCGAGGTTGAGTCTTACTACCAGCTTGTCTCTAAAAGGAAGGGTTCGCTGATTTTCAAACGTTGCTTGGACTGGGTTTTAGCCTTGGTTGTACTGGTTCTGACCTCTCCCATCTTTCTCATTTTGAGCATTTGGATCAAGTTGGATAGCAAGGGGCCAGTGATTTATAAGCAAGAGCGCGTGACCCAGTACAATCGATCTTTCAAGATTTGGAAGTTCCGTACCATGGTGACGGATGCGGATAAAAAAGGCAGTCTGGTGACTTCTGCTAACGATAGTCGCATTACCAAGGTTGGCAATTTCATCCGCCGTGTGCGTTTGGACGAACTGCCTCAGCTGGTCAATGTCCTTAAAGGCGAAATGTCCTTTGTCGGTACACGACCTGAAGTGCCACGCTACACTGAGCAGTATAGCCCTGAAATGATGGCGACCTTGCTCTTGCCAGCAGGAATTACCTCTCCAGCCAGCATCAACTACAAGGATGAGGATGCTATCATCAGTCAAATGACGGAGAAAGGTCTGTCAGTTGACCAAGCCTATGTCGAACACGTCCTTCCTGAAAAGATGCGCTATAACCTCGACTATCTCCGAGAATTTAGTTTCCTTGGAGACATCAAAATCATGTTTCAAACCGTGTTTGAAGTGCTAAAATAAAGTAGTCATTAGAAAATGAGTACAGATAAAAGGAGCAAATCAATGCCAAATTACAATATTCCATTTTCACCACCTGATATTACGGAAGCAGAAATTGCTGAAGTAGCGGATACCCTGCGTTCTGGTTGGATCACAACAGGTCCTAAGACAAAAGAACTGGAGCGTCGTTTGTCTCAATACACACAGACGCCTAAGACTGTCTGCCTCAACTCTGCGACTGCCGCTCTTGAGTTGATTTTGCGCGTCTTGGAAGTGGGACCTGGTGACGAAGTCATCGTTCCAGCCATGACCTATACAGCTTCATGTAGTGTCATCACTCACGTAGGAGCAACCCCTGTCATGGTGGATATCCAAGCGGATACGTTTGAGATGGACTATGACCTGCTGGAGCAAGCTATCACTGAGAAAACTAAGGTGATCATCCCAGTAGAGCTCGCAGGGATTGTTTGCGACTATGACCGTTTGTTCCAAGTTGTGGAGAAAAAACGTGATCTCTTTACTGCGTCAAGCAAGTGGCAAAAGGCCTTTAACCGTATTGTGATTGTCTCTGATAGTGCCCACGCTTTGGGATCAACTTATAAAGGACAACCAGCCGGTTCTATCGCTGACTTTACTTCCTTCTCATTCCATGCCGTTAAGAACTTTACAACTGCAGAGGGTGGAAGTGCAACTTGGAAATCTAATCCAGCGATTGACGACGAAGAGATGTACAAGGAATTCCAAATTCTTTCCCTTCACGGGCAAACTAAGGATGCTCTTGCTAAGATGCAACTGGGCTCTTGGGAATACGATATCGTCACACCAGCCTACAAGTGCAATATGACTGATATCATGGCTTCCCTTGGTTTGGTACAATTGGACCGTTACCCTGGTTTACTAGAACGTCGTAAGGAGATAGTGGATCGCTATGATCGTGGTTTTGCAGGTTCTCTCATCCATCCTTTGGCACACAAGACTGAAACTGTCGAATCTTCACGCCACCTCTACATCACCCATGTAGAAGGAGCGAGCTTAGAAGAACGCAATCTTATCATCCAAGAATTGGCTAAAGCAGGAATTGCGAGTAACGTCCACTACAAACCGCTTCCGCTCTTGACAGCCTATAAGAATCTTGGCTTTGATATAGCCAACTATCCTAAGGCCTATGCCTTCTTTGAAAATGAAATTACGCTCCCTCTTCACACTAAATTAAGCGATGAAGAAGTAGACTATATCATTGAGACTTTCAAAACAGTTTCTGAAAAAGTACTAGTTTCATCAAAAAAATTGTAAAAAAGTCTTGACAAAGAAAAAACAAAGTATTAAAATAAGTTCAACAAATCAGAAAAGTAACTATTTTTGATCTTCAGGGAGCCTGTGGTGATTGTGAACAGGTGGTTGGAAGTAGTGAAAGTGGGCTGATTTTAAAAATGAATTTGAAACAATGAAAATTCGGTGCGCACACCTTACAGTGCAACTTGTTGTTAGACAAGGCAGAGATGTAAAGGGATAGTCCCTTTATAATTGAGGTGGCACCGCGTTACCAACGCCCTCACATGGAAGTATATTCTGTGTGTGGGCTTTTTTCGTAACATGATAGCGATAGAAAGTTGAAAGATTCCAACTATAAAGGAAAGAAGCTAGTAAAAGTGTACCGAAATGAAAATCTCATCATCAATGTCTCTGGTCGTGGAGACAAGGACGTAGCTGCGATTGCAGCCTACCTTGAAGCTAAAAAATAAAAGATGGAAAAATTACAGTCCTTTCTCTCACAGAGAGCTTGTGGTTGCTGGAAACAAGCAGAGAAAGCTGTAAGGTTGGGTCCATCTGAAACGAGAGAAGAAAACATAATTCTCAAGGGAGTGCCCTTTATCGCACAACCTGTTACAGGAGGTTTCTGAGACAGGAATGAGAGATAGGAGAAATCCTATAATTGAGGTGGCACCGCGAATTTCGTCCTCACGCAAGTTATTTTGCGTGGGGATTTTTCATACAGTCACCACGGACTAGAAGTAGAACTGAAAGGGAAATTACAATGGAACGAATCATTCATGGAGATGTCTTATCACCAATCTTGGCTTATATGCGCCTAAAGGGGCAACACAAGGTTATCTTAGAAAGTATTCCGAGAGACAAGGAAACAGCTCGTTTTTCTATCTTAGCTTATAATCCAGTTTTTGAGATTAAGTTTGAAAATGGAGTTCTTTATCAAAATGGTCAAGTGATTGATCAGGATCCCTTAGATTTTCTTTATGAAGTGACTCATAAGAGCCAACACCATTCAGACCTACCTTTTGGTGGTGGGGCAATTGGCTTTGTGGGTTACGATATGATTTCGCTTTATGAAGAAATTGGTCAAATCCCTGAAGATACAATTGGAACGCCAGACATGCATTTCTTCGTCCATGAGAGCTACATGGTCTTTGACCATAAGAAGGAAAAAATCCATGTCATTGAGGATGCTCTCTATAGTGAGCGTAGTCAAGAAGACTTGGAAAAAGCCTTGAACCAAGTGCTTGAGGAATTACGCATTCCTGCTCCAAATGAATTTGAAGATTTGGATTTATCACCACTTGACTTCCAACCGCATATCGCTCCTCAGAAGTTTGAGGAAATGGTGGAAACAGCTCGTGACTTGATTCGTAATGGAGATATGTTCCAATGCGTGCTCAGTCAGCGCTTCTCAGCAGAAGTTACTGGAAATCCATTTGACTTCTACAGAAATCTCCGCGTGACCAATCCTTCTAATTACCTTTATTTCTATGATTTTGGGGATTATCAAATCATCGGTGCCAGTCCAGAAAGTTTAGTTTCAGTTAAAAATGGCATCGTGACAACCAATCCGATTGCCGGTACGCGACCAAGAGGAGCTACGGATGAAGAGGACAAGACTTTGGCGACAGACCTGCTTTCTGATGAGAAGGAAACAGCAGAGCATCGGATGTTAGTAGACTTGGGTCGTAATGATATTGGCCGCATCTCTGAAACGGCCAGTGTCCAAGTCACCAAGTATATGGAAGTGGAGCTCTTCCGTTATGTTATGCATTTGACCAGCGTGGTCAAGGGGCGTTTGCTTCCAGAACTCACTGCTATGGATGCTTTGAAAGCAACACTTCCTGCTGGAACTGTTTCTGGAGCACCAAAAATTCGAGCTATGAGACGCATCTATGAACTGGAAACGGAAAAACGGGGCGTATACGCAGGAGCAATCGGCTACTTGTCTGCGACGGGCGATATGGATTTTGCCATTGCCATCCGAACGATGATTCTCAAAAATCAAACAGCCTATGTTCAGGCTGGGGCAGGGATTGTCTACGACTCCATTGCCCAAAACGAATACCAAGAAACCATTAACAAGGCTAAATCTATGACTAGAATTGGAGAACTAAGACCATGATTTTATTGATTGACAACTATGATTCTTTTACCTATAACTTGGCCCAATACATTGGGAATTTTGCAGAAGTTCAGGTTTTGAGAAATGATGATTCCAAGCTGTATGAAGAAGCTGAAAAAGCAGATGGTCTGGTCTTTTCTCCTGGTCCTGGTTGGCCAGTTGATGCTGGAAAGATGGAAGACATGATTCGTGATTTTGCTGGCAAGAAGCCGATTCTTGGGATTTGTTTGGGCCACCAAGCCATT
This sequence comes from Streptococcus mitis SK1080, assembly GCF_000220085.1. GTDB lineage: Bacteria > Bacillota > Bacilli > Lactobacillales > Streptococcaceae > Streptococcus > Streptococcus mitis_K. The sequence goes on along the minus strand of NZ_AFQV01000018.1, from coordinate 101,664 downwards.
GCAGAAGTCTTTGGTGGTAAGTTAGGTTTGGCTCCAAAAGTCATGCATGGGAAACAGAGCCATATCAGCTTTGAAGCGCCATCTGTTTTGTATCAAGGTATCGAGGATGGCCGTGCAGTCATGCGTTATCACAGTATTTTGATTGAAGAAATGCCAGAAGACTTTGAAGTGACAGCTCGTTCGACTGATGACCAAGCCATCATGGGGATTCAACATAAAAACCTACCGATTTATGGTTTCCAGTACCATCCAGAGAGCATTGGAACGCCAGATGGCTTGTCTTCTATTCGGAATTTTATCGAGAAGGTTGTAAAGTGAGGAAACTAGGATGAAAGAGATTATTGAAAAACTAGCAAAATTTGAAAATTTATCAGGTGTGGAAATGACGGATGTCATTGAGCGTATCGTAACTGGGCGTGTAACGGAAGCGCAGATTGCTTCTCTCCTCTTAGCTCTTAAGATGAAGGGGGAAACACCTGAAGAACGCACAGCCATTGCCCAAGTCATGAGAGGGCATGCCCAACATATTCCAACTGAAATTCATGATGCTATGGACAACTGTGGTACAGGTGGGGACAAATCTTTTAGTTTTAATATTTCCACAACTGCAGCCTTTGTCTTGGCTGGTGGTGGTGTTCACATGGCAAAACACGGTAACCGCTCGATTTCTTCTAAATCTGGTTCTGCAGATGTTCTCGAAGCCTTGGGCATCAACCTAGACCTCAAACCAGCTGAACTAGGTAAGGTCTTTGATAAAACTGGAATCGTCTTTCTCTTTGCTAAAAATATGCACCCAGCAATGAAATACATCATGCCAGCTCGTTTGGAATTGGGAATTCCAACGATTATGAACTTGACTGGTCCCCTGATTCACCCAATGGCTTTGGAAACACAGCTTCTTGGTATTAGTCGTCCAGAACTTCTAGAAAGTACAGCTCAGGTTTTGAAAAATATGGGTCGCAAACGTGCCATCGTTGTTGCTGGACCAGAAGGATTGGATGAAGCTGGTTTAAATGGAACAACCAAAATTGCTCTTCTTGAAAATGGCGAAATCACCTTGTCAAGCTTTAATCCAGCGGATTTGGGAATGGAAGGCTACGCTATCGAAGATATTCGTGGAGGCAATGCTCAGGAAAATGCAGAAATTTTGCTTAGCGTTCTTAAAAATGAACCAAGTCCATTCTTGGAAACGACAGTCTTAAATGCTGGTCTTGGTTTCTATGCTAATGGTAAAGTTGATAGCATCAAGGAAGGAGTTGCCTTGGCCCGTCAAGTCATTGCTAGTGGCAAGGCCCTTGAAAAACTCAGATTGTTGCAGGAGTACCAAAAATGAGTCAGGAATTTTTAGCACGAATCTTGGAGCAGAAGGCGCGTGAGGTAGAGCAAATGGAGCTGGAGGAAATCCAGCCCTTGCGCCAGACCCATCGCTTGGCTGACTATCTAAAACAACACCAAGACCGTTTACAGGTAATCGCTGAAGTCAAGAAGGCTAGCCCTAGTCTGGGAGATATCAATCTCGATGTGGATATTGTGCAACAGGTCCAGACTTATGAAGCAAATGGTGCAGTGATGATTTCTGTTTTGACAGATGAAGTTTTCTTTAAAGGTCATTTGGATTATCTACGGGAGATTTCCAGTCAGGTACAGATTCCAACGCTCAACAAGGACTTTATCATCGATGAAAAGCAAATCATCCGCGCTCGCAATGCAGGTGCGACAGTCATCTTGCTCATTGTGGCAGCCTTGTCAGAAAAACGCCTCAAGGAACTGTATGACTATGCGACAGAGCTTGGTCTGGAAGTCTTGGTGGAAACTCACAATCTAGCTGAACTAGAGGTGGCCCACAGACTTGGAGCTCAAATTATCGGTGTCAACAATCGAAATTTAACCACCTTTGAGGTCGACTTGCAGACCAGCGTGGACTTGGCTAAACATTTCAAATATGATTGCTTGTATATTTCTGAATCTGCTATTTTCACAGGGCAGGATGCGGAAAGAGTAGCCCCATACTTTAACGGAATTTTAGTTGGGACAGCTCTTATGCAGGCAGAAGATGTTGCCCAGAGAATCAAGGAGTTGCAGATTGACAAAGGTTAAAATTTGCGGACTATCGACCAAAGAAGCGGTGGAAACAGCCGTATCAGCAGGAGCAGACTACATCGGTTTTGTCTTCGCACCTAGTAAAAGACAGGTGACTTTGGAAGAGGCTTCTGAGATGGCAAAGCTTATTCCTGCAGATGTCAAAAAGGTTGGTGTATTTGTTTCACCAAGTCGGGTAGAACTGCTAGAAGCGATTGACAAAGTTGGTTTAGACTTGGTTCAAGTTCACGGTCAGGTGGCAGATGATTTATTTGAGGATTTGCCTTGTGCTAGCATTCAGGCTGTGCAGGTGGATGGAGAGGGGCATGTGCCCAATTCTCAGGCAGACTATCTACTCTTTGATGCCCCTATGGCTGGGAGTGGCCAGACCTTTGACTGGGGGCAACTGGATACGACTGGATTACCTCAGCCTTTCTTTATCGCAGGTGGGCTTAATGAAGACAATGTAGTAAAAGCAATTCAACATTTTACTCCCTATGCAGTAGATGTATCAAGCGGAGTGGAGACAGATGGACAAAAAGATCATGAAAAGATTAGAAGATTTATAGAGAGGGTAAAGAATGGCATATCAAGAACCAAATAAAGATGGATTTTACGGAAAATTCGGTGGACGTTTTGTCCCAGAAACATTGATGACAGCAGTTTTGGAGTTGGAAAAGGCTTATCGTGAAAGTCAGGCAGACCCAAGTTTCCAAGAGGAATTAAACCAACTTTTGCGCCAGTATGTGGGACGTGAAACTCCCCTTTACTACGCAAAAAACTTGACCCAGCATATCGGCGGAGCCAAGATTTATCTCAAACGTGAAGACCTCAACCATACAGGGGCTCACAAGATTAACAATGCCTTGGGACAAGTTCTTCTGGCTAAACGCATGGGTAAAAAGAAAATTATCGCTGAAACAGGTGCTGGTCAGCACGGTGTGGCAACTGCAACAGCTGCGGCCCTCTTTAACATGGAATGTACTATCTATATGGGTGAGGAAGATGTCAAACGCCAAGCCCTCAATGTCTTCCGTATGGAGCTTTTGGGAGCCAAGGTTGAGGCAGTGACAGATGGTTCGCGCGTGCTCAAGGATGCGGTCAATGCAGCCCTTCGTTCATGGGTGGCTAATATCGATGATACCCACTATATCCTTGGTTCTGCCTTAGGACCTCATCCATTTCCAGAAATTGTTCGTGATTTCCAAAGTGTCATCGGTCGAGAGGCTAAACAACAGTACCGTGACTTGACAGGTCAAGATTTGCCAGATGCCCTAGTAGCCTGTGTTGGTGGTGGTTCTAATGCCATCGGGCTCTTCCATCCATTTGTAGAAGATGAGTCTGTAGCTATGTATGGGGCTGAAGCGGCTGGACTTGGTGTGGATACGGAGCACCACGCAGCTACCTTGACCAAGGGTCGTCCGGGTGTCCTTCATGGTTCTCTCATGGATGTGCTCCAAGATGCCCATGGTCAAATTCTTGAAGCCTTCTCTATCTCAGCAGGTTTGGACTATCCTGGTATCGGTCCAGAACATTCTCACTACCACGATATCAAACGTGCCAGCTATGTTCCTGTGACAGACGAGGAAGCCTTGGAAGGATTTCAGCTCTTATCTCGCGTGGAAGGGATTATCCCAGCCTTGGAATCTAGCCATGCCATTGCCTTCGCAGTGAAATTAGCCAAAGAACTTGGACCAGACAAGTCTATGATTGTCTGTCTATCAGGTCGTGGGGACAAGGATGTGGTTCAAGTCAAAGACCGTTTGGAAGCAGATGCAGTAAAGAAGGGAGAAGCTCATGACTAAGACACTAACAGAAAAATTGAACGCTATTAAAGCGACTGGAAAAGGAATTTTCGTTCCCTATATCATGGCTGGAGATCATGAGAAAGGTTTGGACGGTCTCGGTGAAACAATCCACTTTTTAGAAGATATGGGTGTCTCTGCAATTGAAGTGGGCATTCCCTTTTCAGATCCTGTCGCAGATGGACCTGTTATCGAAGAAGCTGGCTTGCGCAGTTTAGCCCACGGGACCTCTACCCAGGCTTTGGTTGAAACCTTGAAAACCATTGAAACAGAGGTTCCGCTGGTCATCATGACCTACTTCAACCCCCTCTTTCAGTACGGTGTGGAGAACTTTGTCAAAGATTTGGCAGATACAGCGGTTAAGGGCTTGATTATTCCAGACCTGCCTCATGAGCATGCCAACTTTGTAGAACCATTTTTGGCAGACACAGACATCGCCTTGATTCCTCTAGTTAGTTTGACGACAGGAATTGAGCGCCAGAAAGAGTTGATTGATGGGGCAGAAGGATTCGTCTATGCCGTTGCCATCAATGGGGTGACAGGGAAATCTGGCAATTACCGCGCAGACTTGGACAAGCACTTGGCACAATTGCATCAAGTGGCCGATATCCCAGTCTTGACAGGTTTTGGCGTATCTAGTCAAGCCGATGTAGAACGCTTTAATGCGGTGTCAGATGGCGTTATCGTCGGTTCAAAAATCGTAAAAGCTCTCCATCAAGGAGAGCCGATTCAGGACTTTATCAAACAAGCAGTAGCTTACCAAAAATAATCACACAAGCAGCGAGTAAGAGGAAAGGCACAAAAGGAAGTCTTTCCTTTTTCTTTTGCAGGAGAAAGGCTAGTTTTATAATGAATTGAATCTGGAATAGTACATTATGATTCCTAAAATATTTTAAGAAAGTGATTTGAATTTCCCAATAAATTTGTTCAGTTTTTAATTGATTTTACTATAGAAGATATAATTTTCTAAATTACTCTGATATGCAACTTTAAGAAAAAGCCAATTATTGTAGTAATTTCTTTAAGAAAATGATATAATTCATTAAAAAGAATTTGAAGGAGGAAGAATTATGTTGAATCAGGATCTCTTTGATTCGCTTGAGGCACAAAAAATTGTAGATACTTTGATGAAAGGGCAAAAAGATTATGTAGATGAACGTCTAGAAAAAAGAGAGACCATGATAGTGTCGAATGGTTATGCATGGACACGACCTAATCATATTGATACTGCATTTGCATCAGCAGATTTGTTTGAGTATAAATTAAAATTAGCAGGACAGACTTGGGGATATTTAGAATTTGAAACAAATACAGAAAAATATGGGAAAGTATTGTTAATTATAAAGGGTAAGAAGCGACTTACGAACCAATTTCCTTTGGTACAAAAAAATAAGAGTGGCTACTTATTTGAATATGCTCAGATTAATACACTTTATCTTAATCAACATTCTTCCTATAAAAATGATGAAGATAGTCATTCTTTTCCAATTCAGATGGAGTTAGTTTCTGATGAAATGATTCAAGAAATTGAACAAGCTACTAAAAATTCGAATATCGAAAAATTTATGATTTTAACTTATGAGGCGGACTCAGCAAACAATATTATATCTGTAGATGTTGTTATGCCTGATGCACGAACTGGTCAGTTACACTTGATTCAAGATTTGTCTGAGTATATTCAATCAAGTTCGTACCATTTCGAAGAAGCTAAATACCAAGATATTCCTAATTTTTCAGAATTATCGGAAACAGAAGATTTTGAAATTATTCCAAGAATAGAAAAACAAGAAGGTCAAAAGTAGTAAGGAGTATGTAAATGTTTAATGGTCGGGTATTGAAAGAATTACGGCTGTTAAATGGTTTAAGTAGAGCAGAATTGGCTCAGAGAATTAATTTAACGGAACAAGCCATTTGGCAGTTTGAGTCTAACGAAACTAAACCTAAATTATCAACCAAAATGCATTTGGCCAACCAATTTCATGTTGATTTAACTTATTTTGAACAAGAAGAAGAAAGTATTCGATTTGATTCTTCTGTAATTGCCTTTAGAAATGCAGACCTAGCAACACGGAAAACAATAGATATTCAAACTATGTATTTACATAAGGTAGATAGTTTGATTGATTATTTTGAAAGTTTTGTAATTATACCTAATATTACAATTCATGACCTAAGTAATGTAGTGAGTGAATCTTATCATAAGGGAGAATCCATTGAGGAATTGGCTCTTTATGCCAGGGAAAAATTAGGTATTTCAAAAGATAATCATGATTTGCTTTATAAATTAGAACGTTCAGGCATCTATATCGTGGAACGATTAATTAATGGGCAAGCTGATGCTTATAGCGCATGGTCAAAATTGGGAAGACCTTATATTGTGTTGGGGACGAATAAATCATCTGTACGTCGAAATTTTGACTTAGCTCATGAACTAGGACATATTCTTTTACACAAATATAAAGATATGAATGAAGATGGCGATCGTTTGGAGCAAGAAGCAAATTATTTTGCATCATGTTTTTTATTGCCAAAAGAAGAGTTTTTGGTCAAATTTGAAGAGAGGGTTGGCAAGCGTGTCAGCAATCCTGATAGTTATATTTTATTGAAGTCGGATTTGAATGTTTCGATACAGGCTTTAGAGTATCGAGCTTTTAAGTTAGGATTATTGACTCCAAAGCAACATTCTTACTTTTATCGTCAAATTGCGCAAAAAGGTTACAAAATGATTGAACCTCTGGATGATCAAATTTTTGTTAAAAAACCAAGCAAAGTAAAGAGTATTCTGGACGTCGTTTTGAGTAATCATCTAGTCAGTCTAGCGACTATAATGTCTAAACAAAGTATTCGTTTACAGTTTATAAGCGAAATATTTTCAGTCGAAATGAAATTTTTTGATCAGTATAAAGAAGATAAAAGAACAGATCGATTTGATAACATCATTCCTTTGTACAAAAGAAATAATTTATAATTCAACTGTGAAATAATTTCATGAAGGACATATGGCAGAAATTGGACTTTATCAAACAAGCAGTAGATTACCAAAAATAATCACACAAGCAGCGAGTAAGAGGAAAGGCACGAAAGGAAGTCTTTCCTTTTTCTTTTGCAGGAGAAAGGCCAGGATACCCATCGCAGAAGCAAACTGAATCAAGATCAGTAACTCCGTTACGATAAAGACGAGAGAGCAGGAAGCTAAAAAGAGAAAATCCCCTGCGCCCATGCGAATATCAATAAAATGAGCTAAAATTCCAAGAGCAAGGAAGAAGACCATGACTAGATTCCAGCCAGAGGAAGCCATGAGGATTAGGTGGAAAGTCATCCAGACCAGTAAGGGATATTCCTGATGGCGAAAGTCGTAGATGCCCAAGGTCAAACCAGTAGTGATTAGGATGACTTGACTCAAGGAAAGTAATTCCCAATACCAAGCCAGAAAGAGGAGCCCTAAGCCTAGTTCCAAAAGGGCATACCAGACTGGATAAGGAGCCTTGCAGTAGCGACAGCGAAAGCGATTGAGCATCTGCGAGAGAATCGGAATCAAATCTAAGGGACGCAAGCGAGTCTGACAGGAATCGCAGTGACTGGCTGGGCTGATAATGGATTGCTCTGGAAAACGGTCAATGACCAAACCAAGAAAGGAAGCGAGAATGCTCCCGACAAGAAAAAAGTAAAAATCAATCATACTTATCTATTCGTAAAAAATAGGAGAAGTAGTATAATGGAGAAACATAGATAAGATGGTGAGGCAAAGATGATAATTCGTTTTGAAGAAAAGGTGAGTACAGAAAACGCTCAGCTCGTATGCCAATGGTCCAACTTCCTTGGCAAATCCTTTCAAGAACAATGGATGGGACCAAGGATTCCTTTTCCCTTGACAATTCAAGTTTTGCAAGATTTGGAAGGAATCTTTTCAATCTTTGAAGGACAAGAGTTTGTGGGGCTTATCCAGAAAATCAGACTAGAAGACAGTAATCTTCATATCGGGAGATTTTTTATCAATCCCCAGAAACAGGGGCAAGGCTTAGGTAGACAAGCTTTAAGGAAATTTGTTAGTTTGGCATTTGAAAATGAAGACATAGATACTATTTCTCTAAATGTCTTCGAGGCAAATCAAACAGCTCACAATCTTTACCAAAAAGAAGGATTTGAAATCGTTCAAATGGTTGAAACACCTATACGAAAATACATCATGAAAAAGGGTAGATAGAAAGTAAAAATCCTTGAAATCAATCTTGACTGCGATGATGAACCTGAATCAGCCCCTCAAAAGGGACTGTATATAAATGAACGTTACCAGTGTTTAAAAACTAAAGAATATCAGGCACTTTTATCTTCCAAGGGTAGACAAATTTTCGCTAAACGTAAGATTGATATGAAATCTGTCTTTGGGCAGATAAAGGTTTGCTTGGTTATAAGAGATGTCATCTGATAGGTAAGCGTAAAGTGAGAATTGACATGGGATTCGTACTAACGGTCAACATCCTGCTGAAATATAATAAGAGAAAGAGGTGAAATTAAAAAGCTAGAGTTCCGCAATTGGAAATCTCTAGCTTTTTGTTTTCTGAGAATCATATTGACTCAGACTCTTTTGACTAATGTTACTAAAAAGATAAAGTAACTTTTAGCCTTATTTATCGTTGCCACTCAACATGTTTTTGATACCTTCTACAGCACCTTCTACAGCACCTTCTACAGCGTCTTTGGCATCTTCAGCAACTTCTTTTACTTTAGAAACAACTTTTTCAGCTGCTCCTTCTTTTTCCATTTTTTCATCACCGATGGCTTTCCCAACACCTTCTTTAATAGAACCCTTAGCTTGATTTAATTTTTCTTCTACTGACATGATAATTTCTCCTGTTATATTTATTTTATATTAGTTTACACGAGTTTTTTCGTGAGATACTACACCAGTTGCTGCACCTTTAACAGCTTCTACACCTTCGCTAACTTTTTCTTGAACAGTTGAGAAACCAGATCCAAGACCAGATTTAGCTTTTTCGAATTGTTCTGAAGCGAATTCTCCTGTTGATTCAGCAACGTCAGATACGCGATCTTGAAGGCTTACTGAGTCTGCTTCATGTTGTTCTTTAGTTTTGATGTCGACAACGTTTACGTTGATTTCAACAACTTCCAAGTCAGTCATTTTAGCAACTTCTGAAGATACGATTTCTCTGATTTCTGAATATAAAGCTGGAACATTTTTTTGGTACTCAGCAATAATGTTTAAGTCAACTGCAACTTGTGTTTTACCAACTTCTACGTTAACACCACTTGTTACGTCATCGCTGTTAACGATTTTTTCTTTAAGATTTGAGAAGAAACCACCGTCGATTCCCAAAAGACCTGAAACGTTTTCTAGTGACAGACCAATGATTTTTTGGATAACTTTATCTTCGTAAGTAAGTTCCCCTTTGATTTCGTGAGCTACAGCAGTAGCATCTTTCTTTTCTACGTTAGTGTTAATGTTTTTTTCGTTTGACATATGAAACTCCTTTAATTAAATTAGTAATTTTTATTTTTTATTTATCTATATAGTTTTTTTCGATATATAATCCAGCTGCAACTCCCAGTGCTCCTAAAATCAATACAAATATTGTTTTGAAGAAGCCAAAGGAGATAATCAAACAAGCGAGAAATACGCCTATGAGACCTGCGATTATTGGATATCGATATTGTTTAAGCCATTCCATTTTTTACTTCCTTACTTCACACGACTAACAGTCTTTTTGTTTTGAGGTTTTGGTTTAGGCTGGTAGTCTTTTACTAGAACTTCTAGTTTAACCTGACGCTCAATACCAAAAAACTGCTTCAATCCATTAGTTATTTCATTTTGAATTAGTTGGCATCTGTCAGCGATGTTGTCCGAAGGAAGAATTTTACCTTCTACATGAACGAAACATTTATTTTTTCGTAAATTTACATGAACAGTTGGGTTCTTGATCAATCCATGATCACTCACCAAACTTCTAACAAAACCTTCGATTGCTGAATTCTTTAATTTCAATGTATCGTTTTTAGTTTCAAGTTGAATTTCCAAATAACGTTTAGGATAAAACAACACAACTAACATCGATAACAAAACTAAAGTTGATAGAGCCACTATCCCCCAGAATATATATCTAGAGAGATAAAATTCAACGAAATGATTCTGTCTCCAGCTAAATAGCTGAATGCCTAGATCACTAACTTGATGATAATCTATCAAAACAGGAAGGAAAATTGTCAAGATTAAAATACAGAAAATAATGAAAAATATTTTCTTTGTTTTTGACATATACAATCCTTTCGATTTAACATTAAACTATTTTTACCCGTCTAATCTATTAAAAAATAGTTTATTCTACAAGTAATTATTTTTTACCTGTAAAGAATGATACTACAGTAACAACAATTGCTGCTCCTGCAATAGATGGGATCAAAGCCATTCCAGCGATGGATGGGCCCCAACTACCTAAAAGGGATTGTCCTACAGATGACCCGACTAAACCAGCGAATACATTTGCGACGATTCCCATAGAAATACCTTTTTTAGTGATTCTACCTGCTACAAGTCCAATAAGACCTCCAGCAATGATTGACCACAATATTGCTTACCCTCCTTTTTTATTTTAATATCAAAAAATAAATCAATTCCTTTGATTATTACTATTGTATAATTTTAATATAAAATAATCAATTATTTTGATTATTATATAATTTTAATATAAAAAAATCAAATTCTTTGATTGTTGCTATTATATAATTTTTAAAATTAAAAATATAATCTTTCGACTTGAATTTGATTCTGTATTCACGCCCTCAATAGACGGTAAAATAAGAAAATTGTTTATATATTGCCTCCGTAGTGTTATTATACGAAATAAAGGATCTTAGTAAAAGTCGTTACAGCATGTTATACCTATTCTTTGTGGTATAATTGCAAGAGGTTTAATCCGATAATTTATAAAGAGAGAAAGACATTCATGAGAGATTTATTATCTAAAAAAAGTCATAGGCAATTAGAATTATTAGAATTATTATTTGAACATAAACGATGGTTTCATCGTTCTGAACTAGCAGAGTTACTAAATTGTACAGAACGTGCAGTCAAAGATGATCTATCCCATGTTAAATCTGCTTTTCCTGACTTGATTTTTCATTCTTCTACTAATGGTATACGCATTATTAATACCGATGATAGCGATATTGAAATGGTTTACCATCATTTCTTTAAGCATTCAACTCATTTTTCGATTTTAGAATTTATCTTCTTTAATGAAGGTTGTCAAGCTGAGAGTATTTGTAAAGAATTTTATATCAGTTCATCTTCGCTCTATCGTATTATTAGCCAAATCAATAAAGTGATTAAAAGGCAATTTCAATTTGAAATCAGTCTGACCCCTGTTCAAATCATTGGAAATGAGAGAGATATTCGTTACTTTTTTGCACAATATTTTTCAGAAAAATATTATTTCCTAGAATGGCCATTTGAAAATTTTTCATCAGAGCCCCTATCTCAATTGTTAGAATTGGTTTATAAGGAAACAAGCTTTCCAATGAATTTGTCAACTCATAGAATGCTAAAGTTGCTCCTAGTTACGAACCTATATAGAATAAAGTTTGGTCATTTCACGGAAGTAGATAAAGACTCTTTTAACGATCAAAGTTTGGATTTTTTAATGCAGGCAGAAGGAATAGAAGGTGTTGCTCAGAGTTTTGAATCAGAATACAATATCTATTTAGATGAAGAAGTTGTTTGCCAATTATTTGTGTCTTACTTTCAAAAAATGTTTTTCATAGATGAAAGTCTCTTTATAAAATGCGTAAAAAAGGATAGCTATGTTGAAAAATCTTACCATCTATTGAGTGATTTTATTGATCAGATTTCAGCCAAGTATCAGATTGAGATTGAGAATAAGGATAATCTGATTTGGCATCTACATAATACGGCACATCTGTATCGTCAAGAGTTGTCCACTGAGTTTATTTTATTTGATCAAAAAGGGAATACAATCAGGAATTTTCAAAATATTTTCCCTAAATTTGTTTCAGATGTAAAAAAAGAGCTTTCTCATTATTTAGAGACTCTTGAAGTTTGTTCTAGTTCAATGATGGTAAATCATCTATCTTATACCTTCATCACTCATACCAAACATTTGGTGCTTAATCTACTACAAAATCAGCCAAAGCTGAAGGTTCTGGTTATGAGTAATTTTGATCAGTATCATGCAAAATCCGTTGCAGAGACACTTTCTTATTATTGCAGCAACAACTTTGAACTTGAAGTTTGGACTGAATTAGAATTATCAAAGGAGTCTTTAGAAGAATCGCCTTATGATATCATCATTTCTAATTTTATTATTCCTCCGATTGAAAATAAGAGACTCATCTATTCCAATAATGTCAATACTGTCGCTCTCATATCCTTGTTGAATGCCATGATGTTTATTCGACTAGACTAGTGAGTGAAAGAAGACTCCATCCATGTCCAGGGTAGATTCCCTTTAGATAGGTGGAGTCTTTTTGAATATTAAAAAATTTCATATCTATCATTAGCAGAGATCCTAGATACATTCATTTGTATGCTAGTCAATGACGAAGAGGTCCTCATTACTTTTAATCTCGATGACATAGTGGGCTAGGCAAGACAAGCCTTGCTGACGTTTGGTTAGACCTCTTACGGATCACTTATTTATTGCCAAGTGACGAATTGACTTTTTGTAGTAATATACGACATAATATTCTCCTTTTTTATTTCTTAAAGCTGAGGACTGTTTTTCCACGTGAGCGACCATTAGCGACTTTGTCTAATGCGCTATTTACCTCTTCAAATGGATAAACTGTATCGATAGAGGGTTTGATTTCTAATTTGCTAAAGAGGTCAGCTACCTCTTGTAATTGAGCACCATTGCTTTCTACAAAGATAAAATGGTAGTGGACGCCATATTTTTCCGCCATCTTATCAAATTTGCGACCTGCTAAGCCAAGAATAATCTGTTTCCATTTTGGTAGATTCATGCGTTTGGCAAAGGCACCGTTTGGCATGGCACGAAGTGAAACAAGATGACCACCTTTTTTTATGATAGACATTTGTTTTTCAGTTTCAGCTCCACCGAGAGTATCTAGGACATAATCAACCTGGCTAACAGTTTTTGTATAATCCTCTGTTTTGTAATCGATAAATCTATCTGCTCCGAGGTTCAATACACGCTCAGCACTATCTACAGCTCCATTGGTGATGACTTTCAATCCTTTGGCCTTGGCAATCGGAATGGCCATTCCACCAACTCCTCCAGTACCACCAGAAATAAAGATTGTTTTCCCAGCTTGAGCGCCCATGAGGTCAAGAGCCTGCATAATGGTCAAGGCAGTAAGAGGAATAGCAGCGGCTTCCTCGTCTGATAGATAGTCTGGAACCTTGGCTAAGGCTTGGCTATCAACAGCTACGTATTCTGCAAAGGCGCCGATCTGATCAAGTGGCAGACGACCAAAGACACGGTCTCCTACCTGAAAGTTGTTAACTTTCTTGCCAATGCTTTCAACGATTCCAACGACCTCATTACCTGCAGTTTGAGGAAGTTTGTATGGAACAATTATCTTGACCTCACCACGAGAGATCATGTTATCGAGAGGATTAACCCCAGCTGCGGATACTTTCACCAAGACTTGTTTGTCTGTAATACTTGGCTTAGCGATTTCTGTGATGTTTAGTGTGATATTCTTTTTGTTATAAGTAGTGTGTTGTGCGGCTTTCATGTGATTTCTCTTTTCTTTTTTTATATAACTATATACTTGTATCTAATACAAGTATATGTTGTTTCTAGTAAAAACTGACTTGTTATCAAATCAGTTTCGGACTTGTTTAGCTTGTTTATATAGATTGTCAATGACATCTTCTAAAGTTTGATTTGCTAATTCCTTCTCTAATTGAGATTCGGCACTAGCGAAAAGCGGTGAAACTGCTCCTTGGATATGTTTTCCAACGGGACAATCGGGATTACTATTTTGATGAACAGGGAATAAACTAATGTGATTGATTTCTTGAGTAGCATAGTAGATCTCTAGTAAAGTCATTTTCTTTGGAGACTTACTGAGTTGATAGCCTGTTTTTCCTTGATGTGAATGAATCAAATCTGCATTTTTCAATAAGGCAATCACCTTTCGAATGTAACTAGCGTTAGTCCCAACACTAATAGCTAGTGCTTGAGAACTTAAGGTTTCCTTGCTTTCACTAATCATTGTTAAGATATGCAAAGCAACTGAGAATTTTGTATCCATCTGAATCCCTCTCTTAATAAACTTGTATCAGGCGCAAGAACAAGTATATCATAAATTAAAAGAAAAGCAAGTCTTTTGTTTTAAATTTTAAAAAATTTTGAGTGCAATCAGATTAGAGCTGTCTGGGAAGGGTGTTCATAAAATTATACCGTTGATATCCATTAGTTGACCAAAAGTAGAACAGATACACAAAAAAGCCTTGTAAATCAAGGCTTTTTCCTGTTGTATTTAGATGCCCCTACAGGGATTTGGAAAGGACTTTCATATTGAGAGCAATTAAAAATATTGAAATATAAGTGATTTTAGGTATTTTCAATGTCATGATTTAAAAATGGGACAAAAGTGGGGCAAATCAGTTATAGACAAGCAAAAAAGCCTAGTAAATCAAGGCTTTTTCCTGTTGTATTTAGATGCCCCCTACAGGGATTTGGAAAGGACTTTCATATTGAGAGCAATTAAAAATATTGAAATATAAGTGATTTTAGGTATTTTCAATGTCATGATTTAAAAATGGGACAAAAGTGGGGCAAAAACCATACAGATTCTAAACTGTATGGTTCTTTTTTTATCTAACCAAGAAAGGTTAAAACTTATTAAAACAAATGCAATCAACTGTTGAAAACTTTTTAGTCCGTGTAATATAAAAATAAGTAAAAAGTTGAACTATAGGGAATATTGTGTCATAATAGGTAATAGATGAATAATTAATAGATTGGAAATAATGCTTTCTTACCTTAACAAGTTGAATTGGTTATACATTTTTTCGTCGCAATTGTGTCTATCTCTCGAGTTTAGCTAGTTTTTATAAGCTCTGGTTTCTAATCAATATAACAAATTTTAGAAGTGCATAAGACAAGATGGTGACATTACTACAGTCATTTCTAGTCACCATATGTTGCTGGCACAGGCTGTTTGTAGTGTTGGCTATTTACTAGTCAGTTTAATCGGAGTGTTTAATTTTTATTGTTGAAAGGTTTTTATATGGCGAAAATTCTATCTTTAGGTCTGACAGGTAAGAAATTACTTGCTCAGGGGTTCTTGTTTGTTCTGCTAGGTCTCATCTTGATGGTCACGGGGACTTGGTTGCCAGTAAAGGTTATTCGACTGGTTCTGTTTTTAGCTTGGATAGCAACGGTCTTAGATTTAGTATTACGTATTTTCAAAAAAAGTCAGTCAACGGACACCTTGGGAGTTGCACTGGTTAAATTGTTAGTGCTGGGATATTTGCTTGGCTCCAATCTTGCGACGGATGTGCCGATTTATATTTTGGCTCTTGTGATTGGAGTTTATCAGATTTTTCATGCTAGTATTAACCTTGTCACCTATGTTCTCTACCGCAAAAACAAAATTCGACCTCGTTTTCGTCTCTTACTAGATGGACTCGTACTAGTTTTTCTTGGTGGGACTAGTCTTTTGTCCTCTACAGGAAATTCTGTCTTTCAACTCTTTGTATTAGGGGCTTATTTTTTCCTTTATGGTGTGTCCAATATCCGTGATGGTTTCTTGTTTGAGGAGGAAATTGGGAAAAACCATCTCAAACGTCGTATTAGAATTAGCTTACCTATTGTCCTAGCCGCTCTCATCCCTGCAAGAACTTTAGCAAAAGTTAACAAATTTATGCTGGAAAATGCTGATGAGAGAGAGGATATCCATCTTGGAATGGTGAAGTCTGGTAAGACAGCGGAGCTTGAAATTTTTGTTCATACAGCTGAGACCTCTCTGTTTTCGGCAATTGGTCATGTGGATATCTGCTATCAAGGCCGTGTTATTTCTTATGGCAACTATGATCCGTCTTCTGAGACCTTATTTGGCATGGTAGGAGATGGTGTCTTATATTTCTGTGATCGTGACAAGTACATTGACCTATGTAAACGTGAGAGTCAAAAAACGCTTTTTGGTTATGGGATAGATTTGACGCCTGAAATGGAAAAAGCAGTTCAGAAAAAGTTGGCTGAATTGAAACAACTGACGATTCCATGGGAGCCAAGTGCAGATAAAATCATGACAGGTGATGGTAAGGAAGACTACACCTACGCTTATAAAATCAGACATGAGACAGATGGGGAACTTTATAAATTTATCAAATCTAAGTTTAAATCCTACTTTGTCTTATCTACAAACTGTGTGCTCTTGGCTGATACCATAGTCGGTCAGGCTGGCACCGATATCCTCTCACCCAAAGGATTTATCGCTCCAGGAACTTACCAAGCCTACCTTAATCGAGAGTTTGAAAAACCAAATAGTATAGTCGTATCTAAACATGTTTATTAAGGAGAATTTATGAACTTAGTAAAAAAATACACCCCGTTAATACTTTTTATAGGGCTGGTTGCTCTTGTAATTCTGAATGCATCGAGCTTTATATCAGGAGCAATCTCTCTCTTTGATGTAATATCAACCTTGATTTATGGTGCTGTTATTGCTTTTGTGCTTAATGTTCCTATGAAAAAAATTGAACAGTACTTAGTTAAATTGAAGGTAAAGGCAGAGTTGCGTCGTCCGATTGCCATGGTACTTGTTTTCCTAGCTCTTATCTTAATCGTGATTGCTCTTTTGGTTTTGGTGCTGCCAACCCTAGCCCAGACTATTAGTCAGCTGGGAACAGTCCTTTCAACAGTCCTTACTCAACTTGGGAAATTGCTAGGCAGCTCGGAATTTGTAACCAAAGACATGTTGTCAACTATCGTATCAGGCATACAGGGACAATCTAGTTCTATTAGCCAAGCTTTGATAGGTTTTTTATCAGGTCTGACTAGTAATATCGGCAATATTTTTTCAAGTTTGATGAATGCCTTTTTGATTATAGTCTTCACCTTTTTATTTTTATCCAGTAAGGAACATTTGGCAGCGATGACGAGTCGACTTCTAAAAGTTTTTCTTCCAGAGAAGGTGGTGATAAAGTTGACTTACATTGGACAAGTAGCACTAGAGACTTATGACCAATTTTTGATGAGTCAGCTGATTGAAGCAGTTATCATAGGAGTTATGATAGCGGTTGGTTACAGCGTGTTTGGGATACCCTATGGAGTAATGACAGGTATCTTTGCAGGAGTGCTATCGTTCATTCCTTATGTAGGGCCTATGATTGCTTGTGTTGTGGGAGCGATTTTTATCTTCACAGTGAGTCCTACTCAAGCCTTACTTTCTCTTCTTCTATATCAAATCATACAACTGATTGAAGGAAACCTTATTTATCCTAGAGTTGTAGGTCAGTCTATTGGTTTGCCAGCTATTTTCACGCTTGCGGCTGCTAGTATTGGAGGCAATCTCTTTGGCTTACTTGGGATGATATTCTTTACACCGATATTTGCTGTTATCTATCGATTGGTTAAGGAATTTGTCGTTGCAAAGGAAAATCAGCTAGATTAAGAAAAACTAAATTTAATAAGATATACTGAGAAGAGAGTGAGAGATTCTCTTCTCTTTTATTTTTAAATACTTTTCTACAAAAAGCTATTAGACGTTAAAAAAAGCCTTGGTTTCAAGGCTTATTTCTGTTGATTTAGATGTGCCCCCTGCAGGGCTCGAACCTGCGACCCATAGATTAAGAGTCTACTGCTCTACCAACTGATCTAAGAAGGCAAATAAAAAGCTGAGAATGTAACTTCCCAGCTATTTTAATATGCCCAAAATGGCAGCTAGATTATTTACGAAAGGCATCAAGGATATAGGTGAAACCAACAATTAAAAATGCAAAGGCAACGACATAAACGACAAAGACACTTGTAGCTACTGGATTGAACAAAATCACTAGACCTAGTAAAAATGCAAGCAACGCTATCCACATGATATGGTTGCCAATAATAGGGAAAATCAATCCCAGACGATTGCCTTTAAAGAAAGCTATAATGGCTTCTACAATTAACCAAATTCCTAAAATAGTTGGAATGACAACTGGCAGCGTCACAAAGCCATAGGCAACGAGGTAAAGAGCTAAGAGAAGATTAACAATCCCTTGGAAAAGATGAGCTGGTGAGCGAAGCACTTTTGGTACAGAGAAATAGCCTAAAATAGCTGCTATAGAAGCAACCAGTAAACCAAATGCAATCCACCAGCTGTAAACAACAAGATTAGCTACTGGGTTTGTAAATAGGAAAAGTCCTAAAAGGACAAAAACAACTCCTGCAAGGAATAGCAGTAAACGATTAGAAAATTTCATTTCAATACCCCCTATATAGTATAGTATAGTTTGATAAAAAAATATTATACACCTTTTTAGAGGAAATGTCAATAAACAAAATGGAAAATTTGGAAGTTTCAGTCTGATTTATGAAAAGAAAATCAGTTTTTATTATTTTGAAAATAAAAAGAGAAGATAAAATTTGTCTTCTCTACATGAAAATATTGTATGGCATCAAAGCAAAAGTAACTGGCTTTACACTATTTGTAAAGATGTAATTTGATTCAAAAAGAAAAGATAGATTTAAAATGTGGGACAAATGATGGGGTAAATCAGTTATAGACAAGCAAAAAAGCCTTGTAAATCAAGGCTTTTCCTGTTGTATTTAGATGCCCCCTACAGGGATCGAACCTGTGACCCACGGATTAAGAGTCCGCTGCTCTGCCAGCTGAGCTAAGGAGGCAAAGAAAAAAGCTGTATTGGTGCCGAAACTTCACGGTTTGTATTGAACCCGCGCAATTAAGCAGGTGGGCAACTCGCTCTAACTGAAGCTGTTTCCGTGTGAGACGGCCTACATGCTGTTAGAAGACTTTTGTTTCCCTAATAATACAAAAAATAGTCGGTCAACACTTAAGTGTGAAGTCGTACACCACAGCGTTTCTATGTTTATATAATACCACTTTTTCAAAAAAAATCAAGAGGTAAGTGCAATTTTTTGAAAAGGATTTCAGATTTTTCGCAAACGGTCGATAGCTTCCTTTCTTTGAGCCAAAGCCCGTTCATATTTACCAGTATCTTCTGCTTGGAAATAGTGATGATTGCGGATTTTTTCTGGTAGATAGTCTTGCTTGACCCAATTTCCAGGATAGTTGTGTGGATAGAGATAGTCTTGGGCATTCCCCAGTTCCTTGCTTCCACTGTAGTGCCCATCACGCAGGTGCCGCGGAATAGGCAAGTGCCCTGATGTTTTGAGGTCAGCAAGTGCCTTATCCATAGCTACATAGGCTGAGTTGGATTTTGGAGAAAGAGCCAAATCAATCACGACGTTGGCAATGAGGATGCGAGCTTCGGGAAAACCAATCTTTTGGGCAGCATCCAGAGCAGTTACGGTGTGAACCTGGGCTTCAGGATTGGCTAAGCCGATATCTTCATAGGCGATAACAGTCAAGCGACGAGCGAGACTTGGCAAATCACCAGCCTCAATCAAGCGGGCAGCATAGTGGAGACTGGCATCCACATCTGAGCCACGGATAGACTTTTGCAGGGCTGAGAGAACATCATAGTGGCCATCTCCATCCTTATCCATAGTGATGTAGCTTCTCTGAAGACTATTTTCCATGATGTCTAGAGTGATATGGCGAATGCCCTTATCATTCTCAGGGGTAGAAAGAACAGCCAAATCCAGTGAGTTAAAGGCAGAGCGCAGGTCTCCGTTTGTAGAGGTTGCGATGAAGTCCAGCGCATCCTCATCTAGTTCTACTGGAAAATCAAAACCACGCTCAGGGTTACTTAGAGCTATCTGTAGAGCCTCTTTGACTTCTTGGTTAGACAGAGGTTCCAACTCAAAAATTTGAACGCGACTGCGAATGGCAGGAGTGACAGAGAAGAAAGGATTTTCAGTTGTAGCGCCAATCATGATGACCAGTCCACTTTCCAAGAGAGGCAAGAGGAAGTCTTGCTTGGTTTTATCTAGTCTATGAATCTCGTCAAGGAGTAGTACAAGTCCACCTGAAAATTTAGCCTCTTCCGCAATTTCTTGCAGTCGCTTTTTACTATCAACTGTCGCATTGAAAGTTCGAAAGGCATACTTAGTAGTCCCAGCGATGGCTGAAGCAATACTGGTCTTGCCGATTCCAGGAGGTCCATATAGAATCATGGAGGACAGGCGGTTGGCTTCCACCATGCGACGGATGATTTTTCCTTGTCCGACCAGATGTTCCTGACCGATGACCTGATCGATGGTTTTAGGGCGCATGCGAAGTGCGAGATTGTCTGGCATAGCAGTCCTTTCTAACGTGGATTTTCTGATGTATATGTGGTAAGATGGTAGTATCTATTTTAGCATATTTCCGAGCAATCGGGGCGATTAAAGAGTCGCATAGAAAGAGGACAAAATGGCAACATACGGATTTTTAGATGTTTTAGAGGAAGAGTTGGAGAAGAATTTTCCCTTTGACTTTGAGATTAGTTGGGACAAGCGTAACCACGCGGTTGAAGTGAGTTTTCTATTGGAAGCGCAAAACGCTGCAGGTGTGGAGATGGTAGATGAAGACGGAGAGGTTTCGTCAGATGACATTCTCTTTGAGGAAGCAGTGCTTTTTTACAATCCTGCCAAATCAACAGTCAATGAGGAAGACTATTTGACGGTTATTCCTTACCTACCTAAAAAAGGTTTTTCTCGTGAATTTTTAGCTTATTTTGCGCTATTCCTCAAAGATACTGCCGAGGTTGGACTAGATGCCCTCATGGACTTTTTGGAAGACCCAGAAGCAGAAGAATTTGTCATGGAATGGAACCAAGAAGTCTTTGAAGAAGGAAAAGTTGGCTTGGAAGAGGGAGAATTTTATCCTTATCCGAGATACTAGGAGTTTGGAGAAGGTAGTATGAAAAAATTTGGGACGTATTTGGTTTATGTGTTAGCTTTTGCCTTTATTATGCTAGCTTTTGCTTGTGGCACTATCGCATTTGCAGAGTTGGGGTATTCCGCAGTTTTAGCCTTTATTTTTGGTTATGCCTTTGCTCTTCTAAGCATGTATTTAATCTTTATTCTTCATGAGCTGGGTCATGCTTTTTGTGGTTACTTGACAGGCTATCGGCTGGTGGCTTTTGGATTAGGACATTTTCTTTTGACCAAAAAGTCAGGCAGGTTTCATCTTAGTCGAACAGCCGTTCTGAAAAATGTTGGTGCTCAGTATATTGGATTAAAAGAGGACGAAAGTGATCAAAGAATCATTCTGATGCTTTCAGGAGGTTTGCTGGTTCATCTCAGCTTGATATTATTGGCGATATTGTTTGGATTTTTGACAAAAAGCTGGTATTTTGCTGGTACTTGGATTTTTCTTAATTTGTCTTTCTTTCTAAACAACACTTTGCCAGTCGGCATCACCGATGGAGCAAAAATATGGGAATTGCGACAACACCCTGAAAATACCAAATACGCCTACATGGTGTTGAGGCATTCTGCCCAGACCCTGCTAGCTCCTCAAGGATATGATTTGAAAGACTTTATCATGCCTGTTGATGAGGATGCGAGAGGGAGTTTTGCAGAAAGTATTCAAACTCTTGAGGGAGTGGTTTTCATATTGGATGGTCATTTAGAGACAGCTAAAAAGCTATTTCAATCTTTACTAGAGAGAACAGAACACTCGCTGTCTGAAACTTTTTGCCAACTATGCCTTCTTCAAATCGCCTTGCTAGAAGGTGATGATGAGAAAGCGGAGGAATATGCAAGTATTCGAAGCGTTAAATCCTTTTTATCTCTAAAAATGGCAGATGTGCAGAGCATTCAAGCCTGGTATCAATTTAAGGTAAGGAACGACATGGCTCAAACTCGCAAGGCTATGAAGATTGCTAGACAGAAAATGAATAGCAGCCGAATGCTACGGGACGAGAAACGCTATTATGAAAACTGGTTAGCAGAGCTGGAAAAGGCATTAGCCGAAGGAGTCTAATATGGGAATAGAAATTTCTGATTATACAGGCTGCAAGATTGCCCTCTTTTGTGGTGATAAGCTTCTGACTATCTTACGCGATGATAAGGCAAGCATTCCCTGGCCCAATATGTGGGAACTTCCAGGCGGTGGACGAGAGGGGGATGAAAGTCCGTTTGAGTGCGTGGCGCGTGAAGTTTATGAAGAACTGGGAATTCATCTGACTGAGGATTGTCTGCTTTGGAGTGAGGTTTATCCAAGTATGCTTTTTGCGGATAAACAATCTGTATTTCTAGTCGGCAAGTTAACGCAAGAACAGTTTGACCAGATTGTATTTGGAGATGAAGGGCAAGCCTATAAACTGATTAACATTGAGGAATTTTTGACATCCAGTCAAGTTGTGCCTCAGTTGCAAGAGAGATTAAAAGATTATTTAAAAGTAAGTGATTAGAAAGGATGGTTCAGTTAAATTTCTAAACTGAACCCGCCCTAAACACTGTGCCAAAAAGATAAGACAAAGGTTGTTGTCATAGATACAAAAAAGATAGCTACTCATTCTATATATGCAAAAGACTATATGAATGCAAAACAAAAATTAAAAAATAAGCATGTACACTTATCAAAGGTGATGGAAAGTCGTTTAAGTAAAATTTTTTCATCAAAAGAAACTAAATTTTTATGTATCAGTCAACTAAATGACTTAATTGGGCAACATATGTAAATTCAGTAAATTTTGCCAAATTTCAAGTTCAAGTTAGCCATGAAGAATAAATTCTCTGGGTGATTTGTAGTTCAAGCATTTTTTAGAATAGTTATTAATCCAATTTTCGATGAATGCGACTTCTTTGGGAGTCGTTTTCTTAGTTCTCTTAGGTAACCATCTACGAATGAGCCTGTTGTGATTCTCATTAGTTCCCCTTTCCCAAGAGGCATAGGGGTGCGCATAATAGATGTACTCCTCAGAAAATACATCAGACAAGCGGTTAAATTCTGTACCATTATCTGCTGTGATGGAAAGAATTTGATGTTGTTTTAAGATGAGTTTTAAAGCCTGATTGACCGACTCAGCGCTTTTATTTGGAATCAATCGGATAATCTGATGCCTACAGTTAAGACCAGTAAACAATAGTTTTTCGCTCTTGTAAGCAGAACCGTATCAATCTCATAATACCCATTCTCCAAGCGAAGATTGATAGCTTCAGGACGCTGTTCGATGGATTGACCAGCAGGTTTAAAGTTGATGCTAGCCTGTTTCTTAACCGCTTTTCCTTTTCTAGGATAAAGCAGATCCTGTTTTGACAATCCTAATTTTCCATGATGGATCCAGTAGTAGATGGTAGAAATTCCCACGTTAACGCCCTTAGCCTTGACCATCATTTCAGACGAAAACTTTTGGTTATGATAGTGGAGAATCTTTTCCTTCAGCTCCTTGTTCAATCTTGATTTCTTGACCGAGCGCTTGCGATTATTTTCATAAGACTGTTGAGCATAGCCGGCAGAATAAACCGCTTTGAAGCGCCCTTTTCCAAGACATTGTCGGACTGTCTCACGCTTGATTTCAGTATGGATAGTTTGAGGAGCTTTTCCAAGTAGAGAAGCAATTTCTCTATTTGATTTTCCTTCTTTTTTCCATCGGCTAAAAAAACATCTCGAAAGAGATGTTTTTGTCCCAAATAAATTGATTTTGTCCCAGAAATGTGGTATGATTTTGTAAAAGGAGGATTGAATCATGAAAAAATCTGATGTTCTTGATTTAATAAAGTACCACTATGAGTGTAAGGAGATAGAATTTAGAAATCAATGTACAGCAATCGCTAGAAGTTTTGATAAACAAGGCGATGCACAATTGGCACAATATATTATGGGTTTAATGTCTCAAAGTGATAGATTATTACCACAAGTAGAAAACAGTAGTCAGTATTTGGTTCCATCTAAGCTAGATGTTGGTCCTCTCCCACTGCCTCTTTCAATCATGAATGATTTGAAAGGGATAATAAATGCGGTAAATCATCATATCGGAATAAATAAATTTTTATTTGTGGGATCGCCAGGTACTGGAAAAACTGAAAGTGTGAAGCAGGTTGCTAGACTTATTGGTAAAGAATTACTAGTCGTGGATTTTAGTTATTTAGTCGATAGTAAGTTGGGCCAAACAGTCAAAAATTTAGCAGTCCTTTTTAATGAAATCAATAACCTCCCTTTCAAACAAAATTATATTATACTATTTGATGAAATTGACTCTATAGTATTAGATCGGGTGAATCAAAATGATTTAAGAGAAATGGGACGAGTAACCTCTGCCTTTTTAAAAGAGATAGATAGACTATCACCTGAAATCATATTGATTGCAACTACAAATTTATTTGATAATCTAGATAAAGCAGTTACAAGGCGGTTTGATGCTATTATAGATTTTGATCGTTATTCGGATGATGATAAGGTAGAGGTTGCAATAGTTATTTTAACCGATTTATTGAAACAATTTAAAAATGTAGCAAGAGATTTGAAATTATTTAAAAAAATTATATATAGTTCTAATACAATTCCAAATCCAGGTGATTTAAGAAATATGATACGGACATCATTGGCATTTAGTGATCCAAAAGATCCACACGATTATCAAAAACGTCTATTAAGAAGTTTTCATAATGGAAAAAATTTATCTATTTCTAAATTATCAAAATTAGGCTTTACAGTTCGAGAAATTGAGATTTTAACAGGTGTTTCTAAAAGCAGCGTATCACGGGAATTAAGCGAGGGTTAGTATGAATACATTATTGACATTACGTGGAAAAAGTTTTACACAAAAATCAAGAAATAATGGTATGGGACCAATAACTATACCCAAAAAAGCAATAATTACATTGGAACATTTGAAGTATCTTCATTCTGCACTAGAGGAAACGAAAAAATATTGGGAAAAAAATAACATTATAGATGGTATTTTGATCAGTGTTTACTATAATCGAATTGTTGCTAAAAGTAATCGTATTAACGGGTATCTCAATGTAGGAGGAGGGTACCAAATTCCAAATGATACCATTGTAGGAGCAAAATTTAATGATGAAAAGACAAAGCATATTATTACTCATTATATCTCTGGCGATGTACTTAGTAAGACAATTATAACTCTTAGTAAGATTATCGAAGTTTTTGAAGAAAATTTCGATGGAAAGATGACATATGAGATGTTCTCTAACTCATCAATATTTGCCTCCATAAAGTTCGCGGAATACGGTATTTCAAAATCTAAATTTCAACAGTATTTGAGGGATTCTTGCTTTATTGAGAAATTTGGCGTTGAATATGCTAGAGATTCAGATGTTCAAAATTCTATTGTGACATTTTATGATGTTCGTACAGATATTCTCATGTTACTTAATAAACTCAATATTGATATTTCAGAGACAAATGTCATGAATAATACAACTGTATTACTTGATGGAAAAAATATTGAATTGTTATTATCAAAAGCTCCCTATCTTGTCTCCATGATTGTTGAAGATTTTTCTAAATTATCTCTGGATGATTTTTATTTAAATAATATTGATTTTAAAATAAATCTTCCATCTCCAGTTAATGAACCAGTTATCGGTGTCATTGATACCTTATTTGATAAGAGCGTATACTTTAATGAGTGGGTTGAGTATTACGATTTGATTTCAAATGACATTAGAAAAGATAGTCAGGACTATAAACATGGAACAGCTGTTACTTCTCTTATAGTTGATGGGGCTAGTTTGAATCCTAATTTAGATGATGGTTGCGGACATTTTAGGGTAAGACATTTTGGTGTATCACTACAAAGTGGCTTCAATTCATTTACTATTATAAAACAAATTAGAGAGATTGTTTCTCAGAATTCTGATATTAAGGTTTGGAATCTTTCTTTAGGGTCCAATGATGAAATTAGAGAAAATTTTATCTCTGCAGAGGGAGCATTATTAGATGAAATTCAATTTGAGAATGATGTAATTTTTATCATAGCTGGAACAAATGCTTCTGTAATAAATGGGAAACGTAAAAGAATAGGTGCTCCTGCTGATTCACTTAATTCTATAATAGTAAATTCTGTTGATTTTAATAATCAATCGGTGTCATATTCACGCGAGGGGATTGTTTTATCATTCTTTGTTAAACCAGATGTGTCATATTATGGAGGAGGAAATGGTGACTTTATAAATGTTTGTGAACCTCTAGGATTAGGTCGTGTAGCTGGAACAAGTTTTGCGGCCCCTTTAATTGCAAGGAAAATGGCCTATCTCATTCATATTATGGGACTTAGCCGAGAAGAAGCAAAGGCTTTGCTAATTGATGCAGCAATACCCTGGAATGATAAGAAAACATTCACTGATTTATCTTTGATAGGAAATGGTATTGTTCCGATAAAAATTGATGATATTTTATCTACACCTGATGATGAAATTAAATTTATTGTGTCAGATATCTCTAAGGCTTATGATACCTATAATTATGATTTTCCAGTACCTATTTCTAGTGAGAGTTATCCATATGTAGCTAAGGCAACAATGTGTTATTTCCCTAACTGCTCAAGAAATCAAGGGGTTGATTATACAAATACTGAGATGCAGCTTACTTTTGGTAGGTTAAAGTCAGACGGTATCGAATCGATAAATAAAGACAACCAGCATGCCGAAGATACCCCAGGCTATGTGAGAGAAAACGCTGCTAGAAATATATTTAGGAAATGGGATAATGTCAAGCATATTGGAGAATCGTTTACTTCTCGAAAGAGAGCTAAAGCAATTTTAAATCCATCTAATCCTCAGTGGGGAATGAGCATTAAAACAATCGAACGTTTGAAACGCGGTGATGGGCAAGGAGTACGTTTTGGTGTAGTAGTTACATTAAAAGAATTAAATGGGGTTAATCGTATTGAAGATTTTATTCAGCAAGCTGAATTACGCGGCTGGCTAGTTAATAGATTGAAAGTAGAAGCTCAAGTAGACCTCTTCAATAGTTTAAATGAAGAAATTGAATTTGAATAGTGGATACTTTATCCTTATTTTAGATCTTAGGAATACAAAAGGGCAAAGATATGAATATTACATATATTGTTGGAAATGGTTTAGATTTGCAATATGGTTTAAAAACAAAATACAAGGATTTCTATGAATATCAAAATAAAATTTATACAAATAAAAAGAAGAATGAGGGATATTCAAATTTAATTTATGAGTCTCTATTCTCTGATAAAGTAAATAATTATGAAAATTGGTCAGACTTTGAATTTTCAATAGGCCAATTAACAATAAATAATGTCATAACCTTTTATAGTGAAGACGAAAGAAATAAGTTTATTAGTGATTTTTCAGATGTTATTGATGATTTAAGAAATTATTTAAAGCAAGAACAGAATAAAATCGATTATAAAAAGTATAAAATTGATTTTGAAATGACTTTAAATAATTTAAGAAATGAACTTCCTGCAGTTAACCAATCTGTTATTGATAAAAAATATAACGATAATTCACAGCAACATGATACTGTAAATATATTGACTCTTAACTATACAAATGTTATTGATAGACTATACGAGTTATCAGAAGTAAAATTTCTTAATAAATTAAGAAATAATAATTTTTTCTTTTATATTAATGCTCCAATTCATGCACATGGGACTCTAGATATTTGTACTGTTTTAGGAGTTAGTGATGAAACACAAATTGCAAAAAACTTTACTGAAGAAGAGAAAGAAGCTCTTATAAAAACTTTGAGTTTAAAAAGTTTTAGAGAAAATATGCACATTAAAAATAGTGATATTATAAAAAACTCAGATATTATAATTCTTTATGGAGTTTCCTTAGGAAAAACAGATAAATATCTGTGGCAACAAATTGCTGAACGTTCAGTAGATAGTACTGTTCCTATTATAATTTATAACTATGTCCCTGATTTTGATGCAGGTAACCCACTGAGAGTACGCAGTATGTACAAGAAGGTAGAAGATAAATTTATAGATAGTATTGATATCGAGTTACAACTAAAGAAGAAAATAAGAGAGAATGTTATTGTTGTTATTGGTAAAACTATTTTTGAACTAATAGAGGAGTAATTTTAAAATATAATATGGAAACATGGCAAGAGTTAAAAGTTACAGTGAAGCGTGAGGGGGAGGAATTGGTTTCCAATCTCTTGATTGAGCTGGGAGCGCAAGGCGTTGCGATTGAAGACAGCATGGACTATGTGGGAAATGTTGACCGCTTCGGCGAGATTTTCCCAGAGGTTGAGCAACAGGAGGAAATCGTAGTGACAGCCTACTACCCTGAAACGGTAGATGTGGAAGTGGTTGAGGCAGACTTGCAGGCTCGCTTAGCAGAATTGGCAGATTTTATGGATTTGGGTGAGGTCAAGATGGGGACAACTGCTTTGGCTGAGGAAGATTGGGCAGACAACTGGAAGAAATACTATGAGCCAGCTCGTATCACTCATGATTTGACTATCGTGCCGTCTTGGACAGACTATGAGGCGACTGCTGGGGAAAAGATTATCAAGCTGGATCCTGGTATGGCTTTTGGTACGGGTACCCATCCAACCACTAAGATGAGCCTCTTTGCCTTGGAGCAGGTTCTTCGTGGTGGGGAAACAGTGTTAGATGTGGGGACTGGATCAGGTGTCCTTTCTATTGCCAGCTCGCTGCTTGGTGCTAAGGAAATTTTCGCCTACGACCTGGATGATGTAGCAGTTCGAGTTGCTCAGGAAAATATTGAGCTAAACCCTGGTATGGAAAACATCCATGTAGAAGCAGGAGACTTGCTTAAGGGTGTTGAGATTGAGGCAGATGTGATTGTAGCTAATATCTTGGCGGATATCCTCGTTCATCTGACGGATGATGCTTATCGCTTGGTCAAGGATGAAGGCTACCTCATCATGAGTGGCATTATCAAGGACAAGTGGGACATGGTGCGCGAGTCGGCTGAGTCAGCTGGATTTTTCCTTGAAACCCACATGATTCAAGGGGAATGGAATGCCTGTGTCTTTAAGAAAACCAAGGATATTTCCGGTGTGATTGGAGGCTAGCATGCAGCAGTATTTTGTAAAGGGTAATGCTACCTCGCCAGTCATCATCGAGGACAAGGAAACCAGCAAGCATATGTTTCAGGTTATGCGCTTGAAAGAAGATGATGAGGTTACTTTGGTCTTTGATGATGGAATTAAGCGCTTGGCGCGTGTGCTGGATGTGGAAGCTCGTCAGTTTGAATTGGTAGAAGAACTAGATGACAATGTGGAACTGCCCGTTCAAGTGACCATTGCATCTGGATTTCCCAAGGGGGACAAGCTGGAGTTCATTACTCAAAAAGTAACCGAGCTCGGAGCCAGCCAAATTTGGGCCTTTCCTGCCGATTGGTCGGTCGCCAAATGGGATGGCAAAAAATTGGGCAAAAAGGTTGAAAAACTAGAAAAAATTGCCCTTGGAGCAGCAGAGCAAAGCAAGCGTAATCTAGTACCGAGTGTCACACTTTTCGAGAAAAAAGCAGACTTTCTAGCTCAATTGGACCAATTTGACCGCGTCGTAGTGGCATATGAAGAGTCGGCCAAAGAAGGAGAAGCCGCTGCGCTTTTACAAGCAGTCGCTGGTCTTGAAAAAGGAGCCAAACTGCTCTTTATCTTTGGTCCAGAAGGTGGTCTGTCACCTGCAGAAATTGAGAGTTTTGAAGCTAAGGGAGCAGTCTTGGCAGGACTTGGCCCTCGTATCTTGCGAGCAGAAACAGCACCACTTTACGCCTTATCAGCCCTTAGTGTTTTATTAGAATTAGAGAAATAAGAGGAAGAAAATGGAACAAAAACACCGTTCAGAATTTCCAGAGAAGGAACTTTGGGATTTAACAGCCCTATACCAAGACCGTGAGGATTTCTTGCGTGCAATCGAGAAAGTTCGCGAAGACATCAACCAGTTTAGCCGTGATTACAAGGGTAATCTTCATACTTTTGAGGATTTTGAAAAGGCCTTTGCGGAATTGGAACAAATCTACATTCAGATGAGCCATATTGGTAACTATGGCTTTATGCCACAGACGACAGACTATAGCAATGACGAATTTGCCAACATTGCCCAAGCTGGGATGGAATTCGAAACAGATGCCAGTGTAGCCTTGACCTTCTTTGACGATGCCTTGGTGGAAGCTGATGAGGAAGTCTTGGACCGTTTGGGGGAATTGCCTCACTTGACGGCAGCTATTCGTCAGGCCAAAATCAAAAAAGCCCACTATCTAGGGGCTGATGTGGAAAAAGCCTTGACCAATCTTGGTGAAGTTTTCTACAGTCCGCAGGATATTTACACTAAGATGCGAGCTGGAGATTTTGAAATGGCTGACTTTGAAGCTCATGGCAAGACCTACAAAAACAGTTTTGTCACCTATGAGAATTTCTACCAAAATCACGAGGATGCTGAGTTCGTGAGAAATCTTTCCGTTCCTTCTCAGAAGGACTTCGTAAGCACCAAAATACGGCTGCAGCAGCCTATCTAGCCCAGGTCAAATCTGAAAAACTCTTGGCTGATATGAAGGGCTACGACTCAGTATTTGATTATCTTCTAGCTGAGCAAGAAGTGGACCGTGCCATGTTTGACCGCCAGATTGACCTCATCATGAAGGATTTTGCGCCGGTAGCTCAGAGATACCTCAAGCATGTTGCCAAGGTCAATGGTCTTGAAAAGATGACCTTTGCAGACTGGAAATTAGATTTGGACAGCGCCCTGAATCCTCAAGTGACCATTGACGACGCCTATGATTTGGTCATGAAGTCAGTAGAACCTTTGGGGCAAGAATATTGTCAGGAAGTTGCTCGCTATCAAGAAGAGCGCTGGGTGGACTTTGCTGCTAACAGTGGCAAGGATTCCGGCGGTTATGCGGCGGATCCATATCGCGTGCACCCTTATGTCCTCATGAGCTGGACAGGCCGTTTGAGCGATGTCTATACCTTGATTCATGAAATCGGGCATTCTGGTCAATTCATCTTTTCAGACAATCATCAGAGTTACTTCAATGCTCACATGTCGACCTACTATGTCGAAGCGCCGTCAACCTTCAATGAATTGCTCCTCAGTGATTACTTGGAGCACCAATCTGACGACCCACGTCAAAAACGCTTCGCTCTGGCTCACCGCTTGACAGATACCTACTTCCATAATTTCATTACTCACCTCTTGGAAGCAGCCTTCCAGCGTAAGGTGTATACATTGATTGAAGAAGGGGAGACCTTTGGAGCAAGCAAGCTCAACAGTATTATGAAGGAAGTTTTGACGGATTTCTGGGGAGATGCCATTGAGATTGACGACGATGCGGCTTTGACTTGGATGCGCCAAGCTCACTACTACATGGGCTTGTATAGCTACACTTACTCAGCAGGACTAGTCATCTCGACTGCAGGTTACCTTCATCTAAAACATTCTGAAACTGGAGCTGAAGACTGGCTCAATCTCCTCAAAGCAGGTGGTAGCAAGACACCGCTTGAGTCAGCTATGATTATCGGTGCTGATATTTCAACAGACAAACCACTCCGTGATACCATCCAGTTCTTATCAGATACAGTTGATCAGATCATCGCCTACAGCGCCCAGTTGGGAGAGTAAATTAAAAGAGTCTGGGACAAAAGTCTAACCTTAAATATAAAAAGCGAACAAAACGAGTTATCTGAAACTCAGAATTCTGTCTTGTTCGCTTTTTTTCTAATCTATCGATTTTAAAAATTTATAATAAAGAATTCCTAAAATCAAAATTTTTTGTCCTGGCCCCTTAAATTATCCCCAAAAGCTATCTTCTTCAGCTTGATCTGAAGAGAAGAGCCAAACTTCTTTGATTTTTCCGTCTTCAATACGGAAGAGGTCAATCCCGTTCATATTGAGTTCAGTACCATCAGCCCGTGTTCCAAGAAAAGTAACATTAGCTGCGATTAAATCCTTATTGTCAGAAACCCAATTTGTTATCACCTTAAAGGTTCCATTAGTTTTCTCAGCAAATGTAGCCAGGTGAGTTCCTAGCTTATCCTTACCAACAACTGAACCAGATATACTATGAGTACCAGGTTGATGCCAGACAATATCGTCTGCCATCGTTTCAAAGACACCAGGAAAGTCACCAGCAATTAAAGCTTGGTTATAAGCGTTGAAAATTTCTAAGTTTGTTGACATATCTATTCTCCATTTCTTTTTTATGATATAATTGTAACAGTTACAAACAAAAAAACAAGTAGATACTTTTTTGATAGCTAGTATCAAAAGTGGTACTTTTATTGATACTAAAAGATAAATTTTTTTAAAAAAATAGAAAGAAGATATTTTATGATAAATAAAGTGAGTGAGTATGGTATTTGTCCATTTGCGACAACTCAGAGGGTTTTAACGGGGAAATGGGCACTGGTAATCATTTATCAGTTGAGTACGGGTACCAAACGATTTAAAGAATTGCAGAGATTATTGCCTGGGATTACTCAAACTATTTTGACCCGTCATCTCCGTCAATTAGAAAAGGATAAGATTGTTCAACGAAAGGTCTATGCTGAAGTTCCACCACGAGTTGAGTACAGCTTAACCGAAATGGGGCAGGAATTCAGAGTTGTTTTAGATGCTGTCGAGAAATGGGGTCTAGATTATATCAAGTTGCTAGAAATGTAGAGGTATTGACCATGTATCAAGAGTTACTAAGAAAAATAGCAGAAGAAAAACCAAGTTATCATCAGGAGGAAATACAGTATTTGCTTGATCATTTGGGAGATCCTTCTCCAGAAATTCGCGATGATCTTGTTTTTACAAGCTTTGCTAGAGGGATTCAGGAAGAGCTATTTACACAGGAACAATTTTATTTCATTGCTGAGGAAATTTTATCTGATGGAGGGTTAGATAAAGAGATTGATAAGGTAGGCCTGTCAACCCTTGAACGTTCTTTTAGGGCGCTTATTTATGCAAATCTCTTGGCTGCGGATGCCAACCAGCAATCGATTTTTTATCAGGAATTAAATGCAGGAATTCGTAATATCCTTTTAAATCAAGGTTTGTATTATCTTTCAAAAGAAAAGGATACAACAGGTTTTTCAAGTCAGTATGGTTGGGTTCATGCTTTTGCACATGGAGCCGATTTACTGACAGAGGTGGTTTGTCATCCAGACTTTCCTAAAACCAGAGTTCATGAAGTATTTGACATACTTGGTCAACTATTTAAAAGAATTTCGATTCGTTTTACAGATGATGAGGATTGGCGTTTAGCCAGAGTGCTTTATGAACCGATTTTACAAGGGAAGTTGGAGCAAGAGCAAGTGACTTCTTGGATAAAAGCTGTTGACTTTCTGATAGAAGAAAGGGAAGATTTTTATAAATTTTCCAACTTCAGATCCTGTCTGTTGGAAGTCTATGTCCAACTTGACCAGAGAAATAGTTTACAAGATGACTTGAAAGAAGCTATCCAGTCTTTTCAATACTAGGGATTAGCTAATAGTTCTATGATTTCCAAACAATTTCCAAACAATTTTCTTGAAACCCTTTCCCTCTTTTGATAGACTAGTATCTAGTTTTTGAAAAAAGGAGAAAGAAAATGAAAAAATTTGTCGCTGAGTTAATCGGTACTTTCATGCTTGTGTTCATCGGAACAGGAGCTGTTGTTTTTGGAAATGGTCTTGATGGCCGAGGTCACCTTGGAATCGCCTTTGCCTTTGGTTTAGCCATCGTGGTTGCAGCCTACTCAATCGGAACTGTTTCAGGTGCTCATTTGAACCCAGCTGTTTCTATTGCTATGTTTGTGAACAAACGTTTGTCATCAAAAGACCTTGTAAACTACATTCTTGGACAAGTAGTTGGAGCTTTCCTTGCGTCAGCTGCGGTATTCTTCCTCTTGTCTAACTCAGGTATGTCAACTGCTAGTCTTGGTGAAAATGCCTTGGCAAACGGTGTTACTGTCTTTGGTGGTTTCTTGTTTGAAGTCATCGCAACTTTCTTGTTTGTCTTGGTTATCATGACTGTGACATCAGCAAACAAGGGCAATGGCGCGATTGCTGGTTTGGTAATTGGATTGTCATTGATGGCGATGATCCTTGTGGGGTTGAACATTACTGGACTTTCAGTAAACCCAGCTCGTAGCTTGGCACCGGCTGTCTTGGTAGGTGGCGCAGCTCTTCAACAAGTATGGATTTTCATCCTTGCGCCAATCGTTGGTGGAGTTCTTGCAGCCCTTGTTGCTAAAAACTTCCTTGGAACAGAAGAATAATTGAAACTTAAAAAGCCTTGCTCCTCATTTTGAGGAACAGGGCTTTTTCGTATGAGTTTAGCGGTTGTCAATTTTCTCTGGATAAAGGTCGTGTTGGAAGAGGCGTTGTTCTGCCAAGCCTTCATACTTAGTTCCTGGTTTACCATAGTTGTAGTAAGGGTCAATTGAAATGCCACCGCGAGGTGTAAATTTTCCCCAGACTTCTAAATAGCGAGGGTCTAGCAATTTGACCAAGTCTTTCCCGATGGTGTTGATACAGTTTTCGTGGAAATCCCCATGATTTCGGTAGCTAAAGAGGTAGAGTTTGAGGGATTTTGACTCGACACAGAGCTTGTCAGGAATGTAGGAAATATAAATCGTCGCAAAGTCTGGCTGAGCAGTGATTGGACACAGTGAGGTAAATTCAGGACAGTTAAATTTGATAAAATAGTCATTTTCCACATGACGATTGTCAAAGGATTCGAGGACTTCTGGTTGATAGTCGAAAATGTAGTTGGTTTCTTTGTTGCCTAGTAGGCTGAGGTTTTTCATTTCTTCTTGTTGTGACATGATTTTTTCTTTCTAATCTTAAACACCACGTTGGTTATCGTAGAGGAGGGTATGCAGTTGAGGAAGGACGCGGACATTGCCCCAGCTATCGTCGGCAGCGATACGTTCCCAGAGTTCTTTGAGGCGGTCCAGTTGGTCTTGGATAATATTGCCTGTGGCCTTGGGCTCAGGATTTCCAGCCGATAAGAAGAGGACATCTGGTTGGTAGCGTTCTTGTATTCCTTTAGCAAAGGCTAAATCTGCATCGTCAAAGACAGGGATTTTAAAGGTGACCTTGTCTGGATCAAGTTGGGAAACGATAAAGTCCAAGGTCTCAAAGTTGACTTCCATCTTGGATGAAGGAGGTTTGGGACTCAGAGTGACCTGGTCGATGTCTTTTAACCAATTTTGCCAGCGGGAGCCTTGAGTTTCAACAGCCAGAGTGACACCACGTTCCTTGAGTTTAGTGACGAGTTCAGCCATGTTGGCTGCTAGGATAGCAGGATTTCCCCCAGATAGGGTGACATAGTCGTAGTTTCCTAATTTATCCAAGGCGGCAATGACCTCGTCAGCTGTCATACGAGTTGGCTTTTCAGAACCATCCCAAGTAAAGGCAGAATCGCACCAGTCGCAGTGGTAGTCGCAACCAGCAGTGCGGACAAACATGGTTTTCTGCCCGATAGCACGGCCTTCGCCTTGAAAGGTTGGCCCAAAAATTTCCAAAACTGGTAGTTTGAGGACACGTTCCCTAGTCATCTAACCACTCCCGTCTAAACTCCGCAAAGGCAGTCGGAGTCTCATAGAGGCGAACGTATTCCAAACGGAGACCACGTTCGTCTGGCAACTCTTGACTCATAGTTTGAAAAATCCAGTAAACCATATTTTCAGCAGTCGTGTTCATATAGGGAAGAGTTTCGTTTAGATAGCGATGATCCAAGTGGGGTTCTAAATAGTTCTTATAGATGGCTTTGATGTCTCCGAAATCGTAGGCCATGCCACGTTCATCTAAAAATCCACTGACAGCAATCTGCAGATGATAGGTGTGGCCGTGCAGGGACTTACATTTTCCCTCATAGTGAAAGAGGTGGTGGGCAGCATCGAAGGTAAACTCTTTTGATACCAAGGTTCTGTGAGGATTGTAGACAAGAGACTCCCCAGTTTCCTGTTTGATTTCTTTGGGTGCAAAAAACATTAGGCCTCTCCTTTCTGTGAGAGATAAACATCTAGACCATGCTGACGTAGGTGGCAGGCTGGGCAATCTCCACAGCCACTTCCGATAATCCCGTTGTAGCAGGTTAAGGTCTTTTCACGAACATAGTCAAAGGCACCGAGTTGGTCGGCTAATTCCCAAGTTTCAGCCTTGTCTAGCCACATGAGAGGTGTTTGGATAACAAAGTCGTAATCCATGGCAAGGTTGAGGGTAACATTAAGGGATTTGACAAAGACATCTCGACAATCGGGGTAGCCTGAGAAGTCTGTCTCGCAGACACCTGTCACGATATCTTTAATACCTCGTTGCTTAGCAAGGACTGCCGCAAAGGATAGAAAGAGGTGGTTGCGACCGTCAACAAAGGTATTAGGCACCTCTCCCTCTTTTTGCTCAATTTCCAGATCAGAGGTTAGGGCATTTTCAGTGATTTGTCCCAGCAGAGACATATCTAGGATATGGTGATGGATACCCTGTTCCTTAGCGATTTCTCTAGCGACTTGAATTTCGAGATGATGGCGTTGGCCGTAGGCAAAGGTGACGGCTTCGACTGTTTCATAGTGTTCTTTAGCCCAAAAGAGGCAGGTTGTAGAATCTTGACCGCCACTAAAGACGACCAAGGCAGATTGACGTTTCATAGTACTCCTTCCAAAATGGGGAATGTTCAGAGCACGCAAAAAGCTCCCTTGAGGGAGCTAAAAAATACCAAATCAAGGTTTTTTTTAGCGATGGCATGTCCCAAACATCGTATTATTCTATCTACAGTCTAGCATATTTTTTGAAAAATGGCAAAGGGCAAGAAAAAAGAGACCAAAGAAAGTACTTGGTCTCTAGTATGATTAGCTCAATTCAGCAACGATGGCCTTGATTTGTTCTGCTGTGTGAACACCAGCAACTTGTTTGACTACTTGGCCGTCTTTTTTGAAGAGAAGAGTTGGGATAGACATGATTCCAAAAGCACGAGCTGTGTTTGGATTTTCATCAACGTCCATTTTAACGATTTTCAAAACATCTTCTGAAAGTTCTTCAGACAATTTGTCCAAGATTGGACCTTGCATACGACATGGACCACACCAAGTTGCCCAGAAGTCTACCAAGACCAAACCGTCTTTTGTTTCTTGTTCGAATGTTGCATCTGTAATTGCTTTTGCCATTGTATTTCTCCTTTTTTAGTTATATTGGCTTAAATCTTGTTTCTTGAGATAGAAGAAGATATCTCCGTAAGTCCCATGGTAGTCCAAATCATGACCGTTATAGGTTAATTTTTGGACAGGGTAGTAGTCTGCGACGCCGATAAGGCAAGCTTGTTGCGAACGATCAAAGTCTTCATAAGAATCGAAGGTTACAGTTCTTTCGTTCTTGCTGGCATCTAAATAGGTGATTTCAATCATGTTTAAAACTCCTTTGTTTAATGATGACTTTATTTTACTCCTTGTAAAAGAGAATGTCAAGAAAAATGATTGCGCACGCAACTTTTTTCAAAAAATCATCTTAAATCAAGAAATCCAAACCAGTTTCCAAGCTTGCTTCGACAGCCTTTTGTAGCGAGGCCAGTGTCTTTTGCCCATCACTTGTCAGGCAGATAAAACTAGAGCGTCTATCTTGATGGCAACACATGCGACTGAGTAGACCGCAATTTTTAGCTTCCAAGCGAGCGACCATCCGAGAAACAGCGCTCGGGCTCAGATGAAGCTTATCTGGCAGGTCAATCTGGCGTAGAGATTTTTCTTGGGCCAAGTCCAGATAGTAGAGCAGGTAAAACTCTTTCAAGGTCAGACTTTGCTCGCTCTGCTGGGCAATGGTCTCTTCCAAGAGACTTTCAATTTCTTTCTGACGCCGATTGAAGTCAAACCATTTTTCCAAATAGGTCATAGTATCTCCTTTCTTTTTAGAGTTGTAAATAGAAGAAAGTCCATTCACGGACAGTCTCTGCATCACAAGATGATTGCGCATGCAATAATTATACTACTTTTCAAAAGAGCTGGCAAGAAGGACGATGAAATATTTTATCCTAAATCATACAATTTTCACAAGTCAAGAATTGTTTGTGTCCCTTTCCTCTTTAATTTTTAATGATTCTTGCACATTTCCTTGAAATTTTCTGAAAAAAGAGTAAACTGGTATGCAAGAAGTCTATTTCGTGGAGTTTAGGATGAAATTATATGTTCAATTAATGATTCTCTTTGTGATTTCTCTAATCGGAGAGGGGATTTCCAGTTTCTTTCATTTGCCCATCCCAGGCAGTATTATCGGCTTGATCATTCTCTTTCTCGCCCTACAATTCAAGTGGCTGAGAACCAGGCATGTCAACATGGTGGGGAATTTCTTGCTGGCCAATATGACCATTCTCTTTTTGCCACCAGCAGTGGGAATCATGGAGAAGTTTGATGTGATTGCTCCCTATCTTTTGCCAATTGTTTTGATTGTCTTTTTTGCAGCAGTCATCAATATTATCCTCATAGCCTTGGTAGTTCAGTTCATCAAGAGACGGTTTGAGGGAGATTATGAGAAAGGAGATGCCAAATGAGTGAATTTGTTTCCAATCCCCTGTTTGGGCTTGCTCTGTCCATCCTAGCTTATCTAGTGGGAATGCTGATTTACAGACGTTTTCCCCATCCATTGACAACGCCCCTGCTTTTGTCAGCTGTTTTCATTATTATCATTCTAAAGGTGACGGGGATTTCTTACCAAGATTACTACCAAGGTGGAGTTTATCTGAACAACTTGATTGTCCCATCGACCGTGGCTCTAGGGATTCCGCTTTATAAGAGTTTTCACTTGATGAAGCACCATGCACGAAGTATTCTCTTTGGTAGTCTGTTAGCAGTAGTTGTCAATACCTCTTTCACAGCCCTTGTGGCGAAAATATTTGGCATGGACTTTTTCCTAGCCATTTCTCTTTTTCCCAAGTCAGTAACAACCGCCATGGCAGTTGGGATTACAGAAAAATTGCAAGGTCTGACCACTGTGACCTTGGTCGTTGTAGTGGCTACTGGGATTTTAACCAGTGTTATCGGCCCAACACTTTTGAAGTGGTTGAAAATTGACGATCCAGTAGCTGTTGGTCTTTCCCTTGGAGGAACAGGCCACGCAGTTGGAACGGGAACAGCCTTCCGATACGGCTCTGTAGCAGGAGCCATGGGTGGTTTGGCTATCGGTGTTACCGGTATTCTCTATGTCTTTGTCAGCCCTATTGTAGCCAGTTTGATATTGAGTTAAAAAGCAAGGAATTTGGGTTCCTTGCTTTTTAAAATCGTATGTTATAGACTATTACTTTTCTCTGCTTAAGTGAATGACTTGGTCATAGTGTTTTAAGCCTTCTTCTGTGTAGTGGTGAATGACTTCAATGACTGTTTGAGGTAGGGAGAAGAGCAAGTCGCTGATTTTTCTGCTATTTTCCGAGTCAAGATTGGCCTTAATCTCATCTGCTAAGATGAGTTGGCTATCGTGGTAGAGAGCGCGGGCGATTTCGAGGCGTTGTTTCTCGCCACCAGATAGACTATCATTGCTGAGCGTTCGATTTTCCAAATGAACTAACCCTGTTTTTTTGAGGATGTAAGTTAAACGTTCCTCCTTTTTATCCAGTCCTAGAAGGATATTATCTTCCAGAGAGAGCGTGTCAAAGTAATGGCTATCTTGGAGAATATAGGAACTAATACTTGTGATTTCTTGACGTGACAGGTTCTGACCAGCAAAGCTAATCTGTCCACTTGTCGGTGTCTCTTCTCCATGAATGATATTGAGTAGGGTTGTTTTACCAGAGCCACTTTCCCCGATAATGGCGATTTTTTCTCCTTGCTTGATGTGTATGGAAATCGGAGATAAGAGAATATTCCCATCTTTTTCTAAGGAGATGCTGTTAAGCTGGATAGGGAAAATGTTTTCTATGCTTCTAGGCGAGATGAAGTCAGACTGATTCAAAAGTTTTTGGTATTTATTGAGAAGAGTTCGATTCGCTTTTCGGGTGTTGGTAAAGTAAGCCAACTCTTGGAATTGATAGCCGATATTATGGGAAACTAGATAGATGACCACAAAACTCGCCGCATCTAAATAATTATAGTAGGTCATAAATCCACCGATGACGATTGGTGTGACAGAACAAAAGGCATCGATGCTATTGATCAAGAGACTGTTTAAAGTGCGTTGTTTTTCATAGTTAATTTCGGTATCTAGACTGGTTTGTAATTGCTTTTGATAGCGAGCAAAAAAGTAGTCTTGCCCCTGATAATGGCGAATTTGTTGGCTACCACCAATAAAATTTGTCAAGCTTGCTAAGTAGCTCTGGTTAACAGTGGACCGCTTTTCAGAAAGTGAATCCAAACGCTTTGATCCGATAGCACTGCAGAGTACAGGAAAGGAGTAGAAGAGGATGAAAATCAAGCCTAGGTAAAAATTGGTCCACAAGGCATAGAGAATGGACACAGTGGTGAAACCAAGAGAAGAAATGATGATAACCGTTGGTTCGATATAGCTTTCTTCTAGTTGCTTGACGTCGTTTTCTAGGTCAGACAAAATATCCTTTTCATCAATCTCATAACTGTTTAAAAATCGCTTGAAAATAGCACTCTTGATTCCATATTTGAAGTCAGTAATCAAACGGGCGTAGTAATAGCGCTTCCCAGCCAAACCTAGTAAGAGGATGAGATTACCAAGGATTCCTAAAATCAAAACTTTCCAAAGAAGGCCTAGTTCTTGATTGCTAAAACTAGCAACAATATTCTGAACAAGGGCTGGCGTGATAATTGCTTCCAGCCAAGTAATGGCAATAGAAAAGAAGTAAAGTACGAGGTGTTTCTTAGTAACAAATCTTCTCAGCATAAAGAGTTGACCTCCCTATCGATATACATGTAATCAGTTTTAAAGTTATTATACTCTTTTTTATTAAATACATCATATAAAAATGTAAGTTCTGAGAACGAAAAAAGTCTAGCGAGTTATTGTCGCTAGACTTTAAAACTATTGCAAATTAACCTTGTTTCTCAAAATATAGTAGGTTCCGAGGTAAAAAATAGCTATGAATATGAGTTCCTCGATAATGGATGTACTTGCTCCCATATAGAAATTATCATTAAATCCTGCAAGTGAATTGACATAGAAGTTAGCACTGGTATTGAAGAAGACTTCAATAAAGCCAACGACGATTTGGATACCAATGTAGGCTGCAACAGCGAGTGCTGTACGGTATTCATTGAACAGTTGTCCAATGGAAATGGCCAAGTAGATGCAGAGGATACCTGAAATTGTACTAAGCAGGAAGGATAAGACAGTAAGACCAAAGCCGGTAAAATGTTCTCCAACAAATGACAGA
Organism: Streptococcus mitis SK1080; assembly: GCF_000220085.1. Taxonomy (GTDB): domain Bacteria; phylum Bacillota; class Bacilli; order Lactobacillales; family Streptococcaceae; genus Streptococcus; species Streptococcus mitis_K. The sequence goes on along the minus strand of NZ_AFQV01000018.1, from coordinate 60,498 downwards.
AGAGTAGAAAGTTGAACTTCATTAGAATTTGTTGACAATAACATAATATAGATACATAGGAGTAAGACAGCAGTGCTAATCACAGACCAGATAAAGGCACCGATTAGTTTGGCTGTGATGATATGATGTTCAGAAACTGGCAAGGTCAAAGTCAGATAGCCTTGTCGGTCATAGACACTACCTTTGAAGCGTTTAATAATCAAGAAAAGAGTTGAAATCCCAAGTGTAAGCATCAAGCCACCAAAGACAGTAGCTAGAAAAAAGAGTAGAACAGGTTGGCTTTCTTTGACAGGCAGATTGTTATAGGTCTGTGCTTGTATCCCAATAAGGACGGAAAGGACTAGCACGGCTGCGTAGAGGGTTAAATACCACTTGTTAACATTTTTAAATTCGTAGCGAACTAAATTCCAAAACATAAATAATCTCCTTTGCTTAGGCTTTAAATTCCTGACGGAAGAGTTGGTCAATGGATTCACCTGACTCATAGCGAATATCATCTACATTTCCTTGACGGACGACTTTTCCGTCTTTGAGGAAGACAATTTCATCCAAGATTGGCTCGATATCAGAAATCAAGTGGGTAGAAATCAAAACGGTAGAAGTTGGGGAGTAGTTGTTGATAATGGTATTGAGGATATACTCACGGGCTGCTGGATCCACCCCACCAATGGGTTCGTCTAGAACGTAGAGACGAGCATCACGGCTCATAACCAAAATCAGTTGTACCTTTTCCTTGTTTCCTTTTGATAGTTTCTTGAGACGACTATTTTCATCAATGCCAAGATCTGCAAGTAGATGATGGGCGCGTTCAAGATTGAAATCTTTATAGAAGGTCTTGAAGTAGGTTAGGGCTTCTTTGACCTTCATTTGTTCATTGAGATAGGTCGTATCCGGCAAATAAGCTACGATGGCCTTGGTTGCTGGGCTTGGATCCATGTCGTTGATCAGGACACGTCCTTGATCTGGTTGTAAGAGGCCATTGATTAGTTTAATCAATGTTGTTTTCCCTGAGCCGTTTGGACCGAGAAGACCAACGATTTTTCCAGCTGGGATCTCAAGGGAAACATTTTCAAGGGCTGGTGTTGCTCCATATGATTTGGATACATTTTCAAATGCTAGTAATGACATAGGCTTAAACTCCTTTAATATAATCGCCGACTACGCCTGGTAGTTCTTCTTTTTCATAGCCAAAATGGGTCATGGAGGAAACGAAGTGTTCCAATTCTTCTTCCGATAATTGTTTGCGTGATTGGGCGATTAGCTCCTTATCCTCAGTCACAAATCGTCCAGTTGTTCGCCTGCTGTAGACAAATCCTTCTCGTTCGAGGTCTGACAAGGCTCTTTGGATGGTGTTGGGATTGACACCGGCCTCGCTCGCTAGCTCTCTCACGGTTGGAAGTTGTTGATTGGGTTCCAGTGTATGGGAAACAATCTGAAGCTTGATTTTCTCCATAATCTGTAAATAGATGGGTTTTTTGTTGTCAAATATCCAAGACATCTTGGTCTCCTTTCTTTTTATCTATTTGTCTTAATTAAATAATACAACAAAACAAAAAACTTGTCAAGCAAAAAGAAGAATTGTTTTGGGAATTGTTTAAAAAATGGTATAATGAAAAGAAAACGATAAGGAGGGAAAAGATGCGTTGTCCAAAATGTGGGGCTACCAAGTCAAGTGTTATCGATAGTCGCCAAGCAGAAGAAGGGAACACCATTCGTAGAAGACGTGAGTGCGACGAATGCCAACACCGTTTTACAACCTACGAACGAGTAGAAGAAAGAACCTTGGTGGTTGTTAAAAAAGATGGCACACGGGAACAATTCTCCAGAGATAAAATCTTTAATGGGATTATCCGCTCAGCCCAGAAACGTCCTGTGTCAAGTGATGAAATCAACATGGTAGTCAATCGTATCGAACAGAAACTCCGTGGTCGAAATGAAAATGAAATTCAAAGTGAGGACATTGGTTCACTCGTCATGGAGGAGTTGGCTGAGTTGGATGAGATTACTTATGTGCGTTTTGCCAGTGTCTATCGTAGTTTTAAGGATGTTAGTGAGTTAGAGAGCTTGCTCCAACAAATCACCCAGTCCTCTAAAAAGAAAAAGGAAAGATAAATGAAGCCAATTGACCGTTTTTCTTATCTAAAGAATAATCGGGTGTCGCAAGATACCTCATCTCTGGTACAGTGCTACCTCCCGATTATCGGTCAGGAGGCACTGAGCCTTTATCTTTATACAATCAGTTTTTGGGATAATGGCAGAAAGGAATATCTTTTTTCAAGTATCCTCAATCATCTCAACTTTGGGATGGATAGACTTTTAAAATCTTTGAAAATCCTATCTGCTTTCAATCTCTTGACCCTCTATCAAAAGGGTGATACCTATCAGCTAGCCATCCATGCTCCTCTTTCGAGTCAGGACTTCTTGGTGCATCCTGTATATCGTAGACTTTTGGAGAAAAAGATTGGCGATGCAGCTGTGGAGGATTTAAAAGTTGAGAGTGCTGAGGGAGAAGAAATACCTGTCTCACTCAATCAAGTCTTTCCAGACTTGGCAGAACTGGGAAGTCAAGAAGACCTTGGTCTCAAGAAGAAAGTGGTCAACGATTTTGACTTGGACCATTTTCGTCAGCTTATGGCTCGAGATGGGCTTCGTTTTGCGGATGAGCAGTCCGATGTCTTAAACCTCTTTGCCATTGCTGAGGAAAAGAAGTGGACTTGGTTTGAGACCTATCAATTGGCCAAGTCAACAGCTGTTTCCCAGGTTATTTCAACCAAACGCATGCGGGAAAAAATTGCTCAAAAACCTGTTTCTTCTGATTTTAGTCCTAAGGAAGCAACCATTATCAAGGAAGCAAAAAGCAAAACTGCTCTGCAGTTCTTGGCAGAAATCAAGCAAACACGCAAGGGAACCATTACCCAAACAGAAAGAGAACTCTTGCAACAGATGGCTGGCTTGGGCTTGCTGGACGAAGTCATCAATATCATTCTCTTATTGACCTTTAATAAGGTGGATTCGGCAAATATCAATGAGAAATATGCCATGAAAGTAGCCAATGACTATGCCTATCAAAAGATACATTCGGCAGAAGAGGCGGTCTTACGCATCCGTGAGCGTGGGCAAAAGAGCCAGGCTCAAAAGGCTAGTAAACCGAGTCCTACCAAGTCCAATGTACCCAAGTGGAGCAATCCAGATTATAAGAATGAAACCAGCGAGGAAACTCGTCTGGAACTAGAACGTAAGAAACAAGAACTATTAGCTCGATTAGAAAAAGGAGGAGATTAGATGGAAAGTGTCGGAGACGTACTCAAACGTCAACCCAGCCGTTTTCATTATCAAGATTTGGTCCAGAAAATCATGAAGGACCCTGATGTTGCGGCCTTTATCCAGCAAGAATCCCTTACTCCAGAGGAATTGAATCGCAGTATCTCCAAGTTTAATCAGTACATCACCGAGCGTGACAAGTTTCTCCGTGGGGATACGGATTATATTGCCAAAGGCTACAAGCCGATTTTGGTTATGAATCATGGTTATGCGGACGTTTCTTATGAAGAAACTCCTGAACTAATCGCAGCGGAAAAAGAAGCGGCTATTAAGAACCGCCTCAAGTTAATCAATCTGCCAGCCAGTCTCAAGCAAGCTAGTTTGGCTCAAGTTGACTTGGATGATTTGGGTCGCTTGCCAGTTTTTGAAAAGCTATTAGCCTTCGTGGAGCAATATCCAGCTATTCGAAAAGGTCTTTACCTATATGGAGACTTTGGTGTGGGTAAAAGTTTCATGGTGGCTGCCTTAGCCCATGATTTATCAGAAAAACGTGGTGTTTCATCAACTCTCCTCCACTATCCTAGCTTTGTCATAGATGTCAAAAATGCTATCGGTGATGGTAATGTCAAGACCTTGGTGGATGAGATTAAGCTTTCTGAAGTCCTGATTTTAGATGATATTGGTGCCGAGCAATCAACAGCTTGGGTGCGGGATGAAATCCTACAAGTCATTCTCCAATATCGGATGCAGGAAGATTTACCGACCTTTTTCACATCCAACTTCGACTTTGAAGAATTGGAGCAGCATTTCGCTAAAGGGAAACATGGAAATGACGAAACCTGGGAAGCAAGACGCGTCATGGAACGCATCCGTTATTTGGCTGAGGAGACTCGTTTAGAAGGAGTAAACCGTCGATGACAGAAACGATTAAACTGATGAAAGCTCATAAGTCTGTTCGAAGATTTAAAGAGCAAGCTCTTCCTCAGGAAGACTTGACTGAAATCCTGACAGTAGCTCAAATGGCCTCGTCTTGGAAGAATTTCCAATCCTACTCTGTGATTGTGGTACGAAGTCAAGAGAAGAAAGATGCCTTGTATGAATTGGTGCCTCAAGAAGCCATTCGCCAGTCAGCTGTTTTCCTTCTCTTTGTCGGAGATTTGAACCGTGCAGAAAAGGGAGCACGACTCCATACGGATACCTTCCAACCTCAAGGTGTAGAAGGTCTCTTGATTAGTTCAGTCGATGCGGCTCTTGCTGGTCAAAATGCCCTGCTGGCAGCTGAAAGCTTGGGCTATGGTGGAGTGATTATCGGTTTGGTTCGATACAAGTCAGAAGAAGTGGCAGAGCTCTTTAACCTGCCTGACTACACCTATCCTGTCTTTGGGATGGCACTAGGTGTGCCAAATGAAGAACATGAAGTCAAACCTCGCTTGCCATTGACTCAAGTGGTATTTGAGGAAGAATATCAGGAACAAACAGTTGATGTGATTGAGGCTTATGACCGTGTACAGGCGGACTATGCTGGGGCGCGTGCGACCACAAGCTGGAGTCAGCGTCTAGCAGAACAGTTTGGTCAAGCAGAACCAAACTCAACTAGAAAAAATCTTGAACAGAAGAAGTTATTGTAGAAAGTGAGAAATTATGGCCCTACCAACTATTGCCATTGTAGGACGTCCCAATGTTGGGAAATCAACCCTATTTAATCGGATCGCTGGTGAGCGAATCTCCATTGTAGAAGATGTCGAAGGAGTGACACGTGACCGTATCTATGCAACGGGTGAGTGGCTCAATCGTTCTTTTAGCATGATTGATACAGGAGGAATCGATGATGTCGATGCTCCTTTTATGGAACAAATCAAGCACCAGGCAGAAATTGCCATGGAAGAAGCCGATGTTATCGTCTTTGTGGTGTCTGGTAAGGAAGGAATTACCGATGCAGACGAATACGTAGCCCGTAAACTTTATAAAACCCACAAACCAGTTATCCTCGCAGTGAACAAGGTGGACAACCCTGAGATGCGAAATGATATCTATGATTTCTATGCTCTTGGTTTGGGTGAACCATTGCCTATCTCATCTGTCCATGGTATCGGTACAGGGGATGTGCTAGATGCCATCGTAGAAAATCTTCCAAATGAATATGAAGAAGAAAACCCAGATGTGATTAAGTTTAGCTTGATTGGTCGTCCCAACGTTGGAAAATCAAGCTTGATCAATGCCATCTTGGGAGAAGACCGTGTTATTGCCAGTCCAGTTGCTGGAACAACTCGTGACGCCATTGATACCCACTTTACAGATACAGATGGGCAAGAGTTTACCATGATTGATACGGCTGGTATGCGTAAGTCTGGTAAGGTTTATGAAAATACCGAGAAATACTCTGTCATGCGCGCCATGCGAGCTATTGACCGTTCAGATGTGGTCTTAATGGTCATCAATGCGGAAGAAGGCATTCGTGAATACGATAAGCGTATCGCAGGATTTGCCCATGAAGCTGGTAAAGGGATGATTATCGTGGTCAACAAGTGGGATACGCTTGAAAAAGACAACTACACTATGAAAAACTGGGAAGAAGATATCCGTGAGCAGTTCCAATATCTACCTTACGCACCGATTATCTTTGTATCAGCTTTGACCAAGCAACGCCTCCACAAACTTCCTGAGATGATTAAGCAAATCAGCGAAAGTCAAAACACACGTATTCCATCAGCTGTCTTGAACGATGTCATTATGGATGCTATTGCCATCAACCCAACACCGACAGACAAAGGAAAACGCCTAAAGATTTTCTACGCGACCCAAGTGGCAACCAAACCACCGACCTTTGTTATCTTTGTCAATGAAGAAGAACTCATGCACTTTTCTTACCTGCGTTTCTTGGAAAATCAAATCCGCAAGGCCTTTGTCTTTGAAGGAACACCAATCCATCTCATCGCAAGAAAACGCAAATAAAAAAGTAGAATCTGGAATGACATTTCCAGATTTTTTTGATATAATAAAATAATAGAAAACGCTATCAAAAAAGAGGTGTCGATGAAACATTTGTTTAAATTTATAATCTTATTTCCCTGTTTTTACTTTTTCAATTGGATAGACAAAGCTGACAGGGATAGTAAGATTTTCCCGATCCTCTACTATTTTTACTGGGTTTACATCCCCCTCTATGCTCTTTTTAGCCTTGCTTGGACAGTTATTTCAGTTCTGTTTTTCAATATCGTCTTGAGAAATTTGACAGATATCAAGTTATGGGGCATTTGGTTTCTTTTTATTCTGCTAGCTATTGGTCTGAATAGGTTAACTTATTTCTGTTTCAAAAAAATGCTTCGCTTGAGACGAGAACTGGGGAAGTCTAAAGCAGGGAGACATTGATTTACATCGGTTTTTATTTTTAGGAGGTAGCTTATGGCACATCTAAAATCATTTATTTCACGCTATTCTAAGGTCTATATTGGTTTAGTTCTGCTGATCTGGATTGCTTTCTTCTTTGTTCCTTGGGATAAACCAGTTCTGGGAATATCTATCAATCTCTTAATCATGCAGAAAGTTTTACTAGTTTTTGGAATTCTGTCGATTTTGATGGCCTTGCTGTCCAAGAAAGTCAGTCTCTTTGTTTTTGGACTCATCTGCTGTCTTTCTCTTTGGATAAATCTATTTATCCTATTTGCGATTTTGCCGATTTTTGTTGGCAATTAAAGCATCATAAAAGTCAGAGAGGTTAGCTTGGAAACTAGCCTCTTTTTCCTTTTCAAAATGGGGATTCTTCCTTGAAAATAATCAGTAATTGTGCTAAAATTAAAAGAACATTCTAAAATATTCGGAATTTAAAGTAAGGAAAAACATGGCTAATATTTTAAAAACAATTATCGAAAATGATAAAGGAGAAATCCGTCGTCTGGAAAAGATGGCTGACAAGGTTTTCAAATACGAAGACCAAATGGCTGCTTTGACAGATGACCAACTAAAAGCAAAAACAGTTGAATTTAAAGAACGTTATCAAAATGGAGAATCACTGGATTCATTGCTTTATGAAGCATTTGCGGTTGTCCGTGAAGGTGCTAAACGTGTCCTAGGTCTCTTCCCATATAAGGTTCAGGTCATGGGTGGAATCGTTCTTCACCATGGTGACGTGCCAGAGATGCGTACAGGGGAAGGGAAAACCTTGACTGCGACCATGCCGGTATACCTCAATGCCCTCTCAGGTAAAGGGGTCCACGTAGTTACGGTTAACGAATACCTGTCCGAGCGTGACGCGACTGAGATGGGTGAATTGTACTCTTGGCTTGGTTTGTCAGTAGGGATTAACTTGGCTGCCAAATCTCCAATGGAGAAAAAAGAAGCCTATGAGTGTGATATTACTTACTCAACCAACTCAGAAATCGGATTTGACTACCTTCGTGATAACATGGTCGTTCGTGCTGAAAACATGGTACAACGTCCGCTTAACTATGCTTTGGTTGATGAGGTTGACTCTATCTTGATTGACGAGGCTCGTACACCTTTGATCGTATCAGGTGCTAACGCAGTTGAAACCAGTCAGCTCTACCACATGGCAGACCACTATGTAAAATCTTTGGACAAAGACGACTACATCATCGATGTGCAGTCTAAAACTATTGGTTTGTCTGATTCAGGGATCGACAAGGCTGAAAGCTACTTCAAACTTGAAAACCTCTATGACATCGAAAACGTAGCTCTGACTCACTTTATCGATAACGCCCTTCGTGCCAACTATATCATGCTTCTCGATATTGACTATGTGGTGAGCGAAGAACAAGAAATTTTGATTGTCGACCAATTTACAGGTCGTACCATGGAAGGTCGTCGTTATTCTGATGGCTTGCACCAAGCCATTGAAGCCAAAGAAGGTGTGCCAATCCAGGATGAAACCAAGACATCTGCCTCAATCACTTACCAAAACCTTTTCCGTATGTACAAGAAATTGTCTGGTATGACGGGTACAGGTAAGACTGAGGAAGAAGAATTCCGTGAAATCTACAACATTCGTGTTATTCCAATTCCAACAAACCGTCCTGTTCAACGTATTGACCACTCAGACCTTCTTTATGCAAGTATTGAGGCTAAGTTTAAGGCGGTTGTCGAAGATGTTAAGGCTCGCTACCAAAAAGGTCAGCCTGTCTTGGTTGGTACAGTAGCGGTTGAAACCAGTGACTATATTTCTAAGAAATTGGTCGCAGCTGGTGTTCCTCACGAAGTTTTGAATGCTAAGAACCACTATAAAGAAGCTCAAATCATCATGAATGCTGGTCAACGTGGTGCTGTTACTATCGCAACCAACATGGCCGGTCGTGGTACCGACATCAAGCTTGGTGAAGGAGTTCGCGAACTTGGAGGACTTTGTGTTATTGGTACAGAACGCCATGAAAGCCGTCGTATCGATAACCAGCTTCGTGGACGTTCAGGTCGTCAAGGAGACCCAGGTGAGTCACAATTCTACCTCTCTCTTGAAGATGATTTGATGAAACGTTTTGGTTCTGAACGCTTGAAAGGCATCTTTGAACGCTTGAATATGTCTGAAGAGGCCATTGAGTCTCGTATGTTGACGCGTCAGGTTGAGGCAGCGCAAAAACGTGTCGAAGGAAATAACTACGATACCCGTAAACAAGTCCTTCAATACGATGATGTTATGCGTGAACAACGTGAGATTATCTATGCTCAACGTTATGATGTCATCACTGCAGACCGTGACTTGGCACCTGAAATTCAGTCTATGATTAAACGCACGATTGAACGTGTCGTTGATGGTCATGCGCGTGCCAAACAAGATGAAAAACTAGAGGCAATTTTGAACTTTGCTAAGTACAACTTGCTTCCAGAAGATTCTATTACGATGGAAGACTTGTCAGGCTTGTCTGATAAGGCTATTAAGGAAGAACTCTTCCAACGTGCCTTGCAAGTTTACGATAGTCAGGTTTCAAAACTACGTGATGAAGAAGCAGTTAAAGAATTCCAAAAAGTTTTGATTCTACGAGTGGTGGATAACAAGTGGACAGATCATATCGATGCCCTCGATCAATTGCGTAACGCGGTTGGACTTCGTGGCTATGCTCAGAACAACCCTGTTGTTGAGTATCAGGCAGAAGGTTTCCGTATGTTTAATGACATGATTGGTTCGATTGAGTTTGATGTGACACGTTTGATGATGAAAGCACAAATTCATGAACAAGAAAGACCACAGGCAGAACGCCATATCAGTACAACAGCGACTCGTAATATTGCTGCCCACCAAGCAAGTATGCCAGAAGATTTGGATTTGAGCCAGATTGGACGCAATGAACTTTGCCCATGTGGTTCTGGTAAGAAGTTTAAAAACTGTCACGGAAAAAGACAATAAAATGAGATAGTTTAGATGCGGATACCTTGTGAAAAGTAAATTTTTACTTGGTATCCGTTTGCTTTATAAGGAGATGAGTTATGGTATTTACAGCAAAAAGTCCTAAAATTAATATTGAAGAAGTTCGTGCCTTATCAAAATTAGAAGGCCAAGCTTTGGAGAGAAAATCACAGCGTGATCAAGAGCTAGAAGCCATTATACGTGGAGAAGACCAGCGAATTCTTTTGGTAATCGGGCCATGCTCATCTGATAATGAAGAAGCTGTCCTTGAATACGCTAAGCGTTTGGCAGTCCTACAAGAAGAAGTGGCAGACCGTATCTTTATGGTTATGCGTGTTTATACTGCCAAACCTCGTACCAACGGAGATGGCTATAAGGGCTTGATTCACCAGCCTAACGCGACAGAGGCGCCAAGCCTCATCAATGGAATCAAAGCCGTTCGTCATCTTCATTATCGTGTTATCACGGAAACTGGTATGACAACAGCTGATGAAATGCTTTATCCTGAAAATCTTCCGCTTGTGGATGATTTGATTTCTTACATGGCAGTTGGTGCCCGTTCAGTTGAAGACCAGCAACACCGCTTTGTGGCAAGTGGAGCAGATTTCGCGACTGGTTTTAAAAATCCGACATCTGGAAATCTCAATGTTATGTTTAATGGGATTTATGCTGCTCAAAACAAGCAAAGTTTCCTTTTCCTAGGAAAAGAAGTGGAAACAACTGGGAACCCGCTTTCGCATGCCATTCTTCGTGGTGCTCTTAATGAGTATGGAAAAAATATTCCCAACTACTATTATGACAATTTAATTGACACCATTGCCCAGTATGAGAAAATGGGCTTGGAAAATCCTTTTATCATCATTGATACCAATCATGACAATTCTGGTAAGCAGTATATGGAACAAATCCGAATTGTCCGCCAGACCTTGATTAATCGTGCTTGGAATGAAAAAATCAAGCAGTTCGTTCGTGGTTTTATGATTGAGTCTTATCTGGAAGATGGTCGACAAAATGAGCCAGAAGTATTTGGCAAGTCTATCACAGACCCTTGCCTTGGCTGGGAAAATACGGAAGCCCTCGTCAGAGAAATCTACCAAACGCTAGGAGAATAAGATGGCATTTATTGAAAAAGGTCAAGAAATCGATATTGAAGCAATCAAGGCAGAAACCCAATTGTCTGCCGAAGCCTTGCGACTAAAGGAGCGTCGCGATAGAGAATTGGCAGACATTATTTCAGGAGAAGATGACCGGATCCTTTTGGTGATTGGTCCTTGCTCTTCTGATAATGAAGAGGCTGTCTTGGAATATGCCCGCCGTTTGTCCGCCTTGCAAAAGAAGGTGGCGGACAAGATTTTCATGGTTATGCGTGTTTATACTGCTAAACCGCGTACCAACGGAGACGGCTATAAAGGTTTGGTTCATCAGCCAGATACTTCTAAGGCTCCAAGCCTGATTAATGGCTTGCAGGCTGTGCGGCAGTTGCACTACCGCGTGATTACAGAGACTGGTTTGACAACGGCAGATGAGATGCTTTATCCGTCAAATCTGGTCTTGGTAGATGATTTGGTCAGCTACCATGCTGTAGGAGCTCGTTCTGTAGAAGACCAAGAGCACCGTTTTGTGGCCTCAGGGATTGATGCGCCAGTCGGAATGAAAAATCCAACCTCTGGAAATCTTGGTGTTATGTTTAATGGCATCTATGCCGCTCAAAATAAACAGACCTTCCTTTTCCATGGGCAAGAAGTTGAGACTTCAGGAAATCCCTTGGCTCACGTCATCCTTCGTGGTGCAGTTAATGAATATGGGAAAAATGAGCCTAACTTTTACTATGAAACCCTGCTAAATGCTATTGAGCGCTATGAAGCCATGGGACTTGAAAATCCCTTTATCCTCATTGATACCAACCATGATAACTCAGGAAAGCAATATATGGAACAGATTCGAATTGTCCGCCAGACCTTGCAAAATCGTGATTGGAACGAGAAAATCAAAAAGACGGTTCGAGGCTTTATGATTGAATCCTATCTAGCAGATGGTCGTCAAAATCAACCAGAGGTCTTTGGTTGCTCTATTACTGACCCTTGCCTAGGTTGGGAAAATACAGAGGCTTTGGTAGAAGAAATCTATGCTACCTTGACAAAATAAGTGAAAAGGATGGAGTTGGGGAATCTCAACTCCTTTTGATGAGAATGATAGTTGGACACGGAATTGACATCGAAGAATTGGCTTCGATAGAAAGCGCAGTTACACGACATGAAGGTTTTGCCAAGCGCGTGCTGACCGCTAAGGAAATGGAACGGTTTAACAGTCTTAAAGGGCGCAGGCGAATCGAATATTTGGCTGGTCGCTGGTCGGCTAAGGAGGCTTTTTCTAAGGCTCTGGGAACGGGTATTGGCAAGCTCGGTTTTCAGGATTTGGAAGTCTTGAATAATGAACGCGGGGCGCCTTATTTTAGTCAGGCACCATTTTCAGGAAAGATTTGGCTGTCTATCAGCCATACAGATCAGTTTGTGACAGCCAGTGTCATTTTGGAGGAAAATCATGAAAGCTAGTCCACATAGACCAACCAAGGCTCTGATTCATCTGGGAGCTATTCGACAAAATATTCAGCAAATGGGGGCTCATATCCCTCAAGGAACGCTTAAATTTGCAGTAGTCAAGGCTAATGCCTATGGGCATGGAGCTGTTGCTGTTGCGACGGCTATTCAAGATGATGTTGATGGTTTTTGCGTTTCCAATATCGATGAAGCCATTGAACTCAGACAGGCTGGACTCAGTAACCGAATCCTCATTTTAGGAGTTTCTGAAATCGAAGCTGTTGCTCTAGCTAAAGAATACGACATCACCTTGACTGTGGCTGGGTTGGAGTGGATTCAAGCACTCTTATCTAGTGAGGAAGACCTAGCAGGTTTAACAGTCCATCTCAAGATTGACTCAGGAATGGGAAGGATTGGTTTTAGAGAGGCTAGTGAGGCTGAGCAGGCTCAAAATTTGCTCAGACAACACGGTGCTCGTGTTGAAGGAATCTTTACCCACTTTGCTACTGCTGATGAGGAATCAGATGACTATTTTAATGCCCAGTTAGAACGGTTTAAAACTATTTTAGCTAGTATGAAAGGTCTTCCAGAGCTGATACATGCCAGCAATTCGGCAACAACTATTTGGCATGCAGATACCATTTTTAACGCGGTTCGTATGGGAGATGCTATGTATGGTCTCAATCCAAGTGGAGAGGTTTTGGACTTACCCTATGACTTGAGACCAGCCTTGACCTTGGAATCTGCTCTGGTTCACGTCAAGACAGTTCCAGCTGGAGCTTGCATGGGCTATGGAGCGACCTATCAGGCGGATAGCGAGCAAGTCATCGCGACCGTGCCAATCGGCTATGCGGATGGTTGGACACGAGACATGCAGAATTTCTCTGTCTTGGTAGATGGTCAAGCTTGTCCAATTGTCGGCAGGGTTTCGATGGACCAAATCACCATTCGTCTGCCTAAGCTTTATCCCTTAGGAACAAAGGTAACCTTAATTGGTTCTAACGGGGACAAGGAAATTACAGCTACTCAGGTAGCGACCTACCGTGGGACTATTAACTACGAGGTGGTTTGTCTCCTCAGCGACCGCATTCCGAGAGAATATTATTAGAAAAGAAAGGAGTGGAGCATGAATCTACATCAACCCTTGCATGTCTTACCTGGTGTGGGACCAAAGTCAGCAGAAAAATACGCCAAACTAGGAATTGAAAACTTGCAAGACCTTTTGCTCTACTTTCCTTTCCGATATGAAGACTTCAAGACCAAGCAAGTGCTGGAACTGGAAGACGGTGAAAAGGCGGTTCTTTCTGGTCAAGTCGTGACTCCTGCTAGTGTCCAGTACTATGGTTTCAAGCGTAATCGCCTCCGCTTTAGCCTCAAGCAGGGAGAAGTCGTTTTTGCGGTGAACTTCTTTAACCAACCCTACCTAGCTGATAAGATAGAGTTGGGAGCAACTCTTGCCGTCTTTGGAAAATGGGACCGTGCCAAGGCTAGTTTGACTGGGATGAAGGTCCTGGCTCAGGTGGAAGATGACCTCCAGCCTGTTTATCGCTTGGCTCAGGGAATCAGTCAGGCCAGTCTGGTCAAGGTCATCAAGATGGCCTTTGATCAGGGACTGGACCTCTTGATAGAGGAAAATCTTCCCCAGTCTTTGCTCGATAAATACAAACTCATGTCCCGTTGTCAGGCAGTTCGTGCTATGCATTTCCCCAAGGATTTGGCAGAATACAAGCAAGCCCTTCGCCGTATCAAATTTGAGGAACTCTTTTATTTCCAAATGCAATTGCAGACGCTTAAGTCTGAAAATAGAGTTCAGGGAAGCGGTTTGGTTCTGGATTGGTCTCAGGAAAAAGTGACAGAAGTCAAAGAAAGGCTGCCTTTTGCCCTGACCCAAGCTCAGGAAAAGAGTTTGCAGGAAATTTTGACCGACATGAAGTCCGACCACCACATGAATCGTCTTTTGCAAGGGGATGTGGGGAGCGGAAAAACGGTAGTCGCTGGCTTGGCCATGTTTGCGGCGGTGACAGCTGGCTATCAGGCTGCTCTCATGGTGCCAACAGAAATCCTTGCAGAGCAACATTTTGAGAGTTTACAGAACCTCTTTCCAGACTTGAAACTGGCTCTCTTGACAGGTTCCTTGAAAGCTGCAGAAAAGAGAGAAGTCTTGGAGACCATTGCCAAGGGTGAGGCTGATTTGATTATTGGAACCCACGCTCTGATTCAGGATGGGGTGGATTATGCTCGTCTGGGCTTGATTATCATCGATGAGCAGCACCGTTTTGGTGTGGGGCAAAGAAGAATCCTACGGGAAAAAGGCGACAATCCAGATGTCCTCATGATGACAGCGACTCCCATCCCACGAACCTTGGCCATCACAGCCTTTGGCGATATGGATGTTTCCATTATTGACCAGATGCCAGCAGGACGGAAGCCTATTGTGACACGTTGGATTAAACATGAGCAACTGCCTCAGGTCTTGACTTGGTTAGAGGGGGAAATCCAAAAAGGTTCTCAAGCCTATGTCATCTCTCCCTTGATTGAAGAATCTGAAGCTCTAGATTTGAAAAATGCCATTGCCTTATCAGAGGAGCTGACAGCTCATTTTGCAGGCAAGGCAGAGGTGGCTCTTTTACATGGTAAGATGAAGAGTGATGAAAAAGACCAGATTATGCAGGAGTTCAAAGAGCGAAAAACGGATATTCTAGTTTCGACAACGGTTATCGAGGTTGGGGTTAATGTTCCAAATGCGACCGTCATGATCATCATGGATGCCGATCGGTTCGGTCTCAGCCAGCTTCACCAGCTTAGAGGTCGTGTGGGTCGGGGAGATAAGCAGTCTTATGCAGTTCTCGTTGCCAATCCCAAGACGGATTCTGGGAAAGACCGCATGCGAATCATGACAGAAACCACCAATGGATTTGTCCTTGCGGAGGAAGATTTGAAAATGCGGGGTTCAGGTGAAATTTTTGGAACCAGACAGTCAGGTCTTCCAGAGTTCCAAGTGGCTGATATTATCGAGGATTTTCCTATTTTAGAAGAAGCCAGAAAGGTTGCTAGCTACATTAGTTCTATCGAAGGTTGGCAAGAGGATCCAGAGTGGCGCATGATTGCCCTTCATTTGGAAAAGAAAGAACATCTAGATTAAGCTTTCTCTAAGGAAATCTTAAGCTAGCTTTCAGGTTTGGCTTTTATACTAGAGTCATCAAAAAGAAACGAGGACTCTCACATGACAGTAACGATTAAAGTAAATTACCAAACCACTTTCCAAAAGAAAGAAGCAACAAAATAAGATTGAACAGGAGAAAAAGGGCGGAAATGCTCTTTTTTTGTTTCTAAAAGCACAATTTATTGAATCTAAAATAGCACACTGTGGATTCTAAAAGATTTCTAGAAATTATAGTAGATTGAATCCGAAATAGTCCACCGAGTTTTCTAAAATATTGTTAGAAATTAGTTTGAATTCCGTAATCAATTTGTTCAGTTTTTATTTCATTTAACTATAATTTGACTTTCCTAATTTCTTTGTTCATATCTTATTTCAATACACTATATCTTACTATTTCAGAGTCCACATCTAGCATAACTAAAAAAACAGATTCTTCCATCTATTACGGAAAAATCTGTCATTGATTTAATTATTTACAAAAACTCCAACCACGGTTTACGAACCTCGTCTTTGATGGTTTCTCTATATTTTTTTAACTACAAAAATGCCATCTTGACTAAATGATTTCTTGACCATTAGTGCTGGTCTTACAACAATGCCTCAAACTCAGCGACGGTCATTCCTAATTGTTCACTCGCAACCTCCGAAGTCAGAAGACCTTGACGAACCATATCTAGGAAAGCAAAGACTCTTCCTTCAACTTTCCCACGCTCTAGGCCTTTTTCTTCGGCTCGTTCCAAGGCATATTCCTGTGCTAACAAGGCTTGTTCTTCGCGCATACGTAGTTGACTAAACATTTTCCTGTCCTCCTCGGACCAGCTCTTGTAGTCCAGCAGCTGGTCTGCCTGGCTAATGGCTCGCTCGGGTTCCTGGGTAAAGGGTTTATTACCGAAAAACTCCAACCACGGCTTGCGAATCCTATCTTTGCTGGTTTCTCTGTATTTTTTTAATTCCAAGAACGCCATCTTGACTAGATGGTTTTCTTGACCGTTATTTGTGATGGTCTTTCAATAGCGTCTCAAATTCAGCAATTGATATACCTAATTGCTGACTTGCTATCTCGGAAGTCAGAAGGCCTTGACAGACCATATCCAGAAAGGCAAAAAGTTTCCCTTCAACTTTTCCTCGTTCAAGTCCACGTTCTAACCCTTGTTCAATACCTTCTGCACGACCACGTTCCAACCCCTGTTCAATACCTTCTGCCCTAGCAGTTTCCAAGGCATAGTCCTGTGCTAACAAGGCTTGTTCTTCGCGCATACGTAGTTGACTAAACATTTTCCTGTCCTCCTCGGACCAGCTCTTGTAGTCTAGCAGTTGGTCTGCTTGGCTGATGGCTCGCTCGGGTTGCTGGGTAAAGGGTTTATTACCGAAAAACTCCAACCACGGCTTGCGAACACTATCCTTGCTGGTTTCTCTGTATTTTTTTAATTCCAAGAACGCCATCTTGACTAGATGGTTTTCTTGACCGTTATTTGTGATGGTTAAGACCTCACCTGTCGTGTCCTCTCGCATACTAAAACTGTGAAAGGCTAAATCATCATGGAAGTAGTTACTATCTACAATCGCAATAGCATAAACAGGTGCGATGTGTTTGTAACTTTGATGTGTATCACCTTCTCGTTGACGAATTTTTTCTAGGTTTTGATTGACCTGACTACATAGATAAGCCCACAAGCGATTGATGAAAAAATTCTGATGATGCACTTGAATCTCAATAATTACCTGAGTTCCATTATCCAACTCCGCTAAGACGTCTATACTGGTATAGAAATCCTGCGCCGAGTACGGCAGGGAAGGCAAGACGTGAATATTGCTTCCCTCTAAAATAGTTACATTTTTAGCTGGTAAGTCCAGCATATCGCGAATAAATTGACAAGTGATTTCTGGGTTGCTAAAAATCTTCTTAGCAACCAAGTCATTAGTTGGGCTGATGCCCGGATGTCTGAGAATCATCCATTCCCTCCTTCTATTATACCATATTTTAAAATCTAATTTTGCTAGATTCTATGGTTCTATCTATTTATTCGGAAAAAAGAGGATAAATGAAATAGTAAATAAAAAATAAGAACAGCGGATAAGCAATAAATTTTAAGATTATCTGTCTTCTCCGCTTATCTGATAATAAATAAGGTTCGCAATATAGCCTTTTCTCTCTACCCCATTTGCAACAGTCTTTAGATAGGACATTCCAGTCTTATCCATAACATGACCTGAAGCTGGGTTGAGACTGGTATATCGTGCTTTGACTTTTTGAAAACCTGCTTGAGTAAAACAGAAGTCTAAGATAGCTTTTAAGACCTCTGTCATAAGACTACGACTCCAATAGTTTTTTCCTAAAACATAGCCAATTTCACAACTGGAATCATCCTCATTCATCTCAACGATGCTGATATCTCCTATCACTTGCTCTGGGTTTCCTTTGAGGTAAATGGCCCATTTGTAATAGTTGGGATTGGCATAGGAAGCAACCCAATTACGAATCGAGTTTCGAGTGACCTCAACATCAGGATGGGGATTCCAAGTAACATAGGTCAGATTCTCAGCAGACGAAGCCCAATTTTGAAACATGTCTTCCGCATCACTGTCCACAAATCTTCTCAAGATTAAACGGTTTGTCTGTAATATTTGCGTACCTATTGCTTTCATGATGTTACCTCGCTTTCTGGTGTGTGATTCTCTATTCAATCTCCATTGAAACTATAGTATATCGAGATAAGCTGTAGACAAATCAACTGGGGCATTTACATTAATTTCTAAAAATACTTTAGAAGTTAATTGGTACTATATCTAGATTCAATTTATTAGACTTTCAGTCAGTAGGTTTGAAGAAAAAAATCTAAATTCACTTTCTATTTACCCTTCTTTCTTGCATTGCTTCCCTAGATATGCTACAGTGGTGGTAGCGATTACAAAATATAAGGAGTATATTATGAAAAATCCAGCTTTGTTAGAAGAAATGAAGACTTATCTAGGAAGGGATGAGGTTCCAGAGGACTTTGATGCTTTCTGGGATGAGGAAGTGAAAAATGTTTCCACACTTCCAGCCTACCACTTGGAGGAGAGAGATTTCCACATTCCTCAAGTCAAGTGCTATGAATTAACCTTTGAAGGAAGCAATGAAGGTAATGTCTATGCACGTGTCGTCCTTCCAAAAAGTGAGGATAAAGTTCCAATGATTTTCCATTTCCATGGTTATATGGGACGTGGTTGGGACTGGTCCGACATGCTAGCCTTCACCGTGGCTGGTTACGGTGTTGTTTCCATGGACGTTCGAGGTCAGTCAGGTTATTCGCAAGACGGTTTGCGTTCTCCTCTAGGAAATACAGTTAAAGGGCATATCATCCGTGGTGCTGTGGAGGGTCGGGAGCACCTCTTTTATAAGGATGTTTATCTGGATATTTACCAGTTGGTTGAAATTATTGCTAGTCTGCCTCAGGTGGATGAGAAGCGTCTTTCTAGCTATGGTGCCTCACAAGGAGGAGCCTTAGCTCTGGTTGCAGCAGCGCTCAATCCTAGAATTGAGAAAACTGTTGCCATCTATCCTTTCTTGTCAGACTTCAGACGAGTGCTTGAAATTGGCAATACTAGCGAGGCCTACGACGAACTGTTCCGTTATTTCAAATTTCAAGATCCCTTCCATGAAACTGAGGAAGAAATCATGGCGACCCTTGCCTATATCGATGTGAAAAATCTTGCCCATCGTATCCAAGGTGAGGTTAAGATGATTACGGGCTTGGACGATGATGTTTGCTACCCTATTACCCAGTTTGCGATTTATAATCGTCTGACCTGCGATAAAACCTATCGTATCATGCCTGAGTATGCTCACGAAGCCATGAATGTATTTGTCAATGACCAGGTTTATAACTGGCTCTGTGGGAGTGAGATTCCTTTTAAGTATGTGAAGTGATGAATGAGAGAGCCTAGTAGCTCTCTTTTTGTATAGAGTCTAGTCAGCAAATATTCTAGTTCATATATACTTTGAAATTCATACTCTTCGAAAATCTCTTCAAACTACGTCAGCTTCGCCTTGCCGCACTCAAGTACAGTATGCGGCTAGCTTCCTAGTTTGCTCTTTGATTTTCATTGAGTATGAAATTGAGTTTTTGTTCAATCTCTTTTTACATTACTAATGTGACTAGAAAATGCCATATATGTTCTGAATGAACTATAACAAAGAGGGATATATCTGAATTTTAAATAAACCAGTCTAGAGCCTAAGAAGATAGTGAGGGTTCTAGATTGGTTTTTAATAATTGATAAAATTAGATTTATATTTAAAGTGGTTTTAGACAATAAAAAATTTTAAGCCATTTTATAATGGTTGTTTTATGATTATATCACCTAAGTATAAAAAAGTATTAATATATTTGGCATAGAAAGTAGTTTCTTAATAATGTGTTATATAAAATATTTATAAAAGTATATTCTATCTTACAACAAATATTGAAAGCGCTTTTAAAAAGGTATATAATGGGTTCATAAAACAAGGAAAATGAAACATAGACAAGATACGTTATAAGAAATGTAATAAATAATTTTCTTGGAGTTTATCGTATGTAAGAAACAGAAATAGATTCTTGATAGAATTGAGAATTAACATATCGTAAACTATATATTTTTAAAATAGGGAGTGTGGTGCTGCTGTATACAAATAAAAATCTGTAGAAAGGAGGATAGGGTATGATTATTACAAAAATTAGCCGTTTAGGAACTTATGTGGGAGTAAATCCACATTTTGCAACATTGATAGATTTTCTAGAAAAAACAGGACTAGAAAATTTAACAGAAGGTCCGATTGCTATCGATGGTAATCGATTGTTTGGGAATTGCTTTACTTATCTAGCAGATGGTCAAGCAGGGGCTTTCTTTGAAACACACCAAAAATATTTGGATATTCATTTAGTTTTGGAAAACGAAGAAGCCATGGCTGTTACGTCGCCGGAAAATGTAAGCGTTACCCAAGAGTATGATGAAGAGAAGGATATTGAATTATACACAGGGAAAGTGGAACAGTTGGTTCATTTGAGAGCTGGCGAATGTCTCATCACTTTTCCAGAAGATTTACATCAACCCAAGGTTCGTATAAATGATGAACCTGTGAAAAAAGTTGTCTTTAAAGTTGCGATTTCTTAATGTAGAAAGGGAAGAACGATGAAAAAAATGAGAAAGTTTTTATGTCTAGCTGGAGTTGCGCTAGCAGCCGTTGCCTTGGTAGCTTGTTCAGGAAAAAAAGAAGCTACAACTAGTACTGAACCACCGACAGAATTATCTGGTGAGATTACAATGTGGCACTCCTTTACTCAAGGACCACGTTTAGAAAGTATTCAAAAATCAGCAGATGCCTTCATGCAAAAGCATCCGAAAACGAAAATTAAGATTGAAACATTCTCTTGGAATGACTTCTATACTAAATGGACTACAGGTTTAGCAAATGGGAATGTGCCAGATATCAGTACAGCTCTTCCTAACCAAGTAATGGAAATGGTCAACTCAGATGCTTTGGTTCCGCTAAATGATTCTATCAAGCGTATTGGACAGGATAAATTTAACGAAACTGCCTTAAATGAAGCAAAAATCGGAGATGATTACTACTCTGTTCCTCTTTATTCACATGCACAAGTTATGTGGGTTAGAACTGATTTGTTAAAAGAACATAATATTGAGGTTCCTAAAACTTGGGATCAACTCTATGAAGCTTCTAAAAAATTGAAAGAAGCTGGAGTTTATGGATTATCTGTTCCGTTCGGAACAAATGACTTAATGGCAACACGCTTCTTGAACTTCTACGTACGTAGTGGTGGAGGAAGCCTCTTAACAAAAGATCTTAAAGCAGATTTGACAAGCCAACTTGCTCAAGATGGTATTAAATACTGGGTTAAAATGTATAAAGAAATCTCACCTCAAGATTCTTTGAACTTTAATGTCCTTCAACAAGCTACCTTGTTCTATCAAGGAAAAACAGCATTTGACTTTAACTCTGGCTTCCATATTGGAGGAATTAATGCCAACAGTCCTCAATTGATTGATTCGATTGATGCTTATCCTATTCCAAAAATCAAAGAATCTGATAAGGACCAAGGAATTGAAACCTCAAACATTCCAATGGTTGTTTGGAAAAATTCAAAACACCCAGAAGTTGCTAAAGCATTCTTAGAATCACTTTATAATGAAGAAGACTACGTTAAATTCCTTGATTCAACTCCAGTAGGTATGTTGCCAACTATTAAGGGGATTAGCGATTCTGCAGCCTATAAAGAAAATGAAACTCGTAAGAAATTTAAACATGCTGAAGAAGTGATTACTGAAGCTGTTAAAAAAGGTACTGCTATTGGTTATGAAAATGGACCAAGTGTACAAGCTGGTATGTTGACTAACCAACACATTATTGAACAAATGTTCCAAGATATCATTACAAATGGAACAGACCCTATGAAAGCAGCAAAAGAAGCAGAAAAACAATTAAACGATTTATTTGAGGCTGTTCAGTAGATGTAAAAGACTAGAAAATAGGTGGGCTAGTGAGCTGAAAAGCCCTAGCCCAATCTTGTAAAAGAAGGGAGAAGGAGAATGGTTAAAGAACGTAATTTAACTCGCTGGATATTTGTTTTGCCAGCTATGATTATCGTAGGATTACTCTTTGTTTATCCGTTTTTCTCGAGTATTTTTTATAGCTTTACCAATAAGCATTTGATTATGCCCAATTACAAATTTGTTGGTTTAGCTAACTATAAAGCTGTGCTATCAGATCCCAACTTCTTTAATGCGTTCTTTAATTCAATTAAGTGGACCATTTTCTCATTAGTTGGTCAAGTTTTAGTAGGGTTTGTATTGGCTTTAGCTCTTCACAGAGTACGCCACTTCAAGAAATTATATAGGACCTTATTGATTGTTCCTTGGGCATTTCCTACAATCGTTATTGCCTTCTCTTGGCAATGGATTCTAAACGGGGTTTATGGCTACTTACCGAATCTAATCGTAAAATTAGGTTTAATGGAACATACACCTGCATTTTTGACAGATAGTACATGGGCATTCTTATGTTTGGTGTTTATCAACATTTGGTTTGGAGCGCCGATGATTATGGTCAATGTGCTTTCAGCTTTGCAAACAGTACCCGAAGAACAATTTGAGGCTGCTAAGATAGATGGTGCTTCAAGTTGGCAGGTGTTCAAGTTTATCGTCTTTCCACATATTAAAGTGGTTGTAGGGCTTCTAGTTGTTTTGAGAACTGTATGGATCTTTAATAACTTTGACATTATCTACCTTATTACTGGTGGTGGACCGGCTAATGCTACAACGACGCTTCCAATTTTTGCTTACAACCTGGGTTGGGGAACTAAATTGTTGGGTCGTGCTTCAGCAGTTACAGTATTGCTCTTTATCTTCTTGGTGGCGATTTGCTTTATCTACTTTGCTATCATCAGTAAGTGGGAAAAGGAGGGTAGAAAATAATGAAGAAGAAATCCGGTATTTATTTAGATATTCTCTCACATGTACTCTTGATTGGTGCGACCATTGTTGCAATTTTCCCATTGGTATGGATTATCATATCGTCTGTCAAGGGTAAAGGGGAATTAACTCAGTATCCAACACGATTTTGGCCTGAACAGTTTACATTAGATTATTTTACTCATGTTATCAACGATTTGCACTTTATTGATAACATTCGAAACAGTTTAATCATTGCCTTAGCTACAACCGTTATTGCAATTATTATTTCTGCTATGGCAGCCTATGGTATTGTTCGATTCTTCCCTAAATTGGGAGCAATCATGTCTAGATTACTTGTTATTACCTACATTTTCCCACCAATTTTGTTAGCAATTCCCTATTCAATTGCCATTGCTAAAGTTGGCTTAACAAATAGTTTATTTGGCTTGATGATGGTTTATCTATCTTTTAGTGTTCCATATGCAGTTTGGCTCTTAGTTGGATTTTTCCAAACAGTTCCAATTGGAATTGAAGAAGCAGCTAGAATTGATGGTGCAAATAAATTTGTTACTTTTTATAAAGTTGTACTACCGATTGTAGCACCAGGTATTGTAGCAACAGCTATTTATACATTTATCAATGCTTGGAATGAATTCTTGTATGCCTTGATTTTGATTAACAATACAGGAAAGATGACAGTAGCAGTAGCCCTTCGTTCACTTAATGGTTCAGAAATACTAGACTGGGGAGATATGATGGCAGCATCTGTTATTGTAGTTCTTCCATCAATCATTTTCTTCTCTATCATCCAAAATAAAATTGCAAGTGGATTATCAGAAGGATCTGTGAAGTAGACGAAAGAAGGAAAAAATGAATAAGAGAGGTCTTTATTCAAAACTAGGAATTTCTGTTGTAGGCATTAGTCTTTTAATGGGAGTCCCCACTTTGATTCATGCGAATGAATTAAACTATGGTCAACTGTCCATATCTCCTATTTTTCAAGGAGGTTCATATCAACTGAACAATAAGAGTATAGATATCAGCCCTTTGTTATTAGATAAATTATCTGGAGAGAGTCAGACAGTAGTCATGAAATTTAGAGCAGATGAACCAAACTCGCTTCAAGCTTTGTTTGGTCTATCTAATAGTAAAGCAGGCTTTAAAAATAATTACTTTTCAATTTTCATGAGAGATTCTGGTGAGATAGGTGTAGAAATAAGAGACACTCAAAAGGGAATAAATTATTTATTTTCTAGACCAGCTTCATTATGGGGAAAGCATAAAGGACAGGCAGTTGAAAATACACTAGTATTTGTATCTGATTCTAAAGATAAGACATACACAATGTATGTTAATGGGATAGAAGTGTTCTCTGAAACAGTTGATACATTTTTGCCAATTTCAAATATAAATGGTATAGATAAGGCAACACTAGGATCTGTTAATCGTGAAGGCAAGGATCATTACCTCGCAAAAGGAAGTATTGATGAAATCAGTCTATTTAATAAAGCAATTAGTGATCAGGAAGTTTCAACTATTCCCTTGTCAAATCCATTTCAGTTAATTTTCCAATCAGGAGATTCTACTCAAGCTAACTATTTTAGAATACCGACATTATATACATTAAGTAGTGGAAGAGTTCTATCAAGTATTGATGCACGTTATGGTGGGACTCATGATTCTAAAAGTAAGATTAATATCGCCACTTCTTATAGTGATGATAATGGGAAAACGTGGAGTGAGCCAACTTTTGCTATGAAGTTTAATGACTATGAGGAGCAGTTAGTTTACTGGCCACGAGATAATAAATTAAAGAATAGTCAAATTAGTGGAAGTGCTTCATTTATAGATTCATCCATTGTTGAAGATAAAAAATCTGGGAAAACGATATTATTAGCTGATGTTATGCCTGCGGGTATTGGAAATAATAATGCAAATAAAGCTGATTCAGGTTTTAAAGAAATAAATGGTCATTATTATTTAAAACTAAAGAAGAATGGAGATAACGATTTCCGTTATACAGTTAGAGAAAATGGTGTCGTTTATGATGAAACAACTAATAAACCTACAAATTATACTGTAAATGATAAGTATGAAGTTTTGGAGGGAGGAAAGTCTTTAACAGTCGAACAATATTCGGTTGATTTTGATAGTGGCTCCTTAAGAGAAAAGCATAATGGGAAACAGGTTCCTATGAATGTTTTCTACAAAGATTCGTTATTTAAAGTGACTCCTACTAATTATATAGCAATGACAACTAGTCAGAATAGAGGAGAGAGTTGGGAACAATTTAAGTTATTGCCTCCGTTCTTAGGAGAAAAACATAATGGAACTTACTTATGTCCTGGACAAGGTTTAGCATTAAAATCAAGTAACAGATTAATTTTTGCAACATATACCAGTGGTGAACTAACTTATCTCATTTCTGATGATAGTGGTCAAACATGGAAGAAATCCTCAGCTTCAATTCCGTTTAAGAATGCGACAGCAGAAGCGCAAATGGTTGAACTGAGAGATGGTGTGATTAGAACATTCTTTAGAACTACTACAGGTAAGATTGCCTATATGACTAGTAGAGATTCTGGAGAAACATGGTCAGAAGTTTCGTATATCGATGGAATTCAACAAACTTCATATGGTACACAAGTATCTGCAATTAAATACTCTCAATTAATTGATGGAAAAGAAGCAGTCATTTTGAGTACACCAAATTCTAAAAATGGCCGTAAGGGAGGTCAATTAGTTGTCGGTTTAGTCAATGAAGAAGATGATAGTATTGATTGGAAGTACCACTATGACATTGATTTGCCTTCGTATGGTTATGCATATTCTGCGATTACAGAATTGCCAAATCATCACATAGGTGTATTATTTGAAAAATATGATTCATGGTCGAGAAATGAATTGCATTTAAGCAATGTAGTTCAGTATATAGATTTGGAAATTAATGATTTAACAAAATAAAGGAGAAAAAACATGGTTAAATACGGTGTTGTTGGAACAGGGTATTTTGGAGCTGAATTGGCTCGTTATATGCAAAAGAATGATGGAGCAGAGATTACTCTTCTCTATGACCCAGATAATGCAGAGGCGATTGCAGAAGAATTGGGAGCAAAAGTAGCAAGTTCCCTAGATGAGTTGGTTTCTAGCGATGAAGTAGATTGTGTTATTGTCGCAACTCCAAATAATCTTCATAAGGAACCGGTTATTAAGGCTGCACAGTATGGTAAAAATGTTTTCTGTGAAAAACCAATTGCGCTTTCTTATCAAGATTGTCGCGAGATGGTAGATGCATGTAAAGAAAACAATGTAACCTTTATGGCAGGACATATTATGAATTTCTTTAATGGTGTCCATCATGCAAAAGAACTCATTAATCAAGGAGTGATTGGAGACGTTCTATATTGTCACACAGCTCGTAATGGTTGGGAAGAACAACAACCGTCAGTATCATGGAAAAAAATTCGTGAAAAATCAGGTGGTCACTTGTATCACCACATCCATGAGTTGGATTGTGTTCAATTCCTTATGGGTGGCATGCCTGAAACTGTAACTATGACAGGTGGAAATGTAGCCCATGAAGGTGAACATTTCGGTGATGAAGATGATATGATTTTTGTCAATATGGAATTTTCTAATAAGCGTTTTGCCTTGTTAGAATGGGGTTCAGCTTATCGTTGGGGTGAACATTATGTCTTAATCCAAGGAACCAAAGGTGCTATCCGCTTAGACTTATTCAACTGTAAAGGAACTCTTAAGCTAGATGGACAAGAAAGTTATTTCTTGATTCATGAATCACAAGAAGAAGATGATGATCGTACTCGTATCTATCATAGTACAGAAATGGACGGAGCAATTGCTTATGGTAAACCAGGTAAACGTACTCCATTATGGCTATCATCTGTCATTGATAAAGAAATGCGCTATCTGCATGAGATTATGCAAGGAGCTCCAGTATCAGAAGAATTTGCAAAACTATTGACAGGTGAAGCTGCCCTAGAAGCAATTGCTACTGCAGATGCTTGTACCCAGTCTATGTTTGAAGATCGCAAAGTAAAATTGTCAGAAATTGTAAAATAAATTTTGGTATTCTCCTATTATAGGTCGACTTGCTCCTCTGAAAGTACTTTTAGAGGAGCTGTTTGACTTGGCTAGTTTTTGAAACTGAAATCTATTGTACTACAAACTCTTGAAAGCGTTTTATTTTTAAGATATAATAATCTCATAGAAACAAAGAAAAAGGAAAAGGAGGAAAGAGGATGCCACAGATTAGCAAAGAAGCCTTGATTGAGCAAATCAAAGATGGAATCATCGTTTCTTGTCAGGCTCTTCCTCATGAACCGCTTTATACAGAAGCGGGAGGGGTGATTCCCTTGCTGGTCAAAGCGGCTGAGCAAGGTGGAGCAGTCGGTATCCGAGCCAATAGTGTTCGCGATATCAAGGAAATCAAGGAAGTCACCAAACTTCCGATTATTGGGATAATCAAACGAGATTATCCGCCACAAGAACCCTTCATCACGGCTACCATGAAAGAAGTTGATGAATTGGCAGAACTGGACATCGAGGTGATTGCTCTGGATTGTACCAAGCGTGAACGCTACGATGGTTTGGAAATTCAAGAGTTCATTCGTCAGGTTAAGGAGAAATATCCTAACCAGCTCTTGATGGCGGACACCAGTACTTTTGAAGAAGGATTGGCAGCGGTCGAAGCAGGAATTGACTTTGTCGGAACAACCTTGTCAGGATACACCTCCTACAGTCCAAAAGTAGACGGTCCAGATTTTGAACTCATCAAAAAACTCTGCGATGCAGGTGTAGATGTCATTGCAGAAGGGAAAATTCATACACCAGAACAAGCCAAACAAATCCTTGAATATGGGGTGCGAGGCATCGTTGTTGGTGGCGCTATTACTAGACCAAAAGAGATTACAGAACGCTTCGTTGCTGGTCTCAAATAACACAATCTTAAAACAGAGGAGAGTGGTGGATGAGTAGGATGAAATGAAATCGCATACAAGAAATAAAGAACTCATTATCCAAGTTGGATACGCTTATTACATAGGAGAATACAAATGAAATTTAGAAAATTAGCTTGTACAGTACTTGCGGGTGCTGCAGTTCTTGGCCTTGCTGCATGTGGTAATTCTGGTGGTAGCAAAGATGCTGCTAAATCAGGTGGAGATGGCGCTAAAACAGAAATCACTTGGTGGGCATTCCCAGTCTTCACTCAAGAAAAAACTGGTGACGGTGTTGGAACATATGAAAAATCAATCATCGAAGCGTTTGAAAAAGCAAATCCAGATGTAAAAGTGAAATTGGAAACCATCGACTTCAAGTCAGGTCCTGAAAAAATCACAACAGCTATCGAAGCAGGAACAGCTCCAGACGTACTCTTTGACGCACCAGGACGTATCATCCAATATGGTAAAAATGGTAAATTAGCTGAGTTGAACGACCTCTTCACAGATGAATTTGTTAAAGATGTCAACAATGAAAACATCGTACAAGCAAGTAAAGCTGGAGACAAGGCTTATATGTATCCAATTAGTTCTGCCCCATTCTACATGGCAATGAACAAGAAAATGCTAGAAGATGCTGGAGTTGCAAACCTTGTAAAAGAAGGTTGGACAACTGATGATTTTGAAAAAGTATTGAAAGCACTCAAAGACAAGGGTTACACACCAGGTTCATTGTTCAGTTCTGGTCAAGGGGGAGACCAAGGAACACGTGCCTTTATCTCTAACCTTTATAGCGGTTCTGTAACAGATGAAAAAGTTAGCAAATATACAACTGATGATCCTAAATTCGTCAAAGGTCTTGAAAAAGCAACTAGCTGGATTAAAGACAATTTGCTCAATAATGGTTCACAATTTGACGGTGGAGCAGATATCCAAAACTTTGCCAACGGTCAAACATCTTACACAATCCTTTGGGCACCAGCTCAAAATGGTATCCAAGCTAAACTGTTAGAAGCAAGTAAGGTAGAAGTGGTAGAAGTACCATTCCCATCAGACGAAGGTAAGCCAGCTCTTGAATACCTTGTAAACGGGTTTGCAGTATTCAACAACAAAGACGACAAGAAAGTTGCAGCATCTAAGAAATTCGTTCAATTTATCGCGGATGACAAAGAATGGGGTCCAAAAGACGTTGTTCGTACAGGTGCCTTCCCAGTTCGTACATCATTTGGCAAACTTTATGATGACAAACGCATGGAAACAATCAGTGGTTGGACTAAATACTACTCACCATACTACAACACTATTGATGGATTTGCTGAAATGAGAACACTTTGGTTCCCAATGTTGCAATCTGTATCAAATGGTGACGAAAAACCAGCGGACGCTTTGAAAGCCTTCACTGAAAAAGCGAACGAAACAATTAAAAAAGCTATGAAACAATAAGCACTAAATCAGATTGATCCCTCCCTTTTCCCTGTGCATAGTCTATGTAAGAAAAGGGAGGATTTTGTTTGAAATGTAAGGAACTGTCACGAAATTAAAATGAAGTTCTTACATAAGCGAATCTTAAAAAATTTCATTTTGATTTTAAAACAGTTCAAGAAAGTCAAAAAATTATATTTGAAAGAGAGGTGCCGACTGTGAAAGTCAATAAAATTCGTATGCGGGAAACAGTGATTTCCTATGCTTTCCTAGCACCAGTATTATTCTTCTTTGTCATCTTTGTATTGGCTCCTATGATTATGGGATTCATTACAAGTTTCTTTAACTACTCAATGACGAAATTTGAGTTTGTGGGCTTGGACAACTATGTTCGCATGTTTAAAGACCCTGTCTTTATGAAGTCTTTGATCAATACCGTGATTCTGGTTATTGGATCTGTACCAGTTGTTGTTCTGTTCTCACTCTTTGTAGCATCTCAGACCTATCATCAAAATGCCATTGCCAGATCCTTCTACCGTTTTGTCTTCTTCCTACCTGTTGTAACAGGTAGTGTTGCCGTAACAGTTGTATGGAAATGGATTTATGACCCACTATCAGGGATTTTAAACTTTGTCCTCAAGTCAAGTCATATCATCAGCCAGAACATTTCTTGGTTGGGAGATAAAAACTGGGCATTGATGGCGATTATGATTATCCTCTTGACAACTTCAGTTGGTCAACCGATTATCCTTTATATCGCCGCTATGGGGAATATTGACAATTCACTGGTTGAAGCGGCGCGTGTTGACGGTGCAACTGAGTTTCAAGTTTTCTGGAAGATTAAATGGCCAAGCCTTCTTCCAACAACTCTTTATATTGCAATCATCACAACAATTAACTCATTCCAGTGTTTCGCCTTGATTCAGCTTTTGACATCTGGTGGTCCAAACTACTCAACAAGTACCTTGATGTACTACCTATACGAAAAAGCCTTCCAATTGACAGAATACGGCTATGCCAACACAATCGGTGTCTTCTTGGCAGTCATGATTGCAATCGTAAGCTTTGTTCAATTTAAAGTACTTGGAAACGATGTAGAATACTAAAGAAAGGAGACAGCTATGCAATCTACAGAAAAAAAACCATTAACAGCCTTTACTGTTATTTCAACAATCATTTTGCTCTTGTTGACTGTGCTGTTCATCTTTCCATTCTACTGGATTTTGACAGGGGCATTCAAATCACAACCTGATACAATCGTTATTCCTCCTCAGTGGTTCCCTAAAATGCCAACCATGGAAAACTTCCAACAACTCATGGTGCAAAACCCTGCTATGCAGTGGATGTGGAACTCTGTGTTTATTTCATTGGTAACCATGTTCTTAGTCTGTGCAACCTCTTCTTTAGCAGGTTATGTATTGGCTAAAAAACGTTTCTATGGTCAGCGTATTCTCTTTGCCATCTTTATCGCTGCCATGGCGCTTCCAAAACAAGTTGTCCTTGTACCATTGGTACGTATCGTCAACTTCATGGGAATTCACGATACTCTTTGGGCAGTTATCTTGCCTTTGATTGGATGGCCATTTGGGGTTTTCCTTATGAAACAATTTAGTGAAAATATTCCAACAGAGTTGCTTGAATCAGCTAAAATCGATGGGTGTGGTGAGATTCGTACCTTCTGGAGTGTAGCCTTCCCAATTGTGAAACCAGGATTTGCAGCCCTTGCAATCTTCACCTTTATCAATACTTGGAACGACTACTTCATGCAATTGGTAATGTTGACTTCACGTCAAAACTTGACCATCTCACTTGGGGTTGCGACCATGCAGGCTGAAATGGCAACCAACTATGGTTTGATCATGGCAGGAGCTGCCCTTGCTGCTGTGCCAATCGTAACAGTCTTCCTTGTCTTCCAAAAATCCTTCACACAGGGTATTACTATGGGAGCGGTCAAAGGATAAGAAACGATTTCTTTTACAGTATAAATTTGCTATTGCTAGCACTATCTAAAAGCCTCCGACAGTAAATGACACTGTTGGAGGTGTTAGTTTTAATCGCTTAATGACGATTTTTAAAGGAGAAAATAATGATTTTTGACGATTTGAAAAATATTAGCTTCTATAAAGGGATTCATCCCAATCTTGACAAGGCAATTGATTATCTTTATGAACATCGTAAAGATTCATTCGAGTTAGGAAAATATGATATTGATGGAGACAAGGTCTTTCTAGTTGTTCAAGAAAATGTCCTAAATAAAGCTGAAAATGACCAGTTTGAACATCACAAGAACTATGCAGACTTGCATTTGTTGGTAGAAGGGCATGAATATTCGAGCTACGGTTCACGTATCAAAGATGAAGCAGTAGCATTTGACGAAGCAAGTGATATTGGTTTTGTCCATTGTCATGAACACTACCCACTCTTGTTGGGTTATCACAATTTTGCGATTTTCTTCCCAGGAGAACCACATCAGCCAAATGGTTATGCAGGTATGGAAGATCAAGTTCGCAAGTATTTGTTTAAAATTTTAATTGATTAGAATGATCAGCAGAGATAGCTGATGACTATCTTATTAAGCACTTTTGAAAATTGAGTTTAAGAGTTGAATCTTATCACTTGATAAATCGGAATGATTTAGCAAGTGATAGAAATGAAATGATAGGGGGAGCAAACATGTCACAAAAAGGAAGAAGTCTCATCAAGGCTGCATTTGATACAGATAATTTTCTAATGCGAATTAGTGAGAAGGTTTTAGATATTGTAACAGTCAATCTTCTCTTTGTAGTAACTTGTTTGCCAATCGTAACGATTGGAGTGGCTAAAATCAGCCTCTACGAGACCATGTTCGAAGTTAAGAAGAGCAGACGTGTTCCAGTTTTTAGAACCTATCTAAGAGTTTTCAGGCAAAATCTGAAACTAGGTTTTCAGTTGGGGATGTTAGAATTAGGAATTGTATTTCTAACTCTTTCAGATCTCTATCTTTTCTGGGGTCAAACAGCTCTGCCCTTCCAATTGGTTAAAGCTATTTGTCTAGGCATTTTGATTTTCCTTACTATTGTGATGTTGGCTAGCTACCCTATCGCGGCACGTTATGACCTATCTTGGAAAGAAATTCTTCAAAAAGGATTGATGTTGGCTAGTTTTAATGCTCCTTGGTTTATCTTGATGATTGCAATTATCTTTTTGATTTTGATGATTCTATATCTATCAGCCTTTACCCTTCTATTGGGAGGATCAGCTTTTATTCTCTTTGGTTTTGGACTTCTTACTTTTTTACAAGTGGGAGTGATGGAAAAGCTATTTGCTAAGTATGAGTAAGGGGTGCAATTATTTCTGAAACTACTTTCAAACGCTCCAAACGCTATTCTATAAGCGAGAAACTAAAATCTAAGTGTCTATAAGATATTGAAAGCCTTTTCGGTAAAGTGTATACTAAAGAAGTAAAGAAAGAATCTGCTTTAGCAGAAAATAAAAATAATAGGAGAAAATCTATGTCAGATTTGAAAAAATACGAAGGTGTCATTCCAGCCTTCTACGCATGTTATGATGATCAAGGAGAAGTAAGTCCAGAGCGTACGCGTACCTTGGTTCAATACTTCATTGATAAAGGTGTTCAAGGTCTTTACGTCAATGGTTCTTCTGGTGAATGTATTTACCAAAGCGTTGAAGACCGCAAGTTAATCTTGGAAGAAGTCATGGCAGTTGCCAAAGGTAAATTGACTATTATTGCCCATGTTGCTTGCAATAATACTAAAGATAGTATGGAACTAGCTCGCCATGCAGAAAGCTTGGGTGTAGATGCCATTGCAACGATTCCACCAATTTACTTCCGCTTGCCAGAATACTCAGTTGCTAAATATTGGAACGATATCAGTTCTGCAGCTCCAAACACAGACTATGTGATCTACAACATTCCTCAATTGGCAGGAGTTGCTTTGACTCCAAGCCTTTACACAGAAATGTTGAAGAATCCTCGTGTTATAGGTGTTAAGAACTCTTCTATGCCAGTTCAAGATATCCAAACCTTTGTGAGCCTTGGTGGGGAAGACCATATCGTCTTTAACGGTCCAGATGAACAGTTCCTAGGTGGCCGTCTCATGGGTGCTAAGGCTGGTATCGGTGGTACTTATGGTGCTATGCCAGAACTCTTCTTGAAACTCAACCAATTGATTGCGGACAAAGACTTGGAAACAGCGCGTGAATTGCAGTATGCTATCAACGCTATCATTGGTAAACTCACTGCTGCACATGGAAATATGTACGGTGTGATTAAGGAAGTCTTGAAAATCAATGAAGGCTTGAATATTGGTTCTGTACGTTCACCATTGACGCCAGTAACGGAAGAAGATCGTCCAGTTGTAGAAGCAGCTGCAGCCTTGATTCGCGAAACCAAGGAGCGCTTCCTCTAATCCATAAGGAGGTATTTATGACACACTACGTTGCAATTGATATCGGTGGAACCAACATCAAATATGGTTTGATCGACCAAGAAGGCCAACTTGTTGAATCGCATGAAATGCCAACAGAGGCGCATAAGGGTGGACCTCATATCTTACAAAAGACCAAAGATATCGTAGCCAGCTATTTAGAACAAGGCCCAGTAGCAGGTGTTGCTATTTCTTCTGCAGGAATGGTGGATCCAGATAAGGGTGAGATTTTCTATGCTGGGCCTCAGATTCCCAACTATGCAGGAACTCAGTTCAAGAAGGAAATCGAGACTAGCTTTGCTATTCCTTGTGAAATTGAAAATGATGTCAACTGTGCAGGTCTTGCTGAAGCGGTATCTGGTTCAGGTAAGGGAGCGAGTGTCACCCTTTGCTTGACCATTGGAACAGGTATCGGTGGTTGCTTGATTATGGATGGGAAGGTTTTCCATGGATTTAGCAATTCGGCCTGTGAAGTTGGGTATATGCATATGCAGGATGGAGCTTTCCAAGACTTGGCTTCTACGACAGCTTTAGTGAAATATGTAGCTGAAGCACATGGCGATCCAGTTGACCAGTGGAATGGCCGACGTATCTTTAAGGAAGCCACTGAAGGCAATAAACTCTGCATGGAAGGTATTGACCGCATGGTAGACTATCTAGGAAAAGGTCTGGCAAATATTTGCTACGTTGCCAATCCAGAGGTGGTCATTCTCGGGGGTGGTATCATGGGACAAGAGGCAATCCTTAAACCCAAGATCCGTACAGCCTTGAAAGAGGCTTTGGTACCAAGTCTAGCCGAAAAAACACGATTAGAATTTGCCCATCATCAGAATACCGCAGGCATGTTGGGTGCCTACTATCATTTTAAAACAAAACAATCCTAGTTTGGCTCAGCCAAACTAGGATTTTCTAATCAAATTCCCTTGACTTTCTTTATAATTGTGAGATAATAAATAAAATATATAAAGGAATTATATAAAATGGCTATAGCAAATCCAAATAAAATTGTGACCTTCCAAGCTAATAGAGAATTGGTAAATGATGCCATGGAAGTGTTAAAAGAACAAAATCTCTCTCTTTCATCGGCACTCAGATTATTTTTAAAGAATGTTGCCGTAACAAATGAAGTAGATTTACTGAGTGAAGAGGAATTAGAAAAGGAGTATTTGTTTAGACAATTACAAGCAGAAGTTCAAGAAAGTTATGCTAAGATTGAGGCTGGAAATTACTTGACAGATGAGGATGTCGTGACACGCTATGGATTATAAAAGATATAGGATTTTGTATTCTCCTAGAGTGATTGATAGTCTGGATAAAATATATCAGTATATAGCGGAGGAAATCGGTTCTGTAGAGGCTGCGAGACGAAAAGTGGCGAGTATCAGAAAAGATATTAATCGGCTAGAAATTTTCCCCCAAGCTGGATTTGATGCCGATGAAAAATTTGGTAAGAAATTAGATCCTCACTACCAAACGCGAGGATTGACCTTGAGTAAGGATTACATCGTATTATATACAATTGTTGAGGATACCGTCAGACTTGCTTATTTACTCCCTTCAAAAAGTGATTACATGAAATTATTTAAGACTAAATCAAGATACGACTGATTCATAATTTTGAAGAGGTATGTTTGGTGATGAATAAAAATCCTAGTTTGGTTTAACCAAACTAGGATTTTCTGACACGTTTTTGTCTACGATAGCCGTTGAGTTTTTTATTTTCCCAGTAGCTATTAAAGATTTTTTCCTTGCTTTCGCGATTGATTTCCAAAAAGTAGGCATAAATCAAATCGATAAAGAAGAGCATAGGAAGTTGAGCGGATATTCGTTGGATATAGGAAGGTTGGCTGTGGCTAGCAACGAGAACGGTCTCTGTGTAGGCCTGACTATCTTTATTGGGAACACTTGAAAAGAGTACAGTCTTTGCCCCCATCTCCTTAGCGTCTAATAAACTGTCTAAAATAGAGGGAGTTGTGCCAGAAAGTGAGAAACCAAGTACGAGACAATTTTCGTCCATAATACTGGTTGTCCAGGCAAAGCCGTCTTGATCGGTCAAAGCCTCGCAGACCACACCCAGACGCATGAAGCGTAATTTCATTTCACGAGCTACTAGGCCAGAACTCCCTGTTCCGAAGAAGTAGACACGCTCAGCATCTTCGATTAATTGGGCAATTCGTTCTAGTTGGACTTCGTCAATCAAGTCTTGTGTTTGTTCCCTCATATTGCTATAGCTTCTGAGGACTCGTTTGGTCAGTGGACTGTGCTTGGAGACTTGGTTGGCTTGATTTTCTGCCTGATGTTGGTATTGGAAAATAAATTCTCGGTAGCCAGTAAAGCCACACTTTTTAGCAAAGCGGGTCAGAGCAGCTTGAGAAATATGTAATTTTTGGGTGACTTGTTGAGAAGATAAATCATCTGTAATCGTTTCAGCTTGCAAAAAATAGCGAGCGATTTCTTGCTCTAGGTCTGTCATTTCTTCAAAATGTGAATCAATGACAGTTGCGATATCTGGTTTGTCCATAGGGAAGGCTCCTTTAAATGAGTCGTGTTGGAAAAAGACTAGATTATTGAACTTTTACATTCATTATAACATATAATATAGGGATGGATAAATAAAAACGTATCTTACTGTAAAAACGAAAAAAAGCTTCTTACTTTTCCATAATTTTCTACTCAAATTATGGTACAATTAAGAGTAAGATTTTAATTATACTCTTCGAAAATCCAATTCAAACTGCGTCAGCGTTGCCTTGCCGTACTCAAGTACAGCCTGCGGCTAGCTTCCTAGTTTGCTCTTTGATTTTCATTGAGTATTAGAAATGAGACTGATTTGTATGAGAAAATTTAACAGCCATTCGATTCCGATTCGGCTTAATTTATTGTTTTCAATTGTCATTTTGCTCTTTATGACCATTATTGGTCGTTTGTTGTATATGCAGGTTTTGAACAAGGATTTTTACGAAAAAAAGCTAGCCTCAGCTAGTCAGACCAAGATTACAAGCAGTTCTGCCCGT
This sequence comes from Streptococcus mitis SK1080, assembly GCF_000220085.1. Classification (GTDB taxonomy): domain Bacteria; phylum Bacillota; class Bacilli; order Lactobacillales; family Streptococcaceae; genus Streptococcus; species Streptococcus mitis_K. Next base: position 23,930 of record NZ_AFQV01000018.1, on the reverse strand, counting down.
GGGGAAATCTATGATGCTAGTGGAAAACCTTTGGTAGAAAATACGTTAAAACAGGTTGTTTCCTTTACGCGTAGCAATAAAATGACGGCTACAGACTTAAAAGAAATAGCTAAAAAGTTACTGACTTATGTGAGCATCAGTTCGCCAAATTTGACAGAACGCCAGCTGGCTGATTACTATTTGGCTGATCCTGAAATCTATAAAAAAACAGTGGAAGCTCTCCCAAGTGAGAAACGCTTGGATTCAGATGGCAATCGCCTATCCGAATCAGAACTGTATAACAATGCGGTCGATAGTGTTCCAACAAGTCAACTAAACTATACAGAGGATGAAAAGAAAGAAATCTATCTTTTTAGTCAGTTAAATGCTGTTGGAAACTTTGCGACAGGAACCATTGCGACAGATCCTCTAAATGATTATCAGGTGGCTGTTATTGCCTCTATTTCAAAGGAGATGCCTGGCATTAGTATTTCTACTTCTTGGGATCGAAAGATTTTGGAAACTTCCCTTTCTTCTATAGTAGGGAGTGTATCCAGTGAAAAAGCTGGTCTCCCAGCGGAAGAAGCAGAAGCCTATCTTAAAAAAGGCTATTCTCTAAATGACCGTGTTGGAACCTCCTATTTGGAAAAGCAATATGAAGAGACCTTACAAGGAAAACGCTCGGTAAAAGAAATCCATCTGGATAAATATGGCAATATGGAAAGCGTGGATACAATTGAGGAAGGTAGTAAGGGGAACAATATCAAGCTGACCATTGATTTGGCCTTCCAAGATAGCGTGGATGCTTTGCTGAAAAGTTATTTCAATTCCGAGCTAGGAAATGGTGGAGCCAAGTATTCTGAAGGTGTGTATGCAGTCGCCCTTAACCCAAAAACAGGTGCTGTTTTGTCTATGTCAGGGATTAAACATGACTTGAAAACGGGAGAGTTGACGCCTGATTCCTTGGGAACGGTAACCAATGTCTTTGTTCCAGGTTCGGTTGTTAAGGCGGCGACCATCAGCTCAGGTTGGGAAAATGGAGTCTTGTCAGGAAATCAGACCTTGACAGACCAGTCCATTGTCTTCCAAGGTTCAGCTCCAATTAATTCTTGGTATACTGCCTTTTCTGGGCCAATGCCGATTACGGCGGTTCAGGCTCTAGAGTATTCATCCAATCCTTATATGGTCCAAACAGCCTTAGGTCTTATGGGGCAAACCTATCAACCAAATATGTTTGTCGGCACCAGCAATCTAGAGTCTGCTATGGGTAAATTGCGTTCAACCTTTGGCGAATATGGCTTGGGGTCTGCGACCGGGATTGACCTACCAGATGAATCTACTGGATTTATTCCCAAAGAGTATAACTTTGCCAATTTCATTACCAATGCCTTTGGGCAGTTTGATAACTATACGCCGATGCAATTGGCTCAGTATGTAGCAACTATTGCAAATGATGGTGTTCGTGTGGCTCCTCGTATTGTTGAAGGCATTTATGGAAATAATGATAAGGGGGGCCTAGGCGACTTGATTCAGCAACTGCAACCGACAGAGATGAATAAGGTCAATATATCCGACTCCGATATGAGTGTCTTGCACCAAGGTTTTTATCAGGTTGCTCATGGGACTAGTGGATTGACAACTGGACGTGCCTTTTCAAATGGTGCCTTGGTATCCATTAGCGGGAAAACGGGTACAGCCGAAAGCTATGTGGCAGATGGTCAGCAAGCAACCAATACCAATGCGGTGGCCTATGCCCCATCTGATAATCCCCAAATCGCTGTTGCAGTGGTCTTTCCTCATAATACCAATCTAACAAATGGTGTAGGACCTTCCATTGCGCGTGATATTATCAATCTGTATCAAAAATACCATCCAATGAACTAGAAAGGAATTTATGCTTTATCCAACACCTATTGCTAAGCTGATTGACAGTTATTCCAAGTTACCAGGTATCGGGATTAAGACGGCCACGCGTCTGGCTTTTTATACGATTGGGATGTCTGATGATGATGTCAATGAATTTGCAAAAAATCTCCTTTCTGCTAAGAGAGAATTGACCTACTGTTCTATTTGTGGACGTTTGACAGACGACGATCCCTGTTCTATCTGTACCGATCCAAGTCGTGACCAGACAACGATTTTGGTGCTAGAGGATAGTCGGGATGTGGCGGCCATGGAAAATATCCAAGAATACCATGGACTTTATCATGTCCTGCATGGCCTCATTTCCCCTATGAATGGTATCAGTCCAGACGATATCAATCTCAAGAGCCTCATGACTCGTCTGATGGATAGTGAGGTTTCAGAAGTAATCGTAGCAACCAATGCCACAGCAGATGGGGAAGCGACTTCGATGTATCTTTCCCGTTTACTCAAGCCAGCTGGGATCAAGGTTACGCGCCTGGCACGAGGCCTTGCTGTGGGAGCAGATATCGAGTATGCGGACGAAGTGACCCTCTTACGGGCTATTGAAAATCGGACAGAGTTGTAAGTGTAGACAAATTTACGAACTCCATTCATTTATAAAAAAATCAAGGAGGCTGAAAATCGTTCCTATCGGCCTCTTTTTGTATAGTGTGATGAGTAGGAGCAGGTTCAAGTTTTAAAAAAACAAGCAAATATGATATACTAAAGAGCGAGTATTCTAGTAGAATTAGGACAAATAATATGAAACAAACGATTATTCTTTTATATGGTGGACGGAGTGCGGAACGCGAAGTCTCTGTCCTTTCAGCTGAGAGTGTCATGCGTGCGGTCAATTATGATCGTTTCACAGTCAAGACTTTCTTCATCAGCCAGTCAGGTGACTTTATCAAAACGCAGGAATTTAGTCAGACTCCAGGTCAAGAGGACCGTCTCATGACCAATGCGACCATTGATTGGGATAAGAAAGTTGCACCAAGTGCCATCTACGAAGAAGGGGCAGTTGTCTTTCCAGTTCTTCACGGTCCGATGGGAGAAGATGGCTCTGTTCAAGGATTTCTTGAAGTTTTGAAAATGCCTTATGTTGGTTGCAACATCTTGTCATCTAGCCTTGCCATGGACAAAATCACGACTAAGCGTGTTCTGGAATCTGCTGGTATTGCCCAAGTTCCTTATGTGGCCATCGTTGAAGGCGATGATGTGACTGCTAAAATCGCTGAAGTGGAAGAAAAATTGACTTATCCAGTCTTCACTAAGCCGTCAAACATGGGTTCTAGTGTCGGTATTTCTAAATCTGAAAATCAAGAAGAACTCCGCCAAGCTTTGGAACTTGCCTTCCAATATGACAGCCGTGTCTTGGTTGAGCAAGGAGTGAATGCTCGTGAAATCGAGGTTGGTCTACTGGGCAACTACGATGTCAAAAGCACCCTACCAGGAGAAGTAGTCAAGGATGTTGCCTTTTATGACTACGATGCCAAGTATATTGACAACAAGATTACTATGGACATCCCAGCTAAAATCAGTGATGATGTGGTAGCTGTCATGCGTCAAAATGCAGAAACGGCCTTTCGTGCCATTGGTGGCCTTGGTCTATCTCGTTGCGATTTCTTCTATACAGATAAGGGAGAGGTTTTCCTAAACGAGCTCAATACCATGCCAGGTTTTACCCAGTGGTCAATGTACCCACTGCTTTGGGACAATATGGGAATCAGCTATCCAGACTTAATCGAGCGATTGGTTGATCTTGCCAAGGAAAGTTTTGACAAGCGCGAAGCGCATTTGCTATAAAAATGAAAGAGAGGGTAGAAGCCAGAACTGTCACTGCAAGGTGGTCAGAGTTCTCGGACTTCGACCCTTTTTAAAGGAGTAGAAATGAAATTAACAATTCATGAAGTGGCTCAAGTTGTAGGAGCTAAAAATGATGTTAGTCTTTTTGCAGATACTCAGTTAGAAAAGGCTGAGTTTGACAGTCGTTTGATTGGGACTGGAGATTTATTTGTGCCACTCAAGGGTGCGCGTGATGGCCATGACTTTATCGAAAGAGCTTTTGAAAATGGTGCGGCAGCAACCCTGTCTGAGAAAGAAATCGCAAATCATCCCTACATCCTAGTAGATGATGTACTGACTGCCTTTCAGCAACTAGCAGCCTACTATCTTGAAAAAACAGGAGTTGATGTCTTTGCTGTTACAGGTTCAAATGGCAAGACAACGACCAAGGATATGTTGGCGCACTTGCTATCAACAACCTACAAGACCTACAAAACTCAAGGAAACTACAATAACGAGATTGGCCTTCCCTACACAGTTCTCCATATGCCTGAAGGGACAGAAAAGTTGGTCTTGGAGATGGGGCAGGACCACTTGGGCGATATTCATCTCTTGTCAGAATTGGCTCGTCCAAAAACAGCCATCGTGACCTTGGTTGGAGAGGCTCATTTAGCCTTTTTCAAAGACCGTTCGGAGATTGCTAAAGGGAAAATGCAAATTGCAGATGGCATGGCTTCGAATTCCTTGCTCTTGGCGCCAGCTGACCCGATTGTAGAGGACTACTTGCCAACTGATAAAAAGGTGGTCCGTTTTGGGCCAGGAGCAGAGCTGGAAATCACAGACTTGGTTGAGCGTAAGGACAGTCTGACCTTTAAGGCTAATTTCTTGGAACAAGCCCTCGATTTGCCAGTGACTGGTAAGTACAATGCCACTAATGCCATGATTGCGTCTTATGTTGCCCTACAAGAAGGGGTTTCAGAGGAGCAAATTCATAAGGTCTTCCAAAATCTTGAATTGACGCGTAACCGTACCGAGTGGAAGAAAGCAGCCAATGGAGCAGATATTCTGTCAGATGTTTATAATGCCAATCCAACTGCTATGAAGCTGATTTTAGAGACTTTCTCTGCCATTCCAGCCAATGAAGGCGGCAAAAAAATCGCTGTTCTAGCGGATATGAAGGAGCTTGGTGACCAGTCTATTCAACTCCATAATCAGATGATTTTGAGCCTTTCTCCAGATGTGCTTGATACCGTTATTTTCTATGGAGAAGACATTGCTGAATTAGCCCAATTGGCCAGTCAAATGTTCCCAATTGGCCACGTTTACTACTTCAAAAAAACAGCTGACGAGGACCAATTTGAAGACCTAGTCAAGCAGGTCAAGGAAAGTCTAGGAGCCCACGACCAAATCCTGCTCAAAGGCTCCAATTCTATGAATCTAGCCAAGTTGGTAGAAAGTTTAGAAACTGAAGGCAAGTAATTTTGTCAAACATTTACGTATTTTTAAATCCATTTTTGACAAATAGCATGGTATAATAATATGCAGGAAAATTTTGAATCATGAGGAAGACTAGATGAATTTATGGGATATTTTCTTTACGACCCAAGCAACAGAACCACCCAAATTTGACCTTTTTTGGTACGTGAGTATATTTACACTATTAGCCTTGACCTTTTATACAGCCTATCGTTATCGTGAAAAGAAGGTTTACCAACGATTTTTCCAAATCTTGCAGGCAGTTCAGTTGATCCTCCTTTATGGCTGGTATTGGGTCAATCATATGCCACTGTCAGAAAGTTTACCCTTTTACCATTGCCGTATGGCTATGTTTGTGGTGCTCTTGCTTCCTGGTCAGTCTAAATATAGGCAGTATTTTGCATTGCTAGGAACATTTGGGACATTAGCAGCCTTTGTTTATCCAGTGCCAGATGCCTATCCTTTCCCCCATATTGCGATTTTGTCCTTTATCTTTGGGCATTTAGCACTCTTGGGGAACTCTCTAGTTTATCTATTGAGACAGTATAATGCGCGATTGCTGGATGTGAAGGGAATTTTTCTCATGACCTTTGGACTAAATGCCTTGATTTTTGTGGTCAATTTAGTAACAGGTGGAGATTACGGATTTCTGACAAAACCACCATTGGTTGGAGACCATGGCTTAGTAGCTAATTATTTAATCGTTTCTCTGGCCTTGTCAGCGGCGATTACGTTGACAAAGAAAATTTTGGAACTATTTTTAGCACAAGAAGCAGAAAAAATGATTGCAAAGAAAGCTTAGAAATGAGCTTTCTTTTTTCATAACTCTGATTTTTTATAATTTGTTTGGAAAATAAAAAAACTTGATGAGCAAAAGTGAAAAAATAGCAAGTAAATTTAGGAAAAAACTAAGCACAATTAGATTTTTTGTGTTATAATATTCTGTGAATAGCTATGCCTATGTTTAGCTATGGAATAATACGAAGTGCGAAACTTGGAAGATAGAGAGGATGCGATGTAATGGCTAGAGAAGGCTTTTTTACAGGTCTAGATATTGGAACAAGCTCTGTCAAGGTGCTTGTAGCCGAGCAGAGAAATGGTGAATTAAATGTAATTGGCGTGAGTAATGCCAAAAGTAAAGGTGTAAAGGATGGAATTATTGTTGATATTGATGCAGCAGCAACTGCTATCAAATCAGCTATTTCCCAAGCAGAAGAAAAGGCAGGCATTTCGATTAAATCAGTGAATGTCGGCTTGCCTGGTAATCTTTTGCAGGTAGAACCAACTCAAGGGATGATTCCAGTAACATCTGATACCAAGGAAATTACGGATCAAGATGTTGAAAATGTTGTCAAATCAGCTTTGACAAAGAGTATGACACCTGACCGTGAAGTCATTACCTTTATTCCTGAAGAATTTATTGTGGATGGTTTCCAAGGGATTCGTGACCCACGTGGCATGATGGGGGTTCGCCTTGAAATGCGTGGTCTGCTTTATACAGGCCCTCGTACTATCTTGCACAATTTGCGTAAGACGGTTGAGCGTGCAGGTGTTCAGGTTGAAAATATTATCATTTCACCACTAGCAATGGTTCAATCAGTTTTGAACGAAGGTGAACGTGAATTTGGTGCTACAGTGATTGATATGGGGGCAGGTCAAACGACTGTCGCTACAATCCGTAACCAAGAACTTCAGTTCACCAATATTCTCCAAGAAGGTGGAGATTATGTAACTAAGGATATCTCTAAAGTCTTGAAAACTTCTCAGAAGTTGGCTGAAGGTTTGAAATTAAACTATGGAGAGGCTTACCCTCCTCTTGCAAGCAAAGAAACCTTCCAAGTAGAAGTTATTGGAGAAGTAGAAGCAGTCGAAGTGACGGAAGCCTACTTGTCAGAAATTATTTCTGCACGAATCAAGCACATCCTTGAACAAATTAAGCAAGAATTAGATAGAAGACGTCTATTGGAGCTCCCTGGTGGCATTGTCTTAATCGGTGGAAATGCTATTTTACCGGGTATGGTAGAATTGGCTCAAGAAGTCTTTGGCGTTCGTGTCAAACTCTATGTTCCAAACCAAGTTGGTATTCGTAATCCGGCCTTTGCGCATGTGATTAGTTTATCAGAATTTGCTGGACAATTGACAGAAGTCAATCTTTTGGCTCAACGAGCAGTCAAGGGTGAAGTTGCTCTGACTCATCAACCAATTAGTTTTGGGGGAATGATTCAGAAAACAGCTCAGTTTGTACAATCAACGCCTGTTCAACCAGCTCCTGCTCCAGAAGTAGAGCCGGTGGCGCCTACAGAACCAATGGCGGATTTCCAACAAGCTTCACAAAATAAACCGAAATTAGCAGATCGTTTCCGTGGCTTGATCGGAAGCATGTTTGACGAATAAAGAGGAAAAATAAATTATGACATTTTCATTTGATACAGCTGCTGCTCAAGGTGCAGTGATTAAGGTAATTGGTGTCGGTGGAGGTGGTGGCAATGCCATCAACCGTATGGTCGACGAAGGTGTTACAGGCGTAGAATTTATCGCAGCAAACACAGATGTACAAGCATTGAGTAGTACAAAAGCTGAGACTGTTATTCAGTTGGGACCTAAATTGACTCGTGGTTTGGGTGCAGGAGGTCAACCTGAGGTTGGTCGTAAAGCTGCTGAAGAAAGCGAAGAAACACTGACGGAAGCTATCAGTGGCGCAGATATGGTCTTCATCACTGCTGGTATGGGAGGAGGCTCTGGAACTGGAGCTGCTCCTGTTATTGCTCGTATCGCCAAAGATTTAGGTGCTCTTACAGTTGGTGTTGTAACACGTCCCTTTGGTTTTGAAGGAAGCAAGCGTGGACAATTTGCTGTTGAAGGAATCAACCAACTTCGTGAGCATGTAGATACTCTATTGATTATTTCAAACAACAACTTGCTTGAAATTGTTGATAAGAAAACACCGCTCTTGGAGGCTCTTAGCGAAGCGGATAACGTACTTCGTCAAGGTGTTCAAGGGATTACTGATTTGATTACCAATCCAGGATTGATTAACCTTGACTTTGCCGATGTGAAAACAGTTATGGCAAATAAAGGGAATGCTCTTATGGGTATTGGTATCGGTAGTGGAGAAGAACGTGTTGTTGAAGCAGCACGTAAGGCAATTTACTCTCCACTTCTTGAAACAACAATTGATGGAGCAGAAGATGTGATTGTCAACGTAACTGGTGGTCTTGACTTAACCTTGATTGAAGCAGAAGAGGCTTCACAAATTGTGAACCAGGCGGCAGGTCAAGGAGTGAACATCTGGCTCGGTACTTCAATTGATGAAAGTATGCGTGATGAAATTCGTGTAACAGTTGTTGCAACGGGTGTTCGTCAAGACCGCGTAGAGAAGGTTGTTGCTCCACAAGCTAGACCTACTACTAACTACCGTGAGACAGTGAAACCAGCTCATTCACATGGCTTTGATCGTCATTTTGATATGGCAGAAACAGCTGAATTGCCAAAACAAAATCCACGTCGTTTGGAACCAACTCAAGCATCTGCTTTTGGTGATTGGGATCTTCGCCGTGAATCGATTGTTCGTACAACAGATTCAGTTGTTTCTCCAGTCGAACGCTTTGAAGCCCCAACATCACAAGATGAAGATGAATTGGATACACCTCCATTTTTCAAAAATCGTTAAGTAAATGAATGTAAAAGAAAATACAGAACTTGTTTTTCGAGAAGTTGCAGAGGCTAGTCTGAATGCTCATCGAGAGAGTGGTTCAGTCTCTGTCATTGCAGTTACCAAGTATGTAGATGTACCGACAGCGGAAGCCTTGCTTCCGCTAGGTGTTCATCATATCGGTGAAAATCGTGTAGATAAGTTTCTGGAAAAATATGAAGCTTTAAAAGATCGAGATGTGACTTGGCATTTGATTGGTACCTTGCAAAGACGTAAGGTGAAAGATGTCATACAATTTGTCGATTATTTCCATGCCTTGGATTCCGTCAAGCTAGCAGAGGAAATACAAAAAAGAAGTGACCGAGTCATCAAGTGTTTCCTTCAAGTAAATATTTCTAAAGAAGAAAGTAAACACGGATTTTCGAGAGAGGAACTGCTGGAAATCTTGCCAGAGTTAGCCAGATTAGATAAGATTGAATATGTTGGTTTAATGACGATGGCCCCCTTTGAAGCTAGCAGTGAGCAGTTGAAAGAGATTTTCAAGGCAACCCAAGATTTACAAAGAGAAATTCAAGAGAAACAAATTCCAAATATGCCTATGACCGAGTTAAGTATGGGAATGAGTCGTGATTATAAAGAAGCGATTCAATTCGGTTCCACTTTTGTTCGTATAGGTACATCATTTTTTAAGTAGGAGAGAACCATGTCTTTAAAAGATAGATTCGATAGATTTATAGATTATTTTACGGAGGATGAGGATTCAAGTCTCCCTTATGAAAAAAGAGATGAGCCTGTGTTTACTCCAGTAAATTCTTCACAGGAACCGGCTCTCCCAATGAATCAACCTTCACAGTCGGCTGCTACAAAAGAGAACAATATCACCAGACTTCATGCAAGACAACAGGAATTGGCAAATCAGAGTCAGCGTGCAACTGATAAGGTCATTATAGATGTTCGTTATCCTAGAAAATATGAAGACGCAACAGAAATTGTTGATTTATTGGCAGGAAACGAAAGTATTTTGATTGATTTTCAATATATGACAGAGGTGCAGGCCCGTCGTTGTTTGGATTACCTGGATGGGGCTTGCCATGTTCTAGCTGGAAATTTGAAAAAGGTAGCTTCTACCATGTATCTGTTGACACCAGTGAATGTTATTGTCAATGTTGAAGATATCCGTTTACCAGATGAAGAACAAAATGGTGAGTTTGGCTTTGATATGAAGCGAAATAGAGTACGATAATGATTTTTTTAATTCGTATGATTTATAATGCAGTGGATATTTACTCCCTGATTTTGGTAGCCTTCGCTGTCATGTCTTGGTTTCCAGGTGCCTATGAATCAAGTTTGGGTCGTTGGATTGTAGCGTTGGTAAAACCAGTGCTTGCTCCTTTGCAACGCCTGCCTTTACAGATAGCGGGTCTTGATTTATCTGTTTGGGTTGCGATTGTTTTGGTTCGATTTTTAGGAGAAAACCTAGTCCGTTTTCTGGCGATGATAGGATGAATAAAGGGATTTACCAGCATTTCTCCATAGAAGATCGTCCATTTCTTGACAAGGGAATGGAATGGATAAAGAAGGTAGAAGATAGCTATGCTCCTTTTTTAACTCCTTTTATCAATCCTCATCAGGAGAAGCTATTAAAGATTTTGGCCAAAACCTATGGTCTTGCTTGTAGCAGTAGTGGGGAATTCGTCTCGAGTGAGTATGTTCGAGTTTTATTATACCCAGATTATTTCCAGCCAGAGTTTTCAGATTTTGAAATATCTCTTCAGGAAATAGTGTATTCCAATAAATTTGAACACTTAACGCATGCTAAGATTTTAGGGACAGTCATCAATCAATTAGGGATTGAACGGAAACTTTTTGGAGATATCCTAGTAGATGAAGAACGAGCGCAGATTATGATTAATCAGCAGTTTCTTCTTCTATTTCAAGATGGATTAAAGAAAATTGGCCGTATACCTGTTTCGCTGGAGGAACGTCCTTTCACCGAGAAAATAGATAAGCTAGAACAGTATCGAGAGCTGGATTTATGTGTGTCTAGTTTTAGATTAGATGTTCTTTTATCAAATGTTTTGAAACTATCTAGGAATCAAGCAAACCAGTTGATTGAAAAGAAACTTGTCCAAGTAAATTATCATGTGGTAGACAAATCAGATTATATTGTTCAAGTTGGAGACTTGATTAGTGTGAGAAAATTTGGGCGCTTGAGATTGCTTCAAGATAAGGGACAAACAAAAAAAGAGAAGAAAAAAATAACCGTCCAGTTATTATTAAGTAAGTGAGGAATAGAATGCCAATTACATCATTAGAAATAAAGGACAAGACCTTTGGAACTCGATTCAGAGGTTTTGATCCAGAAGAAGTCGATGAATTTTTAGATATTGTGGTTCGTGATTACGAAGATCTTGTTCGTGCGAATCATGATAAAGATTTGCGTATTAAGAGTTTAGAAGAGCGTTTGTCTTATTTTGATGAAATGAAAGATTCATTGAGTCAGTCTGTATTGATTGCCCAGGATACAGCTGAGCGAGTGAAACAAGCGGCACATGAACGTTCAAACAATATCGTTCACCAAGCAGAGCAAGATGCGCAACGCTTGTTGGAAGAAGCTAAATATAAGGCAAACGAGATTCTTCGTCAAGCAACAGACAATGCTAAGAAAGTTGCTGTTGAAACCGAAGAATTGAAGAACAAGAGCCGTGTCTTTCACCAACGCCTCAAATCTACAATTGAGAGTCAGTTGGCTATTGTTGAATCTTCAGATTGGGAAGATATTCTCCGTCCAACAGCTACTTATCTTCAAACCAGTGATGAAGCCTTTAAAGAAGTGGTTAGTGAAGTACTTGGAGAACCGATTCCAGCTCCAATTGAGGAAGAACCAATTGATATGACACGTCAGTTCTCTCAAGCAGAAATGGCAGAGTTACAAGCTCGTATTGAGGCAGCCAATAAAGAATTGGCTGAATTTGAAGCTCAGGCTAAACAGGAAGTGGAAAATCCAACTCCTGTAGTGAGTCCTCAAATTGAAGAAGAGTCTGCTCATCCAGTTGGTCCAATGTACGAAGAACCAGAAGTAGCTCCAGTACATCCTTCGGCTCCAACACCAGCTACAGAAACATTTGATTCAGCACCAGGATTTGAAGCACCGCAAGAATCCGTTACAATTTTATAAGAAATATTCTGAGAACAATATCTTATCCTTATATTTCCAGCGAGCAGGAGATGGTGTGAGTCCTGTAATCCCTATTGATAAGATTATCCTCTCAAAAACTCAAGTCTGAAGCTAGTAAGATTTGACGTTCCCCACGTTACGGGATAAGAGGGAGAAAGACTAGATCTTTTTCCGAATAAAGGTGGTACCACGATTTTCGTCCTTTTTGGCAGTCGTGGTTTTTAATTTGTTATTATTTATAAAGGAGATACCATGAAACTCAAAGATACCCTTAATCTTGGGAAAGCAGCTTTCCCAATGCGTGCAGGCCTTCCTACCAAAGAGCCAGTTTGGCAAAAGGAATGGGAAGATGCAAAACTTTACCAACGTCGTCAAGAATTGAACCAAGGAAAACCTCATTTCACCTTGCATGATGGCCCTCCATACGCCAACGGAAATATTCACGTTGGACATGCTATGAACAAGATTTCAAAAGATATCATTGTTCGTTCAAAATCTATGTCAGGTTTTTACGCACCATTTATCCCAGGTTGGGATACTCATGGTCTGCCAATCGAGCAAGTTTTGGCAAAACAAGGTGTCAAACGTAAAGAAATGGACTTGGTTGAGTACTTGAAACTTTGCCGTGAATATGCTCTTTCTCAAGTAGATAAACAACGCGAAGACTTCAAACGTTTGGGTGTTTCTGGTGACTGGGAAAATCCATATGTGACTTTGACTCCTGACTATGAAGCAGCCCAAATCCGTGTATTTGGTGAGATGGCTAATAAAGGTTATATCTACCGTGGTGCAAAACCAGTTTACTGGTCTTGGTCATCTGAGTCAGCCCTTGCTGAAGCAGAGATTGAATACCATGATTTGGTTTCGACTTCCCTTTATTATGCCAACAAGGTAAAAGATGGCAAAGGTGTTCTAGATACAGAGACTTATATCGTAGTCTGGACAACAACTCCATTTACTATCACAGCTTCTCGTGGTTTGACTGTTGGAGCGGATATTGATTACGTCTTGGTTCAACCTGCTGGTGAAGCTCGTAAGTTTGTGGTTGCGGCAGAATTATTGACTAGCTTATCTGAGAAATTTGGTTGGGCTGATGCTCAAGTTTTGGCAACTTACCGTGGTCAAGAATTGAACCACATCGTAACAGAACACCCATGGGATACAGCTGTAGATGAGTTGGTTATCCTTGGTGACCACGTTACCACTGACTCTGGTACAGGTATCGTCCATACAGCCCCTGGTTTTGGTGAGGACGACTACAATGTTGGTATTGCTAATGGTCTTGAAGTCGCAGTGACTGTTGACGAACGTGGTATCATGATGAAGAATGCTGGTCCTGAGTTTGAAGGCCAATTCTATGAAAAGGTAGTTCCAACTGTTATTGAAAAACTTGGTAACCTCCTTCTTGCTCAAGAAGAAATCTCTCACTCATACCCATTTGACTGGCGTACTAAGAAACCAATCATCTGGCGTGCAGTACCACAATGGTTTGCCTCAGTTTCTAAATTCCGCCAAGAAATCTTGGACGAAATTGAAAAAGTGAAGTTCCACTCAGAATGGGGTAAAGTTCGTCTTTACAACATGATCCGTGACCGTGGTGACTGGGTTATCTCTCGTCAACGTGCTTGGGGTGTTCCACTTCCTATCTTCTACGCTGAAGACGGTACAGCAATCATGACTGCTGAAACGATTGAGCATGTAGCTCAACTCTTTGAAGAACATGGTTCAAGCATTTGGTGGGAACGTGATGCTAAGGACCTTTTGCCAGAAGGATTTACTCATCCAGGTTCACCAAATGGTGAGTTCAAGAAAGAAACAGATATCATGGACGTTTGGTTTGACTCAGGTTCATCATGGAATGGAGTTGTGGTAAACCGTCCTGAGTTGACTTATCCAGCAGACCTTTACCTAGAAGGTTCTGATCAATACCGTGGTTGGTTCAACTCATCACTCATCACATCAGTTGCCAACCATGGCGTAGCACCTTACAAACAAATCTTGTCACAAGGTTTTGCCCTTGACGGTAAAGGTGAGAAGATGTCTAAATCTCTTGGAAATACCATTGCTCCAAGCGATGTTGAAAAACAATTCGGTGCTGAAATCTTGCGTCTCTGGGTAACAAGTGTGGATTCAAGCAACGACGTGCGTATCTCTATGGATATCTTGAGCCAAGTCTCTGAAACTTACCGTAAGATTCGTAATACCCTTCGTTTCTTGATTGCCAATACATCTGACTTTAACCCAGCTCAAGATACAGTAGCTTACGATGAGCTTCGTTCAGTTGATAAGTACATGACGATTCGCTTTAACCAGCTTGTGAAAACGATTCGTGATGCTTATGCAAACTTTGAATTCTTGACAATCTACAAGGCCTTGGTGAACTTTATCAACGTTGACTTGTCAGCCTTCTACCTTGATTTTGCCAAAGATGTTGTTTACATCGAAGGTGCTAAATCATTGGAACGCCGTCAAATGCAGACTGTTTTCTATGACATTCTTGTGAAAATCACCAAACTCTTGACACCAATCCTTCCTCACACTGCGGAAGAAATTTGGTCATACCTTGAATTTGAAGCTGAAGACTTCGTTCAATTGTCAGAATTGCCAGAAGCGGAAACTTTTGCTAACCAAGAAGAAATCTTGGATACATGGGCTGCCTTCATGGACTTCCGTGGACAAGCTCAAAAAGCCTTGGAAGAAGCTCGTAATGCAAAAGTAATCGGTAAATCACTTGAAGCACACTTGACAGTTTATCCAAATGAAGTTGTGAAAACTCTACTCGAAGCAGTAAACAGCAATGTAGCTCAACTTTTGATCGTGTCAGACTTGACCATCGCAGAAGGACCAGCTCCAGAAGATGCCGTTAGCTTCGAAGATGTAGCCTTTACAGTTGAACGCGCTGCAGGCCAAGTATGTGACCGTTGCCGTCGTATCGACCCAACAACAGCAGAACGCAGCTACCAGGCAGTCATCTGTGACCACTGTGCAAGTATCGTAGAAGAAAACTTTGCGGACGCAGTCGCAGAAGGATTTGAAGAGAAATAAGGTTGAAAAATCTAGAGAAAACTCAATTTGAGAAGAAAAGATAACTAATTTTATAGTCTGTTAAACGCATTGTATCAAGTTTTTGAACACCTGATACGATGCCTTTTTATTTATTTTGAAAATTTGTGTAGTAGATTGAAATAAGATATGAACAAATTGATTGGGGAAATCAAATTAATTTTTAGAAATGTTTTAGCAACTGTAGTGTACTGTTTTAGTTTCAATACACTATACTTAACACAAATCAAAGAGAAAGGTAGCAAACTAACAGCAGTAAGATAAAATACGAACTTGATATTAGGGATAAGATTGGTAAATTGTGTCATATTTTTATAATAATAAATTTGCACAGTTGCTTTTGATTTCTGAAAAGTATGATATTTTATTTCATATTATGCAAATTTTTATTTTATAATATCAGAAAATGCTTTTTTTTTTAGGAAATATGATACAATCTTATTTGAAAAAATAAAAAGGAGATTTTATTATGAAATCAAAAACACTTGCTTTAATTAGTGGTATCGTCGGTCTTGTGGGAGGAATTTTACTTCTTATTGGTCCTTTTGTCTTGTTAGGAACAGCGGTAAATACAGCTGCTACAACTCTTAATGGAGGAGCTACTGCAGGGGCTGTTTCAGGTGTTGCCTTACTCTTGAATGCCTTGAAGATTGCAAATCTTGTTCTTGGTATCATTGCTATTGTTTACTATAAAGGAGATAATCGTGTAGGTGCAGCTCCGTCTGTACTAATGATTGTTTCTGGTGGAGTTAGTCTCATTCCATTCTTAGGATGGGTTGGGGGGATTCTTGCTATTATTGGAGGATCTCTATTCCTTGCAACATTGAAGAAATTCAAATCAGAAGAATAAAAGGTATTTTAGCATGAAAAGAACAAAAAAGTTTATCGGTCTAGGAATAGTTCTATTATCTGTTTCTCTTCTCGTTGCATGTGGAGCACAAAGTTCAAAGACTGCTTCAACAAGTAATGATGAGAAGACAGTAGCAACATCTAATACCTCAAAAGAAACAATCACTCTTGATACACCGGTTGTAACAGACGATGCGATTGAATCAATACGTACTTATGCAGATTATATAGATCTTTATAAAAAGATTTTTGATGATTATTTTACTAAAGCTGAGGAAAGTTTCAAAGGCACAGCTATGGAAAATAATGAGTCGTTTACTAAACTAAAAGAGTCAACTCAAAAATTATTCGATGCGCAGAAAAAAATATATGATTTGCTAGGGTCAACTGAGATTAAGGAAGATGATAAATCAAAATTGTCTCAACAATTGAAAGACTTTAGAGACAATTTGCAAAAACAGTTGAAAACTTTGACATCTCAACTACAGTAAGATAGAAATTATTTTTTGTAGTAATTGAGAATAATTGGTAAAATTACACCCCAAATATTAGAAATTGGGGTGTTTTTTAAAGATTAAATAATGAAGATAGAATAGCAACAACCAAAAATAATGTGATTGTCAAACAGTTCTTTCCTTTTTGGTTTTGACTAGCTTTTTTGTGAAAAATTGTGTAAAATAGAATAGATAAACGAGGGGAAACCTCGGAAAATTTAAAGGAGAATCCATCTAATGGTAAAATTGGTTTTTGCTCGCCACGGTGAGTCTGAATGGAACAAAGCTAACCTTTTCACTGGTTGGGCTGATGTTGATTTGTCTGAAAAAGGTACACAACAAGCGATTGACGCTGGTAAATTGATCAAAGAAGCTGGTATCGAATTTGACCAAGCTTACACTTCAGTATTGAAACGTGCGATCAAAACAACTAACTTGGCTCTTGAAGCTTCTGACCAATTGTGGGTTCCAGTTGAAAAATCATGGCGCTTGAACGAACGTCACTACGGTGGTTTGACTGGTAAAAACAAAGCTGAAGCTGCTGAACAATTTGGTGATGAGCAAGTTCACATCTGGCGTCGTTCATACGATGTATTGCCTCCAAACATGGACCGTGATGATGAGCATTCAGCTCACACTGACCGTCGTTACGCTTCACTTGACGATTCAGTTATTCCAGATGCTGAAAACTTGAAAGTGACTTTGGAACGTGCCCTTCCATTCTGGGAAGATAAAATCGCTCCAGCTCTTAAAGATGGTAAAAACGTATTCGTAGGAGCTCACGGTAACTCAATCCGTGCCCTTGTAAAACACATCAAAGGTTTGTCAGATGATGAAATCATGGACGTGGAAATCCCTAACTTCCCACCATTGGTATTCGAATTTGACGAAAAATTGAACGTAGTTTCTGAATACTACCTTGGAAAATAAAAAATTGTAAGTCTAGAATTGATTTCTAGGCTTTTTATGTTAGTATGGAAGTATGATAAGGAATAAAAAACAAGATTATGTATTGGCCTACACGAAACCAGCGTCAACGACATATAAGGGTTGGGAAGAAGAAGCCTTACCGATAGGCAATGGTTCTTTAGGGGCTAAAGTATTTGGGCTTATAGGGGCTGAACGGATTCAATTCAATGAGAAAAGTCTCTGGTCTGGAGGTCCACTTCCTGATAGTTCCGATTATCAGGGTGGAAATCTTCAGGACCAGTATGGTTTTTTAGCTGAGATTCGGCAGGCTTTGGAGAAGAGAGACTACAATACTGCTAAGGAACTGGCTGAACAGCACCTAGTCGGGCCCCAAACGAGTCAATATGGGACCTATCTGTCCTTTGGAGATATTTTCATTGAGTTTAGTAATCAAGGCAAGACTTTGTCTCAGGTGACGGATTACCAGAGACAGCTGAATATTAGTAAGGCACTTGCGACGACTTCTTATGTCTATAAGGGAACGAAATTTGAACGTGAAGCCTTTGCGAGTTTTCCAGATGATCTCTTGGTTCAGCGCTTTATTAAGGAAGGGTTGGAAACTCTAGATTTTACTATAGAACTATCCTTGACCCGTGATTTGGCTTCTGATGGAAAGTATGAGCAGGAAAAATATGATTACAAGGAGTGCCAGCTGAATATCACTGCTTCTCATATTTTGATGAAGGGACGGGTTAAGGATAATGACCTGCAGTTTGCTAGTTATCTAACTTGGCAAACGGATGGAGACATTAGAGTCTGGTCGGATAAGATTCAGATATCAGGAGCCAGTTATGCCAATCTCTTCTTGGCGGCTAAGACAGATTTTGCCCAAAATCCTGCTAGCAATTATCGCAAGAAACTAGATTTAGAGCAACAGGTGATAGACTTGGTGGACACAGCTAAAGAAAAGGGATATGCCCAATTGAAATCAAGGCATATTGAGGACTACCAAGCTTTATTCCAGAGTGTTCAATTGGATTTGGGGTCTGATGTTGACGCATCCACTACAGATGATTTGCTAAAAAATTATAAGCCACAAGAGGGGCAGGCTTTGGAGGAGTTGTTCTTCCAGTATGGACGGTATTTACTGATTAGTTCTTCCAGAGATTGTCCAGATGCTCTACCAGCTAACTTGCAAGGGGTCTGGAATGCGGTCGACAATCCTCCGTGGAATTCGGACTATCACCTGAATATCAACCTGCAGATGAATTATTGGCCAGCCTATGTTACTAATCTTCTAGAGACGGCCTTTCCGGTCATCAATTATATAGATGATTTGCGTGTCTATGGTCGTCTAGCGGCTGCAAGGTATGCAGGAATCGTCTCTCAGGAAGGGGAGGAGAATGGTTGGTTGGTTCATACTCAAGCGACTCCTTTTGGCTGGACGGCACCTGGTTGGGATTACTATTGGGGTTGGTCACCAGCTGCCAATGCGTGGATGATGCAAACTGTTTATGAAGCCTATTCATTTTATAGGGATCAAGACTATCTCAGGGAGAAAATTTATCCCATGTTGAGGGAAACGGTTCGTTTTTGGAATGCCTTTTTACATAAGGACCAGCAGGCGCAGCGTTGGGTCTCTTCTCCGTCTTATTCTCCAGAACATGGTCCGATTTCGATTGGCAATACCTATGACCAATCTCTGATTTGGCAGTTATTTCATGATTTTATTCAGGCTGCTCAGGAATTGAGTCTGGATGAGGACTTGTTGACTGAGGTCAAGGAAAAGTTTGACTTGCTTAATCCTCTTCAAATCACTCAATCTGGTCGAATCAGGGAGTGGTATGAGGAGGAAGAGCAACATTTTCAAAATGAAAAAGTGGAGGCCCAGCATCGGCACGCTTCCCATCTAGTGGGACTTTATCCTGGCAATCTCTTTAGCTATAAGGGGCAGGAGTATCTTGAAGCCGCGCGTGCTAGTCTCAATGATCGTGGAGATGGGGGCACAGGTTGGTCCAAGGCTAATAAGATCAATCTTTGGGCGCGTCTAGGAGATGGCAATCGAGCCCATAAATTATTAGCAGAGCAGTTAAAGTCATCCACCTTGCCAAATCTTTGGTGTAGCCATCCTCCTTTTCAGATAGATGGTAATTTTGGTGCTAGCAGTGGCATGGCAGAAATGTTACTTCAGTCTCATGCAGCTTATCTGGTACCTCTAGCTGCCCTACCTGATGCATGGTCAAGAGGTTCCGTTTCAGGCTTAATGGCACGTGGACATTTTGAAGTGAGCATGAGGTGGGAGGATAAAAAACTCTTACAGTTGACCATTTTATCAAGAAGTGGGGGAGATTTGCGAGTCTCTTATCCAGGTATTGAGAAGAGTGTGGTTGAAGTGAATCAAGAAAAAGCAGAAGTGAAATGCATGGGGAAAGATTGTATTTCGGTGGCAACAGCAGAAGGCGATCTGGTTCAATTTTATTTTTAAGAAGATGTTAGAAGGCAGTAATTTGAAACTGCCTTTTAATAAGGATTTGAGAATGTAAGCAGTTTCCAACTAGTTGAAAAAGCGTTATAATGGTAATATGAAGTAATTTGTTTAAGAGAGGGTGGGTTTGATGGCTTATATTGAGATGAAACACTGTTACAAGCGTTATCAGGTTGGGGACACGGAGATTGTGGCCAATCGTGATGTGAATTTTGAAATTGAAAAAGGGGAGCTAGTGATTATCCTTGGTGCGTCTGGTGCAGGCAAGTCAACGGTTCTTAACCTTCTTGGGGGAATGGATACCAATGATGAAGGGGAAATCTGGATAGATGGTGTTAATATTGCAGACTATAGTTCCCACCAGAGAACCAATTACCGTAGAAATGATGTCGGGTTTGTTTTTCAGTTCTACAATCTAGTGTCCAATTTGACAGCTAAGGAAAATGTGGAACTGGCCTCTGAAATCGTGACAGATGCCTTGAATCCTGAACAGGTATTGACAGATGTAGGTCTGGCTCATCGTCTCAATAATTTTCCAGCCCAGCTTTCTGGAGGGGAGCAACAGCGAGTCTCCATTGCACGCGCGGTAGCCAAAAATCCTAAAATCCTCCTTTGTGATGAACCGACTGGAGCCTTGGATTATCAGACGGGCAAGCAGGTTTTGAAAATCCTCCAAGATATGTCTCGTCAAAAGGGAGCGACGGTGATTATCGTGACTCACAATGGAGCTTTGGCGCCCATTGCTGATCGCGTGATTCATATGCACGATGCCAGTGTCAAGGATGTGGTGATGAACCAGCATCCTCAGGATATCGACAGTTTGGAGTACTAGCATGATCAAGCGAAAAACCTATTGGAAGGACTTAATTCAGTCCTTCACAGGCTCCAAGGGGCGTTTTTTATCCATCTTGACCTTGATGATGTTGGGTTCTTTAGCCCTAGTAGGCCTCAAAGTGACTAGCCCCAACATGGAGGCGACAGCTAATGCTTATTTAACAACTGCTCAAACTCTGGATTTGGCAGTTATGTCTAATTATGGTTTGGATCAAGCAGATCAAGAAGAACTAGAACAGATAGAGGGCGCAGAGGTTGAGTTTGGCTATTTGACAGATGTGACTATGGAAAATGGGCAGGATGCCATTCGGCTGTACTCCAAACCAGAGCGAATTTCAACCTTTCAGCTAAGAGAGGGACGACTTCCTCAGTCAGACAAGGAAATCGCATTGGCCACTCATTTGCAAGGCCAATACAGCGTGGGACAGGAGATTAGTTTTAAAGAAAAAGAAGAGGGTCATTCCTCTTTAAAAGACCATACTTATACCATTACTGGTTTTGTGGATTCAGCTGAAATCCTCTCCCAGCGAGATATGGGCTACGCAGGAAGTGGAAGTGGGACTCTGACAGCCTATGGGGTGATTTTACCTAGTCAGTTTGATCAGAAAGTTTACAATATAGCTCGTTTGAAATATCAAGATTTAGCAGGCTTAAATGCTTTTTCAGCAGCTTATGAAGAGAAATCCAAGCAACGTCAGGAAGATCTTGAACAAGTTTTATCAGATAATGGCAAGGCACGTCTGCAACTCTTGAAAAAAGAAGGACAAGAGTCTCTAGGCAAAGGCCAAGAAACCCTTGATAAGGCTGAGACTAATCTGCAGGAAGGCAAGCGTCGTTTAGTAGCTGCTCAAGCTCGTTTACAGGCTCAGGAAAGTCAACTAGCCTTGCTTCCTCAAGCTCAGAGAGAGCAGGCTAGTTCTCAACTTACCCAAGCCAAGCAGGAATTGAGCAAGGAAGAGGACAAACTAAAGCAGGCTGAACAAAATCTAGCCCAAGAAAAGGAAAAACTAGAAAAATATCAGCAAGTCTTGGATGATTTAGCTGAGCCCAAGTATCAAGTCTATAATCGTCAGACCATGCCTGGCGGTCAAGGCTACCTCATGTACAGTAATGCTTCAGCCAGTATTCGGGCAGTGGGCAATATCTTTCCTGTAGTGCTTTATGCCGTAGCAGCCATGGTGACCTTTACAACCATGACTCGTTTTGTGGATGAAGAGCGAACACATGCTGGGATTTTTAAGGCCTTGGGTTATCGCAGTAAGGATATTATCGCCAAATTTCTCCTCTATGGTCTAGTAGCTGGGACTGTCGGAACAGCTCTAGGTAGCATACTTGGCCATTATTTGCTAGCCGGTGTGATTTCAAGTGTCATTACAAAAGGTATGGTAGTGGGAGAAACCCAGATTCAGTTCTATTGGAGCTATAGTTTATTAGCTCTTGGTTTAAGTTGGTTGGCGAGTGTGTTACCAGCCTACCTGGTGGCTAGGAGGGAACTTCATGATGAAGCAGCCCAGCTTTTACTGCCTAAACCTCCTGTTAAAGGAGCTAAAATCTTACTGGAGCGCATCAGTTTTATCTGGCGCCGTCTCAGTTTTACTCATAAGGTAACTGCTCGCAATATCTTCCGTTATAAGCAACGGATGTTGATGACGATCTTTGGTGTGGCAGGTTCTGTAGCCCTGCTCTTTGCAGGTTTGGGAATCCAATCCTCTGTAGCAGGAGTTCCGTCTAGACAGTTTCAACAAATCCAACAGTATCAAATGATTGTCTCTGAAAATCCTAGTGCGACCAATCAGGACAAGGCAAATCTAGAAGAAGTGTTGAAAGGGCAGGATATCCAAGCCTACCAGAAAATCTATTCACAAACGCTAGACAAGGATTTCAAAGGTAAGGCTGGTCTTCAAACCATTACCCTTATGATGACAGAGAAGGAAGATTTGACTCCCTTTATCCATCTGCAACATCATCAGCAAGAGCTGACATTAAAAGATGGCGTCGTTATTACAGCTAAACTTGCCCAGCTGGCAGGTGTTAAGGTTGGACAGACTCTAGAAATTGAAGGTAAGAAGCTAAAGGTCGCTGCCATTGCTGAGAACTACGTTGGTCACTTTATTTATATGAGTCAGACTGACTATGAGCAAATTTACGGACAGCTACCCCAAGCCAACACTTATCTGGTCTCGTTAAGGGATACCAGTGCTACTAGTATCGAATGGCAGGCTGGCTTACTTATGAATCAATCTGCGGTGTCCAGCGTTGTCCAAAATGCTTCAGCCATTCGACTCTTTGACTCGGTCGCAAGTTCACTCAATCAGACTATGACTATCTTGGTCATCGTATCGGTTCTGTTGGCTATTGTTATCCTTTACAATCTGACCAATATCAACGTGGCTGAGAGAATCCGTGAACTCTCCACTATCAAGGTTCTCGGTTTTCATAACAATGAAGTCACTCTCTACATTTACCGTGAGACGATTGTGCTGTCCCTTGTGGGAATCGTACTTGGTTTGGTATCTGGTTTCTATTTACACCAATTTTTGATTCAAATGATTTCGCCTGCGACCATTCTCTTTTATCCGCAGGTAGGCTGGGAAGTCTATGTAATCCCAGTGGCAGCAGTAAGCATCATTTTGACCTTGCTTGGTTTCTTTGTCAATTATCATCTGAGAAAGGTTGATATGCTTGAAGCCTTGAAATCTGTAGAGTAAGACAGCTGTTTTTAGCTGATTGACCTTGTATTTACGAGTAAATCATGACCACCCGCATAGCGGGTGGTTTTTTTGTCTCGCACCTAGCGGAGCGAGACGAACTAATAGTCACATAATTATAAGGCTGATAGTATTAATTTCACTATCAGCCTTACAGGTTATTTAACGTTTCAGAAAAACTATAATGTCAAGATTAACTAAACAGTATCTAATTCTTTCAAATAATTTTCTATCTTCATCAACATTAAAGGATTGTTATAAATCTTACATAACTCTCTTGCTTCTATATAATAATTTTTGACTTGTTCTCTGTCTAGAAATTTGGCTCCAGCATTTCCTACAAGAATAAGTAGAGGAGCCAGTTGGTAGCTTGTCTGTCTTTGTTTACAGAGTTCAATCGTCTCAAGAGCTTCTTGGATGGCTTCGTTATATTTTTCCTTTGACACTAGGTAGTGAGCGTAGTTGTAACGAACTCTGATGTAGCCAAATAAAAACTCTTGATGCTCAAAATTTTTTGTCTGATATAACTCCATTAAATGAAAGTAGTTTGCCTCATATTCTTGTTCACGACCCACTAAGGAATAGAAATTAGATAGAGTATTCAATGCCTTTA